>CAYZJR010000016.1:52460-83330 GCA_964478655.1 uncultured Candidatus Obscuribacterales bacterium
TGCGGTGAGAAGAGTACCCGGCGCCGACATGAGCGACTCCGGTGTAAGAAGAGCATCCGGCGCCGACATGAGCGACTCCGGTGTAAGAAGAGCACCCGGCGCCGACATGAGCGACTCCGGTGTAAGAAGAGCACCTGGAGCCGATATGACCGACTCTGCTGTCAGACGAGCGGCCGACGCAGCGGATGCACTCAAGAAGAAATCGGTAGAGTTCCAAGAGCCGAAGCTAGTCATGAATGAAATGGCTACGCTGATGAGCAAGCTCGAACAGCAAGTTTCAAAAGCTGCGAAGCGACTAGGAAACCGTTCTGACGAACTGCGTCAACGACTCAACGCACAAGTTGAGCAGATGGTTGAAGAAGCGTCTCAAATCGAAAAACAAAGCGAAGTGACCGCGTCATCTCTTGCAGATCGTCTTAACAGTCAACTCGACGTTGTTGCTGAAGAAGTTCGCACTAAGGTTTTGGAAACGACCAGCTATGCGAGCGACAGCTTCAAGCGCACGCTCGGCAAGAGCCACTCAGACATTGAAGATGACAGAGCACACTTGTTTGACTCTCTCTCGGATCTTTGTAAGGAGTTTCGCAACGAAACCGAAAGCCTCTCCAAGAAGACTGAGTTCAAACTTCAAGCACTGATCGGTCAGAAGACCCGTGAATTGAAGGGAATGATAGACGTCATCTGCGATGCGATGGACGATGGCGAACATTCGTATGCGGCTGCGCTGCAAGTGCGTTTCGATCGATTCAACGAACGCATGACTGAAGAAGTCAATTCGATGGTGACATCGCTTGAGCGCAACGTCAGATCGATGACGGAAGAAATCGAGGCGGCACGCGATAGAGCTCATGAAAAACTGAGCGCAAGCAATAGCGACTTCCAGCAAACCGTGAATCACACAGTGAGAACCGCGGAGCTGGGTCTTGGGCAAAAGACTAGAACATTGCTAACTTCGGTCATTTTGCCGAGAGAGAAAGAGCACAGGGCAATTCTTCAAACAATGTCTTTGGAGATGCGCAAACAGTTCATTGAAGATTCCTCCAATCAATCGCGCGGGCAACTACAAGGTCTGCAATCGAGTTTGTCGGCTGCTAGGGAGCAGTTGCAAGAACTCGTCGAAGAATGCATGTCCAGTATCGATTCAGTCGGTAAGGGACAGCAAAGCGGTCTTGAGGAGATATTCAGAGGAACAAGCGATCGCATCGAGCGCGCCACAAATCGCGCTGCCAGAGTGCTCCAGGAAGGCGAAAAAGAGATCAATGCCAGTGAGACCATCTGCAAGCGTTTGGCAGAAACCTCTACGGTCGAAGCCGAGCCAGAGCTCAATGAGGAGCGCAACGCAGCAGTCTCGAAGCTACAACAATTGAAGCTTCAAGCCGGGCACGAGCTGGAAAATACCATCGAGCGCGGGTGTGACCGCCTCGAGCGCTTGAGCGAAGACATGAACTCAGAGCTGACCGCAAAACGCGTTGAGCTCTCCAACGGGGTGCGCGACACAGCCGAGCAAGGCCTTGCGAAAGTCAGAGAAGCGCTGCATGAAGCCTTCCAGGCGATTCAAGCCGCTAGAGAAAAATATATGGATTAGGCAGCCCGCCCTGGAAGAGCGGTCATGCGAATCTGAAAACGGAAGCAATATCGGGTTGACCACGGATCGGTCCGCAATGCGGTAGTAGCTTGGCTCAGAAAGCTTTACGTTGGGTTTAGAATCCCTCAGTTTAAGGGCATAGGGGTAGGAGGAGTCCAGTGTCTTGTTTTATTCGATGTGGTGGTAGTTGAGGATCTCGTCCTGGATAGCATTCCAAACCATCAAGTCCCCCCTCCATTGGAGAAGTTCGTATCTGAGTTTCCGTCAGTTGACCATGACCCAGATACCGGAGATCTTTTCCTATATCACGGTACCAACTGCTATAGGCGTTGGGAAATAAACCGCTGCGGGCAGATTCAGCCTGGACGCAGCAACTACAGTTTTTACTGCACTCGTCCTCAAGAAGCATATACCTATGCCCGGGCCGCGTGTCTGAGAGACATCGGACCAGGCAACACGAACTCGTTGATTTGCGAGCCGGTCGTGCTCAAAGTCAGATTCTCACCACGTACTTGGATTCAAGTGGACTTTGTTCAAGAGAATCCTGATTCACCAGAATCAATGTCTGTGGCGGTTTTGGGACCTGTGCCGTTTCTGAACATCATGGATGTGCTGCACTGCACGCACGGACGAAGACTCGGCTGCGGCGTCGAGTCTATTCGCACGTTCGAAGATGGCAGCCTGATGAATGGAATTAGGCATCTGAAGGAAAAGCTCACCCAGAAAAGACCGGATGCATGGCTTTTGCGGAAGTTGGGAATTTGGACTCAAGACCTTGGCGTTAAGATGGGCGGCGGACCTGTGCCCGATCTCACCGTTGACGATCATGTGCGTAAGCTGAGGCAAGTTAGGGCCTAGAGATGCGCAGGAGACTCGGATGGTTGATTGTGTGTGTCGCGCTAGGCGCGGCTCATGTTACGGGCGTCTGCGGTGTACAAGCACAAAATCTCTCGCCTCAAGACATGGAACGCATGTTGGATGATGCCGACAATTCGTTTCCGCAGCAGTCTTTTGGCGGCGGTATGCAGCAGTCACCGAATATGGTGCCTCAAGGTCCGATGCCGAGAATGCAAGGTATGGGACCTAGCATGATGCAAGGCGGCGTGCCTCCAGGCGCAATGCCGCGCAACATGATGCAAGGCATGAACTCAAGAATGATGCAACAGAATCTGATGCAGCAAGGGGCTTTGCCGCAAGGTGTCATGCCTCGAAATATGATGCAGGGTATGCCACCAGGGATGATGCAACAGAGCATGATGCAAAATGGTGGCTTACCGCAAGGTGTAATGCCGCGCAATATGATGTCCGGACAGATGGGCGAAGGCGGCGGTTTCTCTGGTTTTGGAAGCGGTATGAATCAAAATCAGGGCGGATTCTCCGGCTTCGGCAACGGCATGAATCAGGGTGGCATGGGTGGATTTGGTGGATTGTTCAGCAAAAGAAAGATTTTGCAGACTCTGCTCGGCGGTGGCGAACAACAACAACCAGCTAACCCAAACGATCCAAACTACGCTGCACGCAAGCAAGAAGCGATAAATGGAGCACAGTACGAACAGTCGGTTGCGAATAGCAAAGCGGACTATGCGGAAGGTTGCGAAGGACGAGCGAACTATGGTGAACGCGCTTATCGAATGGGTGCTGCCTCGGAAGCCAGGTCAGCAGCCAACGAAGCTCGAGCGGCGGCGTCGCGTGCTCGCTCCAAAGCGAACGGATTTGCCGAAGCGAACTCTTACGCAGATAGAGCACAGTACGACGCAGATCGTGCAGATGCTGCAGCTAACCGTGCGTACTCGACTGCTGAATCTGCACCGAGCAACTGAGCTCCATAAAGCTTAGGTTAGAAATATCTAGTCCAAATCTATGCAATTTAGCCGTTTGAGCCAGTTGTCAACTGGATATCAACAAGATATATTTGCGCATTAAAGACATTTTCGGTTGGGAGGGTTCGTCATGGCCGCGACTAAAAGCACTGTAGCAACCGCGTGCAAACTACTGATCGACGGCAACTGGGTAGAATCTAAAGCCACCGAGTTTCAAGATATATACAACCCATCGACGGGCGAAGTCATCTCGCGTACGCCGATGTGCAAAGCCGATGAAGTAGACAAAGCCGTCAAATCCGCACAAAAAGCATTTGAAGAGTGGAAGGAAGTGCCGGTAGTCGAAAGAGCGCGCTTCATGTTTCGCTTCAAAAATCTTCTTGAAGCCAACTACGAAGATATCGCGCGCATGGTCACCCGTGAGCACGGAAAAACGCTGCCTGAAGCGAGAGCCTCTGTTCAACGGGGAATAGAAGTCGTCGAATTCTCCTGCGGCATTCCCAGTTTGATGATGGGAGAGTCGATGGAAAACATAGCGCGAAACGTAGATTGCGAAACTGTACGTCATCCGCTCGGAGTCTGTGTCGGCATCACACCATTTAACTTCCCTGCGATGGTGCCGTTGTGGATGTATCCAATCGCACTCACATGCGGAAATACCTTCATCTTGAAACCATCCGAGAAGGTTCCACTCACCAGTATCTTGATTGCCGAATTGCTGTTGGAGACAGGTTTGCCGAAAGGCGTCTTCAACATTGTGCATGGTGGAAAGGATGCAGTAAATGCATTGTTGACTCACCCTGATGTAAGAGCACTTTCGTTTGTCGGTTCGACACCTGTTGCGAAATACATTTATGAAACAGGTACGGCACACGGTAAGCGTGTTCAATCGGCGGGCGGTGCCAAGAACCACATCATCATCCTTCCCGATGCGGATATGGAACACACTGTACAAGCCCTTCAAGCCTCTGCTTTCGGTTGCGCCGGCGAACGCTGCATGGCAGGAAGCTTGGCAATTCCAGTGGGAGCTGCAGGCGATATGCTGGTTCCTGAACTGGTCAACTCAGTCGGCAAAATGAAAGTCGGTCCTACAGATGGAACCGATAACCCGGACATGGGTCCACTTGTCACTGCCGACCACCTCGCAAAAGTGCGTAGCCTGGTCGATGCGGGTGTAGCTGAAGGCGCCAAGTTAGCGCTAGACGGCAGACAACTGAAAGTCCCAGGCAACGGCTTTTTCCTTGGACCAACAATTTTCGATCATGCAGAACCCGAAATGAAAATCGTCAAGGAAGAAATCTTTGGACCGGTACTGTCTGTGGTGCGTGTCGAAACAGTTGAAGATGCGATTGAACTTGGCAAGAACTGCCCATACGGAAACGGTGCTGTAATCTACACCAGCAGCGGACGAGCAGCACGCGAGTTCAAGCGCCATTTCAACGCCGGCATGATCGGCATTAACGTAGGTGTTCCTGCGCCGATGGCATGGTTTCCATTCACAGGATGGAACCACTCCTTCTTCGGAGATTTGCACATACAAGGAAGAGAAGGAATTCAGTTCTATACTCAGCAGAAGATGACCATGACCAGATGGTTTGAACCAAGCAAGTCGAACAAGCAATTCCACGATCCGATCTGGAAGCCGAAGAGCTAACCATTCGAATCACTAGCTGTTCCTCAGGTAAGCCAACGACCTGATTGCGCCATGCCAGGCGCAGCGAATGGAGAGGCTTTCGCCTCTCCATTTTGCTTTTGCACGGTCTATTTTCTGAGTTCTATTTGCGCGCTTCAACAAGTTCTCCCTTCTCATTGGCGACGTAGCGCTTAGTTACTTTGCCGGTTGAGTCGGTGATGATACGTTCCTTTTCCTTGAGTTGCGAATTCAATGGACCTTCAAAAATTGAGGTTGTGAGCGTGTTTCGATCGGAATGTGTTATGACGGTTTGGCGCTGACCTATCACCTGATTGTCCGAGTCGACGATCGCATCAAAGGTGGCGCGTTTGATTTCTCCACCTTTGGCATCATAGACAATCACACGCTTGGGTTTCAGATCTTGATCCGAGCGTCCTTCGAAGGTTGAGACCGTAAGAGAGTTATCCTCACCACGTTTGGTTAGCGTTTGACGTCTTCCGATTGTCTCACCGGAATTGTTTCGAACATCTTCCAACGATACTTTTGTGAGTTCAGTGCCGTCCTTCGCTGCGACGATTTCAGATTTGAGTCGTCGTTGAGCACCCTCACCTTCGATGATCTGAGTCTTGGTGCCGCCCTTTGAATCGCGTGCGACCACTGTCTGCACTATCTGACCACCTGAATAGTCGAAGGATGAGGAGTAAATTTGCTCATCGCTTTTATTCGAGACAACTTCCGATACGGGCTTCAAATTCTCACCTTCTCCGGAGAAGACCTGTTTCTTTGACGCGCCATCTTTGTCAGTTGAGATTACTGTCTTTACTGTCTGGTTGCCGTTGTATTCGAATGATGTTGATACGCTCGATCCTTGCGGGTGGGTTATCAACTCAGACTTTATCTTCAGACTTTCTTTGGTAGTTCCTTCCAAAACCTGGCTGGTGATGCTGCCATCACTGTGCCTAGACATAAGCGATTGGCTCACGCCATTGCCATTGGATTCAAGCTTTGTAGAGAAGACGATTTGCCCATCTTTTGCTCTGCTCACATGCGATACAAGGTTGAGATTGCCTTCTGCTGTTCCTTCAAAAACCTGTGTACTGCTGGAACCATCAGTGTTTCGGCTGTCTACGGTCTGTTTTACCTTACCATCAGCATATGAGTATGTGGTCGAGATTTCTGTTCCGTCTTTCGCCTTGATGACTTGACTGATAGGCTTCAAATTGGTGGCGTCTGTGCCTTCGAACACTTGCTTTCTAGAGGAACCATCCGGCATTTTGTCGATGATAGTCTCTGCAACTTTGTTGTTTGAATATGCAAATTTGGTTGAAGAGATTTCTTCTCCAGACTTGTTTGTTATCGTTTCCGACAGCTGATTGAGCCTTGTTGATGGAGAGTTTTTCTCTGGAGCGGGACCTTCGAAGATTTTAGTTGTGATGCGCCCGGATTTCGCATCGGTCATCTGATCTGTTTGGCGCATGATCAGTGCGCCTTTTTCGTTTACGAAGAACTCTTGTTCTTTCGTCGAGACGTTTCCGTTTTTGTCTATATGGAACGATCCAATCTCAGGTCGTGTCACCGTTGTGTATTTGCTGTGCTTCTGATGTTCGTGAAGGACATAAGTCTTGTTCTCTCCAGAGCCTCTCTCAACTACCTCAAAGGTGATGTTCGGTAACTTTGAGTTCGTGCGTTCTCTGTCCTTTATGTGTTGGAAAAACAAATTCGCCTGTTTGAGATCCGAAACAGAAGGTTTTGCACCATTGTTCTGCGCCTCAGGTTGTGGATTTTGTAGGAATCCAATGATCGCGGATTGTTCAGGGGTGTAATGTGCTTGATCAAATGCCATTTTTAGAATCCTCAACTTAGAAGCTGTGTCTGACGCCAAAGAACACTGTGTCTGAGCCCGATCTCGATCCCGCTCCCGACTGATTCATCAGTCGTTTGTGTACGGTGAGATCGAACGTAGTGTTCTTGTCAGCTCTGTAGGAGATGCCACCGATACCGTATGTCGTGGCTGCGAAACCGTCGACTTTCGACTCCTGAAGTCCAGCACGCAGACTGAATCTTCCGACGCGCTGCACGACTCCAGCCTCACCAGCTAGTTGGTAGCCGATGTCTTTGTTTCCGGGATGCGCACCGAAGGCGCCACCAAGATACAAGGTCGTGTCTCTTCCCAACCGTTGCCCAAACACGGCTTGTCCCGAGATTGTGAGACCGGGTACTCCGCCATAGGGCAGCTCGGTCGTCGGCATTAAGCTGTTGCCGTAACCGATTCTTAGGTTGGCGTTCAGTTTGGTGTTGTCTTTGTTGATGAGTGAGAAGTTGGGACCGAAGGTGCCATAAGAGAAACGACCAGGGTCACCGCCAATCTCTGCAGTCAGGCTATTGTTCTTGTCTCGATTGAAGTCAAATCTAATCCTTGTTCCGCTCGATGATGTGGTTACTTTGAGGGAGTTTTTTGGATCATGCTGAGTGGCATCGCCTGCCTCTGCGGATGAGGGTGTAGCTGCTTCTTTCGCTGCTGCTTCTTTCGCTGCCGCTTCTTTCGCTGCCGCTTCGTCCGTCACTCCATCAGTCTTCTGAGGAGCAACTATTGCGTCTGCAGACGGCTTTGCAGGTTGAGCTTCGGGTTTCGCGGGGGACGCTTCAGGCTTTGCCGGTTGAGCTTCGAGTTTCGCGTGGGACGCTTCAGGCTTTGCCGGTTGCGCTTCAGGCTTCGCTGGTTGAGCTTCGAGTTTCGCGGGGGACGCTTCAGGCTTTGTAGGTTGAACTTCAGGCTTCGCTGGTTGAGCTTCAGGCTTCGCTGGTTGAGCTTCCGGTTTCGCTTGAGGTTTCACTTCGTTCAAATGGACGATCAGTCTCCATTTGTGCAATCCGTTGCTATCCACCGGACCGCAGCAAGTCACCATCACAAGTTCCTTCTTATTTGGATTTCCCGGTGCAAAGACCTTCTTCCACGTTTCTATATCATTGGGGTCTTTGAGAATCGTTCTTCCGGCAAACACATAGTTAGTCTTCTTTCCATCTGCCGACTCGAGGGTCACAGTGTCGCTTACACCGTTGTGAACGCCAAGCTTGCGCAATTCATACATCGGGCCAGGCGTGCCTTTGAACGACACGTGACCGGCAAGAATCGTTTTTCCTGGAACGTTGTATTTCCATTGGCCGACATGATACGGATCTTTTGGTGACACCATTTCCGTCTGGTGGCTTTTCATTCCGCGATCTTTGCCGGTACCAACTAAGTCGATGTCGACATTCAAGCCGATTGCTTTGCTAACCAGGTGCGCATGATTTGGCGTAGCATGCTCACCAGTCGAGTAATTTTCTTTGTAGATTCTTTCGGCTCGTGCATTGTCCCGACCTTGTCCAGTGAAGACTCCTGTTGGTGTCGGAAATGTTGGGATAACAGGCGTCGGCTGCTCTGGGAGTTGCTGTATCGTCAGGGACGTTTGACGCTGCTCCGGAGCAGAGGGAAGCCCAGCGTCGATTTTAGTTTCGGGAACAATCTGCACAGCAGTGGGCACACCAGTAGGCACCATTGGTAGTGCAGGGACGATTGGAACATCAGCAGTTAATGGTGGTACCGGTTTTAGTGGCTTCTTCGGAACATCAGAAAACTCAGGTACTTCGAAAAATGCGGAGGGTGATGGTCGCAAGACACGAGGTGGTTTCGGCGGCTCGACTGGCGGTTCCACCGGTGGCTTTGGCGGTTCGACCGGTGGTTTTGGCGGTTCCACCGGTGGTTTTGGCGGTTCCACCGGCGGTTTTGGCGGCTCCTTTGGAGGTTCGACAGGAGGCTTTGGCGGCTCGACAGGAGGCTTTGGCGGCTCCGGAGGTTCGACAGGAGGCTTAGGCGGTTCCACTGGCGGCTCGACAGGCGGCTTAGGCGGCTCGACAGGCGGCTTAGGCGGCTCGATTGGCGGCTTCGGTGGCTTTACCGGCACGGGTTCAACCGGCGGTTTGACGAAGCGCGTTTCCGCTTTGGCTTTTTTCGAGTCTGGTTTTGTGAGATCAAGCAGGTTCCATCCTGCAACTTGATCATGTGATTTTGCATCTACCTTGGATTCGGGGCGATCTCCGGTCATTGTCTTTCTCCTAATGCCGCAAAGAAGCCAGCCCATCGGGCTTGGAGCGAGGTCTACGGAAGGGTTTTCGTAGCAGTGAAATAACTATAGGCTGCAATTTCGGCAGAATTTTGGCAGCCGAGTGTCAGGTTTATTTGGTGCGAACTATAGGAAAGGTGTAGCTCTGCTTGAACGTGACAGTGCCGCCATCCAGAAACACGGCGTCTGCCGAAAATCTCAATGGAGAGAATGGAACCCGGGCGCTTGTGCGAGTCGTCACGTTCACAAATGGGGATGTGCCTGTAGGCGGCATGCCGCCGAAGTCGTTATAAACAATTGCTCTATCCAAAACTGGATTGGAAAAGTAGTATCCGTCACCGGCATGTGCTCTCAATGCTGCGTTGGCCAACTTGGTGCTCTGTGAAGCGTCTTGCCCTTGAGCTGCGCTGCGCGCCGCGTCTCGACATGCCCGATCGTTTTGATAAGCGCCGAACAATACAACACATATGTCTGCAGACAAGACTGCAAACACAAACAAGAAAAATGCTGAGCAGACAAGCTCCAGTGCGGCATGACCATGACGAGTTCTGCGAGATTGCGCTGTCGTTTTTGTCTCATTGTTTCGAAAAATCTCTAGCATGTTCCCTCTTCTGTTCATTCGCGTTGCCAGTTTTGTTTGTCTAGCCTGCCGCGACTAGTTCCACCAAATGCCGCGCAATCTTTTCAAATGCGGCTCGCAACAGTCTGCTGTCTTTGACGAGATGGAATGTGCCACCACCGCCCGCGATTGCTGCCATTCCACCGGTCGTTGGATTGCTGTCGACATCGTTGAGAATCGCAATTTCGTCTGCGACAATATCCGGATTCTGAGCCAACCCAATCGTGTAAATTGGAATTCCTTCCACTTTTGCTTCAAGCGCTGCTTTTCGTGCATTCATGAGCGGGTCGCTGTCCAGTGGACCAGCGGGAATTGTTGGTTCTCCATCAGTGAAAAGCACGATTGCACGCACGCTGTCAGGGCGCTTCTTCGCCTTCAATTGCTGAACTGCTTCATGAACTGCAGCGCCGATGTTAGTGGACCCTAGTGCCATCACCGAGTTGATTGCAGTGTTCACAGATGCGTAGTTTGTTGCACCAATTTCAGAATCTAAAGGAACATTGGGAACGGGATAAGCGGCGATGGCACCATATGGAGTATCAATGTCATGTGTGTACCATTCCTCCGTTGAGGATGGCGAGGTGCCGACGGTTCCATCGAAAGCGACGAAACCGAAGTGACAATCGGTGTCGGTGTTGAGAATGTTTGTGAATAGTAGTGATGCAAGTTTGGAGTCTCTCAATGGTTGCAGCTGGAATGCGGACAACTCTTCATAAGCGTTTTTGTATCCGGGCATCGGTGACACTGAAACAGAAGTGTTGGCCTTGCTGTTGTAGAAGACTGTGTTGTCTTCTAGATTGCCGCGTGCCGCTTCAACCAATGTGGCCAGATCCGGAAAGTTATATCCCTTGTAGACGCACCCGGCGAAGGTCGACTTGCCGTCAACGTTGATGACCAAGTCTGTAAAAACCGGGAAGCCGTCCCATGAGGGTGCGGACCCGGGCGGAAAATTACCCGGCGGTTTTCCTTGATCGGGGTATCCTCCATTCGAACGCAAGCCCTGCGTCTCAGTCAAGTCGGCCAGGTTTTCTGAGAAATACATCTCGGAGCTGCTGTAAGCGTATTCCAAGTTTTGTGGCAACACGCCGTTTAAACTCGAACCGGTCGGACCAGGCAGGATTGTGTCATAGAGTTTGCCTTGAGCCTTTCCGTACTTGCTTGTTGGAACGTCATAGACAATTTTCCCGAGCGCAGGGTCCCACTTTCTCTTCACGCAAGTAATCGGAGTTTGATCGTCCATTGATCCGGACACATCGAAACAAAGAATGATATCGAGTTGTGGAACTGCGCCTTTGGCCATCGCGTTCAACACGTAGCGGTCAAGACCCAGATACTTGCCAAAGGCGGGAAGAGAGCCATAGCTAGAGTAAACTCTGACGATTTTTGCATCGGGGCTTGAAAGTGGTTCTACCGCTTTTGTGATCGGATTGACGAACTCGAAGAAAATCGTGGCGGTACCTACCGGAGCGTCCGTTGTTTTTGCACCTGCGATTGTCGTATTTGCAAGAGGCGCACCAAGAACCGAGTTCTGCCGAAAAATTTGCAATGCGGCTTGCATTGCGTCTGTGTGTGCTTTTGTTGGATCGGCGTTATCCGAACTTGCTAAGGTTGCCACCGCCGTTAGTGCGGCTGCGTCGCACGCATTGTATAATTGTTGTTGTCCAAGAACTGCACGTCCAATCTCGAACGCGACAAATCCGAACGATGGAATTATGACTAGTCCAATTAGCACGGCGAGAATAAGAAACGACTGTCCTCGTGCCGATCGCTTGTATCTCATCGATGCGACGCGATTTTTTCTTTCAATACACTGATTGTTTGACTTGGCAGTAAACATATTTCGCTCCGAATTATCGAGTCAGTCCTTGTGTGTTTTCGCACATCTGGCGGTCTACAAACGTAAGCGGAATTGGTGCGGTCAATCCAGGAACGCTGAGAAAATTCACCGAGTTGAATTTGATGATTGGCTGCACAGTGCCTATCACTCTCACTTCAATCTGATAGGTATTGTTGGAGACATCAGCAGGTGCGCTCAATTTTGAAGTCGCTCTTGTTTGTACCAGGGTGTTGACGTTGGTGATCAAGATCGAGGTAGCAACGCTATCGAGCGTGATTCCGGTGAATGCTGCAGATGTGGCAATTGCTTTTTGCTGTGCCAGATTCTTAGCCGAGAGTTGATCCGATGCATTGGCTTCGAAAGTTTTAGCGCGTGATGCTTCCACCGTTGCGACGTGTGCGCTCATGTAGAGAAACGTCGCCCGCAGAGCAACTGTGGCCAAATTGAGCATGGGTATGGCAATAAAGAAAATCAGTATATAAAGTGCTAGTGGAACTTCCGCCATCATTGTTCCGCGCCTGTTTCTTTTTGACTCGTTCAAATTTCTAGCCATTCGCTGCGCGTCTGCCTCGTCCTTCTTCCATTTTCTTTTGAGGAACGGGCAATGGTTTTGCCGCAAGTTTCAAATAGACATTTAACTGTGCTCTGATTGACGGATCTCGCACAACATTGAGGCCGTTGTTGCATGTCGATTGCACTCGATCGTTCTGTTTCAGAGCAAAGTAGGTTTCTGCCAATCGAGAAAACAACATCTCGATAAGTGGTCCCTTTTGCAGTGCAACCTCGAATGATTGTGCAGCTTCTTGTAGCTTACCCAGGTGGTAATGTGACTCACCAAGCCAGTAATAATCGTATGAGCATCCGGTGCTTCGACAGATTGCCGTCCATTTACTCAGTGCCTGCTCAAATTGTGACGCCATGAACAGAGCTCTGGCCTCTTCTCTTGCCTGCTGCAATGCAGTGATTGAACCCACTGGAGAGCTGATCGCTATTTGAGCGCCGTCCGGGGCGCCTTGCGCAAATGCACACAACTGGAGCTGCAGCACTATGCTTGCTGCTGCAATTAAAAAGTGGTTGGTTTTTGTCATCGCTAACCATCGTTTTTTCGGGGAACACACCAATGCTATCTGCCAGAGTTGGCAAATATTTGGCAGTGCGCTGTCGATTCAATATATGCACGCTAAACCGCAGAACAAGCCGATCATAAGAGACATAGCAGGCGCGACCGAGTAAACAATCTTGTTGCTCGTCCGACGAAACCAAACGGCAATAGTAACTATAGTCATTAGGCACAATGACAAACCGAGGTACGGTATTAGTTCAAGCAATCGGTCAACCATTACTGGCGCCAGTAAAGATACGGGCTCCGCTGAGACGAAACCCAGAACAAACGGAGCAGCCACGATGAAGATTCCGGAGACAATCGTATTTATGTTGGACGAGCTAATCGGTTTACTGGATTGGCTACGAGGTTGTTTGAGTGTTCGCTGCTGATTCTGTCTTGTGAATTTAGCAGCCGGCTCTAGTAAGTTGAGGGGGTGTTTTTGATTGGTTTCGTTCATTCTTGCAGACCTCATCACCGACACCTAAACCGTACGAAAAACTTTTGGCGGATAGTTGGCACCACGAGGTTTGCTTATCAAAAAGCTCCCATAAAACACATCGTCGATTGGCAAATGAAGGCCAATCGACGAAAAGGTGTTTTTTAGTCCGCCTTACGGGCGGAAGTTCGCAACTTAAGAGGTTGGAACTTTCTTCTTGATCATTGGTTCGGCAGCTGCAAGAACCGCTTCAGCCGCTGGGTTTTCCATGGCTGCTTTCTGCAAATCGATGTTCGGCAGTTCCACTTTGGGCAGTTCAACCTTAGGCATGCGCAACTCTGTCACAGGAGTGGGTTCTAATGGAGCTTTCGCTTTGGCTGCCTTCAGTGGTCCGAGTGCTGGTGGACGAATTACGTTGGTGGCGAGACCAAGTTTTTCCAAAACAAGAATGGTGTACCAGGTGACGTCGACTTCAAACCAACGCATGCCATGTGCAGCGGACTTCGGCATGGCGTGGTGGTTGTTGTGCCAACCTTCTCCGCAAGAAAGCATCGCGACCCACCATACGTTTCTGCTGTCGTCGCGTGTTTCATGGTTTCTGTAGCCGTGTCCGGGGAGGTGACACACAGCGTTCACTAATTGTGGTGCCCAGAAAACGATGATAGTTGCAAGCAAGCTTCCTGCGAACGCGGCCCAGCCGAAGCAAGCTAGTAGAAGGATTCTGACGGCAATATTGATTCCCAAGCAAAGCTGAGCTTGGTATGCCGAGTGGTCGGCACCGAACCAACGAAGCACAGGATCAGCCATGAGGTCCGGGCATTGTTTCTGCAGTTCTTCATCGGACTGCTTTTCGCCCATAGTCAACATCCATTTGTAGAGGGCGTGAAGGAAGCCATCTCTAGGAGAATGCGGATCTTCGCCTTCCACGTCAGACTTCTGGTGGTGCAGTCTGTGGACGCCGACCCAAGTGATTGGGGCGCCCATCAGGCAGAGGTAGCCGCCGGAAACAATTATGTACATCAACCAACGAGGAACTTTCAGTGATTTGTGCGTGAGCAGCCGGTGATAGCCGAGCGTGATGCCGATTCCATTGAAATAGAAGGTACCAAAGAACCAACCGAGGAACGTTAGCGCAGTGCTCGCCCAAGTTGTGTGAACTATGTCCAAAATTAGATCCCCCTGTACAGCGCAGGCTACGACTCAAGAAGAACCTCAGCCTCAAGCTATCATTTATATCACGGAGACATCCTCCAAGCCTTCTCGATTAAACAGTTGTGATAGTGATCCAAGGGTCGAGTTTTGGAGGTTTTGCGCCGTGCCCTGACGAGACTTGGCGCAGCGCCCAAATCGAGCCTCGTGCACCTTTTGATTGCCCTGATGTGAATCCTGACTAACAAATGTTTACCTAGGTGATCCGGATGGATGTCAAGTGGAGCCCGTTTCAGAGAACGCGAATACCCAAGTGGCGCAAGTTGAGCAAGTTGAGATTTATTCAGTATGTATCCACAAGCGGACTGATCGGCTCAACTCACGATGGGTGCGAGTCTAAAAGCGAGTGTCATTTCCTATGGTATCACCAGTGGTTACAATCCGCTGGGCAAGGCGCTTTACCAGCCAGGTCCGCGGTATACTTGTGCTGTGAAACCCAGATCATCTTCCAATGGCAAATTTGTCAGCACGTTAATGTGTCTGACTCTGTCGGTCGTCTGCGCCGGTCAAAAGGTGCTTGCCCAGGGCGTTTCTGCATCGGCTCCGAGTGACGGAACCAAACTCGAACTCAACGCGACTCGCGAGTTTGACGCCCGAAAAGAAACGGTTGATGCGCAAGGACCGCGTGTGGCGCTGGCTCTCGGTGGCGGTGGCACTCGAGGAATCGCACATGTAGGCGTGCTAAGAGTGCTCCAACGCGAGGGCATTCCAATTCATTGCATCGCAGGAACAAGCATGGGCGCCATCATTGGCGGTCTCTACTGCGCAGGGCAAAGTGTCGACGATATCGAGAAGAGGCTTCTTGCGCACTCGTTTTTGCGGGCATATCACACCGTGCCCATCCCGGTGAGAGTGGCAGTGATTCCATTGTTCCTTTTGCCGCATCTAGTCGGCTATCACCCATATGACGGCTTATATCGGGGCAATCGATTCGCAAAATATATGAATCATTGTGTTCCTGCCAAAGAAAGAGAGATTGAGAGTCTCTCGCCTTCTTTCTGCGCCGTTGCCGCCAATCTGCTTGATGGTAAGCCCTACTCCATAACCAAAGGCAATCTGGGTAAGGCGCTGCAAGCGACTGCGGCGATTCCCGCGCTGAGAAGACCGGTGAAAATTGGTGATGAGCTTCTAGTGGACGGCGGTGTTGTTGCCAATCTTCCGGCGAAGCAGGCGCGGGCGATGGGTGCCGACGTTGTCATTTCCGTCAACGTGGACGAGACGTTTCCGCGTGCAAACGATAGCGAGTTTCGCCGCATCGGGAGCGTATCTCGGCGCGTGCTGAACATGATTTTGGCCAAGATCGACGACGAGCAGGTCGCCGCATCGGACGTCGTGATTCAGCCTGAAGTAAACGGAATTCACCTGTTATCGACTAAAAAGTCTGATGCCATGCGCGCCATTGCTGCTGGCGAAAAGGCGGCAACAGACGCACTTCCGAAGATCAGGCAACTACTTGCCGATCACAATGCAAAGGCTGCAGATGCGTCGCCTCGATAGACCGGCGCTTGGCAGAAGAATTTCTTTTAATGGGAATTCTCCCACTCATTCTGCTAATCACACCATGCAGATTGCGTATTTTTAGCTTGCCTTGGTTTTTGAAATTACCTACAGTTGTGTCAGCTGCAACAAATTAGCGTTGACGGAACCCAGCTCTCGACGGCGGTGACCATGCGAATAGTGATAACCGGTGGACCTTCTGTAGGCAAGACTACAGTCATCAACTTGCTTGCTGAAAGGCGCTTCTCGGTGGTGCAAGAGTTCGCAACTCAGATCATCAAAGAAGGCAAGCATCTTCCGTGGGTCGATCGAGTGAGATTTCAATCTGAAGTGCTCAAGCGTCAGATGAATGCTGAGGCCGGGCTTCTCGATTTCGAAAAAACGGTTTTTCTCGATCGAGGTCTGTTTGACGGCGAAGCCTATTACATTTACGACAAGCTTCCAGTTCCGCCCATTTTCTCCAATCTCGATGCATCGCATTACACCGCTGCATTTTTGATGGAACCGTTGCCATTTTTTGATGCCAATGATGTGCGAAGAGAGAACCTTGAATTCACTCTCGATATCAGCAGAATACTCGAGAGTTGCTACACATCGAGGAACGTGAAAGTGATCCGCGTTCCTGCGTTGTCTCCTGAAGAGCGTGTTGATTTTGTCCTTCAGCAAGTTGAAGAGCTCAAAAGCAAAACAGTTTTCAGCCCAGAACAAGCGGCAATGATGTTCCAAACGGCAATGACTTCTTTTGTCGCCGTCTAGACTTCGCTTTTGACTATTCGAGCGTCAATTCGCAGCATCTTGAAGTGAACTCAAGAGGCTTGAATCGAGCCTTCGGTGTTACCCTATAGGTGGTTAAGCTACTTGGGTGCGCACGACCGCACCGGAAAAAGGGGGGCACTTGCGAGCATCCGAGGCGACGAATTACTACTTCAAGAAAGCAGCCGGTCAGCTAGGTTTGGGTCCTCATCTCGAAATCGCCTTAATTGCTCCTAAGCGCGAAGTGAAGGTCGAATGCCTTACCGAACTTGACAATGGTGAGCTGCATTGTTTCACGGGATTTCGTGTGCAACACGACAATTCGCGCGGGCCGATGAAGGGTGGGTTGCGTTATCACCCTGAGGTCGATCCTGATGAGGTCAATTCGCTTGCTTCATTGATGACTTGGAAAACTGCAGTTGTGAACATTCCATACGGTGGCGCCAAAGGCGGCATTGTGTGCGACCCGAGCAAACTTTCCTATGCCGAATTGCAACGCGTGACGCGTGCATTCATCGACGAAATTCACGACATGATAGGTCCGGGTCATGATATTCCGGCACCAGATATGGGGACAAATGCGCAGACGATGGCGTGGATTGTCGATCAATATTCTAAGTATCACGGTTGGACACCGGCTGTTGTGACTGGTAAGCCGATTGAACTCGGTGGCAGTGAAGGACGAGAACAAGCAACCGGGCAAGGCTTGTTCTATGCGCTTGAGGCGATTGCTGCAGACGATGGAAAAGCACTCTCTGATCTTTCATTTGCCGTGCAAGGTTTTGGAAACGTCGGATCGTGGGCCGCTAAATTCATTTATGAGGCCGGCGGCAAGGTTGTAGCTCTGGCAGATTTGAGTGGAGCTATTCATTCTAAAGACGGTTTGGATGTTAACGACGTCCTAAAATTTGTAAGGGAAAACTCTAGTCTCAAGGGCTACCCGAACTCCGAGAGCATCCCGCCACCGGACATTTTTGGCGTTGAGTGTGATGTTCTTGTTCCTGCCGCGCTCGGTGGTGTCATCACCAAAGACAACGTCGACTCCATTCGTGCTAAGTACATCATCGAAGGTGCAAATGGTCCGACAGAACCGGAAGCCGATGAAGTTTTGCACAAGAAAGGTGTGGTAGTGGTCCCGGATATTTTCGCCAACGCAGGTGGCGTTGTTGTGAGCTATTTTGAGTGGGTTCAAAATATTCAGCAGTTCAGATGGCGGTTGGACAGAGTCAATACTGAACTCAAGGCGATCATGATGGAAGCCTATCGTGAGTTGAAACACATGGCAAAAACGAGTCAGTGCGATCTGCGCACGGCAGCATTTCAACTCGCCATTTCGAGAGTTGCTCGGGCAACCGCACTGCGTGGTCACGAGCATGAAAGCTTCTGTGTCATCGGTGTTCCTAAGCCATAGTTGAAGTTGTTGTGGAGTCAGACGTGCACGAATCGCCAGAGCATTCCAACCCTAACGATCCGGAGCCACCGGTTTCTCCTCAGCCAGATCCCGACACCGTTGTCGAGCACGAAAAGCTTGACCCTGAAGGTGAGGAGTACTGGTACAAGCACGTATATCAAGGCGACCAAGTCCCGCAGTTGACACTACGAGCGGTGCTCATGGGTGGTATTCTCGGAGCCTTGATGTCGATTTCCAATCTTTATACTTCGTTGAAAGTAGGTTGGGCGTTTGGTGTGGCGATTACCGCATGCGTATTGTCTTTCGTGATTTGGCGTGTCATTCGTCTCGTCTTTCCGAAAGTCTCCGAAATGAGCATTCTCGAAAACAATTGCATGCAATCGACTGCGTCTGCTGCCGGCTACTCCACAGGCGCAACCATTGCTACAGCATTTGGTGCGTTGCTTCTGCTGACGCACCAGACCGTTCCCTGGACGATTCTGTTGCCGTGGACAATCATTACCGCGTGCTTGGGAGTGTTTCTGGCTGTTCCCATGAAACGCCAGATGATAAACAAAGAAAAGTTGCCGTTCCCCTCGGGGATTGCTGCGGCTGAGACTCTCAAGAGCTTGCATGGCAAGTCCAAGGAAGCCATTACTCAAGCTTATTCATTGGTATCGGCGCTTGGGGTCGGTTCTCTGGTTGGTTTCTTGCGTGATGCTGAGTTTGCCTGGCTAACGAACCTCGGGCTGAAGATACCTGCGCTTCTGCCATTCTCAGACAAAATCGTCGTGAGCGGTGTACAGCTCAACAAGTTTCCTAACTTCGGCTTTGAACCCAGCGTTTTGTTAACCGGTGCCGGAATGATTGTCGGCATGCGCGTTTCAGCATCCATGCTGCTTGGTTCGACGCTTTTGTATTTCGTCATTGGACCGCAAATTGTCGGTATGGGAACAGAACTTCATCCAGCACCCGGCAAGGCGCCGGAAGGCGAATTGCTGCGTGGTTGGTCGCTGTGGACTGGAACCGCGCTCATGGTTTCTTCAGGCTTGACCGCGTTTGCATTGCAGTGGAAGACGATCGCAAAGGCGATCAAATCAATCAAAGTGGAGCGCAAGAAATCTGATGAACAGAGCGCATCGGATAAGATGGAAGAAATTGAAGTTCCTTTCTCGTGGCTTCTTATTGGACTGATTCCACTGACCATAATGATGGCTGTGCTTCAGTATGTCGCTTTCAAAATTGCCATCTGGATGGGTATTCTGGCGGTTATTTTGAGCTTCTTCCTTGCTTTGGTGGCATGCAGAGCAACTGGTGAAACCGACATTACTCCGATTGGAGCGATGGGAAAAATAACTCAGCTCGTCTATGCGCAATTAGCTCCCTCAAACGTTCAAACCAACCTCATGGCTGCCAGCGTTACTGCCAACATAGCCTCGAGTTCGGCCGATCTTTTGACAGATTTGAAGAGCGGATACTTGCTTGGAGCCAATCCTAAGAAGCAGTTTCTCGCGCAATTTATCGGGCTTTTCTTCGGGTCGCTTGTGATAGTTCCCGCCTGGTATGTGATGGTGCCGAATGAGACTGTGTTGGAGAACAAGTTTCACCCGCCCAATGTTTATATGTGGAAGGCGGTAGCCGAGGCGCTCTCGCAGGGAATCGACAAGATTCCGCCGACAGCGCGCATGGGTTTGCTAATTGGAGGCGTGCTCGGAATCTTATTAGCAGTAATCGATGCATACGCGCCGCGTAAATTCAAAAGGTTCATTCCATCGGCGATGGGACTGGGCATCTCATGGGTCGTGCCGTTTGCCAACTCGTTTGCATTTTTCATCGGCGCCTTAATCTCTACAGTCTGGGAGAAGGTCAATAAAAGAACAGCCGACCTCTACATCATCCCGATTGCCTCCGGAGCAGTTGCCGGGGAGTCGCTTATTTGCGCGGTTTTGGCAATGATTCAGGCGGCTCAGGCACTGAAGGGTCTGTAGCTTGGGCTATAATTCGTGGTGGGTGCTTCGGCACAGAGCGAATTTGGCAACCGTGGCGTATGGTTACTCAACAAAAGCAAGCAATACTAAAGGCAATCAACGATCTCGGGCGGCGTGTCACTGCCGCTGACGTTGCTGCCAAAACCGGTATGCCGATTTTGCGAGTGACTTCCGAGCTAAACAAAATTGCCCAAGAAACTCAAGGGCATCTGGAGGTCGCCACCACTGGCGATATCGCCTATCGATTCTCACCTGCGTTCCAAACTGCTTATCTTGCAACTGGCTACAAGCGTGCTTTTGAAAGAGCAACAAAGTGGATGCTCAAGATCGGTGGGTTCATCCTGCGAATTTCGTTTGGAATCGGGCTTATAGTCTCAGTCATAGTTCTTGCTATTCTGTTTTTCGTAGTCATTTTGGCGTTATCAAAAGCTCGTGGAGATGGCGATTTTGACTTCGATATACCATTTGACTTCGATTTCTTTGACTTCTTGATTTTGAGAGAACTATTTTTCTGGGGTGTTTACAGTTCCACCTACGACTACTACGGGTACGGGCAGGGGTCTTCGAGGCAGCGCCCCAGGCGCGGCTCCGGCAATTTCCTGTTCAATTGTTTTTCGTTTTTGTTCGGCGACGGAAACCCGAACAAAGATTTTGAAGATCGGATGTGGCAAACGATCGCTCAAGCCATTCGACAGAATGGTGGCAGTGTAACTGCTGAACAGATTGCACCGTACACCAAAGCCGATCCCAAAAATGAAGATGGAATGTTGCCGGTGTTGGTGCGCTTTGACGGGCGACCGGAAGTGACCGAATCCGGCAATATCATCTATCAGTTCCCATCACTGCAAGTCAAAGCTGCATCTGACGCCATCGGCCATGCACCTTCGCACATGGAAGAGCGCAAGTGGCCATTTTCGAATGTTCCATTTGATAATTTTGTGCCTGTATTGATTCTTGCTGCAGTCAATTTTTTTGGAGCCTGGTGGGCGCTTGCGCACATTGGTTTGATCAACGCTCTGACTGGGCTTGGACCTCTAGTAGTGCTGCTCTTTTTCTATGGCGTTTCGTTTGTGGTGGTGCCCGCAGTCCGTGCATTGGTTTTGTTGGTCATCAATCAAGGCATAGATTCTCGCAACTCGCAGAGACAGCAATTCGCATCAATTTTGCAACATCCGTCACCAGAGTTGACGCGAAAGTTGGCTGAAGCTAAGGGGCTCAAGATCAAGGAAGAGAGAATCGGGACCGAAAATCTTGTCTACACGACCGAGAAAGATTCGCTCGACCAAAAAGATGAATTGGATAGACAATTTGAGGCGATGTCATCCGGACCAATAATTATAGACGGTGACTCTTCTTTTCCGAAACGAATTGAGGCGAAGCCGGCTGAGACAATTGATGGCGGAACGATTGAGATTGGTGGCGCTGAGCAACCTGAAACACTCAAATCGAAGAAGTTTCAAACCAGACAAAAGCAAGAGGAAGAATAGTTCGCTTATCCGTCAATTTTCTGCGTTATCTCGGTGCTTTTCTGCCAGAGTAATTTTGCTGCCGCGTCGTCGGTTGAAGGCTTGGATGGTGTTGTTGCTTTTTCATTTACGAAATACTTGCCAGTTTCATTGGCAACTTCGTCGGCAGTTGCAAGATACACAATTGTCTTAGCTCCTTCTTCAGGTGAGACACCGAAGATACTTGCGAAGGTGCGGATAACGCCGCCGATTAGACCGTTTCCTGCACCGAATCCTGTTGCCACCACACCTGGGTGCAGGCAGTTTGACGTGACGCCGGTTCCTTCAAGTAAGCGTGAGAGTTCGTTGCTGAAAAGAACATTGGCAAATTTCGATTTTGCGTACATCGCATAGCCGAGTGCCGCGTCTCTTTCTGGAAACTTGCTCACATCAAAGGCTCCGCGTCTGTGGGCATTTGAAGAAACTGTGACGATTCGAGACGGCGCGCTCGACTTCAATAGGTCAAGCAGATCTATCGTCATCCAAAAATAGCCAAAATGATTGAGAGCCATTGTCATCTCAATGTCGTCGGCGCTCATCTTTCTGTCGAAGTAGATTGCTCCTGCGTTGTTGACCAAGACGTCGAGGCGAGCGTGAGCTTGCTTGAATTGATCGGTAAGGGTTTTGATTGATTTGCGTGACGATAGATCTGCCACCATATATGACACGTTTTGATTTCCGGTCGCAGTCTTAATCTCATCAACCACCGTGCGACACTTCTCATCGTTCCTGCCTACAACAACAACTGTTGCATTGGCTTTAGCCAATTTCTCCGCCGCGACTCTACCGATTCCAGCAGTGGCGCCGGTAACCAAGCAGACTTTGCCTGTCATGTTGCTGTTTGTTCCTGCCATAATTCGCTCATATTTCCGCTGACGACTTAATTATAGTGGGAACGAACAGAAATCCCGCACTCTATTGAGTACGGGATTCTGGCACTGACCTGTTTACTACAATTGTTTTTTAGTAATGATTTTTTTGTGTGAGTTTCCTCCTGTTTTGTGTCGTCAATATTCAATTGTCCCGTGGATTCTTGAACGGCTTGCGCATCACCTCCTATCGGCAGTGCCTCTTTTCGCCTTAGCAGAAGTATTCGGAGTCGCGAGCCAAGCCGCAAATCCAGTTTACTAAACCCGGTGTTGCCAGGCCAAAAGTGACGCTTCCAATTCCTACTGCGATTCTTACTGCGGCATCTTTAACCATTCCGAAGCGCATGACGCCAAGGATGATGTTGGGAACGCCCCAGCATAGACCCAAGATTTCTAGAGCATTTGCGAAGATGTTTAAAACTGATTCTATATTAGCCATGTGATTCACCCTTACTGTTCCGGCACTGTTAACTCCCATGATTACGGTCGCGTCTTGACCCTGCGGTCCGACGGTTCCGTTTGTGGCACCTTGGAGTTCGGGAGCTTGTCCGGGGCTGTACTGTCGCGTTTGGCTTCCGGTGAAGGCGTCAGAGTTGAATGCGGACATTTGCGATGTTGCATTCTCTTTGACCCGATTTACCAACTCCGCGCGCTGCTTAGCATCGGCGAATCCGGCATTCTTGGAGTAGTTTTTCGAATCGGCTTGTTGCATGTTGAACTGCGTGTAGTCAGAAGCGCGTTCAAGCACAACAGCACTGGTTGCGGAGCTGACTACGCGATAGAGCATGCCTACGGCTTCGGCGCCGCTCGAGTTTCCTCGACCATATAAGCGCTCAATTTCATCGTGTGCCCAGAGAGTTGCAAGTTGAGTCGATGCTACTCCCGATGGTATCACTTTCAAGTTCGATGGAACTGAGTCTGCATGATCTCGCACGATTTTGTAGTCGTACTTTCTTTGTAATTCACGGTTGCAGAAAGCTGCCAGATCGGCAGCAACAGCACCGCTTCTGTAGATGGATTCCAGGTTCGGTTTGGTCTGGTAAGTGAGTCCGTTTACGATTGAGTTGTAGCCGTCGCCTACCTGTAAGTGGTAGATGCGTGTGTTGTGAGTGAGCGGGTCTTCGTTTATGGAGCTTATGGCAACTGCCGGATCCATGGGTGACTGTGTGCCATGAATCCACAGGACGCAACCATTGTTTCCGGCATCGACCAAAGCTTGTTTGAGGAACCGCTGGTTAAGCTGTCCACCCACTAACGGAGCAGACAGAACTTTCTCTTCCATCGTCTTGTTCGAGTTCGCAAGTTCTTGCGAATCTTCGTCAGATGCCAGCATGAATGTGGTGAGAATCTCGTCGGTTGGAAGCGCCGAGAGTCCTGTTGCGATTTCCTTTCGGTATTTTTCCAATGAGGAGGAACCATCCAAAAGAACAACTACTTTTGCTGGGTGCTTTTTGATTACCGGGAGCATTCTTGTGATGGTGAAGCTCTTGCGACCGGATCTCGTATCTTCAGCAATGATTGGTGCTTCGCTAGCATCGCGTTTTACGACGATACTTGTTGAATTGTCGAGGACAGTCTCGTATTGGACAGTTCCGGCGACGCTATTGACCTTCTCAGCTGTGCCGAGTTTTTCCGCATAAGCAACTGAGTCAGACTTCAAACTCAACTGAGTTTTGCAAGTAGTTTGATCGAAGTTGCTGCTGTGGATGAATGGAAGCTCCAACTTTGCAAGGCGAGATGTTTCCGGTGTGACAGGAGATGTGATGCCGATGCGAACTTGCATTGTGCCCATTGAAGGAACCGGGAAGCAATCAACCTCGACGAAGTCTTTGGCGATGTGCTTCACGAGCACCGGATCTCTTCGACCTCGTACAACCCAGGAGTATGCTTCTTGGGCATTGCCGGTAGTCGAGAACTGAGCCTCATGCGGTTGTCCTGCTATCCAGGCAGTGACACGCGATACGGCAGCTCCTTTGGGCAAGCCGAGACGCATCTTAGCTTCGTGTTGCGACGAACTCGCGTTAGTCAATTCGAACGTCCAGTCCATATATGAGGTCAACGTTTCTGAATTGATATTGCCGGACAGACTCGATCGCGAAAGTGCCAAGTTGTCGATTTCACCACCCAGCCAATCGAATTGCGAATTTGACATGTTTGGCGAGGCAATTCCGACGGTGTCTCCAGGTGTGTAACCTGTCATCCGGTAGTAAATTGATTCGGATTCGTCGTCGTAGATTTTGAAGAACGCAAGCGAAAGTGATGGCTTGAAGAGAATCGGGTCGTATCGGTTCAGTATGGTGGTCGGTTCAGCTCCATAGGTGTATCCGTATGAGCTGGTGTATCCAGATTTTGGCGGAGTCTGGTATTTGATCTCTTCCAAAATATCAGGTGCTGCTGCGATCGCATTGAGTATCGAAATACCCATGCGGCGACTTTCTGCGTTGCTTGCAAGGGCAAAAGACTCGGCGATTCGGATGGTTGCAGGTCTGGCCTCGAATGCGCCAACTGCGAGCATCGAGAGAAGCATTGAAACGCCCGCTGCAATTTTGCATGCACGATCCTTGGCTGCCACAGAACGCATCATTAGCCGTCTATAAAGAACGAATGCAGTCCCGAATGAGGCAATACATGCGGCTCCGACAAAGGCGGATCGCGCAAGATCGAAGTCGCGAAACATGAAACAACCCATTAATCCGACGCACAAAGACACACCGGCGGTGGTACCGCACGTCGCGGCCAACTGCCGAGGATGTTCCACTTTTTCCGATAGTAAGGATGCTAAGACAAGTGCGTTGCCTGCTGGACAACCAAAAAGCAGCGCGCTATAGAGAGTAAACTCGATTGGATGTGTGGTGATCATCGTCCATAGTTGAGCACCACCAACGATGGCGCCAAATGTCAAAACAATCACCGGAAAAACAACACCCGCAAAAATCATTGAGAGATTTTGAGCGGTGAAGATGCCACTTTTTCTCGTGGCTTTGTATGTGATGCTTACTGTTCCATTGAGTCTTGCTGCGAGGCGTTGAATTAAGTTTTCGAGCGCCGCGTTGAAGACGATAAGCAAGATGGAACATAGTCCAGTGCAAATTACAAAGGCTTGAGGTGAACTACTAAATATGAACGCGCAAAGCGAGATGAGCATGACGGCTGAGAGTATGCCAATGGAATAGCTTGCGCGCTTTTCCTCGGCGTTGGCTTTGAATTCAGCGTTTCCGACGCCGCCATCGAAGTCTCGACTGTCGACCCTGTGCTGAGAGTTGAACTCTCGTGCATCGTCGGGTGAACGATACTGTTTGTCGTAAGCGTTGAAGCGTGAGCGCCTCTCGAATCGCGGACGACTTTGGCGTTTCCCATAATTGGGAGACTCTGCTGAAGAAGAAATTGGTGGACATGAATCCAGTGTGGCAGCAGCAGCTCGTTGATCGCGAGAGGAGCCTTCAGCGGTTCCTCCTCGCATCTCCGACAATCCGTCCTCTGACGGATCATGCTGAGAATTGTAAGTACTCATTGGATTGTGACCTCATAGTAAATGGAATGCCAATCAAAAACCAACACACGCGGAAAGCTGACCACGCATTGAAAAAGCGAGGCTGTGTTTGACCTGGCCGGTGACTTCATTGCAGTTCTGACCACGATGGAACACGGTCAGCAACGACCATCGAAAGTGATGGTTTTACATGCGTGCGAATCAGGAGCTTTTTGAAGCTTCACATGGGATAGGTACGAGCGAGTAATAAAAATGTTGCGCGTGTATCCATGTGCGTGAAGCAACATGATTCTCTTAATTCCGGCGGCGCGACGGGGCTGAGTTCGAACCGCGAGATTTGGCGATGCGGACAAGAAAAAGTCAGCTAATCATTATGCAATGCAACAGCCATTCACGCAAAGGAATTGGCGGTGAACGCACCGCATATGGTGCACGTCCCGTCGGCAGCGCATCGCTATTGCCGGTCGTGGAAAGGTAAAACCCTTCCTCCCAGCTTTGACAGCAACAGCGAGCACATACTCTATGCATGTGTGTTCGCTTGCAGCGGCTGTGCACAACCAAATCGGTGCAATGAGAAGTTTTACCGATCAGGTGAATATTTGATTGTTTAGTAACGGGCTTCCGAACCCCCAGGAAAAAGTCTGGGTTATCGCTACTTTACCGCAAGTTGTCACGGAAGTCAAGATTGGTGCCGATGTCGCACTGCTGCGTGGGCCCGTGTAATCGAAAGGCGTTGAACTGAGGGGTGTAATTTCTACATCAAGAAAGTTCATCGATTGTGTGGACGAGAGGCGGTACCACCGGTAGTATCATGCCTGTCCGCTGTTAGCTGGCATCTTGGTGCCAGTTTGTTTGTGTCAGTCGGCGTCGGTATCTTCCAGTTTCCGCTATATTTGCCGCTATAATGGATGTATGGCCAAATCAAACAAATCGAATAAAGGCAAGAATTCATCGCAGAAGGCCCAGACCGGCGCTTCGATCGGAACCTCGGGAGATGTCTCTGACATCTCGAAGCGATTGGGGCGTGCCGATGAGCGTTCTGAAGTCGTCATAAAGGAAGGGGAAACCATTTGGCGTTTGGCTGAGCTCAAGTATGGCGGCGTGCACCCTATCGATGCGATTTACGAGGCAAACGGGCTGAGCATGCGAGTCGAGGCGCGCGATGGCGCAACAGAGGTCTGCGACCCCATTTATTTTGCTGATCACACCTATGTATTTCCTGCGCAGTCCGAAATTCCTGAGTTGAAGGAGAAATTCTGGTCGCGCTGCGGAGATTGTTATGACCTGCGGCATCCGGATGACGGTGCGACCGATTCGAGGTCTCGAGATAGAGCGCGTGTGGGTCCTCCCCATGAACGCACTCGCGTTCGTCTGCGTTGGGATGACACTCTCTATCAGCTCGCGTGCAATAAATACAGTAACGGCTTTTCAATTGAGGCAATCTTCGAGGCGAACAACATGACTCCGAAGGTCGTTAAGAAAGACGGCAAGTCGGAGTACCAAGCACCCATCTATTACGCAGGACAAATCGTGGTCTTGCCGGCAGATGGCGAAGCGAAGGAGCTTTGTCGAAAGTTTCATGAGCGCATGGGCAAAGAGGCGAACTAGCTGAGGACTTGGCTTGAACCGCTGCCAAGCGTTATCAATGCTGTACTATTGGATATGCTCTACCATCACCGAGCAGGACAATGAGCACGCGCTGGAATCAGCTTAAATCTGATGCCGAACACGCCCGCAAGTTTGGCAATTACACAGAAGCCGAAATTCTTTGGAAAAGGGCGCTCAAGGAAGCCCAAGAGTTCGGCGATGCCGATTTGCGGCTTGCGACGACCCTTGATAAGCTCGGGGAGCTCTTGACTGAGCAAGGCAAACTAAGTGAAGCCGAGCCGATGTTGCAGCAGGCTCTGATGATTTATCAAGTCGTTCACGGCGAAGAGCATTCCGAAGTCGCAAAAGCTCTGGGAAACCTTTATTACGTCTACTACGAACTCGGAAAGCACGACCTTGCCGAGCCGCTCTGCCGGCGCGCCATTAGCCTATATGAGCGTGCGCTTGGACCAGAGCATCCACACGTTGCATCATGCATGTACAACCTCGGAATGCTTCACCATGCAAGAGGTGAAGACGTTGATGCCGAACCTCTGTTCAAGCAGGCACTGGCTATACGCGAAAAAGCCCTTGGTGCGGAACACATCGAGGTGTCCGCCGTGTTATTCGGTTTGGCGACGATGTACGACAGGCAGAACAAGCATGAATCAGCGGAGGCAATGTACAAACGATGCATGAAAATTCGAGAAACTGCCTACGGCCCGGCTCATCCTGACGTACTTTCAGTAATGGCGAACCTCGGTGCGCTGTACAAAAAACTAGAACAATTCTCCGATGCCACCAAGCTTCTTGAACGGTGTCTTCAACTTTTGGAAAAAACTTTGGGCACCACCCATGATGACTTGTTGCCGATCATCGCAGATCTCGCCGATTCATACTATTCGGAAGGACGATTCACAGACGCGGAACAACTATATCGACGTCTTTTGTCTCGCAGTGAAAAAGTCTTTGGCGCAGACAGCATCCAAGTTGCACACGCGTTAGAAGGTCTAGCGGCTGTGCAGGCGGAACAGCGAAAATTCAACGACTCTGAATTGATGTTCAAAAAGGCATTGAATGTCACGCAGAGAGTTGTTGGTGGCGAAAAACATCCTGATGTTGCGGCAGTTCTCAATAAAATGGCTGCTCTCTACTACGAAGCTGGTCGCCTGGAAGAATGTGAAGAACTCTGCATGAAGGCCACAGAGATTTACGAGGAATCGTCCGGCAATACAGACCCGCGTGTACTACAGGGGTTGCAGAATCTTTCTACTCTCTACGTCACGAAGAACCGTTTCACCGACGCCAAGCCAATTCTTGAGAAGCTCATCATCGCCCAACGTCAGATTCACGACAACGCGAAGCACCACGAAGTCGCCGCATCCTTGACCGAACTCGCCAAAGTCGAACAGTCCCTAGGCAATCTTCCGCAAGCTGAATCATTGTTTGAACAAGCGCTCGGAATCAACGAGGAAGTTCTCGGCTATCGCCACCCGGAGTTGGCTACGAGCCTGACGAATTTAGCGAAGCTCTATGAATCCAGAGGGAACTACAAAGGTGCATTGTCACAATGGAGACGGTTGCTGGCAATGTACGAGGATGTTCTTGGTTCGGAACATCCCGAAGTCGCCCGCACAATGCAGAACATGGCGCGATGCCTGCAAGCTCTCGGAGCCTTCAAAGACGCCGATTTAATTTCGAAACAGGCACTGACAATCAGAGAAAGAGTGTTTGGTCCCGAACATCCTGAGGTCGCATCAAGTTTGAACGATATCGCTCTATTTCATTTCGAGCAAGGTCGACACACTGAAGCAGAACCTCTGTTCAAGCGGGCGCTCGCAATGCAAGAAGCAATACTCGGGAAGGAACATGCAGACGTTGCGACAACCCTGAGTCTGTTGGGAACTCTTTACTATCAGCAAGCCAATCTTCCAGAAGCCGAGAGCCACTACAAGCGGTGCGTGGCGATTCGCGAGAAAGTTTTGTCGCACGATGACCCGCAGCTGTGCACTGCTTTCGATCATTACAATTCGGTTCTGATTGCTCAGATGAAGTGGGTGGATGCGGAGGTGCTCTGCAAGAGGTTCATTGCGTTGAGAAGCAGAAACCTAGGCGCCGAACATATTGAAGTTGCGAATTGTATGCTTCAGCTTGCGAATGTCTACTTCCAACAAGGTAAATTCGAACAAGCGGAACCTTTGTTAAAGCAGTCCCTTGAGCTGCAAACAAAAGAGCTTGGACGCGAGCACTTAGAGCTTGCAAGCACACTCGAACGCTATTCTGAAGTGCTTCACAAAACAAATAAAAAAATGCTGGCACTAAAGATGGAAGTGCGCGCGCAAACACTGCGTGGCAAAAAGTAGTCTTAAGCTAGTGACTACAAATGATGCCATCGGGCAGGTGCGCGATAACACCATTTGATGTTTTCAACAAAATTGGAATGCTGACTTCATGGGTATCTTCAATTTTGCAGACGGAAAAATGAAGGTGCGGACCGCCGCAGAAACCGGTCATTCCGGAGTATCCGATGGGATCGCCGGTGTTTACCTTCTGCCCAGTCTTCACCAAAACACCATCCTTTTGAAGATGATAGTAATGCGCGTAGGTATTATCGGAATGACGAATCACGATGTAGTTTGCTGCGTTCAAGAATTGCCGATTTCGTCCACCGTTAACTGAATCCTTGCGGAGTGCCCATACGGTTCCGCCTCGAGATGCAGTGACGACCTCGCCCTCCGGCATTGTGAAGTCGATGGCGTACTTGTTTGTGTCGTCAAAGTGCGTTCTTCCCATATAGCTCTGAATCACTCGGCATTTTTTTCCTTTTGAGAATGGAAGTTGATATACGTGTTCCAAATCCGGTGCACTTGAGAATTTGCTCCCATGCTCTCGTTTACCGCGGATGAACGTAGTTGAAATCGAAAAATCCATTTTCTTTGATGGATCCTTCGGGCAGAACCTTAGTAGCTTGTTGCGAGTTGATCCGTTGACAGATACGATGACGGGCTGCGGTCTGTCGCATTGCACGTTTTCTCCGTCGACATGAACGCGCACAATTGCGTTCAAAATGTTTGGCGTTCCCTTCCAATATATTGAAGTGTCGTTGTCGTGAACGACTGCTTCGAACAATTGTTCCGCACCATATTCCATGCCTATAGGAACCACGATTTCAGAACGAGATATGCTGAGCCAGGCAGCGGATGTTAACGCGAAAAGCACTAAGCCGACGACAAAATACAGCTTACTCAAGTTCGTCGAACCCCCGCGCAGCCCACTCCCACTCTTACATGTCAACTGGATGCTGACAATAGTGGTGTCAATTTTAGTAAAGTGTGCCCAAAACACCGCACGTCTAAAGTGGACCGAAAAGGACCAGCCCGGCTAAAGTAGACTACTGCTTATTGATCTTGATGTTGTGCTGCTTTTGGTGGTTCGTTCGGTTTT
>CAYZJR010000017.1:0-67775 GCA_964478655.1 uncultured Candidatus Obscuribacterales bacterium
AAATGCGTAGAAAACCCGCCCGCGAGGCAGAAAACAAAAGGGTAGTCCACAATGAGCTTTGTCGGATTCCCGGAGGAGCCTCAATTGGAAAGTTCGCCTCGAAAATACTCGAAATCGGGTCTGTATTTAGCGTTAGGTTGTTTGATAACATTCAATTCCGGCTGCTCGGCAGAGCAAACAAAGTCAACCGATAAATCACCCGATAAACCAGCCGCCAAGCCGGCTGCAAAACCCAGAGGCATGACCTGCATCGAAGACCCCGGCACGCCTGTGAAATCGTCCGGAAATGAATCCATAAAAGGGAAGAGAAAAATGAGCGATAAGGTAGTCAAATCCGAAAAAGAGTGGAAAGAGCAGCTCACTCCCGAGCAGTATCGGATTACTCGCGAGAAGGGCACCGAGCGCGCCTTCACAGGTGAATACTACAACTGCCATGACAAAGGCACTTACAAATGCATTTGCTGCGGCGCTGAGCTGTTCAGTTCCGATACAAAATTCGACTCCGGCAGTGGCTGGCCGAGCTTCTACCAGCCTCTCAAAACAGAAAACGTCAAAGAAGAAGACGACAACAGCCACGGCATGGTTCGCACCGAAGTAACTTGCAACAAATGTGGCGCACACCTTGGTCATGTCTTCCCTGATGGACCAAAGCCTACTAATTTGCGATACTGCATAAACTCTCAGTCTCTCAAGCTGGAGAAAAAATGAGTTCAGCATATTTCTGGGTGATCTGAGGAGTTGGAGCCCCCTAAATGGGAAAAGAAATTCTTTTAGCTGAGTCAGATCCGCAGGTGGTCACTCTTGTGAAGTCCTTGCTTGAAGGTAAGGATCATCTGGTCACACATCGGGCGAGCGGTAAAGAAGCTCTAGACGAAGTAAAGATGCACGCTTTCGACTTGGCGATAGTCGGCGAGCAGATGACGGATATCGATGGAATCGGTTGGATCGTCAAGCTCCGACAGGTTTCCGGTAATCTCAAGGTCGTGTTCATCTCCAAGCAATGGCGCGACGCCGAGCTGTATCAGCAGCTTACAAAAGAGTTCAAAGTCTCACTAATTGTGCACAGACCAATTAAAGCCGGTCTATTCGGAACGCAGATAGAAGGTCTATTTGCCGTATCGGAAACAGTGATGACGCCTGGCAGCGCGCAGGAAGAAGAAACGTTCCAAAACCTAAAGCGCAAGTATGTAAGAGTTTTGCCGGAACGCCTTTCCGCTTTAGAAAAGGCAATGCAAGACGCAAGAGAAAAACCAAGTGACGAGCTCCTTCTTTCAGAGGCACGCCGCTTGGCACACAATTTAAAGGGAACGTCCAGTTCATGCGGTTTTGATCAACTCGGAGAGAGCGCGAAGCATCTAGAGCACGCACTAAATTCGATGATGCAGTCGAAACTCGCAGATCACGAAGATGCGTGGGCTGAAATCGATTTGATTTACGGTGTCGTCAAAGTAAACGCAGAGAAAGTCACTGCCTGTGAGGACGATGGCGCGCCCACTGAGGAAGAAGAGGATGCGGCATCGGTTCGAGTTCTCGTAGTCTGCAACGACGCAGTGCCTGAGGTAGAACGCGACAACAGCGGTTTGCCGCTGCGAATTATTTCATCATCAAGCACGGAAGAAGCGCTCGACAAGGCGCGAGACAACAGTCTCGACGCAGTTTTGATCGACATTGATGTGGAAAAACCATCTCCATCTCTGGCTCTAGCCCGGGAAATGCGCGGTCTTCCAGGATATGAAACTTTGCCGGTTGCATTCGTTTCAACACGTGCCGAAGCATCAGACCTGGGTGAAACCACACATGCGGGCGCTTCGTTGCACTTGCCCAAACCATTGAAGTCAAAAATGCTCAATGAGGCGATCGACTATCTCGTCGCAATCCGCCAGGGCGGTCGATCGCGCGTGCTCATAGTTGATGACGACCCGGACTTCGCTTCGATAATTTCAACTGCTTTGGGTCGCGAAGGTATGTTGGTGCGCGTCGTTCATGACCCGACAAATTTGCTCTCAGTGTTGGAAGAGTATCAACCAGACTTGATGCTTCTCGACGTCATGATGCCGATGGTCAGTGGTTTTGACGTCTGCCGCATGGTCAGAGCTTCTGCGCAATGGCAGGATCTTCCTATATTGTTCCTCACTGCACAAACCGGTCTAGATGCGCGCCTGGCTGCATTCGATGCAGGAGGCGACGACTATTTGCCGAAGCCAGTGGCGACTGTAGAGTTGCTCACGCGAGTCAAGGTGCGCCTAGAACGCGCCAGACTGCTGAAGGAGCGCGCAGACAAAGATATTCTCTCCGGTCTTTTGATTCGACGGGCGTTTATGGAACAAGTCAAGTCGATGCACGCCGAGTCGGTGCGCCACAACCTCGTGTACAGCCTTTCGTTGCTTGATATCGACCACTTTAAGAAAGTCAACGACACTTATGGGCACTTGGCAGGAGATAGAGTTCTTGCAGCAGTCGGGCAGCTCTTGAAGAAGAGATTCCGCGTTGAAGACATTCGCGGGCGTTGGGGCGGCGAAGAATTCATCATCGCCTTTAGGCACGTCAATAAAGAAACCGCAAAAGGGGCACTTGAGCGGGCTCTAGAAGAACTAAAGTCTGTATCGTTTGAAGGCGACCATGGCGAAAAGTTTTCAGTGAGCTTCAGTGCCGGTCTTGTCAGTTTTCCAGAGGATGGAGAGGTTCTGGAAGAACTAATAAAAGTGTCTGACGTCATGCTCTACAAGTCCAAAGAGGCTGGACGCAGCCGAATCACCGCAGCGGTTGGTGCCTCTAAAGCCTTGTCCAAACCAGAACAAGGGCGGGACGCGTCACCCAAATAATGATATGATCGCTTAATCGAGTGTTTCTGCTCCCTCCAGACCATCACACTTAGAGGATTAAGCAATGCCGAAGGTGCTGCTTGTCGAAGACGACGTGAATCTTTCAGATACCGTCAAAGAATGGCTTCTTTACGAGCAATTTGACGTGGAAACCGCCCACAGCGGTCCCGAAGCCATGGAGCAACTTGAATTCTCTACTTTTGATTTGGTCATTCTTGACTGGCATCTTCCTGGTATGGACGGCATCGACATCTGCAAAAACTACCGCGCCGCCGGTGGTACCACTCCGATCATAATGCTGACTGGAATGGACAATGCGGAAGAACGCCAAGCTGGGCTCAGAGCTGGTGCAAACGATTATTTGAAGAAGCCGTTTAAATTGAAGGAACTGTCGCAACGCCTCAAGAGTCTGTTAGAAGCGCATTCGGCGCCCACAGCTTAGTTGCTATCTTCATCCGTTAAATGTCGTAGCCGACACCCGGCTTAGGTCGCTGGTTATCATCAGTCCGGTTTGATTGCGTTTCGGGCGTTTGTAGCTGGGCTTCCGACTCACGCAGCGCTTCGACTTGCATCGCTTGCTGGCGAGACAACCATTGCCCTTTTCTTACGCATAACCAGATGAGTACAGCACCAAATATGGTGCCGACTATTAGTCCGGATAAACTGGCTTCTGGACCAAATTGACCACCTGTTGCAAAAACATCGCCGATCAATCGTCCGGTGAAAACTGAGGGCCCACCATCAGTACCTGAAACGTCCATGCCAAAGATAGGACCTTCAAAAAAGTTCCACGCCCAATGCATTCCGGTGGCGAACCAAAGAGAGCGTCGCAAGATAAACGCTGCATTTAAAAGAATTCCGGCCTCGAACACAAGACATGCACATCCATAGAACTTCACCCACATTGGTGCTCCGGGTATGTCGTTCATCAAATGAGCAAATCCAAAGAGCAAAGCAGTTACTGCAATAGATATTGTGGTTCCACGCTTCACTTCAACTGCTTGGAATATGTAACCTCTAAAAATCAGTTCTTCAACAAATGCAGCCATCGAGAAAAATGCCAGAGCCGGCAATACTTGCGCGCTCCAGTTTGTTGTCACAACGTGATACACATTTGAGATCGACAAACCACCTGCAATCAAGGACATCATGATGGCACCACAGATAAAACCGATGCTACTATCAAGAGGCATGCCCTTGAGTCCGAGGCCCCAACTGGAAAGCGATCGGCGATGAAACAGTTTCGACATCACGATAAACGCAGTCACCACAGCCACGGCATCAAAAAATGATCCCGTCCATGCGAAATCCTTCTCGAGCATCGCACTCAAACGTCCTGTTATTTCGGTACTGATGCCAAACAAGAGACTGAGAAAGATCAAAACACGAACGACGATGTTGTCGGTCGCCGCTCGAAGCAATGCGGGTCCGGCAGTTTCCGAAAACTTGTGTTTTATAGCAAAAATGGCTTGCCAACCTGCAATCATGGCAAGCGGCAACGACAAAGCAAGACCCCAATACTTTGGCGTGTTGCTGGTGTCTGCAAATACATTGCTGTAGTAGTTCGTAAACAGGGCGGCAAAACCAAGGCACACTAGTGCAGCCAAAATCATAGCCAGACCATAAGCCAAAATGCCGGCAAAGGCGTTGTCCCTAGCATTTTCAGCTCTAATCATGGTCGCCAAGTTTCCAAACTCCGAGAAGACGCGCTTTTCGGGATGACGGGCTATTGGAGAATTTTAGATGATGCAGCATCCCGAAGATCTGCTCAGTTGCCCTTTAGCTCATCTTTTAGATGAACTTGCCCAAGCAGTGTTGTCAATAACAATAATTAAAAACGTTCGAAATAGAGCTTTGCCCGTTCTGTTAATCTATGAGGAACGCTTTCCAGCCTAGGGGACTTTATGAGCTGTTTTGTACATCTGGTTTGCGACTACGCGGCAGGAGATCTCGCCTGGAGTGAAGTCATGGCTGCATTTGCCGCGAGACTGCCTGACAACGCGAGGGTGCACTGCACGGCTGTCGAGTCGTTCGACACAATCTCTACGGGCTTTGCCGTCGCGCAATTGGCTCTTGCCGATGTCGATCTGCGTCCCCAAAACTTACTTGTGTTCGCAAATACTGCGCCAAGAAAAGACAAAAAAGATGCAAGAACAAACAATGAAGGCGAGGGTTTGTTATTTGCAACCTTGAAGAACGGGGTGCAGGTAATCGCCGTCAACAGCGGCCACTCGCTCTCATTCGTTCGCTCCGAATTGCAAGAACTCTGGAGCACCACGGTTGATGACGGCGGCAGTCAGTTTAGATCTCGCGACTTCTTTCCAACTATTGTTGGAAGCGCAGCAAAAGGCGATTTCTCCTTCATCAATCATAGGCTCGATCCAACTTTGGTTGTTCCTGAAGAACCGCGCGAAGTGATTGGATATGTCGACTCTTTCGGCAACATGAAGACTACGTTCCGGGCAGGCGATTCGCGCATTGCAAGCCTCACTCCGGGCAGTCGCGTAAAAGTGATCATCGGTTCGAGCATTAGGACTGCCACCATTGCCACTGGCAGCTTCAACATAATGGAAGGTGATCTCGCGTTTGCGCCAGGAAGCTCCGGACACGATAGACGCTATTGGGAATTGTTCAAACGCGGCGGCTCGGCCCACTCTGAATTCGCGCATCCCACTACAGGAACGCCAATAAAAATTCAGAGCACTTAGTGTGCTACCGCTGCAGAATCAGCAAATATGATCTCGTCACCGTCAATCTTTTCGATGACGGCGAGTGAGTGAACCGGCACGTCTATGCCAGTAAGTTTGCCGCGTCCGCCTGAGTAGGTCTTTTCAATCACAGCACCAATGCCGACAAGAGTGGCACCACTTTTGGTGACAAGCTTCGCCAATGCTTGAATTGTTTGAGCGCTGGCCAAGAAATCGTCAAGTATGAGAACTCTGTCTTCCGCTTTTAAGTATTCAGGAGAAACAATCAACTCCACTTCTCCACCTTTGGTGGGGGAGATTGCTTTCTCTTTGAACGGCTCTCCAGCCATTGTGATTGGTTGTTTCTTGCGAGCAAAAACAAGAGGAACTTTGAGCATCATCGCTGCAGCCAAAGCAGGTGCAATTCCGCTCGTTTCTGCTGTGAGGATGCGTGTGGGTTTGGTGTGAGCAAACTTTTCTGCAAACTCCTTACCAATTCCTTCCATCAGAACCGGATCAATCTGGTGATTCATGAATGAATCAACTTTGAGAATGCCCTTACCGAGGTGCTTTGCTTCCTGTCTAATCTTTTCGATCAGCATTTTCATTTCGATCTACCTTTTTTTGCGGTCTTGGTTGCGCGAGCTGGTTTCGCAGTCACTTTCGCTCTCGTCGCGGTTGTCATCGCACGTTTTGCAGTCACCTTCGCAGTCTTCGCTCGCGTAGCTTGCTTCGCTCGCGTAGTTTTCTTCGCTCGCGTAGTTTTCTTCACTTGCGAGGATTTCTTCGCTTGCGAGGATTTCTTCGCTTGCGTTACCGGCTTGGCTCGACGTGTCTTAGTCGTCTTTGCGGCCTTCGCCCTCGATTTTGTCGTCGATTTGACGGCCGTCCCTTCCTCGATATTTACCGTCGTTTTCAGTTTTGCAAGAGAGATCGGTTTGCGTGGTCTACCATTCATCGGCAGTGTCAACTTCGGTTTTTGGCTAAAGTCTGGCAACTTAACCGGTGTTTTCTTCAACAAGTCTGCCACCAAAGACAGTGCCTTGTCCATCTGGGGATCTTTCCCTTCGTGATACTCATGAGGTGCAATGTCTACGTCGTAGTCCGGGTCCGTTCCATAGTTTTCAACTCTCCAACCCACATCTGTAAACCAGAACGAAAATTCCGGCTGGGTTGTAATAGTGCCGTCTACCAATCGATGGCGCGGCCAGATTCCTATGACACCACCCCAGGTGCGTTTGCCCACCAATGGTCCGAGTTTGTAGAGCTTGAAACAATGGCTGAAAATATCGCCGTCTGATCCTGCGAACTGGTTGGTTATAGCAACTGCAGGTCCTGCGAGTGACTCAGAAGGGTATGGTTGCGGCGGACCCCATCTCGAAACATCATATCCGACACGCCTGCGAGCCAGCTTTTCGAGAAGCAGCGATGATACGTGACCGCCTCGGTTGTAACGAACGTCAACGATCAATCCATCACGATTGAATTCAGAAAGGTACCCACGATGGAATTCTGCAAATCCCCATGGACCCATGTCGGGAATGTGCAAATAGCCGACTTTTCCTTTTGTTTTTTCGTGCACTAATCTGCGATTCGATTCGACCCAGTTTCTGTACCGAAGCGCTCGATCGTTGCGCATCGTCTTCACTGTAACTCGACGGCGACGCCCATTCGGACTGGTGATGGTAAGCAGCACTTCCTTGCCTGCGAGGTTGAGCAGAAGCTCGTCGACCGAACAGGTTTTGCTGACTGGATATCCGCCGACTTCAACGATTACGTCTCCTTCGTTAACATCAACTCCGGGAAGTGCCAACGGAGACACAGCCTGAGAATCCCACGAATCACCTTTGATGATTCTGTCGATTTTGTATCCTCCGGTTTTCTTATCAAAGGAGAGATCTGCTCCTAGGAAACCTCTGTAATAAGACGGCAACCTTCGATAATCGCCTCCCATTTCATAAGCGTGGGACGTGCCCAACTCACCTTGCATTTCCCAGATGATGTCGGAGAGTTCGCTTCTTGTGCGAATGCGTGGAATCAAAATCGAATAACGATCGTGCACCAAATGCCAGTCGACATCAGACATTTCAGGATCCCAGAAATGCTCACTCTGCAGTCGCCAAGCCTCCTCATACATCTGAGTCCATTCTTCGCGAGGAACGACCATGATGTTGATGCGAGTGAGATCTATCCAGCCTGACTTTCTCGAATATCCGCCGGCCGGCGAGGAGGGCTCTCCTTCAGGTAGTTTGTCGAGGGCGTCAACGATTCTCAATCGATCTCTCGAACGATACATCATCGTTTGATTGTCTATTCCCATTGCAATGTTATAGCCGACGTCGCGCTGGAATGTTCCAGTGCGTTGTTCTTCGAAATCATAGGCGTACAGAGTGCCTATCTCGCTGCCTTCATTGTAGAAGCTGTGATCTTGTCTAATGCCGCGAACAGGGAATTGACTAAAGAATGCTCTTCCTTTTGATGCAAGCATCTGGACATAGCGTCCTTCTGAAACGGGGAAGCTGAGAATTCTATCGGTGATACCGTCGAAGTCAATCTCAATCTTCTGGCGTGCGGAAGAACCGTCACCGCTTCCATTTTTCGCATTTGCTTGTGTCTTACCGGACGCATGACGACCGACTTTCTTTGCGTGCGAACTCTTGGAACTCTCAGCTTTCTCCGCCGGCTTTTCTTTTTCAGGAGCTTTGCGAGATCCGATCGGTTTCGGTTTTGGAATAAACGGAGACGGCAAATCTTTTCTCAGAGTAATCAGATATGGACGAATTGCCCATGGGAAGCTGAGATCGAATTGCATCTGATCGTACACGGGATAGAAGTCGCGTGCCGAAAGGAAGTACAAATATTTGCCTTCGGGATCGAAAACAGGAGAGAAATCAAAACGCAATTCACGAGTTACTTCGTGAATCTTGCCTGTCGAGACCTCAACGATTCGAATGACAAACGACTGAGGATGGTGAGCATAACTGTACGCAATCCACCTTCCATCGGATGACCAAGAGAAATCGGAAATTCTTTCTGCGGGACTAGCGTCAAGAACTTTCGCGGATTTCGTTTTGAAATTGAGCAACAATAGCTGGTGTCTGTGATTTCCGATCGCCGCATAGTCTCCTGCTGGAGAAGGCTTGATCGATATCACTCTGCCCAGATCATCTTTGCTCACGTATTCCGGAGGCTTACTTTGATCTGCATAACGCAGTTGAACTTGTTCTTTGCCCGTCTTATCGTTGATGACAATGAACCGTTCGCCATCAGCCATCCACTCGCAGTGGCGATATCTGACTCGGCTTCCACTCCCGTGATGTAGTACTGCGCCTTCCCAGTTTGCCATCGTAAACGGCTGACCTCTGGCAATTACAGCGAGCGAGTGACCTTGCGGATTTGGTGAGTAATACTCAAGATGGTCTCTTGCATCAACAAATTTTCTTTGTGTTTGCACCGTTGTTTCCGGAGTGCGCACGTCAACCTTCTTAGACTTATCGGTTCGAGTATCAAGCACATAGATGTCCGCACCGGCGGTGTACACAATTCGCTTTCCGTCAGTTGATGGAAAACGAACGTAATACTCCTCATGGTTTGTGTGGCGCTTGATATTTTTGCCGTCAGGCGTGCACGAATAAATGTTGCCCATTCCTTCGTGATCAGACAAGAAGTAAATTCGCGAATTGATCCACATCGGCCAAACAAAGTTGCCCTTGATGTTTAAGAGTCTATTGAACTTTCCTTTACCATTCGGGTCGACCCAGATATCACCGGCGGTGCCACCCCTATATCTCTTCCATCGCGCAGGATCATTGGCGTTACGTCCAACAACGGCACGACCGCCTTTATCAAAGGCAAACGACTGCACATGTCCGAGCTTGAACTTGCGCGGCATCCCGCCTGATGCGTTTACTGCAAAGGCCTCCATCTCGCGTACAAAAGGAGACGAGGCATCCGAAACAAAGTTTATTTCACTGCCGTCGGTTGACCATCCGACGACTACACAAACTTCTCCTCCGAGATAGGTGAGACGCGTAGGCATTCCGCCTTGCGTTGGTATGACGAACACTTCGGGGTGCCCTTCTTCCCTTCCAACAAAGGCTATTTTGGAACCATCAGGCGACAACTTCGGGAGTGAACACTCTCCTCTGGCCGCCGTCAGGCGTCTTGCCACGCCACCATCGGCGGAGACAGACCATATATCATCTTCGCAAGCGAAAACGATTGTGTCTTGCCAGATACTGGCGTAACGGTAATAGCCCCGGTCACTCATCTCTTGTTTGGCTCCTCGATCGCAATAACAAATTGATTCGTAGTGCGAGTTCTCTTTACTACGAGATGATAGAGTCGAGACACACTCTGTTGGACTGCAGAGCTTGGCAAGTGACTCATCAGAGAAGAGAATCGCCTTGTAGTCTACGAATTCTATCGACAATCAAAAGGAATATCAGCAATTTAATACGGAAACTCGTGATTGAGATTCAGAAGGAACAATTACGGATGAGTTGGGCGCGAATATAATTTGGTGGCGCCACTTCACGAAGGAGGCTTTGGATGGGGCTTTTCGGAACCGCCAAGACAAGCAAGCGAACAGTCGAACAGGTTTATTCGATGATTGAAAAGTACTTTCATCGGCGTCGCTTGAATATCGACGACCACATCATGGACGCCTGCGAAGGTTATGGATGGTGGATTGCAGAGCGCGACATCAAGGTGTACGTGTTTATTCAAGAGTCGCTGCGGACCAAGTCAATAGAAATCCGCTGTACAAGCCCGATTGTGCACTTTCCAATGGCAAATCGCGACTTGTTTTTAGCGCGACTGCTCGAAATAAACAGAGATCTCTCCTGGTGTTGCCTGGCTTCCTTTGAAGATGTCGTCTTGGTCAGCGCACAACGGCCAATCGAAGGACTAGACCAGGAGGAGCTTGACAATATTATTTGGACTGTCTCGCAGACGGCAAACGAGCTCGAGGACAGGCTTTCCAAAGAGTTTGGTGCCCGAGTTTTCCACGAGCCGATGTGACATTGTTCGTTGCGCTTAAATAACAAACATCAATGAAACACAGAAAAGTGTTTGACCGTGCAGTCGTCTTGGTACACTAAATTATAGGCGTTGGCAAAGGGGGAAATGCCAGCTGCCAAGGGTATTGGCAACGGGTAATCATTGAGTTAGATGGTGGAACAGAAGCAGGCTGCCGACAATATTGGAACGATCGTAATCGGTGCCAGCATTTGCACGCAGCAGCAGTTAGACGAGGCTGGAAAGTCATGCAAGAGCCTCAACGTTCCTATTGAAAGAGCGCTCGTGATGCTCAACTTCGCAGGCGAGCACACGATGAAAAACGTCATCAAAGCTGATGCGATGGTCCGCGAAGGCAAGATTTCAGTAGATACGGCCGTCAAGGGTGTTCGCCTGGCCAGGCAGAACAATATGGAGCTGGAAGATGCAATCGGTGTAATCGGACAGGTTCACCAACGCACTCAAGTCAAGATGGCTGCTGTGACGAACCCCCTGACAGAGCTTTTGCTGTCAACGGACATGATCACGCAAGAACAGCTCGGTCGCGCGATTCAGAAAGCGCGAGACACCGGGATGCAAATGGGACGCGTTCTCGTTCTAAATCGCGATTTGTCGAGTTGGATGATGACTGCGGCACTTTCAGCGTTGATTCTTGTTCGCGACGGCAAGATTAACAAGCAACAGGCGATGCAAGGGCTGCTTGCAGTAGGCAGACGCAGAGTCAGCATCGAGCAAGCGTTATTCGAACTCGGTCTATACGTCGAGAAAAGTGGTCAGACAATCAAAATCGGTGAGCTTATCGCAATGTCAGGGCTCATCTCTGAAAGCGACATGCTTGAGTGTTTAGAAATTGAACTGATCAAAGAAAAGCAGTTTGGACAAATTCTCCTCGAACAAGGACTCGTCACTCACGCGTTGTTGGAAGCTGCGATCATTTTGCAAGACATGGTTGGAAGCGGGCAAATCAAGGCGTTCCAAGCCGGTGAAGCATTGAAGCAAGTGCGAGCAAGAGAGATTGTTGTGTATCAGGCACTAGCCGAGTTGCAACCTCCGGTTAACGCACCACAAAAAGAGTTACGCCCCAGCGATCTACTCGTGGAATCAGAATTAGTCGATCGTGACACTATAACCGGTTTGATCGATCCCAGCGAGGGAAGCTCGATTCGTGTCGGCAAGCGCGTTCTCGCCGCCGGCATCATCAGCGAATCATTCTTGTACACAGCATTGCGTACATACTCGCTTTTCCGTGAAGGAATGCTTTCAGCAGATCAAGCTGTCACTGCTCTAGCACGCTGCAAGAAAGAAAGCCTGGGACTCGACGAAGCACTTGCAAAATGCGGATGGATTGTACCAGCGCGCATGCAGTGGATCTGGTCGTAGAGCAGTCCATAAGGTCGACTAAGCAGTCCATAAGATCGACTAAACGCATCTAAGTGCGCGTCTCTACGTAAGTGGCGAACAATAGGACTTCTACACTGGCGAAGCAGCAGTATCAAGCTCGTTTGCGTAGTCGTTCTGGATATAGCCTTCCAAACCGCCTTCGAGCAGTCTCACTACGTCTTGCAAGAAACGCGCTGCAGGCGCCCCATCAATAGCTCTGTGATCGAAGTTCAAGACAACTGTCATCATTGGTCTTATTTCGATTTTGCCATCGCGAACAACTGCACGCTGTTCCACTTGACCAACACCAAATGTGGACGTGCTGACGCATGGTGGAATCAAGGCGTTGATACCGAACTTACCGAGTGAGCTGACGCCAAATGTGGCGCCCATGAAGCGTAGACGCACCCACGGATAGCGTTGTCCGGCCCAGAGAATAAAGCGTCTGAGCAGCCAAGGCATATTGTTGAAACGATCTTGCAAATTCAGCTGAGGAACGTCGCACATTTCTGCTTCGCCGTACTGTTTGAGCTCAATGGCAATTTCTTCAACGGATTTTGTATCAGGGCGTTCGATTGCTCCGAAAAATACTGCGGGAGTCGAGCCGACATAGCGCTCAACTGTGAACCCAGCGACGATGTCGTGGAATGTGACCGTGCGGCCCCAAGGAAGGATAGCTGTACGGCTTTCCGGATGGGCTCTCTGGGCGATCGCAATCGCCTTCAGCAGAATCGCCGTGACCGTCACTTTCTTGCCGACTTCTTTAAGTCGCTCGCGAAGACTTTCAGCAAAAGTCATATCTACATCCAGGAAGATGTAGGTCGGTACTGACTGGCGACCGAACAGGTTGATAAGGTCGAGTACGTTCCATCGTGCGCGGGCTAGGCTAGACTTTGAAAAGTTCAAGTTCAAGTTGTTATCTCCCTGGTGTCCTGATTGGTTCAACGACCGATTTGTCGAATTTAGAGGACATTAAGTCAAGAGTAATTCTATTATAAGGTCGCCACTTGGTTTGCAAAGCTGGATATCTTTTTCATATCGCGGGAAAATTACCGGAATCTCCAGGAGAGACGTGGCCTGGCGAGGCAATGTTCCGCTTGTTTGTCAATTAGCGTTACAACTAAGATGTGCCCGAATTGGTGATCAAAATCCCACTCTCTATCGTACTTTCCGGGAGGTTTCGTGTCTAGATCAGTCGTTCTTACCGCCGTCGGTCGAGACAGGGTCGGCATTGTAGCTGAGCTTACAGAAATGCTTTTTCGTGAAGGGTGCAACCTGCTTGACTCAAGCATGACTCTGCTGCGAGGGCAGTTCGCCATAATCCTGATGGTCACCCTGCCTGAGGGCTTTTCCACAGAGGAGATGGCAAAAAAACTGGACGAAGCCCACACCAGACTAGGGCTCACTATCAATATCCGAGATCTAAGCCCGGAAGAGCTCAAGGACAACCCTGATTCCGGTCCGCACTTCATGATTTCAGTGTATGGCGCAGATCGCCCTGGAATCGTGGCCGGCATCACAAAGGTATTGAGCGAACTGCGACTGAACATAACCGACGTACAGACCAAATCCACAGGATCGGTAACTCAGCCCGTTTTCGTCATGCTTTTGGAAGTGATTGCAGCTGAAGGAAGCGACCTGGCTGCAATTGAAACTAAACTGAAAGCGATATCGGAACAACTCAAGGTTGATGTGACGGTACAAGCGCTGGAGGCGATTGAGCTATAAGCAATGGCAGTCTTGGAAGTCCTGACCTATCCAAACCCTGTATTGAAGCAAGTTTCCGAACCAGTCAGTCGCGTCGACGATGACTTGGAGGCTTTCATTGCCAATCTCGTCGAGACTATGTACGCATCGCCGGGGTGCGTAGGCATTGCCGCACCGCAAGTAGGAACGCTGAAGAGAATCATTGCAATTGATGCTTCGCGCAACCCAAAATGCGATAACCATCACGGGTACATGGTTTTGGTAAACCCAATCATTGAGTGGCAAGAGGGCGAAGTAGTGGGAAGAGAAGGCTGCCTGAGCCTTCCGGCATTGACGGCCAATGTGAAGCGAGCAAAAAACATTGGTATCTCAGCCCAGGCACTTGATGGCAGCGCCATTAGATTCGACACCGCCGACTTTGAAGCTCGATTGATTTTGCACGAAACGGACCATCTTGATGGGCTCTTGTTTCTCGATCGAGTTACCTGTCTTAAAACTGATGTGTTTCGGCGCAAACGTTTTTAGCTGCAACAGTACAATGCCTATCAGTTCTTAAAACTGCGGCGTGGGTAACTTTGCAAACCCCGGAATACTTCGAAAATCGCTATCGGCTCATCCGTCAAATCGGATCGGGCGGAATGGGAGTTGTGTACGAAGCAGAGGATAAACTGCTCAAGAAAACCGTAGCAATAAAAACCATTAAAAGCGGCATCCTGTCCAGCGTTCATGTGATGAGATTCCAAAGAGAAGCCAATGCTTTGGCCGCGCTCAAGCACTCCGGACTCGTTCCACTTTTCATTTTTGGCATCAGCCAAGATAACGAACCCTACATGGTGATGCAGTTTGAAGAAGGTAAGCCGCTCTCGGAAATTATCGAAAGTCGAGGACGCTTGCCGATGTACAAGAGCGTCAACATCTTCATCCAAGTATGCGACGCCATGCAACATGCCCATTCGCAAGGAGTCTTGCACCGCGATCTAAAGCCCGGCAACATCGTCGTCAAAAACATTGAATCCGAAAACCCGCAGACGGTTGTAATCGATTTCGGAATAGCGATGGTCGAAGACGGAAGCAAAGTTGACTTCCTCACGAAAACCGGCATGATGCTTGGAACTCCGAGCTATATGAGCCCCGAGCAAATTCGCGGGCACGGTGTCGATGCCCGCTGCGACATCTATGCAGTCGGATGCATGATGTTTCAGACGTTGACAGGAAAGTTACCGTTCGAAGCTCCGTCGGTGCTCGAACTGCTCAATGCTAAGACTGTCGGAGCCGAGGCACCAAAAATCAATACCACCATCACTGGGCTAAGTTTTCCCAAGGGACTGGAGGAGATAGTCGCGAAGGCGATTGCATATTCACCAGAGACTCGGTATCAATCGATGGAGGAACTCAAACAAGATCTGATTGCATTCAAGCAAGGTGACTATCGAGCGAAGGGTGATGAAGAACTCTTCGAAACCGAAGACATTGTGCCAGTTTCGACCTCACAAAATCAAAGCGGCTTCAAACAGATTGCCGCCATCATATTTGGTATCACTCTTCTAATTGGTGGTGCAGCGATGCTCTATTTTGCGATAACAGCGCACCCAAAGCACAACACACCGAAGATAACGACGGCAGTAATTGACGATCCTGCTGTTGATATTTCTCCGGATGACATTCCGCAATCAGTGGTCGATATGGCTGAGGAGAGAAAATCGGCTGACGGTGCGCTAGTCGTGCCGCCCGCTTCGTCCGACAATGACGCAGCCTCCTACATAGAGCGAGAACGCGATCGGACATACCGGATAGTCAGATGCATCGAAACCAACGCCACAGGGACCTTCTTTGATCGAGTCACACTCCCTGTAGAAAGGGTAGACTCGATTGGATCGAGATTCAGCGATTCCGGATTGAAAGTAATCGCCAAGTTACCGCGACTCAAAGAGCTTAGTCTTGTAAACGAAAAAATATTTAGCGCGTCTGGAATCGAAAGTTTTCAGAAGGCAAAAACATTGAAGTTTCTCGAACTGCGCGACTGCAACGTCGAACTGTCAAAGAGTCGAGCTATCGCAAAGTTGCACGCATTGGAATCTCTCATACTTGAGGGCAATCGAACCTTCTCAGATACGGCTTTAGCTGAGCTTCTTCGTGGTTTGCCCGAGTTGAAATTGTTGGATCTATCGAATACAAAAGTGACAGCAGAAAGTCTTAAAAACCTTGAGACGCTTTCAAGCTTGAAAGATCTATCAATTCGTCAATTGCATCTCACTGATAAAGATCTTATGCAGATGGCACCACTGAAAGCGCTGACGGAGCTGGATGTTAGAGGAAACCCTGCAGTTACGGATGCAGGCTTGAGTGCTCTCAAGAAATACAAGAATTTGAAAGTGCTGAGAGTGGACCTGTCCAATTTCAATCAGAGTGCGGTTGTGCAACTACAAAAACAAATTGCCGGTCTGCAGATAACAGACAAAAGCAAATGGCAAGAGCGTCCTTTGAAAAGAGAAATACGTTCGTGATGTTAAGCAACGACGGGCGAATGTTATTCGCCCGTCTTGCTCATTGACCCGTGGTCCCAGAGAAACGTACTCAGATGCTGGAATCCCAGAAAGGCTTCGCAGAAGTTGCACCTGCCTTTAAGTGACATGTCGCTTCAGCACACGCAGATAAGAACTCTCTTTTGTGAGTCTGCACCATTGCATCTAAGCTTTGACTAGAACTTGCCTTTTTGACAGCCGCAATAAACTCGACGGCTTCTGTTCGCAAGAACTTTTGCAGAAGTGGGACTTTCTCGCCAACACTCAACTTCGAGAGCGCTTGCATAAGCTCACGGCGAGCCTGTTCTAGCGGACCGACTGATGGAATCGAGCCATTCTCGATCGACTTCCAAGCTGTTTCAATCGCTTCTGCAAATTTCTCGAAAGCGCTTTGGGCTTGATTCAATTGCTCAGGGGCAGCATCTCGATCTTCACTCTGAGATCGATCAGCACGGCCTTTGCCAGTAGGTATTGGCTGACTAGCGCCACCTATCCCACCAGCTCCAATCAGGCGCGGACTAGTCGGCGGGCTCGGTCTGCGTGCAGGCTGTCCAGGTGGTGGAGGTGGGGTTGCTCCCGCAGGAGCACCCCAAGACATCGGGGCCTGATTGGCGTCGAACCCAGCATCGCCCTCAGCTGGAGGAAGTCCTCGCTTGTCCGCTGCGATTTCCTCTCTGGATTCGCAAACTTTTCTCCGCACGGACTCGGCCAGTGTGATTGGACCGTCGTACAGCGAATTTCCATTCGCGCCCTCACTGTCGACTCTTTGTCGCACAAGTTGTCCCATTAAAGATGACTTTGTCATCGCCTTCATTTTTGGAAGTGCATTTTCCTTGCACATATCCCAGGCTTCAGGGTTCTGCACGGGCTGAACGACTTGCTTAGTCTTTCCGCTTGAGTTAACGATCTCAGAATGATCGACGACCACAAAGGCTGTGAACTTTGTCAACAGCGAGTGCTTCACTGCGATCTCGATAATTTGCGCCTTGATCGCATCAGGCGAAGCAGCCTTCTTTTTGTTCCAATCGAATGGATTGAGAGATACGTGACCATGAGACGGTGCACGAAACCTGTCTTCCAAATCGATAATGTGCTGTTTAGCCCACAACTGCGCGATTGCATTAAGCGACATTGTTTGAGGCTTGACGGTAACTTCAAACTTGCCGCCGCCAGACATTTTTCCTTTGATTTTCAGTTGTGCTTTCTTACCGGGTTTGAACTTGAAGAAGCAAGTACTTGCCCGCCCTGCAAACAAGTCCGGTATGCGACTTGGAGCAATCGAGTCACCATCTATACCGCAACCGTCGTCAATGAACTCTAGATCGGTAACCAATGGTGCTCCAATCTCCCTCGCCACTGTAGACAAAGCAGACTCAAGCTGTGAGCCAGGTTGCACGAACGAGCAGGTGCCACCGCCAATTGATGCAAGACGAGTGAGAAAACCGGCGTTGACGGCGGTATCGATACCAACGGTAAATATTCTGCAGTCGCCAATTGTCTGCTGAATATTTTTGAGAACCATACTCTCATTACCGATCTCACCATCGGTCAACACTGCGATTACCGGAATACGCTCATCATCATCGTTTCTCGTTCTTGCCACTAAATCTAGTGACTGCTCGAGGGCGGAGTAGATTTCCGTTCCTCCTCTGGCATCTATTCCACGCAGGAACTTTTCGCCCTGTTCAACCCCATCTTCATCAGCGTTTACGAAGTATTGCCCCTGAGGCTGACCGGTTGGTTGCATCCACTCATTAACCGAATCGAACGCAACAATTGCATACCGGTCTCGAGGTCCGAGAGAGTTCAACAAGATCGAACAAGCTCTCGCAGCAGATGTCATCTTGATTCCGCCCATAGACCCGGAGCGATCCACAACGAAGATCACATCACGCGGAACGCCAAGGAAGCCTTCGCGACGCGGAGGCAGAATTGACAGCATGCCGTATCTGAGACCCGAATCGGATTCGTCGATGAAGCTGATCAAATTGGTCTTGACGCCCTTCTGGCAAAGAGTCCATCTCAGCACGAAATCTCTGTTGAGCAGTTCGTCCTCACGTGCCAAACTGATCTTCACGCCGGAACTACTTAAAGACGTTTTCACGACGTGTTGCGAACAAGCGAGATCTGAAATTGAGAGTCCTGATGCATCGTCAGAAGGTAATAACTCAACTTCGATATTCAATGCCACTTTCGGATCAAATCCTTCTGCTAATCGAGGTGGCGTAATGCGGGATGCATCAGGTACCTGATCGGTGTCGAGAGACGTGCCGACACCAACTGAGTCGCGATCGACTTCTACACCTGGAATGTATCTAGGCGCAACAACTAGAGGCAGTCTAACTTCAGTAGTCCCATTCTCGAAAAACGGAAGCTTCTCCGAATAAGTAATTACGACTGTGATTTCTTCGCCAGGGGGCAAATTGCCCACCTGCACAGTAAACACATCATCTCTTTCTTGCTCCAACAAAGCTGCGCGCTTCCCCTCTGTGACGGCTTGTTGGTACTCAGCTCTTGCTTGCGATCGCTCTTGAACCTTGCCTTGAATGACACGATCTTTCACGCGCATTTCAAACGAGCTAATCGCCGCCGCCGGCGCCAGCGGGAAAATGTAAACAGCTTCGAGGTGTTCAGTATGCGGATTTCGAAACGTCTCTTTTACCGTCACTTGAGCAACTCTGTCTGCAATCTTCGCACTGATGTCCACACACGCTAACGGTAACTGCACGCGCTGCGCGGCGACATCAACGAGAAGCAGTCCAAGTCCGCGTTTCCGGTCCTCGTCCAGTCTATTTATCAGGTCAATACCTTTACTGCTTGCAGGTGCACTCATCCTTCTAGTCCTCCGTTAGCTCTCTTTGACTGGTCTCTCAAGACCGTGAGAGCAGCGATTAATCTTTGAAGCACAACGTCTTCGTCTAACTGTGAAACCCATCCTTCTTCAGCGGAAATCTTCAAACCGGGCTCGATAACGATCTCTCTCCACACCACTGGTCGCGAGGTTGCTTGAGAGATCTCCTTTTGCCCTTCGGTCGCTCGTATCGATGCCGCAACCGCTTCAATTACCCCCTCTAACTCTGCATCTCCCAGGCTGTAGAGCCTGGCTTGTATGTCGGACAGCGGCATGGAGAGTCCTTGCAGCGCTTTTATTGCCAACAGTTGAAGCAAGTGTCGGCGTCGGTAACGAGCAACCCTTCCTTCTATGGACGGACGATCGATCAACCCGAGGGTCGTGTAGTAGCGAATCGTCCTCACATCAGGTGCAGCAGACACACGATTGTCTTGTTGGGCGCTGATTAGATTATGCTCGCAGAGCGTGCGTGCAACCTCTTCAGAGAGCTCTTCAAGGGTAAAGCTGGTAGTGTGTCCGATGACCATGACAGTATTGTCGCAAATTACTGTCATACTGTCAAGGTTGACAATAACTGCCCAAAACCATTGTAATTCAAAGCCTTTTAAGGCATTTAGGGGTTTACCCCACGCCACAAACCGTAATATTCATGACAGTAATTCTGCAGAACTGTCACCAATCGTCTAGCATAGATAGACAATAGACAGTAGGCGCCGAGTGCTGGATATGAACAAAGAAGAACTACTCAGTCAAACAATTGCCAGAGAAAACAACGTCAGAGAACTCGAAGCCGCTTTGGAGAAAGCCAAAGTCGACTACTACCAGTCCGTTCGAGACATGCATCAAGGTGGGTATTCACTGCGCGAAATAGCGACAAAACTCAACTTGAGCCATCAAAGAGTGCACCAAATCATTGAGACTTCGGTCCGAGGCAAGGACTGGCGCTTTTGGCTGCATCCCATGAAAAAATCCCTTGCCTGCAGTTTCTGCGGTTCCACAGAAAAGGAAGTTGAAAAGCTAGTTGCCGGTCCCAACATTTATATGTGCGATCGATGCGCGGCAGATTTCGCTGAGGCATTCCGGCGCGGCGCAGACAGCGAAAAGCACCAGCTGATCTGCAAAACTTCAAGCAACTTACGCTGTTCCTTTTGCGCTAAGTTGCCCACCAATCAAAAGCCTGTAGTTAGCTGCAATCGGCATCAGATCTGTGCAAAGTGCCTTGAGTTCGCTCAAGGCTTCATGAAGAATCCTGCCGTTTAAGCGAAGGATCAATGTCAACGGGTTAGGATCTTGTATCCGTTCCACCCATTCTTGTAGGTGTCAAAATGACCGCAGCAACTAACTTGGATGAAATCACAAGCTACGTCGACAGCATCAGAAGCGAGTACGAAGCCAATTTAAAAAAACTGGTGGATATTCCAAGCGTAAGCATGGATCCTACATGCGAAAGTCACATTCGAGAGGCTGGAGAGTTTGCCATCGAGCTACTGAAAGCAGCGGGCGCAACCGCCGAAATAATTGAAACAAAGGGTTATCCGATTGTGATTGGACAGTTCTTGTCAGATCCCAAACATCCGACGGTCACAATCTACAATCACATCGATGTTCAACCGGCCGATAGAAGCGAGTGGAAGTGCGAACCATTTCGCATGAGCATCGAGGGCGACGTCTACAAAGGAAGGGGAACCACCGACGACAAAGGTCCAGCCCTTGCAGTTTTGTACGCGGCAAAGTACGCAAACCAGAAGAAGATTCCCATCAACATAAAGTTCATCTGGGAGCTGGAAGAAGAAATTGGCAGTCCATCATTTGAAAAGTTTTTGGTCGACAACAAATCGAAACTGACGACAGATTCAGTGGTTGTGTCCGACACAATTTGGGTATCGCGTGAAAGACCTGCAATTCCTTATGGGCTGCGGGGCTTGCAAGGCGCATTGCTAAAATTGAAGACCGGTGAAAAGGATGTCCACTCAGGAACAACAGGTGGATTGGCACGCAATCCAATTGGCGAATTGTGCGCATTGATTTCACAGATCTATGACGCACAAACCGGGCAAGTGCACATTCCCGGCTTCTATGATGATGTGCAAGAGCCCAACAACGACGAGTTGAACAACTTCGTCAAATCAGGCTTCACCACAGCAAACTTCAAGAAGGCGCATGAGTTGCATTCGTTGAGAACTGACGACGATCGCGACGGTTCGGCTCGCATTTGGGCGAAACCGACTTTCGAAGTGCATGGTATTGTCGGCGGTTACAGTGGCCCTGGCGTCAAAACGATTGTTCCTCACCATGCAGAAGCAAAGATCAGTATGAGGCTTGTTCCAAACCAAGACCCAGACAAGATTATCGCCTTGCTTGAAAAGTTCATCGCCGAAAGATCGAAAGACGTTGAGGTGGTGAAGGAAGGAACATTGAGACCGTTTCTAGGACAATTCACAGGTCCTTATGCGGAGGCAGCGAAGGAAGCAATGAAAACCGTATTCGGCAAAGAGCCTGCGTTTACGCGCGAAGGCGGTTCGATTGGTGCTGTTGTGAGCATGCAGAAAGTGCTGAACGTACCGATAGTTTTCTTGGGACTGTCATTACCTGAGCACGGCTATCATGCAATCAACGAGAACTTTGATTGGCAGCAAGCTGGTGGCGGCATTAAGATGTTTGTGGACTACTTCCGCAGACTTTCAGCACAGTAAGAAAACATCAGGCTTTCGACACCTTCAGCACTTCGTTGAAGTCTAAAATCGTTTTCTCCAGAAACTTGCAAGTCGTTTCAGTCTTTGCGAGCTTCGGTCCTTTGTCGCCACACTTGTTCGCTTTGTACTCGTCCATGAGGAGATTCATGAGATCGGACATGTCCGGCTTGTTTGTCGTGGGCGCGTTTTTTTCAAATCGTTCGTGTTCGGGGGGCATAGTAAGAATCACTCCATAAGAGAGTGAAATCATAATTAAATGCCCTGGCAAAATGCTGGCAAAAACCTGGCACTACTCTGACAAACTGAATTTTAGACGTACGTTTCTGCGTGATCAGCTTCCGCCATCATGATTTCTTTCATCTCTGTCTGTTGTTTTGTTGGAACGATCAACTTTTTCAAGTGAGCATCGAGCTTTTCGGCATCCATGAAACCGACAATGCGCCCGCGTTCTTCGATCATGGCGGGGTTGGGCTCCAAAATACTAATTGCAGGATAGTTCTTAATTTCGAGTGCATCAGCGATAGCTTTGGCTGAAGGATCTTTGGAAGGTTGAACCTTTGCGAAAATCGCCTTGCCTGCATACTGTTGAAATTCCGGCTTCGCCAGTTCTTTTTCCAGAGCCTTGCACCATTGACACCAGTCCTCGCCGATGATGAGAACGACAGGTTTCTTCTCTGCCAAGCCCTTTTGGTAAGCATCAAGTGCAGTCGGTTGAAACTCGATTGGAGGCAGTGGTTTCGAAATTTCATTTCTGAGATCGCGCATGTCGGCAAGAGCGAGGTTGCGTTCGCCAGTAGAGGTCTGTTCGCCCTCAAGTTTTGCAAACTCTACTTGTTCTTTTTCACCCTTCTCATTTCTAATTACCGGCTCAGGCACGTCAGCAACGGCGACTTGCTCCGGCTTTGCTGTCTTGGTCGGCTCAGGTTGTGCTTCAGCAATTGCTTTAAATGTGTCGGCACCTGCTGGTGATTCACCAATAATGAGTTCATCAGGAACTGGTCCAAATCCTTGTCCGGGACTGGCAACCACTTCGACCGGCTTTTCTGCGTCGGCCGGTTTGGTTGTTTCTGTTGGTCTTACAGTATCGGCCGGTTTTTCAACGGCGGTATCTGACTGTGCTTGCGCAACGTTTTTAAGGAAAGTCACGTTGTCTGTAGCGTACTGTTTCCAATCGAATTCAGTGTTCCAAGGATAAACAACCGGCTTAGACTCTTTCGCAGTTTGGTCCATATCAGACCACTGAACCTGTTCGGCACCTCTGGAGAGATTGAAATTGCCGCGACGATCGTTCCAAAACGACTGTTCTTCTTTGGCTTGATGCATCGCATAGCGAGCGACTCTAAACATGTCGTGCATGAACATGTCGTGAGAGTTCGAACTCTGAGAACGCAGCGAAGAATTATCATCGATGCGATCGAAGTCTCGGCACATGTGTAGGGCTCCTTCGGGTGGGGAGATGGTGGGGATAGGAATGACTAGCCGTGAAAGTATCTATCCGCCCACCCGAAAATCCTGGACAAGAATCTAGATGAAATTGCGAGATTGTGCAAAAACCGAAGCTTTGTGGGCTTTACCGCTCTGGACGTTCCGCAGCCATGCGCGCCCGCTGCACTGCAGCATCGCCCGGTTGAACCGGTGCACGCTCGGTCATCGTGAGCGTTACGCCGCGGCTGGCCATTTCAGCGAGGAACAGCTTAACCGGCACGGCGCTTTCTTGGCGAAGCACACCGCGCTCAGAGATGTCCCCTCTGGCAATCATTTGCGCCACGATAGAGGCGGGGAATGCAGTCATTCGCATCATCGCGGTAAGTTCTTCCGCTTGATCCATATAGTCGATGCAATCCCAAACCAATTGAATCGGCTTTCTGTCTTTAATTCCTGTCACGACGACTCGAACCAGGACAACGTCCGGCTCTGACTTACTGAGCTTCTCACCCATTACTTTCGACACCAGCTCGCGCGGCACTACCTTGCCGGATGGCAGTTCTACGGGCTCAGAGCCAAACAGACCGAGGTCTTTCAGCACGGCCATCTTTGCGCAGTGTCCGGGATAGCGAATAGTTTTGTAATCGAGATGCTGAACCTTATTTAGGTATGTTTTTGGCAGTGTAGAAACTCCACCGGAGGTGTTGAACGCTTCCAATGTTCCAAACGGTTTTGGAAACTCGATCTCTTCAACATCAGTGAGGGAGGGAACGGTATAGATTTTTCCGTCTCGAATGATTGTGGCATCTTCGACGTATTCATTGATCAAACCGTCGATTGCGAAATACAACGAATAGTTGAGGAAGAGCTCTTCCGCTTCAATTGGCAAGCCGCCCACACGAATGCGAATTTCATACAACTCGTCCATACTGTCGGCTGCCGCGACGGCCAACATTGACACCATCCCTGGTGCCAGTCCCAGATCCGGAATAATGGTGACGCCTTGCTCTTTTGCTACTTCATCGAGCATGAACTCTTTAGAAACGATATCTTCGTTGCCGCCGAGATCTACAAAATGCGTTCCTGCCTTCAATGCGGCTTTGGCTAACTCGTAATTGTGTTTGTAGGTCACACAACTGATGGCGACATCTACTTTCGACATGAGTTGGACAACTTCGTCGAAGTTGTTTACGTCAAGTTCAACCGGCACTATCTTCTCGTCGGGAAGCCGCTTTACCATCTCCTCGAGGCGAGCAATTTCGCTGTCTGCCACGAGAACCTGTTCTACGCGAGGGCTTCGCACCAGGTCATACACGACCGCGTAACCCATACGACCCGCACCAAGAACCAAGAATCTCACGCTGCGTTACCTCATACTACGATTCGCCCTACGGGATCACAAGAGGTCGCAGAGCCAAGTGCACTGCGCTCCCGTTAGATTGAGCAATGATACACCAGGCAGCGCCCATTTGGTCGTCATACGGCTCTTTCGCATCACCAGCAAAACAAAAAGACGCTCAGTCAGCGTAAAAGTCAGTAGGTCGAACGGCGTTTTCCCCCGTCAATGCAAATCGTCGAGCCCGTGACATAAGCCGCCTGCTGCGAACAAAGAAACGCAACAACTGCGCCGAACTCTTCCGGCGTTCCCATGCGGCGCGCCGGGATCTCATTCAGGTAATTGTTCATGTACTCCTCGCGGCTTTGACCACTGCGAGCCAGCCTTGCCTCCATTAGATTAGTCAAGCGCTCGGTATCGATGGCGCCCGGAGCAACGCAATTAACCGTAATGTTTGACGCAGCGACCTCGTCCGCCAACGTTTTCAACATCGAAGTTACTGCAGACCTGATGGCGTTGGATATTGCCAACCCAGCGATGGGTTCAACTACGCTCAGCGAAGTCACTGTGACGATTCTTCCCCACTTCTGCTCTTTCATGGCGGGTAGAAACGCCAGATTCAAATGCGCGACGCTGGAAAACAGGTGGCTAAAACCGGTCTCGAAGGACTCGACCGATGTTTCTGAGGCGAACGTCGGCTTGGGTCCGCCGACATTGTGAATCAAGATATCAAGGTTAGCCATCTCCTTTCGGGCGAATTCAATCAACTCATCGCGAGACTTGGCACTGGTTAAATCGCAAGCCTTTGAGCGGACCGATGTGTTGCCGTTGACAGCAGCAATTTCCTTGGCGGCCGATTGCAACTTATCTTCGCTGCGCGCGCAAAGAAGCAAATCGACGCCCTCTTGAGCCAGAGTCAGGGCAATCCCTTTACCGATTCCTGACGAGGCCCCGCAAACCAAGGCTTTCTTGCCTTTGATGCCAAAGTCCAATTTCTCTTCCTCCTGCTAGTACTTCCACCACTTCATTTGTTTACACAACCTTGAGTATTTCCGAATTAGAAATATACTGGGATCTCATGATAATCAACTTGGTACAAGTAGCCTTAGTATTGATGCTTTTCGCCTCGGCGCAGGTAGCATCGTACTGCAATACGATCGAATTTTTTCATTCCGTAGCTTACAGCGAAGAGTGTGATGACACAGATCCGGAAGATGTTGTACTACAAGATCCGTTTTTACTGGCACAAGTACACAGAACTTCAACTGCCTCAAACACTTCAAAACACATAAATTGGGTGACAGCGGCCGTAGTCGCTCTCATTGGAAATTTCGAGACGCCCTGTGCGCTGTACAAGTCACAAGCAGGCAGCGTAGGGCTTAACCGCGCTCCCGACGCGAATAATCTTGTGTGGCTCGCCACGAGACGCCTTCTGATTTAACTCGACTCGATCAGTTGTCGACATAAACACACTCTGCAAAAGAGCGCGCCTGCATTGCCTCGCAATCGTGGCACAGGTGAACTGCAAATTGGCTCAAGTAGAGCATTCTGTCGATTGTTCATAAGGCGTGCAATGCACGTCTGGAATCCGACTTTCGAGAAAAATCAATGATAGAAAGACTCATAAACTTTGCGATTACGCAGCGTCTACTCACTCTGTCTGCGGCGTTGGTCGTCGTCACAGCAGGCGTTTGGAGCATGCTCAATCTACCCGTCGACTCCTTTCCTGACGTGAGCAACGTGCAGGTTCAAATCATCACAGAACCTCACACAATGGCAACAGAAGAAATTGAGTTACTGGTGACATTTCCAATTGAGAACGCTCTCAATGGATTGCCGAAGATCAAAAAAATACGATCGAACTCCAGCTACGGGCTCTCTGTTGTTACCGCGATTTTCGACGACGACACAGACGTGTACTTCGCCAGACAACTTGTTCAACAGCGCTTGGGTCAGATTGAGTCAAATCTGCCCGACCGGTGCCCTAAGCCGGTTCTCGGTCCAGTTATCTCCAGCTTCAGCCAAGTGTTCATGTATGCGCTAGAGAGCGACAAACACTCGCTAACAGATCTTCGAACGATTCAAGATTGGGAAGTCGCAAGGAAATTGCGCTCCGTACCAGGAGTAGCAAACGTTGCGTCTTTTGGCGGCTTCGTGAAGGAGTATCAAATAATAGTAGATCCTTATCGATTGCATAGTTACGGAATAAAACTGAAAGATCTCGTTGGAGCGATTGCAGCAAACAATGACAATGCCGGTGGAAACTTCATCGAACAAGCCGGAGAAGAAGTGATCATTCGCGGAGTCGGCCGTATCAAGAACATTGATGACATTAGAAATGTCGTTCTCAGAGAGTTTCAAGGGACACCGGTAAAAGTAGGGCAAGTCGCAACCGTTGTGATTGGCGATGCGTTTCGTAGAGGTTCAGCCTCGATGAACGCGAAGGGTGAAGCGGTTACTGGAATCGTATACACGCGAAAGGGCGTCAATACAAAAGCCGTCTGCGAAAAGGTACACGAGCAGATACACGAAATTCAAAAGGACTTGCCTGACGACGTGAAGATTGTTCCTTTCTATGATCAAACTGAGCTTGTAGACAAAACAATCGAAACGGTAAAGGAGATTCTGCTGTTCAGCGGCGGTTTGGTCATAGTGATTCTGACTGCGGTGCTTCTGCACATCCCGAGCGCTTTGATCGTCGCCGTTATCATTCCACTATCGATGCTGTTTAGTTTCATTCTCATGAAGTTTTCCGGATTGACGGCAAACCTGATGACACTTGGTGCAGTGGACTTCGGAGTTATCGTCGATGCTGGAGTCGTAATGGTTGAGAATATCTATCGCCAATTGGCTAAGGCTCATGAGGAACATCACAAAGTCAACACGCTCGCGGTGATCAGTAGCGCTGCTCGTGAGGTCGGCAAACCGGTTGTGTTTGCAATAAGCATAATTGTTGCAGTCTACATTCCGCTGTTCACGCTTGAAGGTGTGGAAGGAAAAATGTTCCACCCACTTGCGCTGACGTTTATTTATGCGCTGGTTGGATCACTGATTGCTGCGCTCACTATCATTCCGGTTCTTTGCTTTTGGGTTATGCGCGGAAAAATACACGAGCGCGAAAATCCAGTTTTGAATTGGATTAATCGAATATACAATCCGGCGCTTTTACTGGTTCTGCGCAAGCCGACACCAATACTTGCTGCTTGTCTGGGTCTGCTTGTATTCAGCTTTTGTCTCGTTCCATTTCTGGGATCTGAGTTCATTCCTTCGCTGGATGAGGGATCGATTTTGCTGCGCACAAAGATGCCTGCAAGTATCTCGCATACAGACTCACGCAAGTACGCAGAAATGATTGAAAAGCTGGTTCAAGACTTTCCTGAGACTGCTGTGGTTGTGGCGCGCACCGGCAGAGCCGTTAATGGCGTCGGACTTGACGGAGTCGATGCGACCGATTTGTACATTGGTCTTAAGCCTCGCTCGCAGTGGACTGTAAAGTCTAAGGAAGAACTAGTAAACAAAATGTCCGAAAAGATCAAATCGATTCCTGGAATCATGTATAGCTTCTCGCAACCCATCGCTGACATGATTGACGATTTGATTGCAGGCATTAGAGCCGATCTAGGCATCAAGATTTTTGGAGATGATGCGAAGGTGCTTTCGCAGCTCGCGGCGCAGATTCAGCAGGAAGTAGCAGCTGTACCAGGAGCCGCGGACATGCAACGAGAGCACATACTTGGACTACCAGAACTGAACATTGTTCTAAAACGCGACGCACTTGCACGGTTTGGTTTGAACACTGATGAGGTGTTAGAACATGTCCGTGTCGCACTCGCAGGCGAAAAGGCGACGGAGGTCATAGAAGGCTACAAGAGATTTGGAGTACTTGTACGGTTCACTAAAATGTACAGAGAAACACCAACGAAAATAGCAGACATTCTGATTGACACACCCAAAGGTGCAAGGGTCCCTTTAGATCAGCTTGCGGACTTCAATAAGACGCGCGGGCTAGTGATGATCAACCGCGAAGATGGACAACGGCGGACAGCAGTTTTGGCAAACGTCAGAGGGCGAGACTTGGGCTCGTTTGTGGCAGAAGCTCAAGAGCGAGTTTCAAAAAACGTTGTTGTGCCAAAAGGCTACAAAATTGTTTGGAGCGGTCAGTTTGAAAATCAACAACGGGCAATGCAAAGACTTTTGATCGTGGTGCCGATTGTTCTCATGCTGATATTCGGTCTCCTATTCGCATCGCTCAACTCAGTCAAAAATGCCGGTCTGATCATGCTCAATGTTCCATTTGCAATGATTGGAGGGATACTCGCATTGTTCGTGTCACATCAACCACTATCCGTTCCTGCCATAATCGGTTTTATTGCGCTTTTCGGAGTGGCGGTTCAGAATGGTGTCATTATGATTTCGCACATAATGGAGTTACAGAAGAACGGACACTCCATTGAAGACGCGGTCATTAGAGGCGCGCAAATCAGACTGCGCCCTGTGCTTATGACCGCGCTCGTTGCAACCGTTGGACTGCTGCCGAAGATTCTGTCTCCAGGAACTGGAGCAGAAGTTCAACGCCCATTGGCGACGGTAGTGCTGGGTGGACTTGTCTCTGCGACCGCCCTCACTTTGCTCGTGCTTCCGACGCTCTATAAACTCATAAACAAAGAAAACGGGTCCAATGGCAAACACACCGGAAAAGTTGAAATTGAAGCACCGGTGACATCGCAGGAGCGTCAGGAAGCGCTCAAAGTCAGGGATTTCGCACAAGAATGAGATAACTGACCATTAGGAAAACACCATAGAAGACCGACAGCCAGGTCAGAGGCTTGTGACGCAAGACCTTAAAGAACAGCATCGCGGCAAGCATGAAGACGATGGCTAATCCCAAAAGGATGTTAGCAATCCAGGGAAACGGATCTCGGACAGAAAAGGCAAGCGGCACTATATACGGTGCGTGCCCAAACCAATTTTTGTGAGCCCTGCTCAAGTCCATACTCTCGTGAACAAGCCTTTGGAAGGGTCTTCCATTCATCGATGCGTAGACGGAAGCGATGACTACAGGTTGTTTTACCCCCTTTCTGATTGACTCGTCGCGCAGGAAATGTGCAAACTCCAGAATTAAATCGGGGTCGCCATTCATCTCGCCTAGTTGCCGGCGAGACAGAATCGTTCTTGGGTCAACATCTCGCATGATGCCGTTCTCAATGACAGTAAAGCGCGGCCTCACTCCCTTTTTGTCCCGCAGTTTCATGTGCCATGAAAAGTTGTGCCCTTCTTCAGTCCAACTTACGTTTCCACCATAAATCCAATGTCTCAATGGAAGGAAAACTTGCAGCGCGAAGTAAACTGCAAGACAGGCGAAAATTCTCCTTTTGCGAGAATCAGCATGCTTGCTGGTTTCCGGCGGCTGGCTAGATGGTACCGGCACCTCTTGCAGCACTTCAATCTTTGCCTTGTTCCATCTAAAAGCATTTAGAAACCTTTGCGCGCTTTCCGGTTCGATAAAGAGCACCGTTGATGCAAGCGCTAAAAATGGAAAAATTCCTATGCCGAAAAGGAAGTGATTTGATATGTGAAAGAAACCAAGCATGAGGATTGCAAAGACTCTGGTTCGTTTCCACAAAAGCAGAAATCCGGCAGACAGATCCAACCAGAGTCCGCCATACGAAAAAAGATAAGGCGCCCACGGCGCAGTGAAAAACGGCGCTACCGCAGGAAAGCGCAGTGCTCTTTCTGCCAGCCACATGCGCATGGGCTCGCCCTTTAACCAATCAGCATTGAGTTTCGCTACGCCGGCAAAAAAATAGACGACTACCATTTGCAGTTTCAACATCCAAAGCTGCCATGCACCAACAGTGGTGTCGACAGGGCGAGCGCGCAGAGCGTCGATCGATGCAACCTTGTGCGCATCGGAGTTTGCAAGAAGAAAAGACAGAAGACAAATGAGATAGTAGTGATTGTTGTAGCAGGCTTTCTCTGCCAGAAACACATAGGTATAAAGCGCAAAAAACACCCAGCAAGACGCTCGAAAAAACAGACCTGTTGCGATGAAAAGTGCGCTGGCAGTAAGGATGCAAAAGACCGCATACATCCCTTGAGGCGGGAGTACTTGAACAAATTCGAAACCGCAATAGTGAAAGTGAAACGTAGGTTTCACGTAGTAATCATCGATGAAGCCAACGAAGTATCGGGCGGCTTCAACGACCATCAAGAGTCCGAATAAAATTCGAAACAGTGCGAGATTAGAACTGCTGATGTTCCGAAATAAGAACTGGTCTAGCCAAAATCCTACTTTTTTGCGCAGTTCTAGCAATCAGTTTCCTTAGTAGCTGGCTGTACTTACCTCTTCAGTAATGTAACCGGTTTGGAATCCGAGTGTCTTGGAGAAGTTTGATACATCGATTTGTCTTCTGAATCGGATATCAACCGATGAACCATTCGTAGTGTATGTTGGTCTAACTCCAGAGCCGCTACCCGGCTGGAAGCTGGTGAATTGTGGTCCCGGAGTTACCGTCAGCATCGACTCAACGAAATCAGATTGCGCGCTAAGCATCGGAACAGCACCGGCCTTTTTCTTTTTCTTTTTGGCACCAGTGCCTTGACCGGCGAAGGTAACCGTTGAGTGTCCGTCAAGACTAGAGGATGCGATGTTTAGCTGAGCGTTATCGAATGCAACGACTGCATTGTTGAGCGGCTCGCCGCCATGCTTTCCACCCAGGTTCTTGCCTGGTTGCCGTACTTGATCGCGAATATAGACATCCCATTTATTCTTGCGAATTACAGGCTCTGTCATCGTTTCAAGCGTTTCACTTGGACCTTCGTCGTCGTCATCATCCCACCACGACCAGAACCAACCTGACCACCAACCTCCACTTCCGTTGTTGTAGTCATGCTTGGCAATGGCTGTCACGGCTGTGATTGGAACCGAAATGTTGGAGCCTGCATTGTAAGCATCTAATGACTCACAATAGACCTGATTTTGCGAAAGAACTGAAACCGGATATGGTGCGCAAGGTTTGCTCTGATAGCTAACAGCACCATCTGGTTCCCATCGGAAGATATGGATGACGCCACCATCAATTTGAGCGACTGTCTTCTTTACGCTAGCGATCGCATTGCCGGTGCCGGAAACAGCAGTAAACGGAGACCAGTTAACGGTTGCAGGGCTGGCTGGGTTAAGAGCGGTATTCTGCATCGCGAACACTTGCGCGATCTGAGCTTTTGGTCCGGCTCTTCGCAGCCAATCATAGAATGCAAATCGCCAGCATTGACCAACCGATCGATTATTCGTGGTACCTGAGCTGTCAAGAGGGTGATGCGAAACTTGGAGGGTTGCGCCGGTGTCTGTCGGGTAGTCACCTCCATTTGCCTTCAAAACTTCGGCAGCGTTACTTGTATCATTCAGCTGCCCATCGGTGAACAACGAGCTTGGGCTGACAATCCCCGGAGGTGAGCCATCAGGGAAGCTGATGGTTAGGGCGCCGGGGTGTGGTTTCGGATCATACACACTGGCTGGTTGAGCACATGCCGCAGCCTTTACTCTCTCTCCATTAGGAGAATGAATGTCTTTGATAAGCTGTTGTGCTTCTACTTTTACGATGGTTGGAACTTGATACGGCAACCCAGCAATAGAGGTGACCCATCGCTTCACGTCCATTAATCGCACAGAATCACCGATGCCGCCGAAGACAAAGTCTGTTCCGTCATATGGAATATTGACATACGACAGATAGACAGGACCGTTAGCGCCGGGAGCCTGAGCGGTAGATGCCACGGGAGCGGCATAGGCACCGCTTTGTGGATTTGGAACTGGAATGTTGGTAGCAGCACCACCGGTTACACAACCGAGGCTCAAAACCATAGAGTTGTTGACGTAAGTGGTGTCACCCGTCATGCGGATGTCGTTTTGTTGGTATGCCAAAAGGGCGCTTTGGTAGGGGGTTACGTTATTGTTTTCGATGTCTTTTGCTGTTCCACCCGGCAAAATGGAGGCTTGAAGAACCGGCAACAATTCGTTCGTCCATGCCGCTCTAATCCGCGTCATGTCTTGTCTTGCGAGATTTTGAATATCCGCTTCTCCCAATTGATCTCCGATGATCAAATCGAGACGAGCGGTACCAATCAATGTATTGATTCCGTACACCGGGAGCGGCCATTGATCGCTCGCCATGCAACCGGAGCCCATCGGAGCCGAATCGGACAAACCGATATAACCTAAGGTATCTGTGTTGACGACAATCTTGCTCAAGTCGCGAGCCGCAGCAAGTGCCGCCGCTTCAATTGCAGTCTTTTGTTCCTGGCTCGTGCCAAGCAATCGCACATAGCTCAGAGCAAAGAGCAAGAGGGCAACCACAATGCCAACCGTCACTGCAAGAATCAAGATAAGCGTGTTACCACGCCTTCTTTCTGCAGCGAGCGCCGGCCGACGTTTGCTTCTACGCATACGGTTCCAACCCCAAAGATTAAACCCAATTAATAACCATCATACCGCCGCACCCAGAAACAGACAAGGACCCGACTCTGTCTCGGGGTTCTGGATCAATGCGACTGGTTTCCGAGCTACCTCCCGGTTGAAATACGGCGCCAGAAAAGCAACGGCAACTGGACGACCAATTTTTGGAGTTCCAAGATGCCTGTATATAAGGATCGCCATTCGGCAGTCTGGCGAAAAATACCTCGGTATTTAATTTCTAGGTGTAGGTTTGAGGGCTGACATCTACTGCCGCCCGAATCGGATGCCTACCGAAGTTCCGTTCCACATTTCGTTGCCTTTCGCGGACTACAGGCGGTATTTGTAACTAATTGTTTTCGGCTCACTGAAGAAATCGAGACTCCATCGACCACCTTCGCGGCCGACACCTGAGTTCTTCTGTCCACCGAACGCGACGCGCAAGTCGCGCAAGAACCAGCAGTTTACCCACACCATTCCTACACGCAATTTTTGCGACATGCGATGGCAACGATCAACATCTTTGCTCCAGAAGCTGGATGAGAGACCATACGGCGTGCTGTTTGCCATCTCGGCGACCTCGTCTTCTGAAGAAAACGGAATTACCGGAAGCACGGGTCCAAAGATCTCTTCCTGGCAAAAGCGAGAGCTGGAGTCAATTCCAGTCAGGAGTGCCGGTGACAAGAAATATCCATCGCCCAGCTCCTTCAAGCGCTCGCCGCCGGTTAGCAGCTTGCCTTCCTTCTTTCCAAGCTCGATATATGTCTGTACTTTTTCCATGTGCTCTTTGCTGATCAAAGCGCCCATTTGAGTGGCGCTATCGAGCGGGTCGCCGACTTTTATTTTGCGTACTTTGTCTGCAAGCAGTTCAACCACATCGTCGTAAACAGAACTCTCAACAAACAATCGTGAGCCGGCCAAACAGATTTGTCCTTGATTACGATACGCTGCGCGAACCGAGGTAGCAACTGCATCTTCGATATCTGCATCAGCAAAGATGATGTTTGCACCTTTGCCGCCCAGTTCAAACGACACCTTCTTCAAAGTTTGGGCCGCTGCCACCATAATCGCTTTGCCGGTTCCTGTCTCACCGGTAAACGAGATCGAGCAAACATCAGGGTGACGGGTCAATGCTTCACCTGCTGCGTCTGCTCCGAAGCCATGCACAATATTGAGAACGCCAGGTGGAAGTCCGGCTTCTTTTACGATATCTGCAAGAAGAAAAGCAGTGTATGGTGTCCATTCTGCCGGTTTGAGAACGCATGTATTACCCATGGCAAGACATGGCGCAATCTTCCAAGTCGAGAGATACAAAGGAAGATTCCACGGCGTAATCAAGCCGCAGACGCCCGCAGGCTCTCTCACTGAATAGTGACGTTCGTTATCTGCGGAGTTGTAACACACATCTTCTTGTGAGGCCGCGTACTCAGAGAAGAAATGAAAGTTGAATGCCGATCTCGGAATATCTCCTTCGAGAGACTCAGTAATTGGTTTGCCGGTATCCAATGTCTCTGCACGAGCCAACAATTCTTTGCGTTCCAAAATCAAATCGCCTATGCGTCGCAAAATTGCGCATCGTTCTCGCATGGACATGCGCGGCCATGGTCCCTTCTGAAAGGCTTCACGAGCCGCTTTCACTGCTTTGTCGATATCAGATGCAGTTCCCATTGCTACTGAGGCATGAGCTTCACCCTTTGCCGGATCTATCGTGTCGAATCTCTCGCCGTTAATCGATGCCGTGTACTCTCCGCCAATAAAATGCTCGATGTGAGTGGTAGATGCGCGGACTTTCGTACTTTGTGACATTGCCTATTCCCCTGAGGTGCAACAAAAATGATTCCAGCAGTTTCTAATTTCCGCTGCCGTCCTTGAAGGCAGCAACAGCTTTTATCTCGATGAAGTTTTTTCCAGGCAGCCCGGCCACCTGCACGGTTGTACGCGCCGGAGCATTCTCGAAAGTAAAAAAGCGCGAATAGACTTGATTGTACTTGGCAAAATCGTTCATATCGCAAAGGAAAACAGTGACGTCCACCACGTCTGCAAGAGTCAACCCGGCGCTTTCAAGCACGGTGGAAAGGTTTCTGATTACGGCTTCAGTCTGCACCTCGATATCGTAAGAAACAACTTTGTCCGAAACGTCGAGGGTAACGCCGGCTTCTTTGCCGGTATTGGGGTCGCGAGCACCTTGCCCGGCGACGAAGAGAAGATGACCCACACGAAGGGCATGCGAGTATGAGCCAAGTGGAGGCGGTGCCTTAGAACCAGGGTTGATTGACTGCTTCATGGTTTCTGTTTGGAACTTGGGTGGATTGGAGACTCCGGCGGAGAATAGCATCTTTTTCATTCATTGAAGAATAAAGATTAGGAAAATCTGGGACGAGTCAATTCATGAGGCTAATTCTGGGACAATAAACAACTTGCAAACCCCTGGCAGGGGCAGTCGATACCGAATCAAAGGTGCAAAGAATGAACATTCCATGGCAACCGCTCTTCACTATTGAACGTTCAGAACAGCCTGAAGTAACCGTTTACGGCATAGTTTCAGTGTTGGAGGGACGAAAGAGCGGAGCCGTACCGGTTGTCGAGCACGGCGATGTCAACGCTCTTTTATGGAGTCGTTCGGTGCTCAAGCCATGGCAATTCATCGGACACTGGGACGTCTTGGCAAAAGCCTATCCGACGCTGACAGAGCAGCAGCTTGCCATCATGATCGCGTCCCATAGCGCCGAGGAGTTCCACCAGGACATTCTCAAATCCCTCATGGACCTCAGCGGCATCGACGAGTCTTATCTCGGCTGCCCATTTACGATGCCGCTTTCGCAAACCGCAAAAGAGAAGGTGAAGGCGCAAGGCGGTTCGCAACGCCGGCTGTATCACAACTGCAGTGGCAAGCATTTAGGATTCTTGATGGCGATTAAGGCACAAGGTGGCGACATGCGCGCCTACCTCGACCCGAAAGGCAGTCAATTTGACGTGTTGAAAGAGAGCCTGGGCAAGCTTTTGGGGCGCTCCTCCGAGACGTTTACTTGGACCACTGACGGCTGCCAACTTCCAAACTACGCTCTAAGCGCACGCGAAATTGCCACTCTCTACGGTACTCTGCTCAATCGCAGTTTTGCAGAGCGCACAGCCGGTGCCAAACTGGCCGAACAGTGCATGAAAGCAGGCGAGTTGATGTTTAAGCACCCACAAATAGTGGGCGGAACAGATCGCGTGGATACACAGCTCATGCAAGGCAAACTTTTTGGAAACGGCGCACTGCAGATAGTGGCAAAGGAAGGCGCTGACGGTTTGCTGGCAATCGGCATCGGAGGCACAAAGCAATATCCTGACGGTTTGGGCATGCTGATCAAGTTGAGTTCTGGTTTTGACAGAAATCATATGCTCCGCATCGCAGCGCACACTTTGAAAGAACTCGGTTTGATTGAAAACGAGTACACAGAAGAACGCCAAGCCGGGCTGAAGTGGGATCACCTCAAGGTGAACTTTCACTTTAACGTGAAGACATCAGTCAGCCAAACTCCGAGCATCATCATGGTGGAGAGCCCAGCTGGAGTGACCAAATGACAGATACGGGAAAGAGTGCATCAGCCAAGAGTTCTGCTCTCTTAGAGAAAATTGCCGGCACCACATTCGATATCATCGATATTTCTCTGCCAATCAGCTCAAAAACCGCATGTTTTCCAGGCGACACGCCATTCAGCAAGTCAGATACACTGACGTTCCGCGACAGTAAGATAGTCAATCTGACAGCCCTGACCATGAGCCCACACGTAGGAACACACGCAGACTCACCGATTCATATTTATGGAGACCTGGAGTCAGGTGACGACATGGTTGGCGCCATGAACCTGAAGCCATTCATCGGACCATGTGTAGTGCTCAACATTGCTGAAACTCAAAAAGGCATCACAGCGGAAGACGTACGAAAACTGGACAACTTCATCAAACCAACGAGAGTTCTCTTTCGAACCTGCAACAAGATTCGCTTCGATCACTTCGAAGACGAGTATGCGTACTTCACGCCTGAGCTTATCGATCATCTAGCAGATCGAGGCATCACGCTTGCCGGTATCGACACACCGTCAGTGGACCACGTTCGTTCGAAAGATTTGCAGGCGCACAACGCGTTGCACAAACGAAACATGACTTGGTTGGAAAATGTCGATTTGACCAAGGTTGATGAAGGCGAATACTTCTTGGTGGCAACACCTCTCAAATTCATGGAGTTGGAAGCTTCTCCAGTTAGAGCAGTACTTTTGCGTTAGAGCAGAAGAGAATCACATATATAAGGAAGGAACAGAATGTTTGGAAGAAAGTGCTCGATTATCGGTGTTGTGCATGTTCCACCATTGCCTGGTTCTGGAGACTACAAGGGACTGATGGATCAAGTCCTGGCCGGTGCCCTCTTCGACGCCCTCACTTATAAGGAAGAGGGTATTGATGCACTTCTGGTCGAGAATACGCATGATGTCCCTTATGAAAAGGGTAGAGTAGAACCCGAAACAATCGCTGCCATGACGGTAGTAGCAAACTCTCTTAAATACGAGACGATGCTGCCGCTGGGAATTCAAATCCTCGCCGGTGCAAACATGGAAGCGCTCGCGGTGGCGCACGCATGCGACTTAGATTTCATCCGAGTTGAAGGTTATGTCTACGCGCACGTCGGAGACGAGGGTATTCATGAGTCATGCGCTGCAGCACTCTATCGCAAGCGCGCGGGCCTGCGTGCGGAGAAAATCAAAATCTTCGCAGACATCAAAAAGAAGCACTCATCGCATGCCATCACTGACGATATCACTCTTGCCGAAACCGCAAAAGATGCGGAGTTCTTCAAGGCTGATGGTGTCATCGTCACAGGAGCACGCACTGGTGAAGCGCCTGAAGCCGGCGAAGTGCGTTCAGTGAGAAAAGCAGTAAACGGTCATGTATTGGTGGGCTCCGGTGTGACCGAGCAGAACATGAGAGAGCTTGCGGCGTACAGCGACGCAGTCATTGTTGGTTCAGCAGCGAAGTATGACGGTCTCTGGTCGAACGCCGTAGATGGCGAACGCGTTAAGCGACTAGTGGCGGCGCTGAAAGAACCGAGCTTGCAGAAAAAATAGCTCTCGATTCTCTAAAGATCCGAGTAAGTCGGATTGCCTTTAGTCAGTAGCAATTGCCTGGCGAAGTCTAGCTCTAAATGAGCTGAACGTGCCAGCCGTTGTGCTTCTTTCAATTGTCCTTCGCGGCGTGCGCGACAGGCCGCCTCGTGAAACTTTATCGATTCATCTAGTCTTTCGAGTGCTTGTGCCGACCGTGATGAACGCCCGTCGATTAGGCGCTGCAGCTCACGAATATTGGCGCGAAAATGTCTTTGTTCGAGTTCTTCCATAACGTGGTCGTCGTCGCCATCTTGCGTCGCCACCTTGCTTTCGAGTTTCTCTACCAGCTGCATGCGCATAAGCGCCTTTTCCACGAGATTTCTCGAAGCTGTCATATCCTCTTCGGCGTATGCCATAAGACCCTTATCGATTTCACTTTCGATTTCAACAAGCTCAACTGAGGGAACATCGTTCTCCTCAGTAAACTCTTTTTTTACTTCAAAGACTCTGTCAATCAGTTCCTTATACTGCCTCAGCTCTCGAGGCAATCTTTTCACTTCAGGTCGCAGATCGACAATAGTGATCTCATGATTATCATGCTGAATTTGCCGCGCCACCACATACAGTGACATCAATCCGCTCTGCACACACCTGTTGGCGCCACCGGAATCATTTTCTTTGAGTAGCTCCAGCGATTCGTTGAACTGCGCCACGACTCGCGCCAGGCGCGACGAAGCGGACTCGCTTATGCGGCAGTTTGTAGATTCGACAGCAATTTTGATACGGGCGATCGAAACCGATAGCAACAGAATCAGACTCTCGACGCTGTCTTCCGGAAACGCCATCCTCTCAGTAGGACAGTCATTCATTTGTCGGTGCAGGCTGGCGATTCGCGCATAGATAATGCCTCTGTCCGCCTGTTTCTTGCACTCCTCGATATCGTCCTCTCCGTACGCTTCCAAGGCTTTCCTGTACTTCCGCTCCACCCGTTTGAGATCTTGATCGAGAACCGCATGCTTAACTCCGTCACTCGATTGCGATTCCCATCCGATTAGAGCAATTTGTTCAACCAGGCGATTCAATTTGCGGCGAGTCAACTGTTTGACTTGCCAATTCTTCCAATACTCATGTGCGCTATCGATGAGCGTCATGATTCAGCCTTCTCGGCCATCTCCTTTATTGCACTGCGCAACTTGATCAGTTCCATCTCCAGTACCGTCAACTTGGCTTCGGCTTTGGACTTCCAGTCTTCGTTCAGCTCCAAATAATGGCTTTCTCCGGCGAGGTGTTCTACTTCTTCGGCGTCGATAACTTGCCTGCCGAAGCAAAAATGCAACCAAGCAATGGAGCACGAGCGCCAAGCCAACTCCAAGTCTCCGGAAAAGAGTTCACCTAAGGCATTATCCAGCTCTTCTCTGGCGTTTTTGACAGCTTGCTGGACAAGAACATTGTCTCTGTATACGGAGGCTGACTGTTGGTCTGCCTTGAGCTGTGCGACAAACCATTCGATCGTCGCGATCTTGCTGATTACTGTTTCGCGATTTAGCGGTTTGCCCATTACTTTGCTGACGAAAGTCGCATGTGCCTTCAACCACCTACGTTAGTCTTGAACCTACGAGTTATTGTCACCCGTGAGCGCAATGGTAGCAAGGATTCTTAATCTAAATCGGGGCAATTAACGTGCACCGGTAAAGCTAGTAGCTGCGACGCTTCAAGAGTCCGGCAAACGGATCTGCTCCACCGGACGATGCTCGCGGTGCCGGCGAGCTCGACGGGGCGCTCGCCTGCGCAGTGCGCTTCACGACAGGCTTGCGTGGTGTGGATGTGGCGACTCGCTTTGGTCTGTCTCTTACCGGCGTGCGCTGTGTGGATTGTGTCGCTTCAGGTGCCGTGGAAGCGGTGTTGGGTTTGCCACTGCCATTAGTGGCAGTTGTGGAAGTTGTGGTTGATGCTTCTGTGGTCGCATCAGGCTTAGGCGTGACAGGCGGGGTTGAAGTATCGTTTCCCTGCGCTGTCGTTGAAGACGGAGTCTTCGTGGCATTCGTCGGTATCGGAGCAGTCAAATCTCGCTTAGGTGTTTCTGCATTCACCGGTTCGGGCTTTTTCTCGGTCATTTTCAGCCCGACGAACCCGATGCCGATAACCAGAATCGAAATGGCAACCCAATGAAGGATCGACATCTTCGAAAGTGCCGATGCGATTCCTCCGCCCTCTTGCTTCTTGCCTTCTTCAAGAGGAGTCGTACGAAGAACCTGACTGCGCCCAGGCCGCGGAATCGCCATGTCTAGATCTCTGGCAAGATCGTCCATGGTTTGGTGCCGCTGCTCCGGGTCTTTGGCCAAAGCTTTCATGATCACCGCTTCAAGACGCTCCGGGATGTAGAGGTCGGGACGAGCTTCGGAGAATGGCGGTGGTGGTTCGCTTATGTGCTTGGACATGGTGTCGACCATGGTCTTACCAAGCAGTGGAAGCTTTCCGGTGAGCGTTTCGTACATCACAACGCCCATAGAATAAATGTCGGATCTGTTATCGAGTTCATAACCCATGCACTGCTCTGGGCTCATGTACACGGGGCTTCCGCATACTTCACCGACTTGAGTCAGCCGTTGGGCTTCGACATCGTTGGGGCTATTGATTTTGGCAACACCGAAGTCCACGACTTTGACGAAGTCTTTTTCCCCGTCATAATCGATTAGCATGATATTGCTAGGTTTCAAATCGCGGTGAACCACGCCCAATCGGTGCGCGTGGTCCAGCGCTTCACAAGCCTGCATTAGAATTCGGATCGATCGTTCAACACTGACTTGACCATCCTGCTTGATGATGTCAGCCATGGACACACCTTCAAGGAAGTCCATAACCATATACGGCTGACCGGTCGGCGAAACGCCGAAGTCGTAGATTGTGATTACATGCGGGTGATTGAGAAGGCAGCAAGCCTTGCCTTCTTGTTGGAACCGCTTGACGCTCATCGAATCGGAGACGTGCTGAGCGCGCAACATCTTAATGGCAACGATGCGGTCCATGAGGTGCTGGCGTCCCTTGTACACGACGCCCATGCCGCCTGTTCCGACCACAGACATGATTTCATACTTGCCGGCTAGAACCGTGCCTATGAGCGGGTCTTGAATAATATCGACCAGCGAAGAACCATCGTGCGGGCATGCTTTTACTATTCCAGTAAACTGCCTGTGACACTCAAGGCAAACCTTGCGGTCAATATCATCGATGTGTTCGGCTAACACGCTAACGCTCTGATTTTTGGTTCCATAATAGAAAAAAGGCTGAGACTGGGGTGCTTGTCTCAGGGGGAGGATCGCCACCGCCGCCAGGTTTGACCTCGATGCTCAAGTTAAACTCTTAAGCAATATTAATGTACCCGAGAATCTGGGGACATAACCCTATTTAGAAAAAGACATTTCTGGAAGTCGTTCGATGGTCCCGCCTGTGACCGATAAGAAATTGGCATTCTCGAGCCATTCGGGGCGAAAGCCATCCAGATGAGTGGTCGTAATGAGTGTTTGGAGATTAGCGGGCAGGCTTGCCATCAAGGCTCCTTGACGATTGAGGTCGAGTTCTGCCAAGACGTCATCGAGAAGCAAGACAGGCGGCTCCCTGAGAAACTTTGATACAAGGTCCAACTCCGCCAGTTTGAGAGCCAAGACCACGCTTCGCTGCTGTCCTTGACTGCCAAAGTCTTCCGCGCTTGCCCCGTTAAGGCAGAAGGTCAAATCGTCGCGATGTGGACCAGTCAGGGTTTGTTTGCGGGCAATTTCTTCGTACCGTCTCTGCTTCAAGAAACGCATGATGGTGGCAGCCACCTCACGCTCTTCGATCGTCACCAAGTCGCTCAATTTGTCAGGCATCGCGGAAGGCTGCGATCCTTCCTGATCGTCGTCATCGTCTTTTTGAGAGAACTTGTAGAGAATCGATAAAGCTTCGCGCGCCCCTGAAATGCTGTGTTGATACGATTGCGCAATAGGCATGGTTTCTTCCAGATTTCGCCAGCGCTGGCACAAAATCGCTGCACCATATCCGGCCACTTGTTGATCCCAAACTTTGAGTTGATCTTGATCGGAGACGCCGACCTTGCCTTTCTCGAAGAGTGTCTTCAAAAGTCGATTGCGTTGAGTGATTGTTTTTTGGAACTTGGAAAGATTGTCGGCATAGATTGGACGAAGAGTCGCAGCCAGAGTGTCTATCCAGTCGCGACGATACTTTGGACCGCCCCGCAAAAGATTCAAGTCAGCACTGGCAAACCGCACAGTGACGAGCCTTCCTCGCCATGTCGAAGACCTGCCGCTCACTGTCAGCCCGTTTACTTTTGCCTGCTTCTCTAACTTTCCAGAACTTGTAGACAAAGACAAAGCCACGTTTTCTTCCACACTTCGAGCTGAGAAAGCAATCTCTACCCGGCACTGGTTTTCACCTTTCAGAATAAGATCGCTGTCGTGTTGACTCCGACTGGATTTTCCAAGCGAGAGCAGTTCGATCGCCTCAAGGAAGTTCGTTTTTCCTTGTGCATTTTCTCCGATGATTATGTTGCGCCCCTCGGAGAGAGCCATCTCTGAGTGCGAGTAGTTGCGGAAGTTTGAAAGATTGACTTGATTGACGCGCATAGATCAAGCCGGAAGCTTGTTGTCTTCCTTGCTCCTCGAATTGTTCTTCTTGAGGTATTCGCGAGCCCTCTCGCTATCAGCTTTTATCTGTGCTTTAAGCGCATCGATGCCGCTGAATTTTTGCTCAGCGCGAATATAATGCAAGAACTCGACTCGCAAATGTTGACCATAGATATCTTCGTCAAAGTCCAAAATATGGGCTTCTACGCAAATACGCGGCGTGTCGGGATCGGTAAATGTGGGTCTGAACCCCACATTGAGAACTCCGTCCAACAGGCGTCCGTCAGGCATGTGCACACGCACTGCATATACGCCTCTTGCCGGTATCTGTTGATACTCCCAAATGTCGATGTTTGCAGTTGCAAACCCGATTGTTCGTCCTCTTCCGTCGCCGCGCACGACTTCACCTGCAAGCGTGAACGGTCGCGACAGAAGCCGTGCGGCCGATTCCATCTCTCCGCGGGTAATCATTTCTCTTATACGCGAACTAGAGACTTCCATGCCATCGACATTAACCATCGAAGCAACGTGGACCTCAAAGTCACGCTGTTTCCCGAAGGTTCGAAGGAGATTGGCATCACCTTCGCGATCGCGACCAAAATGATGGTTGTGCCCAACAGAGATAGAACGAGCCCCCATAGCCCCCAGCAGGATGTTCTCCACGTATGCTTGTGGGCTTAATTTACACAGCGCTTCGTTGAATGTAAGTACCAATGTAGCGTCCACTCCAAGCTGGCAAAACAGTCTGAGACGCTCTTTTATGTCCGTGAGCAACAGCGGAGCCTGCCCTGTTATTAGCGCACGAGGATGATCTCGGAAAGTGACCACACCTGCCGGTACACCCAACTTGCGCCCAGCCTCTATTGCGCTTCTAATCACCGCCTGATGACCGGGATGAACCCCATCAAAGAATCCAAGCGCAATCGCAGACTCTTTTAGCAGCTGGCCAGTGGCTTCGTAATATGTTTCCAAGTCGGTATTCCTGTAAAGAACCTAATGTTCTCACGCGAGATCATTGTATCCCAGAACTATCCGCAGAAGGCTGACGGCCGTGCTTGATGTCAAAAATATATGCAAAATTGTCATCATAAAACGGCTGTAAATGGGCTTACCATCAGCAATTATGCTAGAATTTACCTCTGGTATTTTTGACGTCCCAGACGCCAAATAATTTCATTGGAGACGCATTTTGAGCAAAGAAACTGGAGCTGTTGCACCCGTGTCAGACAACGAAGACATCGAAAACGGAAATGAAAACGTGAATCCGGACTATACCGCAGATTCCATTCAGGTTCTCGAAGGTATTGAAGCTGTTAGAAAGCGCCCAGGCATGTACATCGGTACCACGGGTCCGAAGGGACTTCACCACCTAGTGTGGGAAATTGTCGACAACTCGATTGACGAAGCGCTTGCAGGACACTGCAAAAACATTCACGTAACCGTCAATCCTGACCACTCAGTGACGGTTGAAGATGACGGACGCGGAATTCCTACCGGTATCGTCGAGCGCTCAGGCAAGAGCGCAATTGAAACAGTATTCACGGTGCTGCACGCTGGTGGCAAATTCGGTGGCGGCGGCTACAAAGTTTCAGGCGGTCTTCACGGCGTTGGCGCCTCAGTCGTAAACGCACTCTCCACCAAGTTGGAAGTCGAGGTTCATCGCGACGAAAAGTTGCACAAACAAACCTATCACCGTGGCGTTCCTGATGGTCCGGTTGAAGTAATCGGTACGACAACCAAAAGAGGAACCAAAGTAACTTTTTGGCCGGACAGCACAATCTTCCATGACATAAACGAAGACAACGAGCGCGTTGAAATCACAGTGAAGTGGGACGACTTGGTCACTCGTCTGAGAGAAATGGCCTTCCTCAACAAAGGTCTTCGTATGACCATCACCGACCTGCGCTTTGCCGAGCCTGGTGGAAAGAAAGAAGAGTTCCACTACGAAGGCGGCATAGCCAGCTACGTCGAGTACCTGAACGACACGAAGTCGGCACTGCACAGCAAGCCGATTTACTTCGAACAAGATCGCGACGATATCGTTGTAGAGTGCGCTCTCCAGTGGACAAACGTCTACGCTGAGTCTATCTACTCGTTCGTCAACAACATTCACACTCCGGACGGTGGCACACACTTAACCGGTTTCAGAAACGCACTCACCCGCGTGCTCAATGACTATGCCCGCAAGAACGGCTACATCAAAGAGAAAGAGGAGAACTTCACCGGCGATGACGTACGCGAAGGATTGACGGCAATCGTGAGCGTCAAGGTTTCAGAACCTCAGTTTGAAGGTCAAACCAAGCAGCGCCTAGGCAACAGAGAAGTGCAAGGCGTCTCGCAATCGATTGTTGCGGAACAATTGGCAGAGTGGTTGGAGCTCAATCCAAAATCCGGCGCCAAAGAAATCATGATTAAGGCGCAGGAAGCGAAGAAGGCTCGCGAAGCCGCACAGAAAGCCAAACAGACAGCACGTCGTGCCTCCGCTTTAGACGGCGGCGGCATGCCCGGAAAGCTGGCCGACTGCTCTGACAAAGACCCGTCAAAGTGCGAAGTCTACCTGGTAGAAGGGGACTCAGCGGGCGGCAGCGCCAAGCAAGGAAGAGATCGCAGATTCCAGGCAATCCTTCCATTACGAGGAAAAATTCTCAACGTCGAGCGCGTTCAACCGAGCCGCATCTATGAAAATGCAGAAGTTCAAGCGATGATTCAAGCTCTGGGTTTGGTCGTCAAAGAAAACGATGAAGAAGGCGGAAAGACAAACGGATTGTTGCGCCCGAACGCAGAGAATCTCGATCTCAACAAACTGCGTTATCACAAAGTGATCATCATGACCGACGCGGACGTCGACGGAAGTCACATTAGAACGCTGCTTCTCACCTTCTTTTTCAGGTATGCCCGACCTCTAGTCGAAAGTGGTTACGTATACATCGCTCAACCACCGCTCTACAAAGTGTCGAAGGGCAAGCGTGTCGAATATTGTTTCAACGAACACAAACTTGAAGCGATGATGGCCGAAATGGGCGAAAAGGCTGAGATTCAACGATTCAAAGGTCTCGGCGAAATGATGCCCGAGCAGCTTTGGGACACGACAATGAATCCCGAAACGAGAACGCTCAAGCAAGTAAATGTCGATGACGCCTCGGAAGCAGACCACGTTTTCGACCTGCTCATGGGTGAAGCTGTGGGACCGCGCCGAGAGTTCATCGAAAAGAACGCTCACCTTGTCGGCAACCTCGACGTATAGGCACAGCCGTGATAAACGTCGCCAACGTCGTCACCGTTTCCAGAGTGGGATTGGCGCTGGGTACGCTTGCACTTTTGTACATGCCGTCGGATCAAATGCGATGGACTGCATTTGGACTCACCGCATTCATCATTTACGCAGACGCTCTTGACGGATACTTGGCGCGCAAGCTGAACCAAACCTCCAAGTTTGGCGGCATTCTGGACATTGCCGGCGATCGCGCGGTCGAGATGGCCTATTGGATCGTCTTTGCGGCTCTCAACTGGATTCCTGTCTGGGTGCCGCTTGTGTTTCTTGTGAGAGGAACTTTCGTCGACGCAATTCGCACTTATGCATCAGAACAAGGATTCACCGCATTCGGTGCCAAGACAATGATGCAGAGCGGCATCGGAAAGTTTCTTGTCGCCTCGAACTTCAGTAGATTCACTTACGCTGTGGTCAAGGCACTGGCATTTTGCGTCGTGATCGCCGCACACACGACAACACTAACAAATACAGCAGCAGAACAAGTAGGGATGGGTCTTGTCTATGCTTCCGTCGTATTTTGCCTGCTCAGAGGATTGCCGGTATTCTTCGAAAGCGAATTCCTGTTTAAGGCACCATCGACGCAAATCCCGAATCAATCTCAAAACGACGTGCACTCTCAAACACAAAGTACAGGCGAATCGAACTAAATCGCTCCACCGATCTGCCAGTTATTAACTAAGTTTGCTCATCACAGATGTGCTGATGAAAATGTTGCAACGTTGAGTGTTTCTGGTCTTTCGGCACGCGCTTGCAACCAATAGAACAACGATTAGCAAAGTGATTACGATTGGAATCGTCATGTTTTTGATGCCTTGAGGAGGATGTTCAGATAGTACAGACAAGAGAATGAAAAATGTGTGTAACTGATTTGCTGCGACGATAGTCCCTAGTTTTAAAAAAGTTTTGAAATTCGAGAACCCGCACTTGAGTCCTATAAGTAGGCTTAACAGCCCCATAGGTAGGGTATTAGGGGTGAAAGGGAGCCTCCTTTGAATCTGAACTTCGACGTTATCTTCCAAATCACCACGGGCAATGTGTTCTTTGATGCTCTTGCCCGGCTATTCAGCGCAATTTTGCTCTCTTATATTGTCGGAGCCGAGCGCAGCACAAGACAAAAAGTTGCCGGCGTCCGCACGCACTGCCTGTTGGCGAGCGCCGGTTGTCTCGCGGCTCTTGCAGGACCTATTCTCAGCATCGGGGGTGGGCCAGGACAAGATCAAACACGCCTCGCCGGTCAAATTTTGACCGGGATAGGATTTGTAGGAGCGGGGGCGATCGTGCACCGCGGGCACATAACGGTGGGCGTGACGACGGCAGCGTCTATTTTTTTTGTTGCCTGCATGGGTGTTACTTGCGGTCTCGGATTTCCCTTCCTTTGTGCGGCAACCATTCTGATGCTCTATGCAGTCAGCTTTATGGTTCGACACACGCATCCTGAAGACGAAGCACCAGGAAGCAGGTTTTTGAAGGTGCGAGTCAAAGCAGAGCAACTTGAAGAACTGAAATCAATCTTGCCGACAGAAACTCGCGTCAAATCGATGGAAAGACTCAAAGATCAAGTTGAGGTTGTCCTCGTCGTCAAAGGCAGAAATTGGGAACTAGTCGATGAACTGACAAACCAGATAACAAGCCGGTTTACGGTGACACTGTTGGATGTGCAGTCTTACTAGTTAGGCAACTTCTCCACGCCAGGTTGACCTGGTTGGAACATCTCATCGATTGATGTCGGCGGCTTGGTGCTGTCTTGTTGCTTGGGACCTTGGTTTGGCCCAAGCATATTCGGATTCTTCTCGCTCTGGTCTAACTGACGCATGCGCTCGATCGGCTTGACCGGCTGCGCGACACCGTTGTATGACTGCTGCAGCATCGACAATCTCTGTTGCTTCTCGATCATGTCGTCTTCCAACCAGTGGATCTGCCAGTAAAGACGCCTTGCCACCTGGTTTTCAGCACCAAGTGTCTTCTTGGCGAACTTATAAACTCTTTGCAAGAACTGCATGTCATACTCGCGATCTTTGATGCCGTTCCTCAAAGCATCCAAAACCTTCCGCTGTTCATATGGGTCAGTGGTGCTCACTCCGGGCATGAACGCGCCGCTCGGAATGCCGCGCGGATCTTTTTGTTCGACTTTATTGCCGGACAATTGCATGAGGTGTTTGACCAAACCCATAACCCGGTATTCGGTCGCCGGCGGCAGAGCGCGCTGAGTGCGATCGCCCAAGGTTATTTCAGCCTCGCGCATTGACTGCATCCACATTTCCTTGGCTTCTCTGAACTTCTTGTTTTGCCAATACCAGTTACCCCACTCGTCATAAACAATCCAGCGTGGCTGAGTCGAGGCTGCGCGTTGAGGGGTTACAGCCTTTTTGGCAGTGGCCGCAGCCTTCTTGCCGGAGGCTTCGGCGCTCAGGACATTCAAGGTCACTGCCAGACTCAACAGAGTTGCCGCGACTGTGTAATTGAGTTTCATATCTTTGTCCTTTGCGTTCTGCCTTTTACGGGGCGATTGGCGCACCGTTTCAATACTACTCTATCCGATGGCGGCCCCTTCTCCAGCATATAGCTCTCTGCAATTTTTCACCACATCTAATGGGCTCATTTTTGTAAGACATGGTCTGTCATCACAGGTCTTGTAGTAGTTGCAAGGGCGACATGGCAGTGACGAATCGTAGAGGGCACGGTGCTTGGCGCCGTAGGGACGCCAGCGTTCGGGGTCTGTTGGACCAAACAATGCCAGAGTTGGGGTGCCCACGGCTGCTGCAAGGTGAGCAGGGCCTGAGTCTACACAAACCGCAAGATTCATTTGCTCGTAGACCGCCATACTTTCACGAAGAGAGAGTTCGCCAGCCAGATTTACGCAAGACACACCTGCCATCTGGGCGATTGAGTCATAGAGTTGCCGATCTTCCTTGGCGCCCGTGAAGAAGGGAGTGAGCTTGAGGTCCTCCTTCAGTGAACGCACGACTTCAGCCCAACTTTCAGAAGGATACATTTTGTCGGGATGAGCGGCGGCTGCATGAACCAACACTTTCGGCTCGCTGCTTGCGAGTTGTGCAACCTTTTGATTGATCGCAGCACGCTCTTGAGGCGAAACCCACGCTTCAAGGTGATCGTCTTCGATTTGAACATTTGCCGCTCGCAGCACATCGAGGGTAGATTGAACCTCGTGTATGTGTTTGTTCCACGCGACTTTATGAGTCAGCAAAAATCCGCGCCCTTCGGTGGCGTATCCAACGCGATACTTTGCACCTGTGGCAAATGCCAAGAATGCAGATGACAACGAGCGTTTCAGCACAAAGACCAGGTCGTAGGAATTCTTGCGCAACTCACCAATGTACGACCAATAGTTTCTCGCCTTCTTTTCACTTCGATCGTACTTATGAAACCGAGTGGTATCAAATACGATGAAGTTGTCGACATAGGGACAGCCGTTCAAAACTTCGCCGCTCTGCGGACCTATTAGCACATCGATTTCTGCGTTTGGATAGGAACGTCTGAGATTTCTCAAAAATGGAACAGTGAGTATGGTATCGCCGATGAAGCGATAGCGAATCACCAGAATGCGTCGAGCATCTTTGCAAAGCGGAGTCTGTGACTGGTCTGCCATTAGCGTTCGACCGCCGTCTTTCTGAGCAATTTCATAAACGACGCATCCGGGGCATCATCCAACCACTCCGTTTCCAACTTTAGCGCGTACGTGCGCTTAAGCAAGTCGGTTGGTAAGACGGCGCGCACCAAGTCCTTTTCCGTAGAGACGACTAAGTCGGCGTTCTGCGCATCTGCCTTGATTTTGCGGATATCTTGCGAAGAAAACCAGTGGTGATCGCCAAAGGCTCTAAACGAAACAACCTCCGCACCAAGTTGCATTAGTGTTTCCTTGAACCCTTCAGGACGAGCCAATCCGCAGAAAGCCGCCACTTTGGCGGCTCTCAGTTTAGAGATATGCAAATCGCGACTGGACCCATTTTCTTCAGCTGCTCTATCTGCAATGGATGAGTAGGCAGCACCCGGACGCAGTGTATTGGGAATGAATCTGCAACTGCTAATCGTTGCGTGGGGAGCCTTCTGTTTGATGTAGAAACGAAGATTCTTGAGGCGTTCATGGTCTGGTTGGAGGGGAACTTTGGTGATGATCACCTTTGAGGCTCGCGATAGCGAAACCACTGGTTCGCGCAGCCGACCAGCTGGAAGGAGATTGTCATTCTCGAAGTTGTCGCAGTAGTCGACGAGCACGACATCGATATCGCGTTTGAGCTTGAAGTGCTGGAATCCATCATCGAGAATGATCACGTCGCAACCATACTCCTCGATGGCGAGTTTGCCGTTTTTTGCTCTGTTTTTGCCTGTGATCACCACAGCGCTCGGATTGGCTCTGGCAATCAAGAGGGGTTCGTCACCGGCATCAATCGGAGCAGCAAACTTACCTGCGCCATCACAGACAATCACCGTCTCGTCGGAAGAGCGCCTGCCGTAGCCGCGGCTGAGCACCCCGACTCTAAGTCCATGTGCTCCGAGCCTGCTTGTGAGATCGATCGCGATGGGAGTTTTGCCGGTACCACCGACGGTGACATTACCGATACTGATCACTGGTGCATCTAATTTTTTGCGTTTGAGAATACCCCTGGAGTACGCACTCAAATGGACAAACAAACCAGCGCCGTACACCATAGAAGCAGGCATCAGCACTGCTCTGATTATCTCTTCGATTGGATTTTGCGGATCGCCCCACGCCATTCAGCAGTCACCTCTACCGAGTACCTGAAGTGTTTGCCAACTCACCGGAGATACCATTTCCGGACTTGCCTACAAACTTTGCTATGACCTCCATGGTTCTAGCCACAGCGCCCTGACTGTCGACCAGCCATTGTTTTCCACTGTTCCCCATTGAGTTTCTCAGTTCAGAGTTAGAGACGAGTTCAAGCATCTTCGCCTTCAGTTCATCCGCATCTTTTACCATACAAATCGCGTTGCGCTCCACAAGCGCGTTTGCAACATCTCTAGTTTTCTCGATGTGCGGACCGCAAATGACAGGTGAGCTAAAAGCATACGGCTCTGCCAAGTTGTGTCCGCCGATGGGAGCGAGGGTTCCGCCGACGAACGCTAGGTTCGACACGCTGTAGAACTCAGCAAGATGACCGATTGCATCAAGCACGTACACATCATGAGAGCCTTCCAGTCTCTCAGAGTTAGAGAAAGTCTTCGGTCGCAAACCGCTTTCTCGTACGATTTGCGCCGCGCGCTGAAAGCGCTCGGGATGCCTCGGCGCGATGATCAATCGTGTGTTGTCGAACTTCGCAATCGTTCCTTTATATGCTTCGAGAATTGCAGCCTCTTCGCCTTCATGAGTCGAACCAGCAACGATGACGATGTTTTCCGGTGCGAGCCCGACGACATTCGCTATCTCAGCTCGACGCCCCTCCGGAAGTTGCTTCTGTCCATCGAGCTTCAAGTTGCCCAGAACATGTATATTTCGTTTGTCGCCCATAACTTCAGTGTAGCGCTCGGCCTCGGATTGAGATTGCACGCCGATGGCCGAAAGGCTTTTGAGCAGTGGCCCAAAGAACCAGCGCCACCGATAGTAAGACTTAAACGACCGAGGTGACATTCTGCCGTTTACCATGATCACAGGAATCATGCGTTTCTGGCACTCGCTGATAAAACCCGGCCAAATCTCGGTTTCTGCTACACACACGAGTCGCGGGCAGACTTTATCGAGCCAGTTCGATGGTGACCACGGAAGGTCATACGGGAAGTAAACAACCTCAGCGAACTCGGAAGCACGGCTTGCGGCCAACGATTGGCCGGTTGCAGTCGTGGTCGAGACTACAATCGGAATCTGAGGATATGTTTTGTGAAACTCTTGAATGAGTGGCCAGGTTGCATTGAACTCGCCGACGGAAACGGTGTGAAACCAGACCGGGCCGCCCAAGTAGCAGGCGCCGGCAGGAACGAATCCAAGCTTTTGCAAGACGCCGGCCCGCGCCTTCTTTTTGAACAGAAGAAGCGGAGAGGCTAATGTAGCTACAGCTGTGCTGAGCAGGTAGTAGGCAGGAAGCATCCAAACCTCTTGGAGTCGAGGGCTCAAGCCTCGCGCTTAGATGTCATAACTTTATAGAATGCGCGAAAGTTCTGCCAGTGTACTGCTCTAAGGAGCGCCGAACGAGTGGCATGGAGCTGGGCTTCCGGATGCAAGTGGACTGTATGACGTCAAAGCAAATCACAAGCATCAACATCAACGGCGAGGCTGACATTTTGAGACAGTTTACGGTTGCGCAAGAATCGAGTCAGAAGCGCGCCTGCCTCTTGCCCTGCCAGGTTCTTGACCAGAAGCTGATAGCGGTACTTACCCCTGAGCCGTTCGATCAAACATGGCGCCGGCCCCAAAATTCGCATGTCTGCATCGGAAAGCTGTGCCTCTAAAAACGTGCTGATTTCCTCCGCCAATCTATCGGTCGCAGCTTCTACCTCGAATAGATCAGCTCCTGCAATGACCGTTCTTATCAGTTGACTGAACGGTGGATAGCAGAAGGTTTCTCGAGCCTGCAGCTCCGCCTCGACGAAAGTAGCGTAATCATGTTTGCTTGCCCATCTCAGAGCATCGAGATCTGAGCTGTATGTCTGAAGTATCACGCGTCCGGGCTTTTCGCCTCGCCCTGCGCGGCCCGACACCTGGGTCAAAAGCTGAAATCCGCGCTCTATCGATCTGTAGTCCGGAAGATTGAAAGCACCATCGGCCGCCAACACTCCGACTAAAGTGACGCCTGCGATATCGAGCCCTTTCGACACCATCTGCGTGCCGATCAGAATGTCGATGCCGCCTTTGGCGAACTTTCCGAGAACCTCTTCGTGTGCGCCTTTCCGTTGCGCGACGTCGCTGTCCAAACGCACTACGGTTGCTTTAGGAAACTTCTGTCTCACCTCTTCTTCGATTCTTTGGGTGCCTAAACCGAACTGTCGAATGAACGGTCCGTGGCAGGCTGGGCACGTATCCATTCCGCTCTTTCTGAATCCGCAGTGATGGCACGAGAGATAACCGTCTATACCTTCGCGATCTCCTGGTCGTTGATGAAAAACGAGAGATACACTGCAATTTCGGCACCGAACGACGTGACCGCAAGCGCGGCAGAAGACATGACTTGCATATCCTCTGCGGTTCATAAGAAGAATCGATTGTTCCTTCCTCTCCAAACAGCCGGCGAGCTCTTGTTGAAGTGCAAGCGAAAACACGCCCTTGTTGCCGAATTTGAATTCTTCGCGCATATCGATAATTTTGACTTCAGGCATCTCTTGCTTGAAGACGCGCTCCGGAAGCTCCAATATGCGTTCGTCTTCTTTTGCGGCTTTGTAGGTTGCCACATCCGGTGTAGCGCTTCCAAGAACGACGAGGGCTCCGTGTCTTCTGGCTTTCTCCAGCGCGACATCACGAGCGTGGTAGCGAGGGCTGGGGCTCGTCTGCTTGTAGCTTCCGTCGTGTTCTTCGTCGAGAATGATCAGTCCAACATCAGGCAAATGAGCGAGCACTGCCGAACGCGCACCCAGGAGAATTTTGGCTTCACCGGCTCTCAGTCGCCGCCAGGTGTCGTAGCGCTCACCTTGGCTCAAGGCGCTGTGCCAGACGCAGACTTGGTCGCCAAATCGTTCTTTTAGTCGTCCTGCCAGTTGAGGAGTCAGGCTGATTTCAGGCACCATCATCAGTGCCGACCTTCCGCGCTTCAAAGTTTCATCTATGAGCCGCAAATAAACTTCAGTTTTTCCAGAGCCGGTAACACCATGCAGCAGGAACGGTTTGACCGGTTGAATAGATTCGAGGCGTTGACCGCCGAACTCGCGTTCATCCAAAATTGTCGTCGAGTTATCGGAAGCGAGTTGTTCGACCAGAGCAGGAACCAGAATCGACAGTGCATTCTCTTGATGTTCGGTCAGTTGGGGAGGCTCTTTGTATGTGCCTTCAACCCGTTTCAGTGGGTCGCGATAGACTTCAGAGTAGACAACGGCGAGAATGCCATCTTGTTCCATCTTCTTGATGGTGGCATGGGTGGTGCCGGCAGCTTCGAGTAAATCTTTCAACGCCATTTGACCTGAGTGCCTAGAAAGCACGGCCAACACTTCCTTCTGGCGAGGTGTCCTTGGTTCTTGTCCAGTCCAAATTACATTTGGCGACAACTTTGGTGATGCAATTGAAGTGGACTCCGTTTCAATCTCTACGAAAGACTCCTCTTTGAGAAAGTTAAGCGCCCGATAAAAATGCGCCGAAGGCAGCCTGTTTTGCTTCATCCAGCGTTTTCTAAGGGCAGAAAGTGACGCCGTTCCCTTTTTGTTTTCGTTCAGGATTTGAAGCAATGCTTTCAAACCTTTGTCTTGAGCGCTCGACAAAGAGAGTCTTGCGGCCGCCTCTCCCTCTATCGATTGGCTCATCCTGACTTGCTTTTTGAAGCGCGGGCTCAAACAAGCAGGAATAGCAGCAGCAATTACATCTGACAGGCTCGCGCAATAGTATGTCGCCAGCCAGTGCAGAAACTCGATGTACTGTTTGTCGAAAAGTGGCTCGGGCTCAACGACTTCGAAGATATCCTTGGTCTTGAAGGAGACTTCTGGTGTCGTCTCGGAAAGCGAAACAACATAGCCGCCTATCTGTTGCGTTCCAAACGGGACCAAGACTTGAGCGCCAATAAACGTATCTGGGCTCAGATAATCAGGCACACGATAGGTGAAGAGCCGATCTCTCAACTCTCTCGCCTGGATATCCAAAACTACACTAGCGTATAGCCCTTCGACCAAAGGAGTGTTCCTAACGCTTCTAGTCATAAAAGAGTACATAGGCACCTCCTCGTCTGCAACTCTTCCAAAGCAGGGCTAACATGCGGAATTTCCCCGCATGGGCAGCCTGTGTTTAGATAACGTTCGAGGAAGCAAAAAAGTTCAATTTTTTTGCAGATTCGATGCAGATAAATGACATACGCTAATGAATAGGCTCAAAGCATATGTTTCGGCAATACCGGTACACTATGCGTGCATGGCTGGACATGCGTGCATGGCTGGACATGCGGGGCAAGAGCGATGACTCTGATGCCAGGCAAGCACGTCTCGATCAGTTACGCGCCGATGACGTATTTCTTCCAGGTCAATTCACCGACAGCTGCATGTTTTGAAATTTCGAAGTGAACGTGCGAAATCGGGCGACGCGGCACGATTGAAAGCGGCATGCCCGCTTCTTTCGGAGTGCGATCGCCTTTTTTGACGTTGCAGCGCAAACAAGCAGCGACGACGTTATCCCATGCATCGATACCACCCCTGGAGCGTGGAATGATGTGGTCGATCGTCAGGTCATGCCGCTTATCGCCGCAATACTGGCACGTGTAATTATCCCGGTGCAGAATGTTGCGCCGGGATAAACTGATCTCTTTGTACGGTATCTTCACGTAAGACCGTAATCGAATGACCGTAGGCAGAGGGAAGTCAGCATAGATCAGCTTGCCGTGATGCTCGATTTGCTCGGCTTTTCCCTTCATGAGAAGCACTACTGCACGCCGCCAGGTGCAGATGTTCAAGGGTTCGTATGAAGCATTCAGCACCAGAACTTTCAAGCTTGTACTCCTGTGAGAGTTAGCAAAGATTCACGTTGTAATATTATAACGATGCGTTGATGAAATTGTCCAGGAATGCCCTATTACAGGGATTCGTGTTAAAATTACAAGATTGTTCACACGAGTGGACCGACAACGTCGTTAGGTCCATTTGCGAGAACCCTGGTTTCACGCCCTTTTCCGCAGCTTAAGACCTCGTTACGAGACTGCTTATCCGGAAAGTCGGGGGTGTAAACTTTGAACTTTCGTCCCCAAGCCGCTTCATGTGAGCGGTGGACGCGGAGTCGAGTTTGTAGTCGTTTGTTCGCCCAATAACTAGAGGAGTAGGAGAGTAACCTTGCCAGTAGCATCGATGAGACAACTTTTGGAGGCAGGTGTACATTTTGGTCACCAGACCCGCCGTTGGAACCCGAAGATGAGACCTTACATCTACGGAGAACGGAACGGAATCTACATCATTGACCTCGAGCAAACGACAAGAGCGCTTGATAAAGCCTGTGAATTCGTCAGACAAGCAGCGTCTGAAAGAAAGAACATCATTTTTGTCGGCACGAAAAAGCAAGCAGCGGAAATCGTCGAAGAAGAAGCGAGACGCTGCGGAGCGCATTTCGTAAACCGTCGCTGGTTGGGCGGAATGCTCACCAACTTCGAAACCATTCGCTTGCGCATCAACCGCCTCAAAGAGCTTGAGGAAATGAGAGACAACGGCGATTTCTTCCGCCGTGGCAAGAAAGAACAAGCTGTATTGAACAGAGAGCTTCAAAAGCTCGAGAAGTCCTTGGGCGGCATCAAGATGATGCGTGGACGTCCGGATGTTCTGTTCATCATCGATCAGAAGCGCGAACTTATCGCTGTCTCTGAAGCTAAGAAAATGGGAATCAATGTCGTCGGAATCATCGATACCAACTGCGATCCCGATGGCATCGATTACGTAATTCCTGGAAACGACGATTCAATTCGTTCAATCAAATTGATCACCGGCAAGATTGCTGATTCCATTTTGGAAGGCAAACAAGGTCAGACCAATTACGTTGAGCCTGTTGCTGAGCCAGAACCAGCGCCTGCGCTGGTAACAGCCGGCGGTGGACCTGAAGAAGAAGAGTCACCGGAAACCGAAGAAGAGTAGATCGATCGAGTGCAAGCAGCTCACTTTCTTTCTGAGCCGCTGGGCTTGAAACCGAGATACTGGGCGCCGATCCCAATATTGGATCGATCGGCGTCTAGAAGAAAGACACGATAAGCGACTTTGAGGAGAGTCTCAAAATGGTAGAAATTTCTGCATCCATGGTCAAAGAGCTACGCGAAAAGTCCGGAGCGGCCATGATGGACTGCAAAAAAGCTCTGGTTGAATCAGAAGGCGATTTCGAAAAAGCCTTCGAATGGCTTCGTCAAAAGGGCGTTGCTGTCGCAAACAAAAAGTCTTCTCGGGCAACCTCTGAAGGTGTCGTTGCCGGTTTGGTAAGCCCAGACGGGAAATCCGGCGCCTTGATCGAAATCAATTGCGAAACAGATTTCGTTGCCAGAAACGAACAGTTCACTTCCTTGGCGAAAGAGTTGGCTGAGCTCACCCTCAAGCACAAACCGAAAGATGTGGAAGATCTTCTTTCCAAGCCAACCGGCAGCGCAACCGTCAAAGATTTGCTCACAGAAGCAATCGCGAAGACCGGTGAAAACATCGTGATAAGCAGACTAGCTGTCTACGATCTCAAGAGCGCCAATGGAACCGTTGGACTCTACGTCCACGCCCTCGGCGGCAAGATGGGAGCTTTGATTGAACTCGAAAGCAACAAAGACGCAGCAGCAGATAAGCTTTCAACTATCGGCAGAGAAGTTGCAATGCACGTTGTCTCGGCTAAACCCCAATACATCAATAGATCGGACGTACCAGCCGACATCATTGAAAACGAAAAACGCATCGAGTCTGGGAAAGCTGATCTGGCCGACAAAAAGCCAGAGATGAGAGACAAGATCGTGACCGGAAGAGTTGACAAGATCATTTCCGAGCGTACTTTGATGGAACAACCATTCGTCAAAGACCCACAGCAGACGGTGGCGAAATTCCTCAGCAGCAAGGCAGGCGAAGTCGGGGAGTTGAAGCCGGCCCGCTATGCGTTGTTCATTCTCGGCGAAGGTCGTCAAGAAACAAACGGAAAATCTGAGTAACCATCTGGGGTCGAATTTTCGAACCGGGGTTTGTGGAAAAAAGTATATAAGCGCGGCAAGGCGAGAGCTTGGAGTGCTCAACTGTTGGGCATTTCGGAACACTTGTCTTCCGCGCTTGGGTATTTTAATCCACAAAACCGAAGACAAAATTTGAAGGGCGCCCGCAAAGACGCCTATCGCTTGGCAAGTCCAGCGCAAGTCTCACCATGACAACATCTCGTAATGTTTGGCGGAATGCACTTGCCACCATATTCGATATGCTTTTGAATCTAAAATTGCGTCAATGGCGCAGGATGCTGACCTCCTGACCACGCTAAAACAGGCGCCGCGCTTACTTCTCAATATCCCATGAAATCTAGGACATGGATTGAAAATAGAGGAAAGCGGTATGATCACTCCGACTTACACCAATTGGTCGTTCAATGGCATCTCCGAAGTATCAACGTATTCTTCTCAAACTAAGTGGCGAAGCGCTTATGGGCGCCGAAGGCTTTGGTTTCGACTTTTCGATTCTCAATCGAATTGCCGATGAAATAGCTGCCGCACATCATCAAGGCATCGAAATTGCAGTCGTCGTCGGCGCAGGCAACGTGTTTCGAGGCTCACAGGGTGAGAAGTGGGGCATGGACAAAGCAGCTGCGGACTATGTCGGCATGCTCGCCACCATCATGAACGCACTCATTCTCCAGGAAGTTTTGAACAACAAAAAAGTTCCGACCAGAGTGCAAACAGCAATTGCGATGCCGGCTGTGGCTGAGCCATTCATCAGACTGAGAGCAATAAGGCATTTAGAGAAAAAACGCGTCGTTATCTTTGGTGGCGGAACCGGAAACCCTCACGTCACAACCGATACGGCTGCAGCCCTGAGAGCAGCTGAAATAAAAGCCAATGCGATTCTCATGGCCAAAAACAACGTCGACGGCGTTTACGACGATGACCCGCGCAAGAACCCAGACGCTAAAAAGTTCCACGACATCACCTTCGAACAAGTAATACGGCAAGGTCTAAAGGTTATGGATCCTGCAGCCGTCTCTTTGTGTCACGAAAACAACATTCCGATAGTCGTCTTCGACTTCGCGAAGCCCGGAAGCATTGAACGCATCGTTCTTGGAGACAAAATAGGTACCTTTGTTGGAACGGCAGAAACGGTTGGAGGACAAAAAAAGCCATGAGTACCGCCACTGACATACTTGCTTCGGCAGAAGACAGAATGAAAAAGGCCGTGGTGAATCTGGGCACCCAGTTCCAAACAATCAGAACTGGTCGTGCCAATCCAGGACTTTTAGATCGTATCGAAGTCGAGTACTACGGGACACCGACTCCACTGAAGAGTCTGGCAAACATTTCCACTCCGGATGGGCGTTCGCTGTTGATCCAACCCTACGACAAGGCATCCCTAAAAGATATAGAGCAAGCCATACATAAATCTCAGCTCGGACTGACACCAAACAACGATGGTTCCGTCATACGTTTAAACATTCCGGCTCTCACGGAAGAACGACGTAAAGAGTTGACTAAGAATGTGAAAAAGTTCGGTGAAGAGGCGCGAGTCGCAGTACGAAATATTCGCCGCGATGGAGCCGAAGACCTAAAGAAACTCAAGGGTTCACAGGTTTCAGAGGATGAAATTAAGCGTCAGGAAGAGTCCCTTCAAAAGTTGACGGATAAGTATATAAAGGAAGTGGACAAAGCCGTGAGCGATAAAGAAGCGGAAGTAATGGAAATTTAGTGGTTGGGGGTCAGTCCTGAATGTGCGGAATAGTTGGCTATCTGGGAACGTCTGAAGCAGCGCCAGTATTGCTTTCCGAATTGAGATATCTGGAGTACAGAGGCTATGACTCTGCCGGTGTCGCGGTTATCGAAGAGGGTGAACTATGCGTGCTCAAAGCCGCAGGCAAGCTCTCAAACCTGGAAGAAATCCTCAACAGCAAGCGTCCAGCCGCACGAATCGGCATTGGGCATACGCGTTGGGCAACACATGGAGTTCCTAACGATCTGAATGCTCACCCGCATATCGATCAAACAGGGACCTTTGCGGTCGTCCACAACGGTATCATCGAAAACTACGATGAATTGAGAGACGAACTTACTGAGTTGGGCTACGTCTTCAATTCGGAAACCGACACCGAAGTGGTAGCACACTTGGTGGCATACGAATACAAAAAAGATTCTGATCTTCTCAATTCGATTCGCCGCGCGGTAAGCCGTCTCAAAGGCGCCTACGCTCTGGGAATCGTCAGCCAACTTCATCCTGATCGCATTTATGCCGTCAACCATCACTATTCATTGAGTGTTGGCTTGGGCGATGATGAAAGCTTCCTCGCATCCGACAGCATGGCGATGCGCCAGTACACCAACCGGGTGCTCAAGCTCGAGCAGAGCGAAGTTGCAGAAATCACCGCCACCGGGGTCCGCCTCTTTGATTTCGATGGACGCGAAATCGAACGCAAGCCGGTTTCCCTCGAATCCAATCCTTATGTAATCGACAAGAGTGGATACAAACACTTCTTGATGAAAGAGATTCACGAACAACCGCTGGTTTTGCGTCAAACCTTGAGCAAGTACTTGCGTCATCCCGACAAACCGATCAACTTCAATGTCGAGCATGTTGCAAATGAACTCGCCGGCAAACAAGCATACGGCGTCAATCTCACCGACAACGAGATCAAAGGCATCGATCGCATCATGGTCGTTGCCTGCGGAACTGCCTATCACTCCGCACTAGTCGGCAAGTACATCATCGAAGATCTTTGCTCGATTCCGGTTGAAGTAGAAATCGCATCGGAGATAAGAGGTCGCAAACTCCTCGTCAACGAAAGCACTTTGACTATTGCAGTCTCCCAATCTGGTGAAACTGCAGATACGCTCGCTGCGCTCTCTGAAGCGAAGAACCGAGGCAGCTTCACTCTGGGAATCACGAATCGCCCGGACTCTCACCTCGCCCAATTGACATCAAACTTGATCGTCACCGAGTGCGGTATCGAAGTCTCGGTGGCCGCGACCAAGACGTATGTAGCTCAAATCACAAGCTTCTACTTGCTGGCAATTTACCTGGCCGAAATCAGAGGCAGCATTTCTGCGCGCAAAGCGCGCAAACTGAAAGCCACGCTCAATTCCATCCCTGCATTGATCGAACTGACATTGGCGAGAGAAGAATCGATCAAAGAGATCTCCTTGCAGTATGCCGAAGCGCATGACGTGGTCTTCGTCGGTCGTGGAATGAACTACCCGACTGCACTGGAAGGCGCATTGAAGTTGAAGGAACTTTCCTACATTCACGCTTCGGGTTATGCAGCTGGTGAACTTAAACATGGACCGATTGCCGTTCTCGACGCGTCAGTGCCGGTGATTACAGTTGTGGTTCCTGGTGCAGTTTACGAAAAGACTTTGTCAAACGCGATGGAAGCCCGCGCTCGCAACGCCAAAATGATTGCAGTAGCAGTCGATGGAGACGAGCAAGCGACCAAGACCTTCGATTCGGTACTTAGAATTCCGGTAATCGAAGAGTTCTTCAGCCCACTCCTTACAGTGATTCCATTGCAGTTGCTCTCATACTTCATCGCCGACTACCTCGGCAAAGATGTCGACCAACCACGCAACCTGGCGAAATCAGTTACCGTAGAATAGGCGCGGAAGCAGCATCGACTTTCTTGTTCCGCAAAGCTTCAATGTGATGTGGAAACGAAAGAAGAAATCCGATATCTATCACGAAGAAGTCTTCGAAACAAATTCGAGTGACATCATCGATGGTATCGACTTGTTGCTCAATACAACGTCATACGAATTTCAAAATCTAACAACACTTCCGTGGCAAGACATCTCAAAAATGCAGTCGTCACCGAGCGAGTGCAGGTTCGAAGCACAAATGCTCATTCCGCAGAAAGTTCTATTTGCCGATGAACGAGCCATAATCCAGGCAAAAATAAATGTCACGCAGGGCGTTAGGTCGCCGGAAGTTCGCGTGTGCTTTTGCTCGAAGTCGAAAGAAAGCATTTGGAATTTGCACGCTGCAAAAGACTTAGCAGACAAGCTTTCAGAAATTTGCGGCTCTTCGGCAGCAGCAGTACGATCTTCGAAGACGGAGGCAGACAGCTCAATTCGGTTGATTGGAGAAACCCTCGTCATGGACCTTGAGAGCCACTACGCCTCAAAGCCGGTCAACGTCGGCATTCCGGCAACGCCTCTTCGGATTTTGAACATGATTGCAACAGCAACGCCGCAACCTCTGGCGGCTCCGCCGTTTCAACTCTCAAACCTTCGAATCGCGGAAGTGATAAAGCTCACCGACTCAATGGTCATGCGGCATCTGTCAGCAAGCATAAGGGAAATCGCGAGCTATTCGACTTACGTGCCTTTAGGACATCAACGCACATTCGTAGACGCGATTGGCTCTCATCAAGCATCTTTCGGACTGGGACTCACAATCAAGCAGCTCTGGGTCGCTTACGAATATGTAAGTACCGGCGGAAACCGTGATGTTTCCAAAACTCGATGACAGCACCTTCCACCTGAACCCGCTTCTATAGCGAATGTCAGTCCAATGCGACTGTTCGGTTATCAACGATTTCGCCCATTGACATCAAGATAAATTTTAACTTATAGTGCAAGTGGATTAATATGTCCGACTTACTAGTGGGAACGTACTAACTACCGGGCTTAACCCCCCATCCTGGCTGGCACAGGGAGCGAGAGGAATGGACTTTCACAAGAACCTGGTAATCATCAAATCGGCATTCAAGATTGAGCACGAGGACAAGGATGCTCCTGTTCTTGCCTGTCCAAGATGCGGGCACGTACAACCCCGGCAAATTCGCACAGTTTGTGAGCACTGCAACAGACTGATTCCGACTGATAACACTCGACAGAATTGGGATAAGCGAGAGCGAAACGTCTATCAAGAGCTCGGCGAGCTGCTGTATGACGAAAGCGCGCTTGCCCAGCCGGAATTTAAAAAGAGTCGCAAGAACTATGAGTTGATCAGAAACATTCGAAATCTGTTTCTGACGTTCTTGTTTTGCGGTGTGCTCTTATATTCAGGAACGATTGGTCTCAAGCACTACCTCGGGCCCGCGAAGTGGAAGAAATTAGAGAAGCAAGCCGAGGCACAGTCTAAAGCGCTGGGCTTGGACAAATACATCAAGAAGATTCACATCTGAACGCTTTGCGCCTTACATTTGCAGCGGCGGTCTAGACTCTGTAATCGCCTGGCTCGGTGGTTCTTCTTCGACGATTTTTGGCGTAAGCAGAAGCATCAACTCTGTTCTGTTTCTGCCTTTGATACTGTTTCTGAAGAACGCACCGAGTACCGGTGTTTCGGCTAGGTATGGAACTTTCGCCAGCTGCGCCGCTTCCTGCTCTAAGAACAATCCGCCAATGACGAGTGTCTGCCCGTCTTTCACTCGCAAGTCTTGAGTAAGAACGTCTCTGATACTCAAAAGTGTGACGATTGTTGGGTTGTTGGCGTTGCCGAAGTTAACCGGAGGTCCCAATGGAAACGAAACTTGCGGGCGCAGCCGCATGACGATGAAACCATCCTCGGTGACACGCGGCAACACGTTTAGAAAGATTCCAGCGTCTCGAATTTCAACGTTCGTTGTGACAACACCAAGGCTGACAGTAGATGTCACTCTTTGTACGATTTGATTGGCAATTGCAATAAGCGTCTCACTGTTGTCAGAACATACCACGCTCGGATTTGCGATCAACTTTGCTTTATTGGTTTGCAAAAGCATGTTGACGCTGAGGTTAACGCCTTGTGGAACTGTTGCGATATTGGCTCTACCACCGGCTTTTCGCCCAAGCGAAAGAAAATTGAATCCGGTTGCGGCGGTTTGCAGCGCATTGACACCTGCAATCGTCGGCGGTGCCGGGAGCAATACACCGAGCAGTCCGGTAAATGCGGTACCCGGTGCGGCCGGTGTGACACTATTGCCGGTAAACGGAATCGCCGGAATTGCTGGGTTGGGAGTACTGCTCGCGGGGCTGCCTAAGCCCGGAAGGAAGCTCAAAAGTGGAGCGGCGGCATTGCCCAGTACGGAAGCCGAAAGTCCATCGCCTTGCGCCGTAACGTTGGCTCCAAGTTGACGAATGCCTTGGTTGTTCAATTCAACCAAGGATGCTTGTATGTGAATTTGCTTAGGACGACGATCGAGAAGCCGAATCGACTCTTCGGCAATTGCGATGTCTTCGGTCGTTCCCACCACAAGAACTTGCCGATTTTTTGCATCCGGTATGACGATTGCGCCGCCACCGTTTTGTTCAACCAGGTAGTCCACAGACACTTCATTGGTGGCGCGAATCTGCTGTTCGCCCGGGTTGGTTCTTGCGTTGTTGAACCCAACACCTTCTTGAACCGTCGCGCGACTTTGTCCCCTAACTTGGCGAGGTTGGTCAGGTCTTGAAGTTTGGCTGGTTTCGACTTCTTCAGTGCGTTCGTCAGACTCTTTTCCGGTTCTCTTTTCGGCTTCATCGGTGGTGCCTTGCGCCTCCAATCCGCTGCCTTTCCTTCCGGATTCAGTTGCGGTGAGATCGGCATTGTCATTCTTCAAACGACGTCTTTGAGTTTGAAGAAAGTCAGGCACCATGCCTTTGTTGAACACAGACGCGTGAAGAATCATGGCTACGTCATATGGGTGCGCATAACTCAATTTAAAGACACGAGCCATTGGTCTGTTCAAACCAAGTTGAACCATCGCTTGCTGCGTTGCGATGATCACGGTGTGTCCATCAAGTTGTCTGCTTTGCAGTCCTGCTGCGGCAAGAACACTATCCATCGCTTCGTTGAGGGTAACATCGCGGAGTTCGCCTGTAATTTTTCCGACTACTGAACGATCGATAAGTATGTTCATATTTCCTCGCCGCGCAATCTCGGAGATTACCTCTCTGACTGGCGTCTCGCGGAAACTCAAATTATGGATGAGCGCCTCTCTAGCAAACAATTTGAAGTTCTTGCGAATTTGAACTGTGCCGACAACACCCGGAAGTTCGTTTTTTCCGGCTGGTCTTGGGCTGGTTTGGGCGATCTGCTGAGAACTTTGAGCTAACTGCTGCACAAGATTTTTCGCTTCATTCGAAAGCTGGCTCAGATCCAAAGTCTTACCACCATCACTGGATGGAACCGCCTGAGAATTCGATTGGGCACTCGGCGTCGAGGAAACGTTGGGTGTCGAGGAAGCGTTGGATGTCGAGGAAGCGTTGGGTGTCGACGCAGAATTCGCTGTTGATGCGGAACTCAAAGCCGATAAGGAGCTGCCCAGGATCTTCGATAGCGATTCACTCGGCTTAAAATCCTTCGATTGAAGAAGACTGGATGTACCTGAATCGCCGGGCCCTGGGGTGTACTTCAGATTCATCACAGGCGCCTTTGTAGACGACGATCCGTCATCTTGCTGAGCGAAGACCGGCGATGCTAATCCCAGAAAAATGGATGACACCAAGGACAGTGCGACTGCTCTGCGTACAGAGTCGAACCTTTTGAAATTTCCGCTTGGTATCACTCTTCCGATTTGCGGTCTGGTAGGGATTTTGGCGAGGATATTTCGGTTGGCGCTCGTTTGTATATAGAGTTGAAATCTAAACGACAATTTTTCGCCTTAGTGAAAAAGAAATACTGCCAGCAGTATCATTCTACAGTGGTGATAATAAATTGCAAGGAGACGAGCGCCACCATCGGCGGTTAAAGACTGGGTTCAGTTCTGCAAAGAGCTAGGGGCGCTTCTGACCGGAAATGCCATAAACAGCTATCTCCAGGTTATTGCGAGCCTCGCTCAAATGTGGGTTGATTCGCAATGCTAGACGCAACTCCGTTACCGCCTCTGCGATATCTCCTTTACCGTAGAGAGCATAGCCAAGATCATTTCTGGCCTGTGCATTCAGCGGATCTAAACCCACAGACTGCTTGAACTCTTCGACGGCGCCGTCAATGTCTCCATTTGCATACAACGCCCTGCCTAACACCATATGACTATCGGCAGAGGTCGGGTTCAACAACGCAGCTTGCCTGGCGGTTCGCATTGCTGCTTGTTTGTCGCCGGCTTGAAGCAATGCTTTCGTAAGAGAAACGTGAGCTTGTGCAGAACTAGGCTGCGCAGACACAGCCTGCCGTGCCGCTTTCACTGCGCCTTGAACATCTCGTGCAACCAAAAGCGCGTCTGACATTCCGGACAGATTTTCTGCAGTAGAGCGAATTGCAACAGACCGACGAAACTCGTTGAGAGCTTCCGACATGTTGCCGTGTCGCAACAGGCTTTCGGCATAGAAAGTGTGGACTTCCGAGACATCCTGTGCCAGTTCCATCGCTCTTCCGTATTCGATGCGTGCCGACGATTGATCGCCCGCGTCATCCAGTGTGCGAGCCAAAAGCAGGTGCGAGAGAAAGTCTTGAGGACCCAGAGCGACAGCACGTTTTAGTTCCATCGCCGCACCCTCATAGTCACCGACTCGATATAGGTACGTTCCCAAATTCAATCTGAGACCGGCATCCTGAGGCTTGTCCGTAACCTTGCGCCTGAGCCCGATTATCATTTCGCCAACGGATCTGAGATCGAACGTTGACGCCTCCGTTCGGAAAAGCTTTATGGCATGTTCCTGTTCATCAGTGAGCCTCTTGCCTGGTTGCGTCTGCGCCGCCCATGCTGAATTCGCCAAATTCACCAATGTTGCCTGTATGACAAACACGAAGAAAAGTGCAACTGCAATCTCTCTTGGCACACCGTTTCTAGTCAGGAACATCAACCGAGGCACTCCCTAAAACTACAATCAACTGCAATTAACCGTCTGTGTGTTGCTGCTGTGATCCGCTATTAAGAGCAGAAGTGCATCGAGTAGCAACCTAGGTCAATCCGTTGGATAATACATCGAGCAGATGAAAGCCTAGCACACGGAGGCAGGCTGCAAAAAAGAGTCCCTTAAGTTGCCCACACCAAGCGAAATCACAAGCGCGTACTTACATATTCCATTTTGCTCGCACAAGTGCGACTTTTGCGACTTTGCAGCATTCGCCGGCTTGGATCATCTTGAAGATGCCTATGCCGTGGTTGTCGAAAAGGAAATCGCGGAGCGCCTTGCCACATCCGAGCAGAGACACACACTCTCATCAATTTTTTACGGTGGCGGAACGCCAGGGCTGATGGCGCCTGCAAATCTAAGCAAGATCCACAATTCCTTGAGGCAGCACACGAAGTTCGCCCCTGATTGCGAAACATCGCTGGAAACTACTCCCCATGCGATAACAACCGACAAGCTGAAAAGTTGGAACGAAATTGGAATCAACCGCCTTTCAATCGGAATCGAATCGCTAAATGATGACGAGCTGGTGGCAATGGGTCGCGATCACACGCGCCAGCAGGCGTTTGATGGCATCACTAAGGCTCTCGATTCTCAGATCAAAAACATCTCGCTCGATCTCATGTACGGTCTTCCGACTCAGACCAAACAAAGCTGGAACCGCACCCTCAGCGATATTGTTGCACTCGCGAAAAATCCGAGCATCAAACATGTCAGCGCCTACGGATTGCATCTGGCTTCCAATTCGCCCTTGTATTCGAGGTTTCCGAAAGGTTCACCGCAGTTCCCCAATGATGATCTCTTCTCAGACATGTTTGATGAACTAGTGGAAACGCTCACTAACAGTGGATTTACACACTATGAAGTTTCCAACTTCGCCAAGCCGGGCTTCGAGTCCCGGCACAATTTAGGCTATTGGCAAAATCACCAGTATCTCGGCTTCGGCGTCAGCGCACATCGATATGTGAACGGTGCAAGAAGTTCTAACTGGCGTTCCCTAAAGAAATACATGAACGACCCACTCGGCAGCGAAACGTTCGAGCCGATTGATGAACCGACCCGCATCAAAGAGGGCATCATGCTAGGGCTGAGAATGCGCAAAGGCATTAATCTTGCAGAATTCAAGCGTGACTACGGAATCGACCTCGAGCATGAATTTGCCGCACAGGTGGCGAAACTTACCGCTGGTGGACTATTGACGAAAACTGGCGGCCATCTCGCAATCAGCCGCCAGGCAGTCATCATTAGCAACGACGTAATAGTAGAGTTTATGTGACTCTTTGCTGTTTAGTGGGCATTTGAGGGGGGTATGGATCTTTCGGATCTACTCTTTTCTCCCCAGGGAGCTACCGTCCAGCTCGTCCACTTGTCTCGCAAAC
>CAYZJR010000017.1:67875-82172 GCA_964478655.1 uncultured Candidatus Obscuribacterales bacterium
CTACTCTTTTCTCCCCAGGGAGCTACCGTCCAGCTCGTCCACTTGTCTCGCAAACTTGTCTCGCAAACAAAGGTAAAACCGTTGAAAACTTGCCCTGAGTGCCACTCAGACTATGACGACAGCATCGATCGGTGCCCTAAAGACAACACTCGTCTGACGGCAATCGAACGTGACCCATTGGTCGGCTCAAAATTGGCTGACCGCTACGAAATCGTTTCGGTAATTGGTCGCGGCGGCATGGGCGTGGTGTATAAAGCCCGCCAGGAACAAATGGACAAATACATGGCAATCAAAATGCTGCATTCGCACATGGTTGCCGACTCCGAGGCTGTCAAGAGATTTTACAGAGAAGCAAAAACCGTATCGCAGGTCAGACACCACCACATCGTCACACTCTACGATTTCGGTATGAGCTCGCAGGGTCAGCCGTTTCTGGTCATGGACTACCTGGAAGGCAGAAGTTTAAAAGATGGCATTAAAGAGCGCGGACCCGTGCCTTTTGACAAGGCCGACATTCTTTTCAAACAAATAGTCGATGCGCTCGCTTCTGCGCACACGCAAGATGTGGTTCACCGCGATCTCAAACCCGAAAACATCGTCATAAGCAAACATGGCGAACAAGATTGGGTCACGCTCGTGGACTTCGGACTGTCCAAACTGCGCGAACCTTCGCCCAAGGCGCAAGACGCGTATCAAATCACCAAAATCGGCGACGTCTGCGGCAGCCCGCCATACATGAGCCCGGAACAGTGCCTCTCTGCCTCAACCGTCGATCCCCGCAGCGATATTTATTCGCTTGCAGTGGTTGCGTACGAATCTCTTGCCGGCAAGCTGCCGTTTCAGGCAAAGTCAGCCATCGAGATGATGGACTGTCACTTGTATGCAACCCCGATTCCGTTCAACCAGGCTCAGCCGGAGCTGAAGCTTTGTACGGAACTGACTCAAGTATTCAACAAAGCGTTGCAAAAAGATGCGGCCAATCGTCAGCAGACAATTCAAGAATTCGGCAATGAGTTGCACGAGGCCTTGAAGCGCGACGGATTGAAACTTAGAACAATGAAGCACAGATTGGAAGGCGGTTTTGCAGATATGGCAGCTGAGGCTGAAGCGATTCAGACAGGAACATACGAGCAGATCGTCTCGCTCAAAATCAGCGGTGGTGATGCACCGGACGGTTTGCAATTTATCGCCGACGCCACACCAGGTGGAGCCGGAACCCGCACCGATTCAGTAAAACTCAAAGCCCGCCCGCAAAACGGAAACGGTCAAGGCGGCGATGACGACGACGAAGAGGAAGAAGAAGGCGATGAACCACAAGGGTTTCTCGCGAAACTCATGTCGTTGTTCGGAGGCGGCAGGCGTTCTGGCGACGGAGTTGATGACGATGACGACGACGAAGTCGGCGGCGACATCATGCAGTGCCCTTACTGCGGAACAACCGTAAAATCCAGAATTCGTTTCTGCATAAATTGCCAAAGGCAGCTCCTGTCACCACAGGAAGTGGCAAAGCTGCGAATTCAACAAGGCAAGTTCACGCTACCAAAAGCGCAAGGCGGCAAAGAAGGCAAAGGATTCAGCCGAAAAGCGAAGAGCACGATGAACCGTTCAACGCAGCTTTCGCTTTTCCAAAAGGTGCTCACGGTAATTTTAATTGCGAGCATCGCATATGGTGTCCTCTCCGCCATGAAAAATCCCGCCTTGATGAAACGCATCAAGAGCCTCGGCAGCTCCATCACGCAAATGCAACGCTAGTCGAGCCCCTTCTAAAGTCTGCCATCGCGGGACCGCCTTGGACGAAGTCGCAGAACAGGTTTAGACGAAGTCGCAGAACAGGTTTAGACAAAGTCGCAGAACAGGTTTAGACAAAGCACGCGTTTCGCAGTTTCCCCATTGCGTGAACGATATACATATTTAATCTTGAACAAGACCTTAAGCGGAGCCTCGAAGTGAGTACGACTTTTCGCCCGGAAGTAACCCTGGCGCTCGAAGAAAAGCAGCCGCATAGCAAGCTCAAGGGGCTTCAGCGCGCCGTCCTAACCCCGCTGGAGACACTTGCCCAGTCAATCGCCGGTATCGCACCCAGCGCGACACCAGGCATGCTCATTCCGATCGCCTTCGGATTTGCCGGAAATGGAACCTGGCTCTCATATCTCCTCGCTACAATCGGTCTTCTCTTCACCGCTCAGTGCATAAATGAATTCGCATCGCGTCAAGCGTGCCCAGGCTCGCTCTATAGCTTCGTCTCCATCGGTCTCGGGCGCCGCGCCGGAACACTAACCGGCTGGGCACTTCTCTTTGCGTATGTGTTCTGCGGATCAGTTTGCATTACCGAGTTCGCCATATACGCGAGTTCGATAGCGAAGTACTTTTTGAACATTAATCTCTCCAGCCAAGTGATGATGCTGCTCGCTGCATCTCTAGTCGCATTCGTCGCCTGGAAGAACATAAAGATGTCCGCAAGCCTTATGCTTCGTTTAGAGTTCCTTTCAGTCGGATTGATACTACTGATAGTGGCATTGGCATTTCAGAAATTCGATTTTCCGATAGATCATCGACAAATCAACCTCACAGGTGTAAGCGCGGAAAACGTTCGAATGGGTCTTGTAATGGCAATCTTCGGGTTCGTTGCCTTTGAGAGCGCAGCATCGCTAGGTGTCGAGGCGAAAGATCCGTTGAAGACAATTCCACGCGCATTGATGCTGAGTGTGATGCTCAGCGGGGTATTCTTCGTCCTAACAGCCTACGCTTTAGTTTTCGCTTTCAGTCACTCTAGTGTTCCGCTGGACAAGTGTTCCACACCACTGCTTACAACGGCGGAACTCGCTGGTCTGCCGATCCTGGGACACCTTGCAGACATTGGAATTATGATCAGCTTCTTCGCTGCAGGCATCGCGAACCTGACTGCAAGTGCACGAACGATGTACAAGATGAGCCACGATGGTTTGTTCCACGACGCCCTCGGAACCATACACGAGCAGAACTCCACCCCTCATGTCGCAACACTCGCAGCAATCGGACTGAGCTTCGCAATCGCGCTCATACTGAGTCTTTTCAATTGCCCTTTGCTCGATATTGTTGGTTGGCTAGGAACATTAGCAACATTCGGCTTTATCTTCGGCTATATCGCAACATCAATCGCAGCAGCAAAATATCTTCGCTCACGCGGTGAACTGACCATGCTTAAGATATTGATTGTGTCAGCTTCGATACTGGTCATGGTGTTTGCCCTGGTGGGTTCCTTGTATCCCGGCCCAGCATTTCCTTATAACGTTCTACCGATCATTTTCGCAGTGTATATGATCACGTGCTTTGTCGGATGCTGTCGTAACAAAGTCCGAAACTGAGAACGGGCGATAGTTACAGTTCACACGCAGATACGGGCTGGTTACATCTGTATACCGTATTCCAGCGATATCGCCGATGTTTATGCCCCTCGAAATCCGAAATTCGGCCGGTTACATTTGTTGTACTGTGCTCCAGCGATATCGCCGATGTTTATGCCCCTCGGAATCCGAAATTCGGCCGGTTACATTTGTTGTACTGTGCTCCAGCGATATCGCCGATGTTTATGCCCCTCGGAATCCGAAATTCGGCCGGTTACATTTGTTGTACTGTGCTCCAGCGATATCGCTGAAGATGGGTGACCCTCGAGATCGCAGTTTCGAAGGCTCTATTTAATAGGCGATTTCCGCCATCCACCGATTATTACGCTGAAACCCGGTGGCGCTTCGTTCTAAACGCAGTCTTCTTGGGTTTCGCGATAGCTTGTAGAGCCTTTGCTTGCGCACGGGCTTTGACCGCAATCTCGTCTTTGCCCTTTTTCTCCATCTGCGCTGCGCATTTGTTTAGCGCATCCGCCACCTGCGGAACATACTGTGCCGGCAACTTCTTCGCTTCTGCTGCGGCTGCCGCAATGCGATTCTCCGCCTCTTCGACGTCACCACCCTCTGCCATCTTCCCAACGTTTGAAATCAACGTCAGAATATTTTTCGCTTGCGCTGAAGTTGCCTCATTTGATGTATCAATTTCTAACTGCACGACACGTTGCAGAAGTTTGGAAACTTCGGCAACGTGTGTCGATGACTCACATTTAGAGCAGATCTCGTTTGCAGTTTTTGCAATTGCTCCGCCGCTGCCACCTTTGGCGGTGCTCTCCAATTGTTCCGCCTCGGACAGCCAGGTCATCGCATGAATAATTTCACCGCGGTTGAGAGCTTTCTTCGCTTGTTCCAAGAACCGCCTTGTATGCCCCTCTACCATGACAGGATCTAGATCCTTCTGCGATGTTATTTGCAAGTCGGCCATAGAAGCGAGATCACTTCCTGTGCCCATTGATTCTTTCAACTGAATTCGCATTCGCTCTTGCTCGGCATCAGTCAGCTCTTCTCGAATTCTGTCTAAGGCTTCCATCTGGTTCGGAGTGAGCTTCTTCATTGAGTGATAACTTCGGACAAGAGCAGTAAGCGATTTTATGAAACGATCGCGTGAGTCTTGAAACGTACGCGCCATATCTGCTGCTTGTTGATACGACTTCGCAGCATCCTCGAATCGCTTGCCTTCTTGCGCCCCGTCACCCTGCGACATGAAAAACATCCAGACAAGACGCGTTCCAGGCGAAACGCGATCGGCTGCGGGTCCTGGCCAAAGAAGCAATGCAGTGACACCGAAAATTCCGACGACAATCGCACCGGTCAACATATAAGTATAGTTGCGCAAATCTTTGATCTTCGCATTTGCCTCTGTGCGAAGTTGGGTGATCTTCTGTTCTTCTTCGTTTACAAGGTTGGAAGAGGTCGTAGAACTTACTCGCGTGGCTTTGTCATCTCCGCCTTCGTTGAGCCCTGGTCGCTCTCCGGTTTCTCCACCGGTGTACATTTGTGGTATGTACGTTGCGTCGGATTGAGTGGGCAAATAGATTCTGGAGTCTTCGGCAGCTTTGATCAGCTCCGCCTTAAGGTCCTGCATGCTTTGCTGACGCTTTTCGGGCTCCTTTCTTAGAGCCTTGAGCACCAATTTATCGATGAGCACTGGGATTTCGAGGTTCGGTGCGACACCTCTGAGGGACAGCGGCATTTCTTGAACGTGCTTGTTCATCGTGTCGAAAGAACTGTCACCAATAAGTGGTGGCAACTCCGTAAACAACTCATACATAACACAGCCAAGTGAGTAGATGTCTGAACGCGCATCCAACGGCAATCCCTTGCATTGCTCGGGACTCATGTAGAGCGGGCTTCCGAAGACTTCTCCTGCTTGCGTCAGCTGCTGAGATGTCTTACCTGATTGATCGGCAAGTTTAGCAATACCGAAATCAACGATTTTTACGACATCAACTTCGCCTGCTTCTTGCACCACCACGATGTTGCTTGGTTTGATGTCGCGATGAATGATGCCTATAGCATGCGCCTGGGCGAAACCATCGCACGCCTGAGAAAAGATATGGATGGCCCGATTAATAGGCATGCCGCCATGATTTTCGAGAAAATCTTCGAGGCTTTCTCCGCGAAGAAAATCCATTATGAGGAACGCTTGCCCGGTGCTTGAGACACCAAAGTCCATAACCTGAACGATGTTCTTGTGCTTCAGTTTGCTGAGGGCTTCGGCTTCCTGGCGGAAGCGTTCCAAACTTACCGGATCTGACGTCAGCTGCTGATTGAGAATCTTGATTGCGACTTCGTTGTTCATGTACGTGTGGCGCGCACTGTACACAACACTCATGCCGCCGCGACCAATCACATCAGAAATCTGGTAGCGTTCTGCAAAAATTGTTCCTATCAGCGGATCTTCAACGAACTTACTGAGCCTCGTATTGCAATCGGGGCAATCCAAGGTTTCGTCCGGAAACTTGGACTTGCATGTAAGACAGATCATTGCCATACGCTAAGAATGATGTCCTGAAAGAATGCCCTTGAAGCTTCAGCCGAGTTAATAAACAGAACCGCCAACTAATTATAAGCGGTCGCCGAGCTGAGCTGCACTTTGGAAGCATGATTCACGCGACGAATCTGCGACCGACGACTCTCGGTGTGGAAACTGCAAAGTTCAACTAGAACGGGGTTAGGACTATGAAGGTGTCCAGGTTCCCTTCATGCCTTGACCGATGCGGAAACCTTGAATGAAGTTATTGCGTGTGAGCTGATAGATTTCGTGCAGAACGGTAGGGTCCATCACGCCATGTTTCTGGGAGATTGCGTTAACTTGATCCATCGCCAGCGCAGAAAAGTACACAAGGACATCGTCGTGAACTTCGCCTCTTCCCTGATTAGGCAACTTCAGGACGGCCATACCAAAGTCGTTGGTTACTGCCTCCGCCAGTTGCTCTGTCAGCATGTCTGCGTAAAACGATTCAGCTTTTCTCGCCATGACGCCTCACCCGAAAAAGTTATCAGTCCAAAAGATCGAGCTCTTTTTTGACTGCTTGAATGTCCTGCCACATAAGCCACTTGGGACTTCCAACCTCTTTAGACTCATTGCGAAGCAAATACGAAGGATGGAAGATCGGCATTACTTTAACACCGTTTTTGTATGGAAACCATTGGCCTCTTATTCGGCTTATAGGATCCTTAACTTGCAAGATGTATTGAACCGCTGTGGCGCCCGCCAAAAGAATAATTTTCGGCTTCACAAACTCAATCTGAGCTTCAAGAAATGGCTTGCAACTCGCTGCCTCATCCTTGGTAGGAACCCGATTCTGCGGCGGTCTGCACTTAACTATGTTGCAGATATACGTATCCTTTTCTCGATCAATCTTTACTGATTCTAAGATTTTGGTGAGCAGCTGACCGGCGCGGCCGACGAACGGAATGCCGGTTTCGTCTTCTCTCTGGCCGGGGCCTTCACCGATTATCATCAGCTTGGCGTTCGGATTGCCGTCAAAAAATACAACGTTGGTTCTTGTCTCACAAAGCCCGCAGCGGCGGCATTGCAGCGCCTGCTCCCTAACATCTTCCAACGACTTGAAGACAAGGTCGTTAGACATGGTGAGTTGTTCCATTTGGCTCTGAACCCTTTTAAATTCTAGCTAACATTGGTCGCGGGTAACGAAGCGCTAGTCATGCAGCACGGGTTTGCATTACGAGCGCCACTCGATACGCGAAGGTCGCATTGCGCATATACCCAGGAGATCCTTGCAGATCTTTGGAGATTCCGTTTGAAGTCTAAACCACAGGAACGGCTGATGCCTGAGTATTTACCAATTCCTCGCTCGACGCCACAACAGGACTAGACTCGTTGGAAGCGACAGGAACTGTAAGCTGCAACTCCTCGACGCTGATACTGCATACAGTGCCTACTGTATATCCAAGAGCGCGGCGAGCGGTCTCTTCAAACTGCTGTGATGAGCCTGTTGTGAATATATCTGCGGAACCCCATTTCGAATCGGAGGCGGCGGCGGTAAGAACGTTCAGTATGCGGCGTTCTTCGGTTGCGTCTGTTCTGGTTGAAGATTCAAAAGGATTGGTCAAAGCTTCGGCAAGAAGAACCGCCGGATCGATAAGTGAAAATCTTCCATCAGCAACTTGCTGAAGTTGTTTTTCCAAAAATGGAAAGTGCGTACACCCGAGAATTACGCTTTCAACTCTTGCATCGAGCAAGGGTCGGCAAAGTTTGTTGAGTACATCAATGGTTTCGGGGTGATCGGCGGTTCCACCTTCAACAATAGGAACCAACTCTGGGCAGGCGACTTCCACCACTTCTGCATGAGGATTCAGCCGAGAAATCGCATGGGAGAACGCTTTGCTGCGTACTGTTCCGGCCGTTGCCAAAACACCGATTCGTTTCAACTTGGTGTCTGCGACATATTGAGCAGTCGACCCAATCAAGTCGTACACCGGCAGTGGTGTCACGCTTGTTGCAACATCACGCGCCATCGCTGCGCTCGTGTTGCATGCCATCACAACAGCATCCACTTTTTGTGTCGCAAGCCAAAAAACTATTTCGGTGACGAATGTCGCAATTTCACTGTGCGCACGATTGCCATACGGGCATCGTGCGGTATCACCTAGATATACAAAACGTTTGGACCGATCGGGATCGATTTGCGACAGCGCTCTGAGTACCGAAAGGCCACCTACTCCTGAGTCAAAAAGTCCAATGGAGTTCAGCTCGCTCCAACGTTTTTGATCTCTTTTTTCTAAGTAGGACACCAATCGTTCCCTCTGTCACCAATAGCCCAATCTAGTTGCCGATAACACCACCATACCCTCACTTATCTAGTGGTTCGTTCGGTTTGCGCAATAGGACTGAAAGACTTAGGTAAAAGTTTCGATCTTTCATCTGGTCGCGCCGTTTTACTGGAATTTGCGCCTGGTAAAGCGTCCGGCTTGGCTAAAGCGATGTCCGGGCGTGATTTCGCGTAGAGCATAACACCCTGAGCCAGCGCCTCGGCTACCTGTTGCTGGTAATCAGAAGAGATTAATTTCGTTCTTTCATCCTTATTGGATATAAATCCGACCTCTGCCAGGACTGCAGGCACCGGAGTGTGGTTAATCACGTAAAAGCGCGCCTTACGCACCGATCTGTCGGGCGCTTGAAGATTCGTAACCAACGAATTGTGTATAGAATCAGCCAGGGCTCGAGATTGTTCGGTTTGATAATAGGTTTCTATTCCGTGAATATCGGAAGTACTCTCAAGTGCATTGATGTGAACACTGAGAAATACTGCAGGGCTGGCAGAATTAGTCAGGGTGACACGATCTTCCAACGATACAAATGTATCGTCTTGTCTAGTCAGCAAGACTCTCGCGCCGCGCGACTCGAGAACTTTTTTGAGTTGTTTGACGATTCCTAGGGTTATCTCCTTTTCTTGAATGTCTCCGCGTTGCGCACCAGGATCGCTGCCACCATGGCCGGCATCAAGCATGATCGTGAGCCCATTGGCGTTGAAGTTTCCGATCGCTGGAAGTGATGCAACTTTCTGGCGATCGACTATCAGTGAAATCGAGTTACCGTCGATCATTTCACGAACGCTCGAATCGATGCCCGAGAGATCCAAAACCAAGCGTGTCTTTCCAGACTCGGGAGCGCCTATGCGAATAGACTTGAGAAGCGGACCTTCTGGAAACGTTGGAAGTTGGCTTTCGGTCAGCTCCGGGAGGTTGGCGAAGTCCACGACATATCTTTCGGGGTCTGAAATGCGAAATGACTTTGCTGAAAATGGGTGAGCCGATTTCAGTTTTATTGTTATATTTCCCTGCTTGGCCGAATCACTGGTAGCACCTGTGGTGTCACTATTGTTGATTGAATCAATCACTTCAATTGTGGGTGGAGGAACATTGTTTTCATCGACGATGCTTGGGTTGTTGGAACTCGGTTCCACTTCCTCTCGTTCAGTCGCAGTTTCCGGTTTGGACGCTTGAGTGGCGCTTGCAATCGAGGGCGCCGGCTTGGGATTTTTTCGTGCGACTTTGGAGGGAGCTTGCGGCGGTGCATCCTCGCTCGGTCCCTCTTCATCGGTAGAGAACGCGCCCTTCATTTTCGTCATCAGCCCGGAAAGAAATCCTTTAGTCGTCGATGTAGAACCAGTCTGAGTAGGTGTTTCTTCTTTGGAAGTCTCACCGGTGGAAAGCGCCTTTGAGGCCGCGGAGAGACCTTTCAACGAAGACGTTCTGCGGTCCGGAGCCGGCTGAGGTGCAGCACCCAACGTTCTCGGTGCGACGAACCGCTGCGCCACCGGCTGAATCTCGCCCGGTTGTGCTGCACGCCGTGGTTGCTGTGCAAGCAAAAGCGGCTGCTCCCCAGCAGGAACCAAAGTCCAATGCTTGGCTGATGTCTTCGCCGGCCACTTGACTTGCAGAATGCCGGGCTCAGCATGAAAAGCGACATCCTTAAGCGCATTTCCATCCGGGGCAATCAGGGTCACACGCGATATTGCAGGAGAGTCTTGAAACTGTCCTATGTGAATCTCTTGGATTCCTGACGCCTTAGGTGGTCTGATAATTTTTGTGCCCAGAGGAAAAATCAAGCCGGGAAAGTCCGCCACCAATAGAGTGGCACCGTTTGCTCCGGGAAGATATTGCACGACCGGTTTGTACGCAACCTTACGCTGAGCCATTCTCAAGACGATCGAATTGCCGCTTTGAGATTCGACGCAAGCCACCACTTTGTTGTAACCCACACCGACTTGCGCATTTGCGCGTATGGGGGCGAAGCAAAGAGCAGTACTTAGTAAAAGAAATCCCGCTACCAGACGAGATCGCCGCGACATGAAGGCCTCTTAACTTTCTAGCGCGTGGCTAAATTAGCACGCAGGGTAAGCGATTTCGCCCTTTTAGATATACTCTCTTGATATCTATTGCCACCACCGGCGAGGCGAAATTTAATTCAGCTTTCTACATTCATTTATTGTTCCTGCTACTCTTACGCCTGTTATCGGTCGCGCGACGATCACTTGGAGCGGGAGCGCGTTTCGATTATTAGCGCTGTTAAAGAACACTGGTTGGCAAGACCGGAGTTTGTACAAAAATGTTCCGGGCAAGCGGCCTATCGAAGCTTGTTATTCGCTTGGGCGGTGTCTGGCTGTGAGAAAAGGGAGTTAACTCAATGAACGAATATGCTCTGCCAACAGTGTTTACTGGTGCAGGCTTGGCGTTGGTGTACGGTGGATGGGCCGGAATGAGCGTTCTGAGAAAGAGCGCCGGCAATGAGCGCATGCAACAAATCGCAAGCGCCATTCAAGAAGGCGCGAGCGCTTACATGAACCGACAGTACACGACAATCGCCGTTGTCGGTGTGGTGTTGTTCGGAATCATTTGGGCGGCCCTCGGACAACTGACGGCATTCGGATTTCTGACCGGCGCCGCTCTTAGTGCGCTCGCTGGATTCGTCGGAATGTATGTTTCGGTAAGAGCAAACGTAAGAACGGCCGAAGCCGCACGTGGCGGTTTGGAAACAGCATTGGCAGTAGCCTTTAGAGGCGGTTCGGTTACCGGACTGCTCGTTGTCGGTCTGGGACTACTCGGTGTCGCCGGATTCTATGCTGCAACAAAGAACGTCAATGCCTTAGTCGGTCTCGGTTTCGGAGCCAGCTTGATTTCAGTATTCGCCAGATTGGGCGGAGGCATCTACACTAAAGCCGCAGACGTCGGCGCTGACCTCGTAGGAAAGGTAGAAGCCGGAATTCCCGAAGATGACCCGCGCAACCCGGCAGTTATTGCAGACAACGTCGGCGACAACGTCGGTGACTGCGCAGGAATGGCAGCGGACTTGTTTGAGACTTACGCTGTCACCGCCATTGCTACCATGCTTTTGGCATCGCAGACTTTTAAGGATCAAATGGTTGGCAACGAAGCGCTTGCCACAAATGTTCTGTGGTATCCCTTAGTTCTCGGAGCCGTCTCGATTTTCACATCAATCGTCGGCGCTCTTTTTGTTCGCCTCGGAAACAGCACCAACATCATGGGCGCTCTCTATAAAGGTCTGATCGTCGCCGGCGTGCTTGCTGCCGGTGCGTTCTGGTATGTCACTACCGAAATGATGAGCGGTTTGAAAATCAACGGTGCCGAGGTAGATCCAATCAAGTTCTGGTTGGCTTCGCTAATCGGACTGGTCGTCACCGGTCTCATTGTGTTCATCACTGAGTTCTACACATCCACAGCGTTCTCTCCGGTGAGGCACATTGCAAAAGCATCTGAAACCGGTCACGCCACCAACATCATTGCTGGTTTGGCTGTCTCGATGCGTTCCACCGCATATCCCGTGCTCGTTATCATCGCTGGAATTCTCGTTGCCTTCTATCTCTGCGGAGTATTTGGCGTAGCGCTCGCTGCCATGTCGATGCTTTCAATGGCAGGCATCATCGTTGCCATCGACTCATACGGACCGATTACAGACAACGCTGGTGGTATCGCAGAAATGGCGGAACTCCCGAAAGAAGTTCGCGCAGTCACAGATCCACTTGATGCCGTCGGTAATACCACAAAAGCAGTGACCAAAGGTTACGCAATTGGTTCGGCAGGTTTGGCAGCAATCGTGTTGTTCTCCTCATATACGGAAGAACTGCAAGCCAAGATCGTCGAATTGCATCCAGGAACAACCGTTCCTATAACATTCGACTTGTCCAACCCGTTCGTTCTTGCCGGTCTATTCTTGGGCGGCTTGATTCCTTACCTCTTCGGCGCAATGGCCATGGAAGCAGTCGGCAGAACCGGCGGCTTGGTCGTCGACGAAGTTAGACGCCAATTCAAAGACATCCCCGGCATCATGGAAGGAACCGCCAAACCAGACTACGGCTCCTGCGTAGACATCGTCACGAAGGCTGCCATCAAACAAATGATCGTTCCGGCGCTTTTACCGGTGCTGACACCAGTGGTCATCGCGGGAATTGGAGCCATGTGGCTCAACAACGCCATGCCCGGCGAATATGCAGCCGCCAAAATGCTCGGCGGCGTGCTGGTCGGCAGTATCGTAACCGGTCTATTCGTTGCCATCTCGATGACTTCAGGCGGCGGCGCGTGGGACAACGCCAAGAAATACATCGAAGAAGGAAACCACGGCGGCAAGGGCTCTGAAGCCCACAAAGCAGCCGTCACCGGTGACACAGTCGGCGATCCTTACAAAGACACAGCCGGTCCAGCCATCAACCCGATGATCAAGATCTTGAACATCGTTGCGTTGCTCCTGGTCTCCATGCTCGTTCAGTAAAGATCAGTGCAGATTCGGATAGCCAACAAGCAAGACGAATCGGCGATAAGAGCTCTATTTCAGACACATCTGAACGAGTTCAATCGCGAACTAGATCTTAGCGCTGATGGGACCGAATCAGACCTCAGAAACATCGAAGGCAATTACTTCGGTCGCGACGGTATCTTTCTTGTTGCTTCGGTAGAGAAAGATATCGTCGCGATTGCCGGTGGAAGACGTCTAGACGGTAAGGGCGACGACGTATTCCATATAAAAAGATTGTTCGTAGAGCCTAAATATAGAAGACAGCATGTTGCCTCGCAAATGGTTTCGATCATTTCGCGGCATGCAGGGATACTCGGATTCAAACGAATTGAAGTGAAACTGCCCGATCATTTGATCGATGATGCCGAATCGTTCCTCAAAAGAATTGGATTCAAATTAGATACCGGAAACACGTACTCAATGGCGCCAAGCATCAAAGCTTGCGGAACACAAACTTGCACGTAAAGGAGTCGAAGATGAAGATTCAGAGTCGATCACTCGGTTTAGCATTGGTTCTGGCTGCCGCATCAACATTGACACCAGGTGGATTGACGCTCGCTCAAGATGCTGCGACGGGCAAGCTCTATTTGAGTGGAAGTTTTGAGATAAGAGAAGGAACGGCGGTTGTGCACGAAACAGCATTGATGTCTTGTTATGGAACATCTCTTGTGAAAGCCTATGATCACACGACAGTCAGAGCCTACGACAAGAGCACGGTGCAAGCGCACGACTTCGTCACCGTTTACGCTCAAACGAACAGCAATGTGAACGTGCGCGATAACTCCAGAGTTTATGCGCAAGACAACGTCACTGTAGATGCAGGCGATGCAACCAATGTTCAGGCTTCTGAGAACGTGACTGTGGTTGCACGAGGCAACTGTTCCTTATATGTCACTGACAACGTCACCGTCAAAGCCTATGATGACTGCACCGTACTTGCCGCGGGCAACAGCAAAGTGGAAGCGCATGGGTTCGCTCATATCACTGCAGTCGACAACGCACATGTGGACTCGTTTGATAACGTCACCGTTCATGCCACAGGAAAGGCGACTGTAGCTGCGGCGGACACATCAACTGTTTTCACTTCCGACCAAGCTAAAGCAACCAAAACCGGCAAGGCCATCGTCAAAGCGACAGATGATGCCACATTTACGGTTGTTCCGTTGAGCCATTAGAGCTTCGAATTTTTAGATTTCTCTGTCCGCGGCGCACGCTTTGGTCCATACTACGCCGATATCGCTAAAACACGGTACAACAGATGTAACCCGTCGGTGCAGCCAATTCAGCCCTAATAGAGATGGGTTGCTAATTGTGTCGGAGGCGAAAAATTCAGGACAAGTTCAGACGAGTGCGACTAGTCTCGTTACGCACCGCAGGATGCAAGGTTTCGAAAAACGGGTACCAAAAGTTCACAAACTAGTCGTAATCTCAAAAGCGTCTAACGGCTTCAACCAGTTCGCGCCTGGGTATAGAACCAAGTAATCGCATTTACCCCCAGACTCGTCATCTCTCCTTACTAAATGCAATTTTGAGGCAGGCTTTAGTGCCGGCCCACAAGGGATCGCTGCATGAAAAAATTGCCCCTTAAGACAGTTGCACTGCTAAAAGCATTGGGTCTTTCTGTTGTTGGATGCGTG
>CAYZJR010000018.1:0-70849 GCA_964478655.1 uncultured Candidatus Obscuribacterales bacterium
CTATCTAGTGCAGCAAGCGGAAAGTGAGGCTGAACGTCAGATACGTGCCCAAGACATCGATACTAAAGCCTCCCAGTTATTGCTCACCATCTACGATACCGGAAACTCAGTCGGCGAATACACCCGCACTCTTCAATTCGGCGCAACTAAACGTTTCGAATCATCCAAGGTCGAAGTCAAATCACTCGTTCAAGCATTGAAAGATGATTTGAAAGACGACAAGCATATGCAACCGGTTTTGAAAAGAATCGAGCGGAACGTCGAGATCTGCATGCCTCTCATGATGCGCATAAAGGAAGAAACAACACACTTGAATCGCGAAGAAGCAAGAATGCTTTGGCGCGAAAGAATGGAGCAAAAACTGTCCGGCAACAAAAGTATTCGCCAGCTGGTAGATCTGGAAATCATTCCGGACACGACCTACTTAATGAGTGAAGCCAGAAAGATCGAGCAAGAAAAACCAGATATTGAGCGACGCCAGCGAGACTTAGCAAAAGGCGCATTAATAGCTGGTCTCTTCATCAATGTATTGCTCGGAATTGCGGTCGCCGTGTTCTTCACTGGAAGAATCGTTTCGCGTCTCGATGTGCTGCTCGATAACACAGAGAGACTAAAAAAGGGACAACCGCTAAATCGTCGTCTCGACGGCCGCGATGAGATTGCACAGGTCGACACGGTTTTTCACGAGACAGCAGCGGTTCTTCAAGAAGAAGAAAAAATGCTCAAGGCCAGCGAAGCTCGCGTGCGCGCAATGATTGAGAATGTTCCTGTCGGCATTATGCTCTTGAGCCCAATCGGAAACATTGAATTTACCAATCCAATGATTGAAAGAACATTTGGATTTGAACCGCACGAACTGCTCGGAAAAAGCATCACCAAAATATTATCGAGAGACAGAGTCGCAGGCGGAACACAATTTATTGCCGACCTTTCTAAAAAGGCTTTGGGTCACATCATCGAGATTCAGGCACAGCATCGAGATGGGCGAGAGGTCCCCATCGACTTTACTCTTGCTGAAGTAACACTAGGAAGAAGTGGTGACTCCCAAATAATGGCGATGACCTTGGACGCCACAGAGAGATATGAAATCAAACAACTGAGACAGGCGTTCGTAAGAATGGTAAGTGAGGAACTGCGAAATCCTCTGACCAAAGTCTCAGATTTTCTCGGCAAATTCGGCAGCGGCCAATTCGGCGAAATACCGGAGAAAGCCATCGATCAGTGCCAGAAATCCGAACAAAACATCGAGCGGCTCATCACATTATTGAATGACTTGTTTGATTTGGAAAAACTCGAATCCGGAAAGATCGACATCACAAAGGCACCTTGTTCGCTGCAATCTATTTTCGACAAATCATTCAACGCTGTGTCGATGTTTGCACAGAAGCACAACGTCACGGTCGAAGTTCCTGCGACAAACCTTCAACTCAACGTCGACTCAAATCGCCTAATTCAGGTGCTTGTAAATTTGCTCTCAAACGCGATTAAGTTCTCACCCGCGCAAAGCAAAGTGACGATAGCTGCAAATCAAACCGACACACAGTTAGAGCTTCTTGTAATAGACAGAGGACGCGGAATTCCGGCAAGTCACATCGGCTCGATGTTCCAAAAATTCCAGCAAGTTGAAGCAAGCGACGCCAAGAAAAAAGGTGGCACAGGACTAGGACTCGTTATATGCAGGGCCATTGTTGAAGAGCATGGTGGCACCATTGGTGTGCAAAGCGAAGAAGGAAAAGGTAGCACTTTCTGGATTCGCCTTCCTCTGGAGGCGATTGTAGAAAGTTGAAACTCCCCTCCCTAAAACTTGGACACCAGGGCATTCTTTTGGTCTTGATTCTGTTGAGTCTAGAAGCATTGTTCGTAGGTATGAACTGGTATCTGCTCCTCGAAACGGAAAAGGAATCGAGGCGCGAAGAGTCGTACAAAGAAATCAGTGCAAAGTCGAGCAAACTCTTGCAGTTGATTTACGACACAGGTGATGCCGCCGGAAAGTTTTCCCTGCATCAACAACGAAGCGACTTGAATCGTTACGAAGCAAGTCGCGCCGAGATTCCGGAAATACTGAAGTGGCTGAAAGCCAAACTGAAAGACAGTCCCCGAGAAATCGAAGTCCTCAACCAAATTGAGCAAGATATTCACGTTGGGTTAGAGGTTCTAGCAGAAATTAAACGCGCGGGCGAAGAAGACGATGCAGAATCTGCCCAACGAATAGGTTACTTCGCAATGCGTCGATTACAGCCGAAAATCGATTCGCTGTGCAGAAACCAGATCGCGTTCCAAAGAATGCAGCATGAAAAGATTGCTCAAATGCCAATAGAATTGAAGAAACGTAGAGATGCCACCAAGCAGCTGCTTGTCGCTGGTGTCGGTCTTAACATCTTAGGCGCGATTCTTCTGGGCGTATTTTTCATTCGAAGCATAACGTCTCGGCTCAAAATAGTAATTGAAAATTCTGAACGATTGAGGCGAAAGGAAGAGCTGCATCCACCGATGAAGGGTGGCGACGAAATCGCACAACTGGACAATACTTTTCACGACATGACCGAATCATTGCGAGGCGAAGAAGAACTGCTTCGCGCAAGCGAGCAGCAAGTGAAATCGATGATCGATCAGATGCCGGTGGGTCTGCTCGTCACCAAGAAAAATGACATTGAATTTGCCAACCCCATGGCGGAGAAACTATTCAATTATTCGCGCGGGGAAATCATCGGGAAAGAGCTTGGACAGTTGTTCGCAGCGAGCTCGGACAACGCTGGCGACGTTGCATCTTCGATCTCAAACTGGCTCGAAGATCGAGCGCTGGATCACGTGGTCGAACTAAAAGCATTCAAACGCGGAGGAGAAGAGTTTCCCGTTGAATTCTCCATGTCCGATGTATCACTCGGACGTGCGTCGAGACGACTAGCAATGGTGCTTGACGTAACCGAGAGATACGAAGTTCAAAAAATGCGCAGAGAGTTTGTTGCAATGGTTAGCCACGAACTTCGAACGCCACTGAATTCGGTATCGGGTTTCTTGCAGCTTCTTCCGCTTGGTGTATTCGGAAAGCTGAGTGCAGAAGCACTTTCTCAGGTTGAAAATGCCGACAAGAACATCGACCAACTAATCGGCTTGATCAACGACCTTCTCGACCTTGAGAAAATGGAAGCCGGAAAAATGGATCTCGCGAAATCGAATTCGCTGCTCGAAGACATCATCGATCAGTCAATCAACGATATCAGCGATGCCGCAAATGAACGCGAAATTTCTCCTTACTTTGAGGGCTGCGAAGTCGAAGTAAATGGCGATGCAGATCGAATTCAGCAGTGCATCTCAAAAGTTTTGTCGTTCGTTATCGCTTTCACACCGCCCGGCGCAACGGTAAACATCGGAGCCGGCAAAGAGTCCGGCGGTAGCATCAAGATCGCGATTTCCAGCCAACTTCTAGTCATTCCGGAAGATTGCCTCGATTCGATTTTTGAGAGGTTTCAACAGTTGGATCTACCAGGCGGAAGAGGAAGCACGGGACTCGGCCTGCCACTAGCCAAGACTATTGTGGAACAGCATGAAGGCGCTCTGCTCGTAGATAGCAGCGACAGCAAAGGCACGACATTTTCAATTCACTTGCCCGGTTTATAGCTTTCGGCTTTTCAGCGTGACTGTGGCTGAACTATCCGCGGTCTCGTATGTAACCTCGCCTGATTGCACATCGAGGGCGAGATTGATGACTTCCAAAAACGCTCCTGGTCTGCCAGGTCTATCTGGTTCTTTCGCATAAAACGAGTCTCGTGAATCTCGCGAACGATACTGGTGAATTTGCCATCCATTGTTCAAGAACGCAGCTGTATAGCCGCCTTGATTTGCTTCCACGTAGACATTTCCAGTTTCAGGATCAACCATCACACCGCTAAGAATATAAACACGGGGATGAAGTCTGTCATTTGCACGCTGGACCATTACATAGTCATAGCGCCCCTCAGCTCTTCTTATCTGTGTTCCATCAGCCATCACGACTTGGTCGATTTCTAACCCGTCATAGTGCACGCCCCACAAGATATTTCCACCTGTACCATACACGACGAGATCAAAAGGACGTTCCTCATCAAAAATCGCAGAGTCGTATAGCTCCCCAAACTTTTTGACGCTCTCACTATGCACCTGAGACGAGAATGACGGCAAGGGTCTTTCCATCGTTCGTCGCCGTTTCATGGCAGAACGTGGTGCCTCTTTTTGAGTTTCAATTTGCTCTGTGTTGGATTCGGTTTCAATAGCTTCAGATTCCACTTCCACATTTTCATCCGAACCATCGTACTCAACCACAGTTTGTTCATTCTCGACTGTTTCTACATCCTCAACCGTTCCCTCATCAGTTTCAGACTCTTCATTCTCTGCATGATCGGCTTGAGCATATTGCTCGAATGTTTCTTCAGTAAAATCTGAATCGTCAAAATCTTCGAAGGTTTCGACTTCCTCGCTTACTGCTAGAAGTTCTTCCTGCGATCGCTCCCTAGATCTTTGGAATTCGTCTTCGTCGATCACATCAAGATTCGCAAGCATAAACTTACGCTGTCCGTCTTCGACAAACGTGTTTACGACCTCGCTGGGTCCTTCTGCTGTCATGACAATGGTGCCAATGTGAGCGTCCAACTGCTCGGCGCAACCCAAGATGAGTCCTTCGACTGCAGTTCTCAGCGCCGCACGATCAAACCCTTCAGCGAAGACTCGCTCGTTCAATTCGTGAGCTGCAACTGCTGTAGCAGCGCCTTTTGGGGGAGCAACCTCAAGAACATCCGCAGGCAGAAGGTCGGATGCGCGCCCAAAAGCGGCGCTTATACCGCTTGACTGCCCCTTCTTGAGCCCTTGAATGTAGTTCTTGTACTTCTGAATATGCTCAACCATATCCCCAGAGCCTGAGGATGGTTCTTCATAATCGTCTTCTTCGTCGCTCACATTTGGTCCTCCGAGCCCATTACATATTAATAGATCTATAGGTGGTACAAAGTCATAGGCAAGCACGGCGCGTGACCCAATTTTGCCATGCGCTGGTTTAATAATTCGAGCCTACATTACCCGAACCCGAGGAGCGCCCGAAATGGGGAAGCCAGGCAAACCCGCAGAAGCAAGCGACAACATCGTCACCAAAACCGTGAAATCAACGGTCAAGACCTTTTCTGGCATTGCCAGGTCGCTCTACGGAGACAAACCGCCAGCCAAGAAGCCTGCGCCGGAAAAGAAACCGGCACCGTCAGCCGGGGACAAGAAATCGGGGCACGCGCCTGCCGGGGATAAAAAGTCTGGTCACCCGCAGCCCGCCGGGGACAAAAAGTCCGGGCATCCGCAGCCTGCCGGGGACAAAAAGTCCGGGCATCCGCAGCCCGCCGGGGACAAAAAGTCTGGTCATCCTCAGCCTGCCGGGGACAAACACGGCGCGCAACCGACCGGCGAAAAGAGAGCCGGGCAGCCAGCGGGCGACAAACACACACCTCCTCGAGGCGACAAACATGGCGCAGCCAGGACTGAGGCGCGTCAAGAGACAGCGAGAGAAGTTTCCAAAAACAATCCGCAAGGCGCCACCGATGCCAAAGGCAAGGAAGCCGAGCACAAACCCTCCGAGAAAACCAGCCTCTCAAACTACATCAATCAGCTCAAAGATCGGGCAAAAACCACGGTCAATGACGAAATTGAGAAGGTCAAACACACAGTAAAAGTTGTCGAGGATAATCTACACAAAGTCGAGAAAGTCGCTACACAGGCTCTTAAAGATGCATCCGAGCAAAAGCAAGAGGCTCAAAAGGAACAGCAGAAACCAAAGCTTGAGCTCAATAAACTGACATCGGAGCAAAGACTCAGGGCGAAACAGTTCGAATACACAGACGACAAAACGAAAGTCACCTACAAGTACGACACGAAGACCGGCAACCTGCAAGAGACGAGCAAAGGTGATACCACAACGCAGATCAAGTACGACAAGTCCGGCAACGCGACTGGAATGGAGATAAAACAGGGGAATCACGTCCTCGCATCGCTTGATGGCAAAGACGTAAGCAAACTGAAAGTCGATCAAGTTTCGGGTTCTGTAAGTGTCGAAGCAGTCAACAAAGATGCGAAGTCACACGTGGCGAAAGAGTCAACGACTTACCAACCTGATGGCACCGTTACCAACGTCGGATACGATAAGCAAGGAAATAGAACATCAAAGGTCGCATTTGCAATCGAAGGCGATCAACTAACGAAGAAGTATCGAGTTGACTACGTTTACACGCAAGGAGAGCAAGAAAAACCGGGCGAAGTTTTCAGTGTTACTCGAAACCTGGAAGAGAAAAATCCAGCGAAGCAAGTCACAGAAAAGTGCTGGTACGAGAATTCAAATGCAGTAGAAAAACAGGCTCCCACGATCAAGGAAAAGATTAGTAGAGACCCCGAGAATAACACGAAGGTAACACGCGCGTACAAAGACGGTAGAAGCGAAGAACTCAGACTCGATGCGCAAGGACATACAACCGAGTTTCATGTTCGCAACCCCAAGGGGTACTCAGTCAAGTACGAAGTTAAAAACGACAAAATTGTCGGCGCCAAAGTAGACGGCGCAGACTTCAAAGATGCCAAAGCACAAGAAGCAGCGCAGCATGATCTCGCGCGCATGAAAAACCTCTACAACTTCCAAGTCAAAGCAGCAGAAGCAGAGAAAGTTGAAAGACCGATCGGCTTGACCGACTATGCGATTAAAGAAAGCAAGACTGGAACGATCGTAATCAAAACCGATGACGGCATTCACACTTTCCATTCGCAATATGGAGAGCTGCGAGACAAAAACAAAACTCTTATTGGTCACCTGGACAAAGATGGCAAACTTACTCTGGAAAAGGGTGTCGAACTAAAAGTCGGGAAGCAGCGAATCAAAGATGGAACTTCTCTGGATCAACTCGAAAACTCATCATTCTTTGACACGCATGACATTTTGAATAATCGGCAAGCGATAGAAAGCAAGGGTCCGGGAAAGAACGGCGTGCTGCTCGGCCCTGATGGGCAGCTCGGCGGCGCCATCATCAAAAACAATGTATTCGACGAAAAAGGGGAGTTTCTCGGACAGCTAGAAAAGGATGGAACTCTAATCCGCTCCGTTGAAAGTGGAAAAGGCAAAATTGACATCAACTCTGAACTGCGTGGCTATGCCTTTTTCGGCAAGGACAATGGTCAAGATCGCAGATTTATGATGACGCAAAACATGTGCAATGGCGAAATCTCCCTTGGAGATCCACCGAAGAAGCACAATGTTGAGATGGGAATGATTCTGGAGAAAGACAAGGACGGAAACATTGTGCAAAAGGGCCTCGTAGAGGCACCGAACTTTGCCAGCGGCAAATTGGATGGTGGCACGATAACGCTATTCAATGGAAAGGAATCTGTCACTAAGCCTCTTTGCGAATCGACAGGCACTGTAGTCGATCTCGAAATCAAAGGAGAGGGTGCGGTTAAGAGTCAACGCGTTCAAGCAGTTTGCCTCGGTCAGCAAGTAGTCGGTCCGGATCAAAAAGTTGTAGGCGGTGGCTTCTTTGACATTCAAGATGCGAAGGCTCGCGAGAAGCAGCTAATAGATGATGCCAATAAGAAGTTCAGTGACAAAGATAATGACTTTGTCGGGAAGTGGGGCGGCGGATTCCTGCAACTGGGCGGGAAGTCAGACCACCAAGCATACAAGGAAGCAGCCGAACTCGCGAAACAAAGAGGAGATCAAAAGATCGCCTCTCTCGAACAGATTGTGCAGAATGGACAAGTAGATCTGCAAAAACTAGGTTTCTACAATCGCGAATTGAATCACCTGACACAAGGACCAAAACAAGAAACCAAAGATAAACCAGACAAGCAAAAGGAAGATCCCAAAAAGGTACTGACTCGACCCGAACTCAAGGACAAGCAAATTACAGGCAAAGCACGCGTAGGAAATGAGGTCATTGAGTTTGAGAAGAACAAAGTAATCATCAACGGTAAGGCCGTCGGTGAGGTCGGTCCAGATTATGTCGTCAGAATTGAAGGACGACCTCCAATTGATTTGAAGCAAGAAGATCGAGTCTTGATGGAGTTCAAATTTGATGGACCCGGTGCATCAGGCGAAACACATCAACTGCTCGGCTTGGGCAGAACCAAGATGGGCTCTAATGGCCGAATGTACGAAGGCGGTCTCGTTGACAGAAGAGCGCTAACGACTGAGGCAACATCGCGACTGTCCGAACTTGAAAAACAGATTCAAGAATACAAAGACGGAAGGCACATCACATCGGGAATAGCCAACAGGTCCCTCGGCGATGCAGAAGGCATAATGGATCAGCACGTCGCCACGTTCCGCATGCAAAGACAAGGACTCAACAAAGAATTCGATACGCTCTTCAAAGAAGGATTCGACCTCAAGAATCTCGATAACAATAGAGTCGATCAATGCACCAGAGCGACTCAGCAGATGATGGAAAATTGTCGCACGACCACAGCCGACAGCAGCGAATGGGTGCAAAGCACTAAGCAACTAGAGAGTCAGGCCGCCGAAGGTGCAGTTGTCTTAGCCACCACATTCGCCACTATGGGCGTGGGAACAATGTTTACCGGACTGGCCAACGCAGGCAAGCTTTCCAGTCTTTCGAGAGTCACGGTACTCACGACCGAGGTAGGCACAACCGGTCTAGTTGCCGGTGGCATTTCAGTGGTAGGTCGGCACACAGAAAAAGGTGGCTTGGAAGAAGCACAAGCAAACATGGCATCAGGAACACTTGAGGGAATGGCAAATTCACTCAATGCATTCGGCACCATGATGAAGGCTCAAAATCTCGGTAAAGCCGGAATTGCAATTAGCCAATTGAGCAAGGCGGAAGTACAAGTAGCTAACTTGGCAAAAGCAACAGTGAAAGTCGAGCAATTGACACAAGGTGAGGTTGCGCTTTCAAACATCAACAAAGCGATGGTTAGCGTCGAGAATCTTCAAAAAGCCGGCTTGAGTACATCTAAGCTTGCAAAGGTCGGCATTACCGCCGAAGATCTAAAATCCGGCGCAGTCTCAATGGAACGCTTGTTAGCAGCAGGTCTCAAAGAAAAGGATCTGGCCAAGGTCACCTTCTCAGTTGGAGAACTTGGAAAACACTCGCTCGATCTTCGAAAAGTTCCTGTTGCACTTGAAGAATTGCAGAAAGTTGGAGTGCCCCTTGAGCAGCTCGCCACCAAAGGTGTCAAGCTTGCAGGACCTGGTGACAAGCTGTTCACGCTATCCGATCAAATGCTGCTCGATAGCAAGTTCGGTCAGCTTTCCATGAAGATGGCAAACAATCCGATGGCAAACGCCGTCCTCAGAAACAGCCTCAGAGTCGGAGAGGCGGCTGCGCAAACATTGTTGTACGAAGTCTCTGCCGGTATTCGGAGCAAAGAGGGACTCGACATCACACCAGAAAAAATTGCGATGGGAACACTCTTCAACGTCGGCTCGCAAAAGATTGGTGAGTTCGTCGGAAACTTGGGTTCGATGTCGAAACATTTCCAGAGTTCCGACAATGCTTTCCTTAAATTCCTCGGCACGGAGCGCAATCTCAGCAACGTAAAAATCAACTCTGGAGCCATCTTCAATGACTTTGCCTCGGAGTCCTTCAACCAATTCGCTTCGAGACTTCCAAACGAAGTGAGCTCGGCATATGCAAACGGATGCATGTCAGCAATCAGTGAAGCGGTGAAGAATGAGAAGCAACGAATAGCAGAAAAGCTCGGACATCCGCCGACCGAACAAGAGCTTTATGAAAACATGAACTACACGAAGGTCCTCAAAGAGATCCATGATCAAGGCGTCATGGCTGCAGCCACAAGCCCTCTGATGAGCCTGGCGACCAGTCCACTTCACGCATGGTCGGAAAAGGGTGCTCCACTTTCTCGACTTCCGAAAGACGAACCACCTGACTCCCATTCCGCACCTCGCACCACCGGCGGTGAGACACAAATTCTCAGACCACATCCGGATTCTCAGACAAAACCCGATACTCTCACGCAGCAAGAAGCGCCTCAGGAATCTACGACAAATGTCATGCGCCCGACGGATTCAAATTCTACGCGCATTGACACAAGGCTGCATATGAGACATGACCCGGGTGGTTTGGAACCAATTCCCGGAAGTGCGGAACATAGACAGTATCAACTCTCGAAACTCCTTGAAGCCGGGACTGCAAACTGGAGAAATGCAAAAGACGAAGCTGCTTTAAGCGACTTTGCCTTCGACGTCGATCAGAAATTCCAAGATAGGCAACGACAATCGGCTCAGTTGCAAAAGGAAATGTGTGACACTCCCACCACATCCGGTGCACCACTAATCGATCGCAAGGACTTTCTTAACCGTGAGCACGTCATCTCGAAGCTGCTAGACAGACCGGCATTGCTTGACCGCTATGAGGACATGTGGACGGCCCAAAATGAATTGCAAAAGGCGACGAATGAGCTTCACCAAAAGCTCGACAAGCGCGTACAAGACCTGCAGTCCGTGATGAACAAGTACTGCGACGACAATGGCATCCCCCGCGTAGTACTCGAGCAAACGAAGAGCGAAGCCGTACCCAGAAAGCAATACAGAGACGGAGTAATAGGTCTGTCACGGGAGGACTTGGTCAGATCCAGACCATCTGACGATTTGATCAAATTCCTTCAGTCTGAAGCTGACAAGGGCGGAAGGAGAAGGGACTCCGGAGATGACTCCGCACAGACAAACGATTCCCGATTGAAAATGAAGGGACAACCGGATGGTTTCGAATCGAAGGAAGACAGAACAGAACGGCAGCGATCACAGCTCTCCGAGTTTCTCAATGCAAGCACAGAGACCTGGAAGACAGCATACAATGAGCGCTCGCTTGGAGACTTCGCCCACACTGTTGACCTAAAATTCGAAGCTAGAAATAGACTATCCGAGCAACTCGTCACGGAGATCTGCGATACGCCGACGGCAAGCGGTAAGCCATTGGTAGAGAGGAAGAACTTCCTAAACCGAGAGCACGTGCTGTCCAAACTTCTGGACCGGCCGACTCTACTCAGCAAATATGAGGAAATGTGGACCGCGCAAAACGAGTGTCACAAGGCAAACCAAGAACTTCACCAGAAGTTGGACGACAGACTGCGCGATTTGCAAGGCGCTATGAACAGGTACTGCAACGAAAACGGCATCGTCCCTGCGATCTCACTTGAGCGCTCACCAAGTTCTGTTGTCGGTCGCAAGCCGTATCGCGATGGTGTAATCGGATTGTCTATGGACGACCTAATCAAGTCTCGACCATCCGAGGACTTGCTTAAGTTTCTACACTCTGAAGCGAGCAAAGCAGGAACGGAACACGAAAGCCCGGAGTTCAAAGCTAAATCAAACGAGGAACGTTGGAAAAAAGAAAGAAAAGACCTCTGGAATGCGCTGGACAACACTGCGTTTACTAAGTCCACGTATAAGGATTCGCAGCTCACAAAAGACATCACCGATTTCGAAGCCAACCTGTTAGCTTTAGAACGACACGGTGATTCGCCATCGATTCAAAGAGAGCAGCAAGAGCTGACTGCACGAATTGAGCAAGAGCTAGATGTCAGACTCAAGAAAGTTCAAGAGACTGTTGATGATCACTGCCTAAAAAATGGACTGCCACCTATAGAGATTCGGCGAAGTCCTGATCTTCATGGCGAGTACAGAGTTTATTCAGACGGTGTTCTTGAAATTTCAAGCATAGAACTCGCACGAACCAAGCCGTCATCGGTTCTTAGTGACTTTCTCATCCACCATGCCATGAAGGCAAGCGGCGAACCCGATTCTAAGCAGCGTCCTTTTTTGGACAACTTCCATATTCGCAACCCCGCGGTACCCAAGAGTGCAAGAGCGGAGGCAATACTCAAGCAGCTCCATTTCAAGGAAGAAGCAAACACCTGCTTCCAGGACGACAACCTGAAGCACTTCATTGAAGTAGTTGACAAAGGCACGTCCGACTGGAAACCAATAAAGGACGTATCCGATTCTGAGAAAAAGGCACTTCTCAAGGAAAGAGTTGCACAACTTGAAGCACTTCTCGCAGACGGTCTCGGTCCGCAAGGTATCGGGAAACCGAAAATCAAGGTCACACCCGATGATGAGATGGGTGACGCCACCGCAGCCTATCTCCCTGGTGAAGGCACCATTCAAATCAGAGAGAGCCAATTGCTTGGATTGACTCCATTTCAGTTAGATCAATCAGCACACGAGGGCGTCCATTTCAACCAAGATGTTGCCGTCCTTCGGGTAGCTGCTCTCGAAGTTTTGCAACGAGAAAATATTCGGGATGTTAAAGATCTCGCGAATAACGATTTCTTGCGTCTGGAGATCTCCGAATACTATAAACAGATCACCGGAATGCAGATTGGAGATCCAACACCTGAGTTCATCAAAAATACGCTCGGAGTCTCAGAGAGTTGGCTGAGCAGCAGGCTGGATAAGAACCAAAGCGAACTCAAAAATGACGTCGAATTTCTGCGCGGGCATCGCGTCGCTGAGAATCTGCGCAATCGCAAGGACAGTGACACGAAAGCAGACGCAGAGCACTATAAGAAGCGGACATATGACCGCCTCGAACAATTGCGCAAACTCGCATGCGAAGTCGATGTCAGCATGACTTCCTTGACGAGGGAAGAACGCGAACGCTTAAAACCCAAGCTTGAGGGCAAGAGCGAAGACGAACGCAAACAAATAATCGAAGAACAACAAATTGAAAAGCTTAAGAACTCTATGGCTAAGTACTACTCTGAGCCGGCGAGTGACCCGGTGGAGAAACGCATAAAACAGTTGGAAGATCAACTGAGCAAACGAACTCCTCCAGATCATCTAACTGAGGAAGATATTGCTCATATCAGAAAGGAGTTTGTCGATCAAGCCAAACAAACGCTCGAGAACATGCAAAATTCTTCGTTCAGAGAAGCACTGTTCGCAGATAATGATCCATTCGATCCTCGATTTGTTGAAAGACCGAAAGACAGCGATGGATTAGATAAGAGGGGACGAAGCACGGATGACTTGTTCTTGTCCCTACTAAGTGCGGACTCCGATTTCCTGAAAAAACATCCGGACTTTTTCAAGAAACTTGTCGAGTGTAACTCCACCTCGGATCCTGTGTCAGAACTCGTCCTTAGACAAGAATGGCTTGAGATGATTAAGGATGGATTTCCCCCTGAGTACGCAATGCGTCAGGCACCTTCTAGACCGAAAATGGTGGCTCGACTCGATACACGCGCATATGCTTTCATGATGAAGCACTTTGATGAGCATCCTGACGTTGACTTGGGAGGTCTGAGCAAAGCTGAATTCGAAAAACATCTTCCCACAATTGTGCGAGAGCTTGTGAAAGATCATGCGCGCATAGTGGGACGTCGAGACTATTTCACTTACCGTGGAAATTATTACGAATTAGAGCCCCACTATGTGCAACACCGCATTAATCAACTGATGGGGAAAGAGAAACTGCCGACTCCAAAGGCAGAGCCCGCAGAGATGGATGCTCTAAACAAAGAGTACGCGGGCGAGTTCTCCACCAGCCGCAATCGGATAAGTTCAGAGACTATTCAAAGAAGACTGGAAGCAGCGAAAAAGGCAGCGGAGCAGAAGCGACTGGCGGCGAGTCGTCCGGCTGAACCAACACCACCGCCTGCGCCACCGACAGGCAGAAAATCTATACCACTGACAAGCAAACCAGAGCCGGAAGGCGAATCAGTCCCAGATTTTTCATCCGTGCTTGCAAAGCTTCACGACAATCCGGGCTTCAAAGACAGTTCGGAAGAGCAACAGATGTCCTTCAAGGAACATAGTCTTCTCGAAAATCCGAAAACTCAGGACGCGGGTGACACCACCACTGATACCGGTAAAAAGAACTTGAAAGGGAAGAACGAACAGGACGACCAAGAAAAAGATCGCGACAGAGATGATGGTCAGCAAGAAGGAGAGGATACAGGCAAGCGGCTGGAGCTACGGGGTGGAGAAAGAGAGACTCTCAAAGACCAAATGACCGCACCTGACCTTCCAAAACCTCAACAACTACCGTACGAACATCACCAACAACTTGAAGCTCAGCGAATTCAAAGAAATCTCAATCAATGGAAACTGTTTTCGAAACTTCAACCTTCCCCTTCAGGACAAGACGTCCAGGAGATGATTGCAAAAATAGCCAAGGCATCACCGGCGCTGCAGCCCGAGTTAAGAGCCATGGTCAAAGATCTAAAAACGAGAAGTCAGGCTTTCGAAATCTTGAGAGATCACGATCCAAACTATCTTCCAATGGATCTTGAATCTGCAATCCTAAACCGCAACAATGCACAAAAACCTGATGAACTAAAGCTTGCAATCATAAGACATAGACCGCGTCCAAGCAATGCTTTAGAGCAGGCAGTTCGAGCTTTCGATGACAAACATGATTTCACTTCGCCGATCAATATCGAGGACTCTTGGAAAAAGGTCGTATCTGCTTACAAGCAGATTGATGAAAGCACATTGTCGAGCGACGAGAAAAAGCAAATGCGTAGTCTGGAAAAACAACTCGAAACGGAAGTGCGATCTCGGTTTCAAACCTTGAGCAGATACCACGATACTCCAGGTGACTGGAAATCAAAAACCCAAGCACCGGATGCCTATGACCTGCAACCAAGGTTCCGCCACGTAGCGAAGGAAGAGAGCCAAAAGGAGGGGATTCTTAGACAGGAAGATTTCTCCAGGCAGCTCACGAGGCTTATTAACTCTGATCAACTTGTGTATTTCGACGAATCCACAAATATTGCAGAGAAACCGGAAGTCCTGGCAAAAGATCCCGAACTATCTAAACTTGTTAAGCAAAGTGTGCCATCAGTTTTGAAAGCTGAATCTCAACGTTTGATGAAATTGGGAATGAACCAGAACGAAGCCGAGGCAAAAGCACTTCAAAAAACCATTGCGTCTTTGCTGAACGACGCAAAGAAAAATAAATCGTCCGGTTCCCCTGTTTCGACATTAGAACTAGCGGCTTTAGATGCCGTAGACCGAGCTCAAAATCTGGGTACAAACTGGCTCGGAATGCCAATTCCGGACGGGTGCGTTGCAGACAGCGTAGGATGTGACTACCTGCTTGTAAACAAGTTCACTGGTGACTACTATCCATTGGATGTCACTATCAAACACAGCAAGAAGAATCGAAATAATCTTGTCGATTGTAGAGCGCTAAACGACGATCTGACTTGGACACCACCAGTAAGCGAAGACGACACTCATGGTAAACACGTGCCACGAGACAGAGAGAGATTTCTCTTAGTGCTCGCAAACAGTGAAGATCTGAGGGATGCAGCAACGAGCAAGATAAAGGCTGAAAAGGCCAAAAACATTGTTGAGGCCGAGGAACTTGTCGAGCAGGACAGGAGAGAGAGCGTTGCGACGGCTGTACTTGCCACTCTCCAACAACCGAGCAGACTCAATCTGTTTTCCCATCCACTTCCCGATCTCTCTATAGGTCTTCCGAGAATCAAGAAGCAGAACGAAGTCCATCGATATGCAAATGTATTAAGGACAGTCGGCATGAATAGCTGGGCACTGGACCTCGATATGCGAGTCGCCCCAGGAGTAAAATAACCACCACGCCCAGAAAATGTCATAATCCCGTGGATAATTAAAACGGGAAAACGAACAGGAGCCAACCCCGATGACCGACCACAACCTTGGTGACCAGGTATTCAAAGAAACCAAGATCAAAGACAAAGATGGCAAAGAGAAGCGCATTGGCGACATTGCGCAAAATAGCTGGGGCGCTCCTCCGAGCGACATTACGCGCAACAAGCGCCCGGAAGGTGGGCAACAACAAACACCCGAACAAACGCACGAGCAAACTCACCAACCAGAGTCAGCGACAAAAGGTGTGGAGCAACAACTGAAGGAAATCGGAAAAGCCGCAACCGAAGCCGCGCTTGCAGGCGCTGCTATGAAGCACGATCCCAAAGAGATCGGAAAGTCAGCTGTGGAAGCTGCACTTGCTGCAACAGGCAAGGGAAAATTCGAAGATGTCGCAAAAGCCGCTGGTGAAGGCGCAATTGCATCAATCGCAGAAGGAAAAGCCGGAGTGCAACGGCACGAACAACTCGTCGAAGCAAGCAAGCGAATTAAGCAACTCAATAATGAATTGCACAAGCCGGGCGGACCGCTCGCTAACTCAGATCTAGAACTCATCGGCTTCGACAAAGCTGGGCGCCTTTTGATGATTCATCGAGACGATTCAGGAAAAGTCGACGGCAAGTATCTCGTAGATCACGAGTCAGGACAGATCGTTGCGAAAACAAGAGCAGGTCAACTAGACAAATGGGACAAAAGCCCGGACTACGATCGCAAAGAACGCGAGCATGGAAATCGACCCAAAGATTGGCATTCCGAGCCGTCTCACGGAGCCACTGTCTGGAAGGACAAAGAAGGACATGTGCGTGAAGTGAATCGTTCGAATGGTGACACCATTTCAGTTACCCGCGACGCGCAAGGCAAGCCGTCGGAAATCAACGTAAGTTACGCTGCAAGAGATGGTAAGTCCGGACGCGTCGAACAATTCAAAGTCTCGCCGGATGGTGACGTCGTGGTGCAATCACAAGGCATCAAAGAGGCCTGGCAAAAGATGCGTGACAGCGCACAAAAAGCCGAGATACTCGATGACGGATCTCTGCAGTTGCAACTCAAAGACAATGAACGTCGAACGCTCCGACCAGATGGTTCTTCAGTCGAAACTAAACTGATCAACGGCCAATGGGTAGCCACACAAGTAGGTGATGCATACGGAGATCGACGCGAATACAAATGGGATGACAAAGCAACCAAGCTCACGGAAATCACAATCACACACAGTGACGATAAGACGACTGAGACATTCAGACCCGGTAGCAACGTCCACGGCGTGCAGCAAGATTTTTGGTATCGCTATCCTGCAGACCCCAAGGATCAAGGCAAAGGTCAGAAGTTTCAAGTTGAAAGTGATGGAACGCTTCGGCAATACAGCAAGGCGAATGAATATATTTCGGCAAAACCTGATGGCTCAGTGTTGCACACCGTAGGCAACGAAACCAAAGTTCTTCGCCCACCCTTCAAGCTCCCTGCTAACAATGAAGATGCAAACGTGATGAGCATTACTGAAAACCTTGTGCCTGAGTCTGACAGACAAGCAATGGCCTGAGGCAGCGCTCCTCTTTACTGCCGTCGTCCCACGCCTCGTAAGTTATAATCACCTTCTATGGCGAAGGTTCTTATAGTGGAAGACAACCAAGATCTGGCGAATTTAGTTCGCTCGATGTTGGAGTTTGAAGATCACATTGTTCACGCCTTTCACACTGGCAGTGAGGGTCGTGACAACATTCTCAAGCAACCTTACGATCTCGTGATTTTGGATTGGGATCTTCCCGGAGTTACAGGTATCGAAATCCTCAAAGAGTTTCGAAATCATGGTGGCACCACGCCGGTCTTGATGCTGACTGGCCGCCAGTCTATTGAAGAAAAGGAAGAAGGTCTCGACGAAGGCGCTGATGATTACCTGACCAAGCCATTCGACATGAAAGAACTGAGCGCACGTGTTCGAGCGCAGTTGCGCCGCTCAGCCAAAGCACAAAGCACAACATCGCTGCAGATCGGCGATATCGTTTTAGACACATCTAAGCAGCGAGCCACCAAAGGTGGTCGCACCGTCGTGCTTACACCAAGAGAGTATCAACTTCTCGAATTTTGCGCAAAGTATCCACACCTTACTCTCGATTTTCCAGAACTCGTAAAACAAGTCTGGCCCTCAGATTCAGAAGCCACCGACGAGGTCGTAAACACAACGATTCGAAGACTTCGAAAAAAACTAGATCCGGAAGGGAAAATAATTTGCCCGCACCTAGACTCCGCATCCGGTACCACAATCAACAGCGAACAACAACAAAAGGTCTCGCCGCCTAATGACGCAGCTGACGTTCAATCCTCGAAAGAAGAGGATGTAGACCCGTTTCTCGGCACAGTCTTTGATGAAAAGTACGAGTTGGTTGAGCTCTTGGGTGGTGGAGGAACAGGCATAGTCTATCGTGCAAAACATTGTGCAATTGGCAACACAGTCGCGGTGAAATTGCTCTACCCACACATGAGTTTTCAGCCGGAAATCGTCCGACGATTCAGCCAAGAAGCCAGAGCAACCGGCATGCTTTCTCATAAAAATGTGATTGCCATTCACGACTTCGGACAAAACGATATGGGCCAACCATATCTCGTGATGGAACTCCTAATCGGCACCAGCCTCGCGGACCTAATTGAAAAACAAGGAAAGTTGCCACTTCCGCTCACCGCAGATATCTTCGTTCAAACCTGCAACGGTCTTGCTCATGCGCACGAAAAAGGTGTCCTCCACCGCGATGTGAAGCCGAGCAACCTAATGCTGGTTGGCCAACCTGACGGTTCGTTCGTAGTCAAACTCGTTGATTTCGGCCTAGCAAAGCCAACAGAAGAGTCCGCCGGCGACAGTCTCACCAAGACCGGCGAAGTCTTCGGCAGTCCGCCCTACATGAGTCCGGAGCAATGCCGCGGGCAGAGGGTCGACCACCGCGCAGACATCTACGCCCTGGGCTGCGTTCTTTATGAAATGCTTACCGGAAAGCCGCCATTCATGGGTTCTGACGCAATTCAAACAATCCTGAAGCATGTCAACTCCGAGCCGCCCCGTTTGATGCTCTCTGACGTTCCTGACCGCCAAAACATGCTTCTGGATAAAATCATCCAAAAGTGCCTGGCGAAGGACAAAGAGCAGCGGTTTCAGACTGTTGACGAGCTAAACAACAACTTCAAAGCCATTTTTCAGTAATGTCACTCAGATACTTGTTGGCACTTTAGCCCAGGCGTGGAACAACGTAATTGGCCCCGAATCTGCGCCAGTGCGCCGCCCAAAAGAATCCGCCTCGATGCGACTCACTTTATCAAAAAAGGCACTCATTCTCGTCACGATTCCGCTTGTGTTCGAGATTTTGTTCGTCGTGGTTCTTGCCTGCATGTTGATGCAAGTCGAGGTCGAGCGCCAAAGAGAACAACACGCTATCTTGGTCGCCACCGAAGCAAACGAACTTTTGAAACTGTTGCTCGATGCAGGAACATCAAGCGTCATTCATCACCTCACAGGCAGCCGCAGCGCAAAGTTGAGGTTTGACAAATGCAACAGGCAGTTGAAAACTCTCGGAGTGGAATTCAAAGCGCTGGTGCGTGACTATCCATCAGAACGGGCAGCCTTTGAAGACATCGAGCGCCAGCACATCTTCTGCATGGCAGCCTTGCGCGATGCGAACGAACATTTGCAAGCAGGTGACAGATTGTTCGGCATGAAGAAGTGGGTCGAGATGCAAGAGCACATGAACAAGCTCTTCGCGTCCGCCAAAGAATTAGTCGATCAGCAACACGAAATTCAACGGGTGAAAAGTCTCGAACAAGCAAAGACCCGCAAAAACATTATGTATTTGATCATCGCAGGCGTTGGCTTAAACATCGCGATAGCGATTTCACTCGCTGCATATTTCAATCGAGGCACGGCCAGTCGAATGAAACTGCTCATCGAAAACATCAAGCGACTATCGGCAAATCAGCCCTTGAAAGAATCAATAAAAGGAACAGACGAAATAGCACAACTAGACGAGGCGTTCAGAAAGATGGCTTCTAGCCTTGCTGAAGCCACTCGCAAGGAGCGAGCGGTAATCGACAATGCAATGGATGTTATCTGCTCCATCACACCTGACGGGAAGTTTCAGGCAGTAAATCCAGCGGCGCTTCAAGTTTGGGGACATGAACCTGAATCATTGTTGCAGACTAGGTTAAGTTCATTGATTGTTCCTGCAGATTTTGAACAAACTCAATCATCGGTGCAAGAAATCATTTCCACACAAGGCAGCGGTTGTTTCGAAAACAGAATCAAGCATAAAGACGCGACAATACGAGACATGCAATGGTCCGTGATTTGGTCGAGCAATGAAAAGGCGCTATTCTGCGTGGTTCGCGACATTTCAGAGCGAAAGCGAATCGACCAACTCAAGCGCGATTTCGTTGCGATGATCAGCCATGATTTGAGGACACCGTTAACCTCGATTCAAGGATTTTTATCGCTTCTGTCAGTTGGAGCGTACGGTGAACTCACGAAAGACGGCAACCACAGCCTGAATGTAACCGAAGCAAACATCGAGAGACTAATAAATTTAGTCAACAATCTTCTCGATATTGAAAAGATGGAGTCGGGAATGTTGCAACTCGAAATGGCGCCCGCGTCAATTCGGTCGGTGATAGATCGCTCTGTGCAATCGGTCGAGGGATTTGCGACGCAGCAAAAGGTGAAATTAGAGATTGAAGAGGACTCTGTCGACTCAATCGTTGATGTCGATGCCGATCGTCTCGTTCAGGTGGTTGTCAATCTACTCTCTAACGCAATCAAGTTTTCACCGAAGAACGAAACTGTCGTCGTCGGAGCACACAAACGCGATGATGGCACGGTTGAAGTTAGTGTTTCAGACCGTGGTCGGGGCGTACCTGATGAGCTCAAGGAAAGCATTTTTGAACGTTTCAAGCAGGTCGAGCTTGACGATGAGCGACAGCGCGGCGGCAGTGGTTTAGGTCTTGCCATTTGCAAGGCAATCATCGAACGTCACGGCGGAGAAATTGGTGTAAACAGCCAGCCCACGCAGGGTAGCAGGTTCTGGTTCACTGTTAGGCAGTGTTCGCAAGAGGATAAAGTAGACAAGAAAATGTCCTCACTTTCGTCGAAGACAAGTTCTTAACAAAGAGCTATTCTGAAACCATGGCCAAAATATTGATCGTTGAAGATGACCTCGGACTGTCGAAGATGGTGCGCGATTGGCTCGTCTTTGAGAAGCATCAAGTCGAAGAAGTCGCCGATGGCAACGAGGCGCTGGAAAAGCTCCGCTTCTATGAATACGATCTCGTAATTCTCGATTGGATGCTGCCCGGCATGAGCGGTGTGCAAATTCTTCGCGAGTTTAGAAATACCAGAGGGTCAACACCGGTACTAATGCTTACTGGCAAAGATACGATCATCGACAAAGAGACCGGCCTAGACGCCGGCGCTGACGACTACCTTACCAAGCCGTTTCACATGAAAGAACTCTCGGCAAGAACTCGCGCACTTTTGCGCAGACCAAGGGACATAGTAACGGACACGATCAAGGTTGGAGACCTACTCCTTGACCGAGGGAAACATAAGATCCTGAAAAACAATGTTGAAGTGAAACTCTTACCCAAAGAGTTTGCGCTCATAGACTTTCTCATGCGACATCCCAATCAGGTGTTTAGTGTCGATGCCTTGCTCAATCGTGTGTGGGAGTCGGAATCAGACGCCACCGCCGATGCTGTCACAACTTGCGTGAAACGCATTCGCAAGAAATTGGATTCTGAAGGGAAGCCTTCGATCATCCGCACCGTTCATGGTGTCGGATACAGATTGGATACACAAGAGTAGAGATTTCGAAATTTCGCATTAAAGCCCAGAAGGGCGCGTTTGCACGCACCCCTCTTCCCCGAACGATGCGATCATCACTCGCATCTAAACCCGATTGTGGAAAAAAAAATCGATTATTGAATCCTCAAATAAATTTGATTGCAGGTCCCGATGGTCTTTGCCGATTCACTGAATAGTTGAACTCACCGTGCCCAGCCTTGCCAATCGGCTGACCGCGTTTTACAACATCGCCTCTGGCAACGTTGACACCATCCAGTCCGGTGTAAATTTCATAGCGCACTCCGCCAGACTTGTGGTCATAGCATTGAACTACAACAAAGTCTTGATCTTTAGCCGTCGATTTCAATTTCTCGATTGCAGCGTAGTCCTTCGCCGAAAGTCCGTCCCCCTCTGGATTCTTTGAGGTCATCACAACTCTTCCGTCTTGGAATGCACCGACTGAGCTTCCGTCTTTGACTCTGATGTTGGCGAGAGTTCCATCACCGCTGGCAATGAACATCTGCCCATGGTTTAGTTTCAACTTCACACCGGTGGTGATACCGTCTTTCACAGTGAACTGTGGGACGCCTTCCGCTGGTGGTTCTAAAAAGTCTTTGCCGTCAACATACTCACGCTTCGTGAAACCATCTTTGGTAGTGACTGTTCGAATTCCACCATACTCAGCAACCTTGCTGCCATCTCGATTGCATGTCACTGTAGAACCAGGACGATCGCTATAGGTGATGCTTCCAGACTTTGAATCGATTGAAAGATCGTTGCGTCTTTGACTGGTCTCTCTGTTCCACCATTCATTATTATTGACTCGAACCCAACGACCATTTCCATCTACAAATGTTGACGGTTTGCCATCCTCGTCGTACTTGCCGATTTGGAAATCGTGACCAGCAGCATCTTTCATGTTGGTCATGCGTCCTTTCGAATCGCGATAAATGGAAGAGTTGTCCGCAAGATTTATTTCACCGCTGCGACCATCATGGAAGTTGATCGTCTTTTTGTTGATTCGAAAGTCTTCTCTTACAACATCGCCGTTTCGATATTGAGTCTCCGACGCAAATACTCTGCCGTCACGGATTGACTGCGTGATCACATCGCCGTTCGTCAATTCAGAACGCCGTCCATAAACATCGCCGTGATTCATATATTCGATGTTTTTCGCACCGCCGATTTCGTACTGAACTCTAAGGCGACCCGCAGTGTCGGCAAAGGAATAGCCCTTCGGCGACACCGCGACATCACCTGTCCAGCGACTAAAACCATCTTCGTTAACCCAAACATTGCTGTAGCAATGTTCGTTTTCATTTTTGCTTTGTCGATACCAACGTCCGGTATCGTTTTGAATCATATTTATTTGGTTGGTGTAATCGTCATATCCGAAAGAGAATTGTCGTCCTGCACCATCGTGCATTTCTTTGATGCGATTGAATCGATCGTAAACAAGCTCACCGCGTCCGGAGCCATCAGTTTGTGGCACTCGCGCATCATCCAAACGAAGCGGCGGCGACATCGGCACTTCCGGTTCTCGCCACGGTCGCGGCTGCTGAATGTCGCGTATTGTGCAACGGCCGAGGTCAAAAGGCGTAGAGCCCGGCGGCAATTCAGTCATCGAATTATCTTTAGAAGTATTCGGCGTATCGAAACCAGGCATGAACCAAAACCCTCGCTACAATGCATCCTTGTGATTTTGGGGTTGGTGATTGGCGTTCCGAACCCCATGCACACAAATTAGGCGAAAGTTTTGGCAAAATTATGGCGCGACGTGACATGTTTGTGGCACGGCGAAAATTCTCGAACTGAGCAATGTTGAAATAGCAAAACGCCCATCCTGAGGCTTGGCACCAGGACGAGCGCGCTCATAATCGAGGCTTTACTTGGATTTGGAACTAATCTTTGAGGTGGGTTCTCAAGAGAACCGACGAAAGCAGTTCGAAAGCTTGGTCGTCAAAGGTGTTGTTCGAGAGAGCCTTTTGCAGAAACATCTTTTCTTCTTCGGTGACCACGCCGTCGGACATGATCAGCTCTCGAAGCACCTTGGCCTCATACTTCGAAATTTTTCCGTCGTCCGATAGGACTTCTTTCAGAGCTTCTTCCAATGTTCTAACGCTCACGTGCAATCTCCTTAGGTTGAACTTGATGGAAGGAGATTATACTTATTCCCGCCCTAAAAGATGTGATGGACGTAGAAAAACAATAGAGAAACGAAACGATATGGATATTAAGACACAAGCCGAAATCAGCCCGCGCGAACTGAAAAGCCGCCTGGATGCAGGCGAGAAGGTAGTCATCCTTGATGTTCGCGAACCACACGAACTTAAAATCTGCTCTCTTGTCAACACAATCCACATTCCAATGGGAGAACTGGCAGATCGCTTGACAGAGTTGGACAATTACAAAGATCAAGACATCGTTGTTTATTGCCGTTCGGGCGGCAGAAGCGGCAGATGCGTCGAGTACATGCGATTGCAAGGTTACAACCGAGCTCTAAACCTCTCAGGCGGCATCTTGTTATGGGCTGATCAAATCGATCAGTCGATGAGTAAGTACTGAGACTCGCTCTGATTAGACTGGCAAGACATCGACATGTCCTTTGGAACCATAGTCAACGATTCTGCGATCGGCGGCAGCAATAGTTGATCCGTTGAGACGTGCTGTCGCAACAATCATGCAGTCAGCCGGATCGTTGTGAAAATCACCAGGAAGAATCGCTGATTCCAGCACGATTTCGTCATGAAACCAAAACAGGGCGCACCCCGACTGCTCCCTGTTTTGCGGCTTTAATTAGTTGAACGACGCTACTCGAACGATACCACCGTCCGCCGGGACGGCCAGCCGCTTCCGAACAATCCGGATGAACACCAGGCTTCGACACTGGCGGGCCTGCTCATCTGCTCGACGTGCTCGGAAATCCACAATTGGCTGGCCGCTCCCAATTCGCGCAACAGCGCATTTGCCGCTGTCACGAGAGCGTAGATGGCTGATTCACCGCATGCAGCTTTGAATCGAGCCAAGCGAGTCGCGCACACCTCCCACATATTGGCGGTGATGAGTGAACACAGTTCTTGTGCTTCAGATTGAAGATCGTAAGTGGTCATCGCGTGTTCCTCATTGCGAGTTCATGCTGAGATACTAAACCCGAAAATTCCAAATTCAATGTGTAAATCCACAGTCTTTTTGATTGACCCCAAAATCATGCGAAACCAAGCAACGGAGAGGTTTGTCGCGAGGGCGAAGCGATCAACCCTCTCCGAAACTGGCTTCTAATCTAGATTCAACTAGAACGGAAAGAAATCATCGAGATCAGGAACGTCCGGTTTGAACGGCTTCGGAAGCGGCAGAATCGGCTTAGGAAGCAGCGTCGGAGGCTTCGGAATAAGCGGCAAGTCATCAATATCATTTATAGGAAATGCAATTGGATGCGGCGGCTTCGGCAATGGCACATCAAAGTCTGTAGGCAATATCGGCATAGGCAGAATCGGCAAAGGTTTCGGCTCTATCGGAAACGGTTCGAATGGTAAGTGTTTGGGCGGGCACGGCTCGGGTCTGGGTTCGGGTCTGGGCGGAACAGGTTCGGGTCTGGGCTCAGGTCTGGGCGGAACAGGTTCTGGTCTCGGCGGAACTGGTTCTGGTCTCGGCTCTGGATGTGGGCATGGATGCGGCTCGGGTCTGGGTGGAACTGGTTCTGGTTTGGGCTCTGGCTTGGGTTCTGGTCTCGGTGGACACGGCTCCGGACTTGGCCATGGCTCCGGTTTCGGAATCGGCATGGGTCTAGGAAGAGGAAAGGGACCATCAAGAATATCGACACCACGATTTATGTCTCTACGAGCGTCTCGAAGTTCCTCTCTTCCTTCCTTCAAACATTCCAAAGCCTCATCGACTTTGCCCTGCCTCAGAAGCTGTAGTGCCCATCGAGCTTCTCGTTGACTGTCTTTCACATCTCCTAGTCCTTCGCGAATCTCACCTTCGGCATAGTTGTCTCTGCGACTGTCATTTGGATTGAGTTTCAATCCGTCCTGCAAGTCATCAACACCATCTCGCATGTCGCCGAGCGCTCGTCTGATATCACGCTGCGCACCTCGTATGTCTCCTCTTTGTATAGAAGAAATGGCATCCCGCAAATGCTTGTCGCTCTCGTTGAGTTCTTGCTGTCCTTCGCGAAGCTCTTCAACAGCCCGTCTTGGTGTGGGCGTGTCTCGATATAGGCTGTTGTAATCAAATCTAGTAAATAGATCATTCAACTCATCATCTGATTTTCCTCTGGAGTTATCTCCAAAAGAACAATTACCAAATAGTATTAGTTGAGACTCGGGTGTCCAGGCATTAGAAGCGACGTTTCGAACTTGTGATTCTTCAGGTGCGCATTTTTGCGCGTCAGAAAACTCTCTACCTATCATAAGTAGATCCTCCAGAGAACGTGCTCCAGGAGGGTGACTGGAGCACGGGGGTGTATGAGGCGAAACTAGTAATGGTTGGGCAATCGAACGGCGCACCGCTCGAATTTGGTTGAGAATGCGCCCACTCTAGGGACAAAATATGTCACGAGTGTGACAGGTATCACCGCAAACGCCCACCCAGCCTTACTTTAGCTCATCCCACCACTCTCATTCTATTGATTAATGAGAATCAAAGTGTATAGACTAGATTCTAATCAACATCTCTATTTGCTCTCTCTTCCGCGTGGCAAAACTAAAACTGTCACATAAGGCACTAATACTGGTGGCGGTGCCGCTCGTATTTGAATTGGGATTCGTCGCTACCCTAAATGAGCTGCTTAACGAGGCAGAGCGAGAAGCTCAGCGCGAAGCCGAAGCGCGAGCTATCGTCTCACACATCAACAAACTGTTGCGAATTCTCATGGAATCAGCCGGTTCTGTGAGCGCATTCGGCATCACAGGCGGCTCCGAGGAATATGGTCTGCGAGCGGACAATCTGCGAAATCTCCTGCCACAAGAAATTGTAATTCTGGACGATTTGCTGAAGAATAAACCAGAAGAGAGAATGGCACTTGATAGAATCAAAGTCACTTGCGACCAAGGCTCCGATCTCCTCAAACAAGTCAAATCACTTTATCGTCAAGGCGCGTTTCAAGATGCGAATGCACGCATTCAGAAAGTTCGTCCGCTGATCAAACGAGTCGGCGAAGAAGTCGACAAAATAAGAGTCGAAGAAGAGAAAATCGAATTTTCAAGTCCAAAAATTCAGGAGGAACAGCGGCGAGGTGTGCGCCAACTCTTGTTGGGTGGTGTCATTTTCAATATCTTACTCGCCGTCTCATTGGCAGTTTATTTCAATCGTGGAACCACACGTCGCCTCGCAATCCTAGTTGACAATTCTCGCCGTTTAGCAGAGGGAAAGCAGCTCAACCCGCCACTTGAAGGCAACGACGAAATTGCACAACTAGATCGTGTGTTCAATGAGATGGCACAGAAAATGGTTTCAGCAGCAATTAAAGAACGCGCCATCGTCGAACATGCCGCCGACGTAATTTGCTCTATCGACACAAACTATTGCTTCACTAAAGTCAGCCCTGCTGCAAGCCGCGTATGGGGTTTCGAACCGGAAGAGCTAATCGGCAAGCCGTTTCTCGAACTCATTCATCCTTCCACCATTGAGGCGAGCAAAGCATTCATCGACAATGCAAAGTCGGCTGACTCATCGAAGCAGGTTGAACCTACATTCGAAACCACAATGGTTCGCAAAGACGGAACCATCGTAAACATCTTATGGTCTGTTTATTGGTCAGCCGGAGACAAACTTCTCTTCTGCGTCGCGCACGACATAACGGAACGGAAACACGCAGAGAATCTTCTCAAAGAGACAGAGGCGCGCCTGCGTCTCATCGTTGAAAGCCTGCCGATTGGGCTTCTCATGGTCAGCGATTACGGCATCGTTCAACTAACTAATCCCACTATTGAAAAAATGTTTGGGCTTCCGGCAACCGACTTGATTGGTGAGGAATTTGTCACGCTGCTCGCCAATGAACATAGCAAAACCACTTTCTTCAACATTCTCGCAGAAGCTTCGAAGAATTCTCACGAAATCGTAGCAATAAGAAATGATCGGACGACTTTTCCTGCGGAACTCTCACTCACCCCTGTCGAAACACTTGAAGGCAAGCGCTTCTTGGCACTCATCATCGACGTCACTCAGCGCCACGAGGTGGAACGACTCAAACAAGAATTCATCGCAATGGTGTCACATGAACTGAAGACGCCACTAAGCTCGGTGCAGAACTATCTTGAGCTATTAGCAAAAGGCGTGTATGGAACATTGACGGAGAAAGGCAGCCAAAAACTGCCAACAATCGAATCGAATATTCAACGCCTGATCAATCTAATCAAAGAACTATTGGATGTGGAACGCCTGGAATCTGGAAAGATGAGCATGAATCCATCAAGAACTACAGCTCATTGGATTGTGGATCGTTCGATTGAGTCGGTGAAAGTTCCGGCAGATGAAAAGGAAATCGAGATCACTAGTACCGTTGCAGACACAGAACTCAACGTTGATGCAGATCGCCTCGTGCAAGTGATGATTAACCTGCTGAGCAACGCCGTGAAGTTTTCAGAACCAGCGAGCAAAATTTCAATTTCGTCTATCGATCATGGAGACGAATTCGAACTCCGAGTTGAGGACCACGGTCGAGGAATTCCGTCGTCACACGTCGACAAAGTCTTCGAAAAATTCCAGCAAGTTACGGCGGATGACTCACGCAAGCACGGCGGTACAGGACTTGGACTAGCCATTTGCAAAGCAATAGTACAGCAGCACGGTGGCGAAATCGGCGTAAACAGCATCGAAGGCAAAGGTAGCACCTTTTGGTTTAGATTGCCGAAGCAACGAGTGAAGAGATAGCACTTTTGGTTGTTTTGGGACACACTCCATCATTAAAGGCATAATGAATAGTGTCCCACATGCAATAACCGAGAAATTTCATCGAAGAGTAGTTCTATGTTCGAACGATTTATTGTAACTTCGTATCTCTTTGGCCATTGCGTACTCGTCCCCAAAATTTCTAGTGACCTAAGTCCAACTGACCAAAAATACGCGAACCTGGTAATTCAGCTGGAAGACATCTGTTTCTGGCAAGGCTGCATTCAAAACAGTACTCCTTTTACGATGGGATTCCCGATAGTTGCGATCTTTGCATTATTGACCTTCAATCAACACATTCGGCGGCAAGGAAAGTTCTAGCCCAATCAAAGGACATACAGATGCAAACTCTATGGAACTTTCTCTCCTACGCACTCTCTGGCTGCCTTGGCAGTACGATTTTCCTATTTCTCGGTGGAAGTATCTTCGGAAAGTACACCGAGCCTGATACTCAAATGACGGTTATCGACAGTGCCATTGGGACTGTCTTGATGGGTAGTATTTTCCTCACTCCAACAGTCGCGCTCGTATCAGGCATCGTGGGCGCTTCTGTCCCACATATTCGAAAGTCAGGCGGTCTTCGGAAGTATATTTTCTGCGCGCTAGTCGCCGAAACGGTTGGAGTACTTGTCCTTCCAACTTGGGTTCTATTGTCTCCATTGCTCTTCCCAGCGTTTGAGCAGCAGCATCAATCCCCGATTGAAGACAATGCGGACATGGAATATGCATATGTTGAAGCCATAAAAAAGAATGGTGGACATTCAACTCAAGGCGATAAGCTAGAACAACTCACGTCACATGCCACCTTGCTTCGGCTTCTACAAGCATGCGTCGACAATAGTAGTCCGTTTGTTCTAGGTTTTCCTATCATCGCAGTCTTCACACTTTGGTCTCAAGACATGCGACAAAACAGTAGAATAGGAACCACGCAGAAACAATCGAAGAAGTAACCCTTTGGGTCTGTTTTGGGACACACTCCATCATTAAAGGGATAATGAATAGTGCCCCACACGCAATGCATAAAAATGTTCATGGTACCGAACTCACCACAGACTCTAGCCGAAGATTCAGCACGGTCGAAACCTCCTTGGCCGAAGTGGGCAACGTCATTTCTGTCGTATGCGATTATGGGCTACACAGGAGGCATAGCCCTCTTAACTGCATATGGCACAATTGTGCTCTTAATTAAACAAGCGCCCGAAGCCATCGAGGAACTGACCCTGTTTGTCATAATAGGTTCATTTACGGTCGCACCAGCTGCATCAGTATTTTGTGCGTTTATCGGATTGGTAGTCGATCGAATCAAACAACTCAACGGTTGGCGACAATACTTTTCTGCGGCTTTGCTAGCAGAAATTCTTGCAATCTTATTCGTTCCCGTTTGGACAATCGCGCTTGCAGTAGCTTTCACTGACGGCGAGTTTTCGCGAATCGACTGGGTAAACAAACAGCGCAAGATTGTGAAGGTATACCACGAACCCCGTAGCCAACTGTTCAGCTACACAATATTTGGCAGCGGCGCGACCAGGGGACTTTCCCCAGATGAAAATAGGTATGCTGAACTCGCATGCAATTTGGAAAAACTTTGCTTTTGGCAAGGTTGTTTAGAGTACAGCACCCCGCTGCTTGTAGGATTCCCGACGCTCACACTGTTTGCACTGCTGAGTCACAACCGCCGTAAGATTTCATTTTGAGAAGCGAACCTTGAGCGAAATCATTAATGCCAATGAAATTATGCAGAGCGTAGGAGGCGCATATGCAGAACTAGAGTCGTATCAAGACAAAGGCTATGTTGAAACCACATTCAAGCCCGGCACTGATGCGGAGCGAGTAACAAAACTCACATTCGAAACAAACTTCATGCGACCAAATCTGTTTCGCTTTGATTGGAAGGACCGCCTTCTTGAAGACTCGGAAGAACGTCATCACATTATCTGGTGCGATGGGAAGGCTGCGTATTGGAAGTATCCAGATCAAGGAAAGCGACGAATTAAGATGCCATTTGTTTTTCCGAATACAACACGAGATCTCGGATTCGTCATTGCTGCTGCAACAGGAGTCTCAAGTGGTGTCGCTCAAACTGTATCTGCACTTCTGATGCCCCAACTTAATGGGCGTCGATTGAGCGATCTAAAAGATCTCGAGTTAGTAGGCGACAGAGAAGTGAAGGGTGAAAGTTGCTATCTCATCAAACACAATGATCGGGATCGAATAAACGATGAAACCATTATTTGGATTTCTAAGTCACGCTTTATTGTCAGAAAGATAGAAGAGGATTATGTCGTTGGTGGTTCTTCCGATGACGGTGAACAGGATGAAACACCTACACGGGCTCCATTTTGGTCACCGAGACGGTATCTTGAGCCTCTGATTGAGTGGCTGTTACTCAGGCAATTTGGACTCACGCAATCTAACATGAGCGAGGTTCCTCGAAGGCGTAAATTCAAGGAGTTCTCAGTTCGAAGGGCTACATTCTACGAAACCGTGGAGATAAACCAAAGGGTTCCAAAGGAGACCTTCAAGGGATGGATAGAGTAATCTGACTCCTTCCAAACCTAGTCATTCTTGAGTTTATACCCGACACCGTAAAGCGTCTCGATAAGCGATTCTTCGCCGTCGATATCGATCTTCTTTCGCAGTCGTTTTATGCATTGGCGGACGCTTTCTGGCCCCACATCGGATTCTGATTTCCAAACACGATCGAGCAATTGTTCTGCGCTGAAAACTTGTCCGGGGTGTCGCATGAGATGTTCCAACACCTGAAATTCTTTGGGCAATAGATTTACCGGTTTCCCGTTCAATGTTGCAACAAACGAGGCTGGGTCCATCCATAAAGGCCCAATCGATAACTCATTTGTATTGGCCGGTCCAATGCGCCGCAATAGTGCGCGCAATCGTGCCGACAGTTCCTTCATATGAAATGGTTTGGTCAAATAATCATCGGCACCGGCATCGAGGCCTTGCTCCTTATCATCGATTGCATCCTTGCCGGTAAGCATCAATACCGGAGTCGCATTGCCGGTCGCGCGGAAGGTTTTTAGAATCTCAATTCCGGTTATCTCAGGCAACTGCCAATCGAGAACGATAATGTCATAAGTGTAGTTGCGCAATAACTCCTCTGCTTCACCGCCTGTGGTGGCACGCTCGGTGAGGTAATGTTCAGAACTTAGCCAGTCATCGATCATGTCGATGAGACCAGGGTCGTCTTCAATAATTAGAACTTTCGCCATTAAGCCCTACCACCAATTGAGATTCCGAGTTCGTCCAAGGATTCGTCGAGAGTTCTGCCGGTTCTTTGACAGTGATTGAAGGCTTTGCCTGCGTCTTCGGGAGCAAGCAGCGCTTCGTTTATCAGGAAGTTACATCGCATAGCAGTTTGCAAAGTTGATTCATCAATTGCGCCGGTGATCAAAAGCATTCTACCCATCACTTGAGAGTTTTCCAGAGCGAGATCGAGAGCTCTTTTTACATCGTCCTCGTTAATCATACCCACCATTTTGAGGAATCCAGTCAGTGGCACGCGGGCCCGCTTTTCTTGATTGTCTTGCTGTACGGCTTCGATAGCTTGCTGAAGGGAGTAACCTTTTCGATGAACTTCCTTGAGAACTTCGGCTGCTTGCAGCGGTTGAAGCGTTCGTTCGCCCACCAAGGTCTGCAAACTTAGTGCGCAGTGGAGTAGTTGCTCGGACATGTACCCGAGTTCCACCAAAATCTGACCGATTGGGGTCTGGTTAACTAAGCCGATTTCAACGGCGTTCATCAATTCAGCTTGAGCAAGAACACCCGCCATTTCCAACAACTCGCCTAATCGCAGATTCTGTTTTGACGGAAGCTGGAGATAGCCCTTAGCAGCCAAAGACATTTCAACAGACATCTGCTTTGCGCGTGCAGAGCGAAGAGCCTCACATGCTTGTTCTTTCGTAACTTTAGAATCGCGGATCAAAATTTGGGCATTTAGTGCGGCGGACAGATGTGGTTCGGTCAAATCTCCCGACAAGACTAGCAACCGCCCAAATGGCAAACCTGTAGCGAAGCTCTGTTGCAAGGCGTCTTCCAGTTGTTTCTGCGTTACAAAGCCGCTCTCAACGAGCAGCTCTCCTAATTTATTGCCACCACCGACGGTTTCCTTCTCACTCCAGTTCAGTTGAACCAAAGCATCGTCAAGCGACATTCCTTCGCGTGACACCATGCGCAATGCCTTGCACGCAACATCACGTGCAACGAGTCCATCTTTAAGAAGAGATTGAATCTGCACTGTCGATTGCAAAAGCGACTCTGGCACTCCGGTAAGAACGAGCATTCGACCAACCGGCATTCCAGTCATCTTTGCCATTTGAAGTGCCTCGTGAAAGCTTTCTTCACTCACGATTCCTGCATCGATCATCAAATCGCCGAGGCGAATTCCACTTTGCATTTAACTGTCGGGTAAACAAGACGCGGTAACTATAGAAGTAGATCATATGTGGAGCCGCATCGTATTACAACGAGGTTGCGAAGAGATGACCGCTCGAATACGTAATCAGGTAGCGATGAGAGCTGACAACACCTATAATGCTGCCAATGAAATCGGGACATCTCCGCCTTGCTTCAAAATGGGCTGTTTTATCAGCTTTCACGACTGCATTGATACTTTCGGGTTTCACCTCCTCGCCAACGTTTTCGATGGATGATGTTGAAAAGGCGCGGCTAAAGCAGTTAACAGACGCAATTGAGCGCTCGCCTCGTGATGCTATGGCATACAGGAAACGAGGAAGTCTCTATCGAGATTGCGGAGAGTATCAGCCTGCTCTCAAGGACTACAACAAGGCGATAGAACTCGACCCAAACAACCCGGAATTTTATTGCAAGCGCGGTGGTCTTTATTCAGAACTAAAGCAATACAAACTAGCATTCGCTGACTTTGCGCGAGCGTTGAAGATCGATCCACATTACAAAAACGCGCTTCTCGATCGCGGAGTTTGCCATTTCGAGTTGAATCAATATCAGCAGGCGGTTAACGACTTTTCGATTCTTCTTTCCATGAGTCCAGCGCGTCGGACGGCACTTGAGTATAGAGCTGCTGCATACGAACAGCTGGGGCAACTCGACAAGTCGCTGCAAGACTACGCTACGCTCCTTGCTATTCCGGGTGACAACAAAAGAGACTTCGTGCACACCAAACGCGCGAAGATATTTGAGAAACAAGGAAAGCTGCAAAAAGCGCTGCATGAGTATGATGAGGTGATTCAGCTCTCGCCGGACGAGGCTTCCTATCAGCTTCGCGGCGAGATCCACTTCAAGCTCGGAAACACGGATAAGGCGCTAACTGATCTGAAGCGATCGATTGAAAGTGACCCTAACTTTGGTGCCGCCTACGCAACACGCGCGCGCATTTACGAGAAGTTAGGGAAGAAAGAGTTAGCAGCCAAAGACTTGGCGATGGCCAAGAAGTTGCAGCTTACAAAGTTCAAAGCGCCTTAGGGCACCGAAACTGTTCCTGCATTATCGACTTCAATATTTTGGACTCGTCCCGCCATGCTGCAAATAAATGAAGATGGTCCACTGACAACACCATTTTCGTCAAAGCTGACAGACCCGTTAAGGCTTATGCCTGGTGGCAGAATGACTTCGATGATGTTTCGAGTACCATTCTGAATTGCATAAGAGAAGCGCTTTTCGGTTTTCGTAGGTTGCGAGCTTGCAACTGTTATCGTGAGGTGGCTTTCTTTTGCCATGTCACGAGCCTTTCGTATATCCTGCACTAAGCCGTGCACTGTGTTGCTCACAGCCATTTGAGTCGCGGTGTAACCAACAACACGCAGCGCGAAGAACGGCACGGCAATGAACATTCCAAGAAATACGAGCGTTTCGAGTTTGCGGATAAGCGGCCAATTTAGCCCCGCCCCTCTATCGGCAACTGGATTTTTCGGTACGCTCCCGCTCTGTTCCATAAATCTAGAAATCGGTAGTAACTAAAACAGTATAGACGCCGCAAAAGCGAATTGAAAGTCACGCGACCGACAATTTTGCAACTACGCGGTTTGAATCTGCGCTTCGGTATTCAACCCGAGTTCTTCAATCATTTTGTCACGCATGACGAACTTTTGAATTTTGCCAGTGACCGTCATAGGAAACTCGGTGACAACGCGAACATGTTTAGGAACCTTGAAGTGCGCAACCCGCTCCTTGAGCCAAAGTACAATGTCTTTTGGATCTTCGGAATGTCCGGACTTAAGCATCACCCATAGTGCTACTTCTTCGCCGAGTCGCGAATCAGGAACACCAAAGACTTGAGCCTGTGCTATCGACGGATGTGTATGCAAAACCTCTTCAATTTCGCGCGGGTAGACGTTTTCGCCGCCACGAATGATCATGTCTTTTTTGCGCCCGGTTATGTTGATGTATCCTTGCTCGTTCATCACTGCAAGGTCGCCCGAATGCAACCATCCACTCTTATCGATTGTATCGGCTGTGGCTTGCGGATTCATCCAGTAGCCCAGCATCACGCCGTGACCACGGCAGCAGATTTCGCCTTGAGTTCCGCGGGGCACGACTTCTCCCGAAACTGCATCGATGATCTTCACTTCAACACCCGGAATTGCCCTGCCAACAGTGGTCGCGCGAATCTCCAGACTATCTTCCAATGTTGTGGCTGTCATCAACGGAGAAACTTCAGTCAATCCATATAGAATGATCACCTGATCCATATGCATTTGATCTTGCACGCGGCGCATCAGTTGAACCGGGCATGGAGCGCCCGCCATGAAGCCACCCTTGAGACTGTCGAGTTTGAATGTTGAAAATTTCGGATGTTCCAGTTGTCCTATATACATAGTAGGAACGCCGGAGAGGTGAGTGCAGCGCTCAGCCTGCAAGGCTTCAAGGGTTGGTTCTTCTTCAAAGTAGGGGCTGGGAATCACCACTGTTCCACCCACACTCATAACCGCCATTGCAGAACTCACCATTCCACCACAGTGGTAAAACGGCATGGGAACACAGAATCGACTCTCGGCATTTAGCCCCATCGCTTTTGCGGCAAGATATGCATTGTTTATCAAGTTGTGGTGACTAAGCGTAACGCCTTTCGGAAATCCAGTCGTACCCGAGGTGTACTGAATATTCACCGCATCATCGAATTGAACTCTCTCTGCACGCTGCTGCAGATCTATAGAAGGAACGTGCTCACCCAACTCCATGACGGCTTCGAACGTGCGCAGCTTTCCATCGAGCTTTTCTTTCGGGTCGGCATTGATGACGACGATATTTTCGAGACCGGCTACACGCGCCATATCATTGGCAGTATCTGGGCGAAACAGGTGATGCGCCAACTCATGCAGCATCGAAAGATAGTTGCTCGACCTGTTTTGCGGTATCACAAAGAGCAGCTTCACGCCTGATTGATTCAGCGCGTACTCAAGCTCATGGGTGCGATAACCAGGATTGATATTGACGAGAATGGCTCCAACACGCGCTACAGCGAATGTCACAACCAACCATTGCCAGTTGTTCGTCGACCAAATTCCAACGCGGTCACCGCGCTCGACTCCGAGCTTCAAAAGCCCGCGAGACAGCAAATCGACGGCTTCTTTGAAGTCGCGATATGACAGGCGTTTGCCTTGCTTGACGCTTACGACGGCATCGCGATTGGGCTCTTGTGAGCACATCAAATCGAGGTGCTCGCCCAGCGTGCGTCCAATTAGTGGCTCAGATGCCACTCCATGAAAATAACTTTGAGAAGGAGTTGCAGTGCTCACCGGTACAGCTTATTAAGCTCCTGCCCTACATGGGGAAAGCTTCAGGACCACCAAGAATCAGCGTGCGCTTCTTCTCGGAGTCTTTGCGATCGACAACTTTTTCTTGAACGCCAGGGTGGACATTGTTGCGGCGCTTCTTGGTTTGCGCGGCTTTTTGGCTTTCGAGCAGGAAATCTACAGCTTGTTTGAGGGCTGGGTCGGTAGATGCAGCAATTCCGAACGGAGCAGCTAACTGCGGGGTCGCCACGTTGCACAGTTCATTTGCTGCCATGCAAGGCAGATTGACGAACAGCGCGGTGCTGACAACTAACATGAGAGAACGCATAAATATTGCCTCTTTCCAATTTCTGTGATGAGTATAGTTCACGAGCCTTAAATGGAAACTATTGTTGTAATGGTTTAAGATTTCGATATAACATTGTTAATGTCAAGAGAAAGAAAACCGAAAAAGGTTCCCAAAAATGCGGAAACTCGACAAGAAACTTTTGCTCCACGTAACGGCTGTGTCCGTCGTTTTAGTCGCGTCCTCCGGCTCCAGTCAAAATGCGGCACAAGCTGTTTCGGCAGCAGAGCAAATGCAGGTACGCGAACACATCAATAAGGGCAATTACTATCTCGGCAAACGTCAATTCGACAAAGCAATTGCGGCTTACGAAGAGGCTCTCGGCGTAGATTCGGAGAGCCAGGCGGCGAAAGACAACATTGTTCTTGTGTACAACAACTGGGGCATAATGCTCTTCCAGCAAGGCAAATACCCTGACGCAAAACAAAAGTGGGAGAGAGCACTGAAGCTGAATCCGACTTATGTAAGCGCAAAGAAAAACATCCAGACGATGAAGGCGCACCTTCAAAAGATAGGGATGGACCCGGAAGAGGCGACGCGCGGAGATGGAGATGACGAGAAAAAGCCGCCGCAACAGTCAGCCGTAATTTTGACTCCTGGTATGAAACAATCAGGTGGAACGGGCGATTCAGGTGGGTCGGGAGCATCAATTATGTTTCCGCCCAATACATCATCGGCATCAGCTGCGGTGAAACAACCGTCGACAACTACTACTGAAACATCGACCAGCTCATCGTTTCCCTCAGGTGCCGCGGGCGGTCACAAAAAACAAACATATGGATCTGGAACAATTATGTTCAGACCATCAACTCCGACTGCTCCAACCGGAGATGCATCATCTGCGACCGCTGCTCCGACCACAAGTGGCAGTTCATCAGCCTCTTCGACACCGTCAAGTCCTTTCAGTTCCACACCATCGGTGACACCATCTCCGCCTGCGGTATCGACTCCACCGGTAGTATCAACACCATCGGTGACGGCATCACCGTCTGTGACATCGACACCACCGGCAGCATCAACTTCGCAAAGCGAGTCGACCGGTCAAACTATTGACGAGAAGCTAGCTTCCATCGAACTTAAGGTTTACGGAAGAAAGCTTGGCGATCTTCCTGTAATGAAGCGACTGGAGAAACTGGAAAACGATACCATCGGACAAGTCGGCAGTGGCACTGTTTACCAGCGAGTAGAAAACCTAAAACGACATTACGGCATGTAGTCCGCGCTCAAGAGAGCGGCGATGCGCTATTCGTAGCGCTGCCCGGCGTATTCAATCCAGCCGCCCTGATGATTCGGTGTATCTGTTTTGTGAGTCCAATGCAGGACACCACCTTTTCTGTTCCAAATAAACTCACCGCACAGTGTGACGTTGTCGCCTGCCTGAAGCGGCACCCGCGGGGCTCGGCTTATATTGTGTGCGACAAGGACTGTTGTTCCATTTGACAAATTGACCAAAAACTTCTGATGCTGCTCACCGGTAACGTCATCTTTCAGCAGTTTCTTGACCTGCGCCGTGAAGGTCACCTGCACCTTTTCCAGATGCTCATTTTGAGCCTGAACGACTTGTTCGTCCGAAACGACGCTGGTTGGCTCGCCCTGAATCGGCTGAGAGACCGTGGCCGGCGCCGGAGGAACATCAGCTGTGTACTCAGCTTGCTTGCTGCACGACGGCAGCGCAAGCATCATCGACACCCATAGCATTAACGCCAACAAACTGGTCGAAAAAGACTGTTTAGTGCCTGGTTTCACTGCTGTTCCTCAACTGTGGTCTGAGCATAACACAAAGCATTTTTGAATTGGCGGGCACTTGCTTAGCGGATGGCCGTCATACGGAGCACCGTCGTAAAGCCAGAAGACTTACGGCGGCCACACAAGATATAGCCAATCAGTACACTTGCCTTTTGACGGGGGTTGGCGCACCATAAGGACATTAGCCGAGCTGTGGTATATAGTAATTGCAACTATCGCAAGTATGAGGTGTTTCAAAAGAGCCTGGGGAGTGAAGTTTAGGTGTCTATGCTATCTTCAGTCTACTTAGCCGGGGGTTCTGCAGATACGCAGAACATATTGGATCACGTGCAGGGTCCCGATTGGCGGTCCTTGGCAATGACTCGACTGCAGCATCATGGGCTCAAAATCGTAAACCCCTTAGAGATTGCCTGGTCGGGGCTTGAAGGGTTTGACAACGCCGATGACGCCATTGCGATGTTCGACTCGGCAGACAGCCGGGTGCGCCGAGCGCTCGACTTAATCGACCAAAGCGACGCCATTTTGGCTAATCTCATGAAGTCGAGCTACGCGACCGCGATGGAGATTTTCTACGCCTACAGACGTGGGAAGGTCGTAACTGTAATCGGTCAAAGCCCCTTCAGCCCCTGGGTTTTGTCACACTCTCAAGCAAGATTCGGCGACGTCGACAAAGCCATTGAATATATCGTCGGCGAGTATCCAAGGGCGCTGCCGGTGAATTGGGCTGTTCAATACGAAGCGTTGCTGTCGGAAAGATACGAACAGCTGCCACCTGCGGGCGAGCCCGATTACAAGTTTATCGGCGGCGAGCTACCTATCTTGGTGGTTGCTCCGCACGCCACGGCGTTTTGGCAAGAAGGTGAGTTTTTAGAAGCTGAAGCTTTCACAGGAAGTATGGCAGCGCTGCTCAATCGCACAGCGGGTTGTCACTCGCTTCTCAGTCACTATTGTTGCGTCGCCGACCCCTGCTGGTATCTTGAGACGCCTTTCAGACGCGCCTATTCAGACGTAATCAAAGCAGGGCAGATTGGTATGGTCTTAATGCTTGTTGGTTCTTCCTGGCACGAAGCGCCAGGCCTGCAGCTGTCTTGCTACGGCCCATCAGAGGCGGTCGCTGAAGATTATTCCACGCGACTGCGCAGCAAACTGAGCGCCATTGAGCCCGTGGCCGAAGACAGTTACGACCATTACGTTCGACCATTGGCAATGTTTACAGCTTCAGAACTCAATTGTCCGATTGTCGTTCTGCGGCTGCACAAGCGGTATCGCATGCCAAGGTTACAGCCTCAACTGTTTTCGCGAGCCGCCAGTCTGATTAGTGAATTCGTGCTCGAAACAGGCAGCGAACTGGCTAAGGCCAACGGATAAGATGGCTCAGGAGATTGTGGTTCTGGTCACCTGCCCTCCGACGGAGGCAGAGTCACTGGCTTCGAAGCTCGTGGAAGAGGAGCTGGTGGCCTGCGTTAATGTCATTCCTGCTATCACTTCGATATACAGGTGGAAGGGCGAACTCTGCAAAGATAGTGAATCTCTACTTTTAATAAAAACCCATCAAAACCTCTGGAAGCGGCTCGAGAACAGGGTTTTGGAGCTGCATTCCTACGAGACGCCCGAAATAATTTGTGTTCCAATAGAGATAGGGAACCAAGCTTATCTGGACTGGCTGAATGCACAACTGAAAGTAGTCACTGGATAAGAAAGCGAGGACAAAAACTTGGCAAAGGAAACCATCGTCCACTGCTTCTGGGACCGGGTTGAGAAAACCCCGGAAAAACCCGCAATCTACTACAAAGCCAGCGACGCCTTTCAAAAGGTAATTTGGCGCGAGCACGGTCGCGTCGTCGAACTCACCGGCGGTGGGCTGCTCAATCTTGGACTGGCCAAAGGCGACAAAGTCGCAATTCTTGCGCACAGCAAACCGCACTGGACCTGGGCAGATGTGGCGATTTTGTCTTGCGGCGGAACGACCGTTCCTATCTACCCGACGCTGGGCGCTCCGGAAGTCGACTTCCTTTTGAAACACAGCGAAGCAATCGGCGTGTTTGTCGAAAACGAGCGCCAGCTCAAACGAATCGTAGACAAAGGTCTTCCACCATCATTGAAGTTTGCAGTAATTTTTGAAGGAACGCCACCAGCCAGCCCCTCTAGCGAAGTGCGCTTTCTCAAGTGGGATGATCTTTTGAAAGATGGCGAGGTTTTTCTTCTCGCTAATAAAACTGCATTTCCTGAAAGACGCAACACATTAGAGCCAAGCGACATAGCCTCAATCGTCTATACATCAGGAACGACAGGCGTACCGAAAGGAGTTGTGCTGAGTCACAAGAATATCCATTTTGTGTGCAAGTCTCTAAGCGAGTCGATTCAATTTCGCCCTGACGATCTGTCACTATCGTTCCTTCCATTAGCACATGTGTACGAGCGTGTGGGCGGGCAGTTTGTCGCAATCTTCAACGGCGTGCCGATGGCTTATGCTGAGTCGATCGAGCAGGTTCCAAAAAACCTTGTCGAGATAAAACCTACGATATTGAATGGCGTGCCAAGATTTTACGAAAAGGCGTATCAAAGAATTCAAAACGAAATCAGACATCTGCCGAAGCCGCAGCAATACTTGATTCGCTGGGCGCTTTCACTGGGCAGGCGTGCATTGAAATTGAAAGAATCACCCAAGCGATCTGACCAAGATTTGTTCAATCAGATATATCGCGCAGAGTTGCGCATTGCAGATCGTCTAGTCTTTTCGAAGATTCGCAAACGATTCGGCGGCAAGTTGCGCCTCTTAGTATCAGGCGCAGCGCCGCTTTCAGAAGAAGTGCAAACATTCTTTGAAATCATCGGCATGACGATCGTCGAAGGATACGGATTGACGGAAACGTCGGCGCCAATTGCGTGCAACCATCCGGATAACAATCGAAAAGGAACTGTTGGTCAGCCTTTGCCAGGCATTGAAGTGAAGCTGGCCGAGGACGGCGAGCTGATGGTAAGGGGTCCTGGTGTGTTCGCTTCTTATTACAAGAACGAAGATGCAACCAATCAAGCGCTGCGAGATGGCTGGTTCTACACTGGTGATATTGCAGAGATCACTTCCGATGGCTACATCAAAATCAAAGACCGGAAGAAAGACATCATTATTACGGCAGGTGGAAAGCACGTTGCGCCGCAATACATCGAAAACCTTTATCGCGGCGAGCCGCTCATCTCGCACATCCTAGTTTATGGCGACCGCCGCAAGTACATTACGGCGTTAATTACGCTCAACAAGGACATCCTGAGGCAGTTCGCCGAGTCGCACAACCTGGCGCAAAAGTCTGATGAAGAACTGACCGCCGACCCCCAGGTTAGGCGTGCAGTCGAAGACATCGTCAATCGGAAAAACGAAGAGCTCGCTAGTTTCGAGCGAATCAAGCGATTTGCTATTCTCGACCACGATTTTACAGTCGAGAATGATGAGCTGACTCCGACATTTAAGCTTAAACGCAAAGCCGTGACTGAAAAACACAAAGCCTTACTGGACGGACTTTACGATGCTGAAGACCTGGAGGCTGAGGAAGGATTCTCCCGGCTCGACCTTAAGACGGGCTAGGCGTATATAAAAAACTGCTTTACTTTCGCTTGGCAACTGCATACAATATACGCGGAAAGTCAGCAGGCTAATTTCTTGCGGTTTCCAGTTACTATTCTCGGTCGCTAACCTTACTAGTATTAGCGTGGGTCGCCCCCACAGAGGTCAGACAAATGTTTGAATCGTTCGGACGAGGGTTCAGGATGATATGGGCCAGCATCAAGATGGGCTGGCAGGACAAAAGGCTCCTGATTCCTTCGCTGCTTACCGTTTTCCTCAATTTCATCTTCGCCATCTTGCTGATAGTTCAAGCCAAGACAAAAGTCGGAACAGCAACCGCATCAAACCTTTCCGAGACCGGACACAACCTTATGAGGGGCGCTAATCATGGTGGAAAGAACCTCCATGAGCTGATTTCCATGACCGCTCTCAATGGTCCGCTCGACCAGAGTGGCTTCTCCGCCCTGACTGGAGCCGTAAGCTCCGACGCAGTGCTCGGAGTTACTGGTGTAATCGTGGTTTGGTGGTTGTGCAACCGCTTCCTCGAAGGCGTTACTACCGCTTTGGTTTACAGTCATTTGACCGAAGGCGCCGGCTCCGGCAAATTCTCGGTCGCATGCCAGGCAGTGCTCTCCAGCCTTCCGGCAATCGTAATTCTTGGGCTGGTCACTCTTATCGCCAAAAAGCTCGCCAGCTTCATGCGCAACAAGCGCGGCTCCGGAGTCTTCAGCTTCGGCGTCAATTTCCTTGCTGGAATTGTCGAAGTGTTCTGGACATTGGCAGGTCACTTGATTTTGCCATCCATTGTTATTGAAGGAACATCATTCTGGGGCGCCATGAAACGGGCAGATCGCATTGCCTCCGGCAACCTTCTCACCATCGGTGTTGGAGAAGTCGGTGTGGACAGCATTTGCCGCGCGGTCTCCGGACTCGTTTACATCGGCGGATTGAGTGGATTCGGTGCCGCTTGGTACCTCAAGCTCGGCATGACCTCACCAGTCGTCATTCTCGGCGCTGTTGCATGGGCATCGCTTGTGGTTCTCGTAACTGCAATGTCGATCTACATCCGCTCGGCCTTCTACACTTGCCTGTATGTCTGGGCAATTGAAGTTGAGTCGGTAGCCGAAGCAGAACGCGTCCAAGTCAGACCGCCAGCGCCATTGGCTACGGCTTTAGCGTAACAAGCAGGCTCCGGAGCCCTAAGCCAAACAGACTGAGTCAGGTCCCACATGGGGCTTAAAAATCGCGACCCTCGTTACCACGAACGATCGTGGTAACGCGAGCGAATTTTGCAACCTAAATTTGGAAACCGCCCAGTCGGAAAAAGTTCAACCCGCAGTCACGAGTTCACCAAACTAAAGAAATAATTGGATGCAAAGTGACACCGTTAATGGTGCGCAGGGTAAAAGACGAACAGTTGCGAGGAACAGTGGGGAGTTTTTACCTCTTTTCTTTGCGCTAAGATAGAAAACTGTTAGTACGAATTTTGGGGGCGCCGATGGCCGAAAAAACAGGCAAAGGACTCGACTTCTTTGGAGCCGTTCGAGATCTCATTATCTTCGTCCTTTTAGTCGGTGGAGCCGCGGCCGGCGGCTACTTCGTTGGAATTCAACAGAGGTTGGGACCTATCCAATTCGTGCCCCCGGGCACTCCCGGAGCAATCGCTTTGAACTCCCAAACCATTGACCCAAGTTCTTCCAACTCCAACAGCAGTTCAAGCTCTAATACCTCCAGTACCAACACCAACACAGGTTCCACCACAAATACATCAAGCACCTCAAACTCCTCGTCGACCGAGAAGAAGGGCAAAATGAGGTACTGGATTACCTCGTCTGGAACTGAAGACGTCGGATACCTCGTGAAAGTACTTCTCAATGGCGAGCAAGTCGACAACTTCTACCAACCAGGCAAGATCGTCGAGATAACAAACAAGGTCAAGTCCGGTAAAAACGATCTTGAGTTTGAAGCAAAGATGCTCGAAGAAGGTTTCAACAAGCATAAAGGCGATTCTTCCTCGGCAATTGAGTTGAAAGTCGTATGCGGAACAGCCTACAAAGAGGATTTCAAAGGAAGCGATGTGCTTCTGACCTACAAGCGCACAGCCGCCGACGGTCAAGACTACTCCGACGCGAAGACATTCAATTCAAAGGATTAGTGCTGTGAGAGGAGCAGTTCTATTCATAACGCTTATAAGCACAGTCGATGCATTCTTTTTCGGCTTCGCGTATGGCTTCAACAGTCGACACTCGTTGATTATTGATCCGTCTTTGCCGCCGGTTAAACAGGTGGAAGAGAAAGCCAAAGTCAACGTCAAAATCTCAGACTTAGAAAAAGCTCCGGAGGGCACCAGGGATAGTATCACTCGCGCCGCTCGCAGCGGAATCATAAAGCTTGGAAAAGATGGTGCATTCAACCCGGATCAACCTGTAACCAAAGGCGATTTCATCTCCTGGGTTGTGGCTCTGCGCAAGCTTCCAGCGGCATCTCCGAAGACGCCGACATTCGCTGATGTTCCGGCAAAAAATCCAAACTATCAAGCAGCTGAAAAAGCAGTCAAAGCGAAACTAATTTCTGTTCCTTCAAAGGGAAAAACAAAACCAACCTTCAACGCATCGAAGCCGATTACTCGCGAAGAGCTTGCGCACTGGTATTGCATTTTGACTGGCGAGACGTCGATGGCTGACAAGCTGACTAAAGCTGAAGTCGATGAGTATCTAGCCTACAATCCGGCCAGCTCTACCAAAGGTGACAAAACTTTCGGTGATGTCGCGCAATTGAGCTCCGGCACAAAGAAATACGTAGCACTTGCAAACAAGCATGGTATTCTCAAGCAAACTTTTGGCACAGACCCATACGACAAAAACGAGCAAAACACTTACTTCTTGCCGAAGCAGTCAGTTCGCCGCGCGCAAGCGATTCAAATGTTGATGACTATCAATAAAGAGTAGTTGCGAACAGTAGTTGCGTAGCTTCCCCACTGACGATCCATATGGTATTCTTCGTTTGCATTCAAGGGTTCCAATCGCGAAAGCTACCTGGACAGTTTGAAGACCTTCAAACCAGAAGCAATAGCGGTGTAGAGCCAAGATTGGCAGAACACCACATCCGGTATCATGCGTCTTCTCACGCGAATTTCAACGCAGCGGGTTTATGCAATGTCAGACGAATCAACGCAAGTTTGCCTGCCCAGTCATCAATACCTCGATCGGCTCGGTGTGCCGTACGAGAAACGAACATTCTCGACAGAAACAGAAAAGGGCGCTGCCAATGTCGCCAATGCGATCGGCATAAGAGAGCGACAGGCAATCAAAACTCTCATCTTCGAAACAGACACTGGTGAGTGCGTGTTGGTAATGCTTGGCGGCGACCAAAACGCTGTTTCCGGACTCCTGAAAAAAGCGATTGGGTCGCGAAACATTCGCCTTGCATCGCCAGATCGAGTGAAGGAGCTGACCGGCTACGTGATCGGTTCGATTCCACCTTTTCACTGGCAGCCCGAAAATTTCCGCGCCATTATCGATGCTGCGCTGATGGACGAAGAGGTTCTTGGCGTAGGCACTGGCTGCTGGGGAAATGAAATTCTCATCACGCCAAAGAATCTAGCCAATGCGAGCAAGGCGCAGGTCGTCAATCTCACGCAAAGGCAAGAGTAATAGCTACTGTTATTCGGCGCCGCTTACGCTCTGGACGATACCAGGATGAATAAACCACTTCAGCACGCCAGGAATAGTGGGAGGAACATCGGCGACATCGATGCGGCACACACCAGTGCGTTTAAAGGGCATCTGAAAATGCGCGTTTGCTCCTAGGATGCTGCCGGCAATTTGTCCCATGTCCGGCTCATGTCCGACCAAAAAGATCTCGTCTGCATCAGGAAATTTCTTGAGAAACTTATAGACCTCATTGGCGGTGCATCCAGGACATAAGCTTTCTGTGACCTGACTCTCCCCACCTAGAATCTCTTGCAAGATGTCTGCAGTCTGTTTCGCTCTAATCAGCGGGCTGCTCACAACCAGATCTGGTTTCACATTCATCTTTTTCAATGCTTGTGCTACAAGCATTGTTTCGTTCTTGCCTTCGTCCGCGAGAGGGCGCTGCGAATCGCTGAGAATTGCGCCACCAACTCGGTCGACCGGCACACCATGTCGTGTAAGGTACAACTTCATGGTGCAATTCTACAGTCTTGCGAACCAATTATGCAGCCGCTGCGATTTGTATTAATATTGAACGATGGGTCACAAACCACGCATCCTTGGACTTGACATCGGCAACAAAATAATCGGTGTTGCCATATCAGATCCATTTGGAACAACAGCTGCTGGGCTCGAAACGCTTGAGCGCAAGTCAGTCCAAATTGATTTGGAAGCGGTCAAACACCTAGCCGAGCGGCATGGTGCTGTCGAAATTGTAGTTGGTTTGCCGCAACACCTTGACGGAACACCAGATCCTCACGCTGAAGAAGTGAAATCATTTTGCCGAGGATTGGCGAGAGAAACCGGACTGCCCATCATCTACGAGGACGAGAGGCTGACAACTATCTCTACGATTAGAACTCTCACCGTTCAGGGCCAAGGTTTAAAGACTGAAGAGAACAAAGTTGTTGACATGCAGCAAGCTGCAATCATGCTGCAAAAGTTCTTGGACAGAAGAGAGCCACCACCATCAGCCTAGTTTATCTAGGCTACTTCATCTTTCCTGCATGGAAGCTTGATCGAGAATGTTGTTCCATCATTCTCTTTGCTTTCGACACGAATCTGCCCTCCGTGTGCAGTAACGATCTGATTACATAGGAACAATCCAAGACCTGTACCTACTGCCGTTCTCTTGCCTCGCTCGCTCTGCCAGAAGCGTTCAAAAATATGCTTTTTATCTTGCTCGGACATACCGATTCCAGTGTCTCTCACATGAATCGTCACGTAACCATCGGCTTCTTCTCCGAAGACTTTGATGATTCCACCATTTGGCGTGAACTTGATTGCGTTGTCTACGAGATTGAAAAATACTCTTCGTATGGCAAGTCGATCCGCGTATACGGTTCCCAAACCAAAAGGAAGACTACTGGAAATACACAACCCTTTGTGTTCGGCAGCTGCAGACATTTCTCTGACACAATCGGATACCAACTCGAAGCAATCGATGTTTTCGCAAGTCAGATTGGGTTTGTCCAACTCGTATCGGTGAACTTCAATCAGGTTTTGCACCATGGTCAACAAGCTTTGGTTGCTGCGTCGCAACATATTCAGCACTTCCGCTTGATTGTTGTCGACCTCGCCTAGAGCACCATTGACCATGCATTCCAACGTTCTATCCGCACCGATTAATGGTGTCTTCAAATCGTGCACCAGAGTCGCGATGAAGTCTTCTCGTTGTTGATGTTCTTTTTGTCGTTCCGTCACTTCCATTGTGCTGACACAAACACCAATTACCTGATTGTTTGTGTCTTTCAGAGGCCAAATCGACAAATCCCAAAAGACATTTTTTTGTTGCTCGCCCAGTCCGACAACAATCGGTTGATTTTCCATTTGAATGCGTTGGCTTTGACGCAACACAGGATTGAATGTGTCTTGCGGGAGTGATGACACAACTTGATTGAACGGCAATCCCACGAGCATCTCGGGGTCCATCCCGAGTTGTGCAGCAACTGCAGGATTTGCCTTTGTGATGATCAAATTTTGATCGAGTTTCCAAACTCCAATTGGTGCATGATCGAGAGTCCCGGTTTGCTCTCTTACGCTACGCGAGGCGACGCTCGCTTTCATGCGTGTTTGCGTCAAGCGTGTTTCGCCAATGTCTGTGCAAAAGCCCAGATATCCGCTCAGCTTGCCTTCTCCATCGAACTGCGGACTGCCGGAGTCGAGAACCACGCGATACTGCCCATCAGCGCGTCTTATTCGATACTGGACGTGCAGGCTGCGATGTTCGCCGGTGGCTTTTGTCCAAGCCATAAGCACACGTGCTTGATCTTGGGGGTGGATGCGCTCGCGCCATTGTCCTGCGACCGAGTCCCCATGCACCTGATTTTCCCCGGTCAGTTCACTCCACTTGCGATTGAAAAATCTACGGTTTCCGGCTGCATCGGCCCACCAGACTATTTTCGGAATAGCATCTGCAACTTTTAAAAGTCGGTCTTCCAGATCGCGAATCTCTCTGTGTGCCTTGCGAGGTTCTGTTAAGTCTCTGACCAGAGCAACAGCACCCACAACACGCCCTTGGCTACTCGTCAGCGGGCTGTAAAATGATTGAAAGTGCACCACATTCCCAGTGCTTTCATCTTCAAACTCTCTCAGCGCACTCGTGACATTGCGCCCTGCAAGCGCATCAAGGAAGCTCTCTTCCTCACCGTGTCCATACAAAAGCGGTGCGACTTCGGAGGCAACTTTTCCCAGCACCTCCTTTCGTTTAAGTCCGAACATGCGCTCCATCGCAGGATTCCACAAAAGAATTCTGTAATGCAAGTCGAATGCAGCAGCACCATCAAATGCATTGGTGAGCACCAAATCGCTAATTTGATTGACTAACTGAACTTGAGAAATAGCGCGCTGTACAACACGAGTGGCGGACTTCCGCAATACGCCTTCCGCTTTGCAGTCTTCAAACGGCATGAAATCGGCGGCACCTAAACTTATGTATTCGAGAGCTCGATTCTCATCTGCTTCAGTGCTCAAAATGAACACGGGCAACCGAGGCGCAATCGCTTGAATGTGCCCCAATGACGCGCCTGGGCTGCGACTAAGCAGTCGCTCATCGACCATCAAGAGATCGAACGCTTCACTTCTGAGCAGTTCGACACACTCCTGTGGAGTTTCGGCCCACTCAATCGCCCACGGCTGAGTATCCGTGTGGCTCAAGCTATCTGCAATGACTTGCCTCTCTGCCGGCTCTCCACCGACGACGAGGACTTTAGTTGTGCTTTTCAAAAAGTAAGTGTCGCCGCCGCCCTTACTAATAATAACTCCCGCACCCGAAATCGCCGAAGCTCCCGGTGTTTTCTGGAGAATTACTAGCCCCACCTTGAACATAACCGATCATGTCTGATCTGCCAAGCACGCAATAGGGTGATTACCTTGAGCCGATGGGATGAGCGGGTTTTTTACATCTTCCCCTTGAGCATTCCTTCCCAATAGAACACAGGCAGGAGATGCTTTTTGAGCAGATACATGCTGTAGCGCTCTTTTGATTGATCGAAAGGGAACGTTTCCTGTGGGTTCAAATCATAATCAAATTCGGCCAACACCAGCCCCTTGTAGCCGGTCACCAATGGGCAGGAGGTGTAACCGTCGTAACGTGCCTCGAGCGGCTGCTTTTTGATTGCCGACGCGAGATTGGCGACAAGTGTCGGAGCCTGTTTGCGTATCGCGGCTCCAGTCTTGGACGTCGGCAGGTTTGAAACATCCCCGCAAGCAAAAACATTTTCGAACTTCTTGCTCTGCAAAGTCGCTTTATCAACATCGACCCACCCGGCAGCGTCTGCTAAAGAGCTGTTTTTCACAATGTCCGGTGCGCTCATTGGTGGCGTAACGTGCAGCAAATCATACTTGATCGATACTTCTTCATTGGTATCCAAATTCACAAAAATAGCTTCTTTGTTGTGTGCTTTGATTTCCTTCAAATCATGGCGGAAGCGCGCCTGAATTCCTTTTCGTTCGATGACTTGATTGAGGGTATCCGCGTATTTCTTCACTGAGAATATAGAGGGATTGGCAGAAGCAAAAATAATGCTGCTTTTCTCCCGCACACCATTCATTCGGAAATAGTCTTCAGCTAAATATGCGATTTTCTGTGGCGCACCACCACACTTAACCGGAGTATTGGGTTGGGTGAAGACCGCAGTGCCTCCTTTGAACTCTCTGATGAACTCCCAGGTCTTTTCGACGTATTCGAAACTGTAGTTGCTGCAAACGCCTTCTTTGCCAATCGCGTCAGTCAGACCCTTTATTTTGTGCCAATCGATTTGGAGTCCAGCAACAAGAACTAAGTACTCGTAAGTAAAGTGCTTTCCCGATCTAGTCTTCAACGAATGCGTTTCAGGTGAAAGTTCAGAGACGTACTCCTGAATCCATCGCACCCCTGATGGAATCAACCTTTCTTGATCGCGCTCACTTTCTTCTTTCGAGAAGACGCCGCCGCCAACCAATGTCCATAGCGGTTGATAGTAGTGTTTGGTAGAAGGTTCGACAATCGCAACATCGAGATCAGGATGCTGTTTTCTGAGTTGAGCGGCAATCGTAATTCCTGCGGTTCCACCGCCAACTATCAAAACCTGATGGTGCTCGGCCATTTTTGAGAGCCTCCACGACACATGTGCTTTCAGCAGGATGCCAGCATGCGTCCCTCAGTTCTATTTCAATTCAATATTCGAATATCGATATACGAATTCTCAGATTCGACTGAGTCGCTGCAATTCACGAATACTACAACAAATTGTGTTTGCCCACAGGACAGCCTGCGGCCTCAGTCAATTAGATTTTTTGCAGTTTATGACGAACGCTTTGATGCATCGATTGGAAGCCGAATGAAAATTGTCGTTCCTTTTCCTTGAGTGCTTTCGGCCCATATTTCGCCGCCATGCGCAGACACAATTTTCTGACAGAAATACAAACCCACCCCGGCAACTGGCGTGTAACTCTTGCCAGGTTCACCTTGCCAAAGACGTTCGAACATTCTTTCGCTGTCTTCTTTACTTATACCAATCCCAGTATCAGCGACAAACAACAAGATCGACGTCGGCGACTCTTGCATTGCGTCTATGCGAACTGTGCCACCACAGGGGGTGAACTTCAAGGCATTGTCCAAGATGTTTATCAGCACTCTTTTTAGTGCTCGAACATCAGCCTTCATCTTCGGCATCTGGCTCAAATTCGCCACTTCGAGCTTGATTTCCTTTTCGGCGCTCAATGCTTGCATCTCGTGAGACGAAGTCTGCGCCAAAGCTTCGACGCTTGTCGGCACCAAGACAAGATGTCCTGCACCAGATTCAAAACGGTATATCTCCAACAAATCTTGCACCATCGATAGAACCCGATGGTTGCTCCTTTTCAGAACTTCAAGCACCTCTTCCTGCTCTGAAGACAGAGGTCCGAGTTTGCGGCTTGTAATCGAATTGAGCAAATGTTCCGCACCCACAAGTGGGGCTTTGAGGTTGTGTGCCAAGGCAGCAATGAAGTCCTCTCGTTGTTGACGAAGACGCTCTTGCTCTGTCACTTCCATCGTGCTGATGACTAGCCCGACCACAAGATTTTGGGTAGAACGCAAGGGACCGACCGAAACCTCCCAGTAGCTTTGGTTCGCATGTTTGTTTTTGCACTTAGTGACGGTTTGGCACGTCAACGTATTGCCGGAGGAAAGAACGGAGTCAAACATGCTGTCAGGAACATCGGGCAAAACTTCAGCGATTCTCTTCCCAATGACCTCTTCTTTGGGCATCCCAAGCTGCCTCGCAACAGCATTGTTTGCCTCCGTTACAACTAATGAAGTGTCCAGTTTCCAAATGCCTACAGGAGCAAACTCAACTGTCTTGGACCTTTGATCGATCATTCCGTATCCGCTTCCCTTCTTCCCTTCCATTCCCCACTTCCACAATATGATGAGTGCTCCTGTTCAGACATCAAGCTTGAGAGTGTTTGCGATCATTCTTGAGAGTGTTGATAAATCAACAAAATGGGGGATACGCTATAATCGCCTCTTAGCTCCTGCCTCATCATTCAGTCAGGCGCCCACTCAAAAAGGAGTCGCGATGAGCGCACCTTACATTCTATTCATGGTGCTGGAAGGGTTTCTCGGATTGATCATGGTCATCCTAATACTCCTGCACTCCCCCAAAGGCGAAGGCATGGGCGGCATCGGCGGTGCAGCCACCCTGTTTACCGGCAAGCGCGGAGCGGAGTCGGGACTCGACAAGCTGACGTGGACTGTCTTTTCGTTATTCTTGACAGTGTCCATGATTCTTGGCTTCGGTTTTGTGAAACCTTGAAGCATTCGGAGTTTCAACTTCCTGCACAGGAAGAAAAGGCAGGCTACGTCCTTCAGCAGTTCGACCGCATTGCAGCACGGTACGACCTGACAAATGACGTCATCAGTATGGGCATGCATCGCTTCTGGAAGGCTCATGCAGTCGATTTGCTGCTAAGCAAGATAGACAATCTCGAATCGGCCCAAGTCCTTGACGTCTGCTGCGGAACAGGCGATCTTGCTCTTTCAATAGCCGGCAAACTGCCTTCATCGGCGAAAGTCACCGGAGTCGACTTCTCTTCGAAGATGCTCGAAGTAGCCTCGGCTCGAAGTGAACGCGCCAAAAATGATGGGAAAACCAGGGCGAAGCTCGAATGGCGCCAGGGTGATGCTCAAATGCTTGAGTTCGAATCCAATTCTTTTGACGGAGCCATCGTCAGCTTTGGTTTGCGGAATCTAACAGATTTGCAAAGAGGTTTAGACGAAATGGCACGTGTTGTGAAACCCGGCCGATTGGTGCTCAATTTGGATCTCGGACACAGCACAGTGCCGGTGTTCTCACAAGTCTTCCACGTGTACTTTCGCCACTTTGTCCCTGTGATCGGAGCTGTTTTGCAAAACGATCGCAAGGCTTACACCTATCTTCCTGAGTCTCTGACGACTTATCCAAAACCTGCGGCACTCACTGAAATGTTCAAGAAGGCCGGATTGGCAGACGTCGAGCACATTTCCCTGGCATTAGGATCTGTTGCACTGCACAAGGGCACCGTCGTTTGACTGCTGATTCGCTAAATCTCATGGTCATCGCTGGCGACCCTTCTGGTGATCGTCATACTTCAAAGTTGGTTGCGCATCTCAAGAAACTCACACCAGACCTGAAAGTATGGGGCGTGGGCGGTGAAAAGATGGCAGCAGAGGGCGTCGAAATATTCATCGACAACCAAGAATTCGCCGTCGTTGGGCTGATTGAGGTCGTACGTTACCTGCCCAAAATCATCCCGATGGGTATCAAACTTCTTGAAGAGATACCCAAGCGCAAGCCGCACGCTGTGCTGATGGTGGATTTCGGCGGTTTCAATCTGAGGCTTGGCCCGCGCATTCGCAGAAAGTTTCCCGACCTTCCAATCATCTATTGCATCTCGCCGCAGCTCTGGGCCTCTCGCCCTTGGCGCATTCGCAACGTCAACGAAAGCGTATCTAAGATGCTTGTAATCTTTCCATTCGAAGAGGACTTCTATCTGGAAAGAGGTGTCGACGCAACCTTTGTCGGACATCCACTTTTGACCACTTTACCCAGTCCTGACGCTCTTCCTGATCGCGAAGCGCTTTGCAAAGTATTGAATCTAGACCCCACAAAATCAATCATTTCAGTCTTTCCGGGTAGCCGCCGCGGCGAAATAAGTGCACATATGTCGGTTGTGCTCGACGCAATCGATTGGCTGTCACAGACTCGAAACGACGTACAGTTCGTCATTTCGCAGGCTAACGATAGAGTCGCCGCATTGATGAAAGAAGAAATGAAGAAGCGCAAAATCGATGCTGACTCCGCCAATTTCAAGTTATGCAATGCCGAGCACAACTATTGCCTGATGGCGAATTGCGACATCGTTTGGGCGAAATCTGGCACCACGACACTGGAAGCCACGCTATTCGGAAAGCCCATGATCGTGTTCTACCGAGGCGCTTGGTCAAGTTTTTTCATTTTCCTTTTGTTAAAAAATCTCCAGAGAGTCGCCTGGCCTAACATTCTTTATAAAGGTGACCTCGTGCCTGAACTACTTCAACTGGATTGCAGAGCCGAACTCCTCGTAAGATATACCGTCGACTTGCTCGATGTTCCTGCATTGAGAAAGGAGATATCCGAGAAGCTGCTGACCTTGCGGAATCAGCTAGGACAAGGAGATTTTGCTCCGACTGCAGCGGTGGAGATATTGAAAGTATTGGGTCTGTCGAAGACCCCGGAAGCTATAACCAGGGAAAACCTTTGAAAAGATTTATCGACGAAACTCAAGTACAGGTCTACCTGCGGCTCCTGAATTACGTCAAGCCGTACTGGAAGATATTTGTTTGCGGTCTGATCGTTGCACTGCCATCAGGAGCAATGGATGGTGCTATCGCATATCTTTCAGGGCAAGGTCTGCAGAAGATATTCATCGAAGGTCAAAACACCCTCGTGTATCTAGTACCAATTGCGGTGCTGGTCATTGTTTTGCTTCAAGGCGTGTTTCGTTTCTTTGAAGCTTTCTGCATCAGATATGTTGGTGCCTCGGCTATTCGCGATCTCAGAAACGAGATGTTCTGTCACTTGGAAAAACAACCGCTGCTCTATTACCAAGGTCAGTCGTCCGGCGTTTTGATCAGCCGCATGATTAACGACATTGCGTTGATTGAACACGCGATATCTCAGGCGTTCCAAGCCATGATCAGCAGAGTTGTGACGCTGATTTCGCTCACCATAGTTTTGTTCGTTCAGAGCTTCTGGCTTTCAGTAATTGCATTGAGCATCTTGTCTCTTATCGTGGTGCCTGTGAGCATCCTCGGCAAGAAAATTCGCAAGAACGCTCGAAGAGGGCAAGAAGCCATTGGTGACTTGGTTTCTGTTCTCTCTGAATCTATCCAGGGAGCCAAGATTGTTCAATCTTTCAACCTAGAGGAATACCAAACCGCCAAGTTTCTCTCAACAAACAGACAGTTTTTCGACAACACAATTAAAGCTATCCGCGCTGAAGCACTGCTCTCTCCAATTCTTGCAATGATAGGCGCAGTCGGTCTTGCAGCTGTGATATGGGTCGCAGGCTATCAGGTGCTGCACAACCACATGACGATGGGATCTCTCACTTCTTTTATCATTGCTCTGCTTCTTTTGTATACACCAATCAAAAACATCGGCAGGATCAACGGAATCATCCAACCCGCTCTGGCAGCCGCAGCACGAGTGTTTGAAGTCTTGGATTTGGAGTCAGACCTGTCCGATATGGAAGGCGCAAAAACTCTTCAGGATGGTCCACACAGAATCAAATTTGACAGAGTGTACTTCCAGTATCCGAAGCACAATCAACTGGTGCTCAGAGACATCACACTCGACATTCCGGCAGGCAGAATGGTAGCCCTCGTAGGGCTTTCCGGCTCAGGAAAGACCACAATGGCAAACTTGGTGCCACGGTTCTTCGACCCCACTTCGGGTCATATTTTGATCGATGACATCCCGACCACAAACTATTCGATCAACTCTCTTCGCTCACAAATCGCGCTTGTCACGCAAGACAACTTCCTTTTCAACTGTTCCGTCGCCGAAAACATTCGCTTAGGCAAACTCGATGCAACGCAAGAGATGGTCGAAGCTGCAGCGAAAGCAGCTTACTGTCACGACTTCATTTTGGAACTGCCGGATGGCTACCAAACACAAATCGGCGAACGTGGCGTGCGATTGTCGGGTGGACAGCAGCAGCGTTTGGCTATTGCTCGGGCATTCTTAAAGGATGCACCAATCCTGATACTAGACGAAGCGACGAGTGCGCTGGATAACGAATCGGAAGCTATGGTGCAAAAAGCATTGAGCGCCCTCATGAAGGGACGCACAGTAATCGTGATTGCGCACCGCCTCACAACTGTAAAACATGCCGATCAAATTTTGGTCTTGCATCAAGGCCAAATTGTGGAGGCAGGAACGCACAATAAACTGATCGAATCAGGCAAAACGTATGCACGTTTGGTGCAAGCTCAGTTCGAACGCCCTGATTCAATGCTCGTAGATTCTTGAGCTTTGCGGATCTTCTCTGTGAGTTGGATTACACTCTGATCTTTCTTGAATCTGCATTTTTCCAGGCAAGACAATGCTTCATCGGGTCTTTTGAGTTCGTACATCTTCTCGGCGACTCGAAGATAAGCAGAATCGTCCTCGTCGTACTTAATTGCATTGAGTTGTCGTCTTAAATCCAGAACTAGTCTGGCAAATCGCAACTCTTTCATTGCCTCTTCTTTCTGTCCGTTTTTGGACAGAAGTTCGGATTTGAGCTGATGGAGTTTTACGCTTGCAGGATTAAGTCGCAGAGTTCTATTTATAGCGGATGTCGCGTCATCGAGCCGTCCAAGCCTTTCGAGAAGCTTCGCCTTTTCTACCAATAGATATTCCGCGTTGGGAACACTATTCAACGCCCTATCGTAGTCCTTCAGAGCTTCATCAAATTGTTGGAGGGAAAGTCGTGCTAGAGCCCGTAATTCCAACGCTTCTGGAAGACCGGGATAAGTCTGAAGAAGCTGATTTAGATCTTTTATCGCGGTATTGGGATCGTCAACCAAATTGACCTCAGCTCGAACTAACCAGGCTGGTGCGAAACCAGGAAAGTCACTTCTTTGACTATCGATCGTTTTCAGAATCCGCTCCTTGCGAGTTTTATAGTGCTCTGAATTGCGATCTTCAAAACTCAGATTAATGTAATCTTGCCGAGCACTCTTAAGCGCGTGAAAATAGCTAGCTTGCCTTTCACTCTCCTCGGTCATAGCTGTTTCGATGTTCAGCCCAACGGACTTAGCAAGTTTCGTTGCGTCGTATTCAATGCAATGCATTGCTTTGGTCAGCATCAAGAGCTGTCGGATCTCATCAATTCTTTTCTGTGTCTTGAGGACTTCAGCAAGTCGAAAGACTGGGGTAATAGGTCTATTCATGGCATAGTGCCCGGCGTTAAATCTGCCGCTAAAGTCTTGGAAATCCAGGGCAATTGCATTTCTATACGCCGCCTCAGCTTCGCGGAGTTGATTGCTCCGACGCAAACTGTCGCCTAGGGCCGTGAACTTTTCGCTATTCGGATACACAGCTAGCGACACGGGTGAAAATTGATCTCGATCATGCTTGAACAAGCGCCCGACCTTTTCTGCGTTGTGCGCAGAGAGGATCTTGTATCCATCCTGCCATTTCCCGGCCGACACCAAATCGAGTCCACGTACAATCTCTCGGGTGGCGGATTCACCGTTGTAAATCGAAAAACCCATCCCAACACTCATGAGAATCAGACTAGCAATCACCGTTCGAACGACAAGCTTGTGGCGCCGCATGCCGGCTCCATTCATGGGTTTCCATTGTTCAATCGGAGCGGTGCTACTTGCATCAACAATAGAGGCGCTTGTTTCGTCTTTTGCAGCGGACGATTTGTTGTTGTTGTTGTTGTGTGATGCTCCACCATCAGATTGGTTGTCTGGAGCTGACTCGCTTGTCGCCGGTACGGACTCTTCAGCATCCGGTGGCGCAGAGTCGGACACAAAAAGTTTCTGCTCTTGCTCCTCTTTCTGTCTATGCGATGGTTTCGACATTACGACCTAGATTGGCTCTGCAGCTTCAGTATTTTATTTCGCAGTTCTTTCACCGAGAACTCGGAAGAATCGGAAGCCTTGTCGAGAACTGACAGCGCTTCATGAAGTCGATTGTCCTTTACCAGAAGCTCTGCAAGCTCTAGAAAGACTTTCGGATCCTCATACGAATAATTATTCAGCTTCTTTTTCAACTCGTAGAATTGAACAGCTTTCTTGAGCGTATTGATTGCTATGCCGCGTTCTCCCATCAATTCGTACAGTTCAGCCTTGGCTCTTAAGTATCGATTGTTCGATATGTCAAACTTCATTGCCTCATCGAGTGCTTGTTGAGCCTCTTTATACCTATGCAGTTCCTTCAATAAATTAGCCTTCGCCTCGCACAACTTGGGAGCGTTTGGAAGCAGCTTCTGAGCCAGATCGTAGTCACGAAGCGCTGACCTGAAGTCTCGAACTTTCTCAAAGGCCTCAGCACGCATCTCTAAAGCCTGCACTAAGTCAGGATACATCTCCAACAAACGGGTCAGATCTTCAATTGATTGTCTCGGATTATTCGACAAGTTAGTTCTTGCACGCAGCAACCAAGATGGAGCAAATTCAGGATACTTCCTGATCTGCTCATCGATAATATTCAAGGCCTCTCGCTGTCGCGCCACGAATTTAATCGGCTCATCCTCATAGGACGTGGAAGAGAGCATATCATTGACTCGTTGCACAGCATTTGAATACTCGGTTTGCTTTGTAGTGTCGCTGGATATTCTCCACTTTTTGTGAGCAATATACGCACTAAGCGAGCTGTCGGCATCCCAACTGTTGGTACCACCGTACATAGCGTCTGAGATATTGAGAACCTCAAGAAGTTCCTTTTCGCGATGAAGCTTTGCAAGCAGTTTCGCGTATCCAGTCACCGCCCACGGTGTACTTTCAAGGTAGTACCCGGGCATGTTGAATGGCACAAATTCAAAAGCCATAGCCATTTTATATTCTTCTTCCGCTTCCGCAAATTTCTTGTTGTCGACCAAATCTCCAGCATGTCTGGTGATGGTGTTGGCATTAGGGAAGAGCATGCGAGAAGCAGCAGTGTTGAGCCATGAGTCGCGAGAATACCGTTGATTGATCTTGCGATCATCAACTCCATCTAGTACAGCCAACGACTCTTGCCATTTTCCTGAGGCTAACAAGGCAAATGCCTTGTCGAGCACCGCATTTGTCGCATTGTCTCTGACAATACAGACCCCCATACCAATGCTCAGAGCCATCAATCCGGCAAAAATGGAAACGACAATTCGGCGATGCCGAGCAAGTCCTCTTGAATGGGGTCCACCGGCATGCAGGTGCGATGCAGTCTTTATCTGAAACTGCGCTGGCGGCTGTGACTGGCTTTCCTTTGGTTTTGGTTCGGCCTCGGGCGGCTGCCGAATCTCCGATGCAGAACCATCCTGTGACTCCACTACCAGCTTTTGCGTCTGCTCTTCCTTGGACTTAAACACCCTACCTCCAGGATGCCGACTTTCGACTCTTCCATGTTAACTGCTTAAAGATAGTCTAGCCTGAAATCGCGACCTCCAAATGCAGACACACCTGCACGCAAGCGCAGGTGTGTGCTCCGTCAAATCAATTGCCTATTTCAGGCTGTTAGCTCCATAACCCTTCTCATTAAAGGAACCAAGGCATCGGACGCTGGGTTATTGCACAAGGTCACGAGCAGCGCTTGTCCGAAATCGGCAAGCAAAACGTAGCCGCTCGAGGTTCTCGATGCAATCTGATAGACACGACCATACCCAATCGAACCGCTTATTTCGGAAGTGCTCATATAGGACATCAACGCCCAGGCACCAATCAATTCTGTATCGAGACCATTAGGCAAAGTGCTCGCCAGTGTCAGTCCGTCGTAGCCGACAATGACTGAACCGATGACGCCATCGTACTCTTCCAACGATTTCAGGACTCCATTGATTTCAGAAGAGGCTTCCGCCGTCAGCACTTTCATTTTGTGATCGAGTGAGCCCTGATTTAGCATGGCGGCAATTCGCTCTCTGCTCTTGTCTGAAAGCAGAAACTTGCCCACAGACTTGATCTGCCCTTGCGGAGCATCCGGATCATCGGCTGTGGTTTTGAGCCTCGCAACTTGCCTGATGACAGGTGCATCGAAAACCATGTCAGCGGACGATGAGACAGAAGCCGCTGTCGCTGCCTGTGGCATCGATTCTGTCGGTGGCACCGGTTCTGGTGCTTGCATAGGCATCGAAGACTGCGCACGTGGCGTCACGGGCACAATTCTTGGAGAACCATCCTGTGTGTGCGATCGTGACTCTCCAAACATCATACCGAGCTGTTCCATTATCGCATCAACCGGTATCGGATGTGGTGCGTGTACCTCTTGTGATTGCTCTTGCTTTCTTACCGCGCGTTCGTACTGAGGTCCAAAAAGATTTTCCGGCACAGACTGAAATATGCTCTGCGCACCTGAATTCATTGCCTTTTCATAGTCGGCACCAAAGAGATCTTGTGGAACAGCGTTAAACAAAGGTTGCGGCTCAATTGTCGGATCCACATCGATAAATGAAAGTGGCTTTGCGTCAGCAAAATTGGCACCGTCGCTAATCCACTGACTGATTGCCTTCTCATCGCTGAAGACGTTTCCAATTATTGATGCTGGGACGATCTCAGCCATATCACTCCTGTAGTCGGCTGCCCATGCGCTCTCTGGCTCATCGGTGTTATCGCATGGTGTTTGGGACTGACGACGGATCTGCCAATCAGGGGGTTCCGTTTTTGCAGAATTAGTTGTCGAAGCCGGCTCCACAGGCTGAATTGTTGCGCCAGTCAAACTTGCCTCTGATGAGTCCTCTTCCCAAGGGTCAGGAAGTGGCTCTACTGTGGAATAAACACCTGAAGTTGAGAACGTTGTGGAAGTCGAAAAACTATCCGATGCTGAAAAGGTTCCCGAAACAGCTTCGAACTCTTTTGTTTCGCGATTCTTTTGTCTTATGGCATCAGCCAAAGTCTTTGGAACTTCTTCCACGATTTTTTCAGGCTCAGTTCCTTTTAGAGTTGCTCTCAATGAACTTCCAACAGACTCCGTATCTGACGAATCGCACTTGCCGCGCCCGATCCCGATTGCACGCAGACGATTGGTAATCGTTTGCGATTCTTCTGAATCAATTGCAGCTTTGACACCACTCTTTCCACCAGGGATCAAAATCAGCCCAGCAGCCTTCGGTCTCTTCGTGTTTCCTAACTTTTTCGACTCGCGTCGAAACAGCCGACCGACAAATCGGAAGAACGATGGTGATTGCAAACTCACACGCTCTGCAATGTGAACGCTCAAGACGTCCGGTTGCTCAGGTTTTAGCTCTTCAGGCAAAGGAAGCTGCTCCACTGCTTCCAACAACTCTTTAAGTATTTGGTAGAAGTTTGATCCTTGCTCACTCGTATCGAGATACCCTTTGACAGCGTAACTGACCTCGGGAGGCAGTTCTTCGTCAAACATCCTTTGCACTAAATATCTGTATCGCGCGTCGTTCATCCACCCTCCTAGGGTTTTACGGGTACACGAAGATGCTCAAGCCATGCGGCTTGATGCGGATGTGGGCCCAGCTTCCCAAATCCGATCAAAACCCGGTTGAGAAACCGCGTTTTGCGAAATCCTCATGTCTAAACGGCAGGCTCTAGCCTGCGTGTCCCTTTTCCCTCAACTTAGGGAGCTGCCACACTCCCACCAACGCCAGCCAAACTCTCCCGCAGACACGCTAAAACGTCCGTGGAGCGCTATAAGACCGTATATGCATCTTTGCATGCACACGGCGAGCCTGTCAAGAAGCTTTCAGATTTCGAAACACCACTCAGTTGCGACTTTCCAGCTCCTCTTGACAACCTTAAGAAAATTGAAACAGGCATATGAGAGGCAACTAATACAGTTACCGCGGTAATTTTCACCATTTTCTCAGGCAAACTACGCCGAAACCTAGAGTTCAACAGGCTTTCCGGTTCTTATGCTGCGCAGAATCGCTAAGAGTATCACTTGTACGTAATACGCATCGAGCGGCTCAACTGGCCCGCGCTCGCCGGTAGTGATTGCATCGCGCACATCCGGATAGAACTGCCCATAACGTCCGGTGACGGTTTCGAGCAATCCTTCGAAGTGCAAACCACCTAAGTCAGTGGAAACTCGGCCCCACAATGATCGGGGTTCAACACCCCATTCGCGATCGGAAGGCGCGAAACCGTTCATGAGAGCTTCTTTCTGCGGGTCCAACCCCCACTTCTCAAAAGTTCCATATATACCGCTCAACCTGAAGCGCGGTCCCGGAGTTCTAACAATTGCACTTGACCAAATCTGCGCGCGCACACCTTCTGCAAAAGTAAGCGACACAATCAAGTCATCATCAGCATATGCACCGGGTGCTCGCGCATCCAATTCGGCAGAGATAACCGATGGATTTCCGAACAATGCATGTACTTGATAGATCAAATCTCCGCACAGATTGAACAGCGCAGACATCACTTGCGGCTCATTCGGAGCATCTCTAAACAAAGCGAAGTCGTTGACAGGCTTTGCGCGTTCCATCCGCGATTCAAAGCGTGTGATTGGGCCGAGCAGCCCAGTCTCATTGATCTCTTTTATCGTAAGGAAATCGCCATCTAACAATCGAATATGAGGAACAGTCAAAAGCAAATTCTTGTTCATGCTTATTTGAACAAGGTCTTCGATCTCAGCAGGATCGAGCGCAAGCGGCGGTTCAACAACGGCCGGAAGTCCAGCTTCGAGAACCTTTCTAGCAAGCACGGATCTCACATGTGGAGCTGGACTTAGAACAACGAGATCGTATTTATCAGGCTCTTCCCAAATCGCATCAGCAAGCGGCAAAATCTCTGCCGCAGGGAAATCTCGTGCAGCTTTCGCCTGAAGCTTCGGATCTTGCGATGCAATCGCTTGCACACGCATTCCAGGTGTATGCGAAATCAGCCTGGCATGCAGGTATTCAACTGCGGGTCCGTAACCCACAATCGCAACGCTCAAGACTCTGGGAGAATCTGATTGCGTCCCGGGTGAGAAATCAGTCTCTTTGGCTTCAACCATATAAAAACCTGCTATTTGAACCCTTGCTAGTTTACCAAGGTCTCAAACGCAGGTCATATGGTTGGTACTGCCAACACTCTTGCAATTCCGCAGGGTAGGGGGCTGTTGGGATGGGTCGAACTTTTTGTATGACATTCAACGCGCGCACATGACATTCGAATGGCATTGGCAGGTCACAGAAGCCATGCAAACGATGAAGAATGTCGCAGCCCCTTACCTAACGGCAGGGCAAGTGTGGTTGGGAGCCCTGATTAGAAACCGCGTAAGTAGTTAACGATTCGGCCGCTTATATTGTTGTTGTTTCCATAGTTGTATGGATAACCGTTCGCAAATTGTCCGTTGTTGAAATACGGGTTGTATTGTTGATTGAACGCTGCGTTGCGGCGCCAACGATTGTTGAAGTGCTTGCGCTTGTTTCTCCAACCGTAATGGTTTCCGTTGTTCCAACTATTGCTCCAATTGGAATTGCTCCATCCGTTGTTGCAATTATTGTTGTTGTAGAAACGATTTTTATGGCGCGCTTCAGCCGGAGCGCTAATCAATATGCCCGATAGAACTACAGCCAGACACGATGCAATTCCTATGGCTTTTGCATTTTTCATGAGTACAATCCTCTTCCCTATGTGGGAGCACATTACTCTGGCGGCAACAGAACACGGCTCTTGCCTTATTACAAAAACCTGAGACGACTGCTGTTCCCAAAATGTTTCCCAAAACCTTTCCACAATTTGCAGAGCGTCAACACCCCATGGATACACAGTTTTCGCTTGTGCAAACGCGAATGCTCGGAGACTCACTGAAAAAGTTTTAGCAACCTCATCGGCACAAACGATGATGTCATGACGATCTCACGCATAGTATCACCGCCGCGTGATCGATATGTGATATGCGATCGCTACACAGCGACTATGCGTGCCTAATTTTGCACGTTCCTTTTTATATGCAGAACTGCTGTGTCTCTGCAGAACTTCTGTAGAACTATGTGCGGAGGGACTGAGCTTTTAGCCAGGAAACACGCCGTGCTTCTTCTTCACGGGTTTCACTTGCTTAGTCGCGTATGCATTGAATCGGTTGATGAGTTCGTTGCGCAAGCTGTGCGGTGCAACAATGTCATCAACAATCATGTCTGCGGCGAGCTTGTAAATATCGACATCTTGGCGGTACTCATTTCGCTTCTCTTCAATGAATGCAGGGCGTTCATTTTCTGGAAGTTCCATAATCTTGTTGTAGTAGACAGCGTTGACAGCCGCTTCAGGACCCATTACAGCAATCCATGCAGTAGGCAGAGCCAAGCACGCATCAGGCTCAAAGGCAGGTCCGCACATGGCATAGAGCCCGGCACCATAAGCTTTTCGCACGATGACCGATATCTTGGGCACTGACGCAGAAGACATCGCAGAGATCATCTTGGCACCGGATCTGATGATGCCGGCCTTTTCAACTTTGGTTCCAATCATGAATCCAGGTACATCGGCGAGGAACAGAAGTGGAATGTTGAACGCATCACAAAGCCAAATGAATCGCGCCGATTTGTCGGCGGAGTCAATGAACAACACGCCTCCTTTTACTTTCGGTTGGTTGGCAAGAATGCCCACGGGACGCCCGCCTAATCTTGCAAATCCAGTGATCATTTCAGCAGCGAAAAGACGCTTGATCTCAAAGAATGATCCAGCATCAACCAGTCTGTCAATGACGTGATACATATCAAAAGGCATGTTTTCACGCTCAGGAATGACCTGTTCAAGCGTCTTTTCGCTTGGCGTAGGATCAGCCGGCGGAAGAATCGCGGGCATCTGCTCGCAATTGCTCGGCATGAATCTCATGTAGTCTTTGCACAGTTTGATCGCTTCTTCTTCAGAGGTGACAAGAATGTCGCCGCATCCGGAAACACTACAGTGCATGCGGGCGCCGCCCATCTCTTCGAGTGTCACTTTCTCACCAATGACCATCTCGGCCATTCGTGGTGACCCCAAATACATTGATGCTCTGCCTTCATTCATAATGACGATGTCGCAGAACGCAGGAATATAAGCGCCACCTGCTGCAGATGGACCAAAGAGCAAACAGATCTGTGGGATGTAGCCGGACATCTCTACTTGGTTGTAGAAGATTCGTCCTGCACCTCTGCGCCCTGGAAACATCTCGATTTGATCCGTGATTCTGGCTCCAGCCGAGTCAACCAAGTATATAAGTGGAACTCTCAACTTCATCGCAGTTTCTTGAATGCGAATGATCTTTTCGACCGTTCTCCATCCCCAAGATCCAGCTTTGACAGTCGAATCATTCGCCATGAAACAAACAGTCTTGCCTTCGATTTGACCGACTCCGGTGACGACGCCGTCGGCTGGAAGGTCTGGCTCGTTGCAGTTTGCAAAACGCGCATCTTCAATTTCAAATCCTGGATCGAGCAACAGCTTGAGCCGCTCACGCGCAAAAAGTTTTTTCTCTTCCTTGAGCTTTTGATGGTACTTGGGTGCACCGCCTTTTCGAATTCTGGCGATGTGATCGTCGAGATTGTTAGCCTTGCTGGGGGTCTTCACTTCCAAATCCATTTTTGTTTCTTGCTCTTTCAAATTTACCGCGGTCATAATTTCTCGTCAGGGAACACTGAGTCAAACGTTCTGTATTCCGGGCATTCAGGCACCCGGACAACAAAGATTTATTCTACTGCCACGTGCACGTCAAGAGCCCGCATACCCTAAATGATTTCAGCAATTCGGGCGGAATATTAGCAAGGATCAATCTATTTTCGGCTTGGAATTCTTGAGAACCGGCTCTATATAATGGACTTCGAGCCCATTGACGGCTAATGGCACGCTTGGCGACACACATACAAAACGAAAGTGAGAAAGTAGGCGAAAAGTGACAGACACAACACGACGCGACTTTCTCAAAGGGCTCGGACTGCTTCTGGCATCTGGTGCAGCCGGAGCGTTTTCGGAAGAGACAATCTGGTCACTGGGCGCAGAAGCAAAGGCAACAAAAGGGCTGAACATAGCTCCCTGGACCGGAGACGACTTCACTCTCGGGCACAGACTGAGGGCACGCGAGGTTCCTCGCATGCCGAAAAATACTGAGCGAAAAGTAGACTTCGTCATCATCGGCGGCGGCGTATCAGGGTTGACCACAGCGCACTATTTGCGCAATCACAACACACTTTTGTTGGAACAATACGACAGAGTCGGCGGCCATGCTCGTGGCGGAACGCATCGAGGCATTGATTATTCGTATGGCGCGGCATACATCGCAGAACCCGAGGGTCTCATGGCAGAACTCATTTCCGACCTCGGACTAAAACCGCTGTTGATTCCTCCCAAAAAGAATTCTTTCTTTTGGGAAAATCGTTTCTTCGAAGGTGTCGAAGGAGCAGCAGACAATAAGCTGTATAGCCAATTCAAACGCCTCATCGCCGATTCGAAAAAGACTTGGGGTTTGTGGGAAGGAATGTCTGAGCCAACAATTCCATTTAAAGACGCAGAGCTCAGGCGCTTAGACGCAACTCCATTTTCCAGCACGCTTTCCGGCCACTCCCCTGCGTTCATTTCACTGCTGGACAGCTTTCTCAGAGCATCCGCATGCGGTGGGGTGGAACATCTTTCTGCTCTAGCTGGACATATAATCGTTGAAGACTTGGTCATTCCTAGCTGCGTGTTTCCTGGGGGAAACACAGCGATCGCTAAGGCATTAGCCAAAAAGATCACAACAACCAACAAAAACACCTGCCAGACAAACTGCTTCGTGTGGTCGGTTGAACTGACAGACAGCGGTGCGTCAGTCGTTTATGGCACCAAGGACGGCTCTTTGCACCGGGTCGAGTGCAAGCATGTAATTCTTGCGTCACCGCCTCTGGTTTCATGGCGGTTGCTCACGAATATGAAAGATGCAGCGAAGGCTAGCTTGATGTGGTTCAAGTATGGATCTTATCTAGTCGCAAATCTACTATTGAGCAAGAAAATATTCTCAAGCTCGTTCGACAATTTCTTTGGTTCCCCTTTCACATTTGCAGACATGACCATCGCCGAAACACCCTACTTGTTGACTAAGAAGTACAAACCGGAAATGGGCTCCGTACTGACTGTGTATCAACCATACGCATCCGGCTCACAAGGCAGAACGGTGCTGTTGGAAGGAAACAAGGAGAAACTCGCGCGACCAATTGTCGATCAAGTAGCAAAACTGATGAAGGCGGGCGCGCTCGATTCAGCATTAGAGCAGGTTGTGCTGAGCCGATGGGGACATGCCATGGCAATTCCTGTCACCGGCTACTACAATCGCATCGAAAAGATTGCAACCATGGATGGTGACAATTATTCGCTCGCGCATTGCAGCCTTCAGGGACTTCCCTCCGCCGAAGCGGCTGTTTATGCCGCTCGCCGCGCCGCCGATCGTGCATTGAAAATCTGGAAACCAGTTAAGGGTTAATCGTCTAAAGGACATAGAACAATGAACATTTCCATAATGAGACTATTGCTTCTATCAACATTGGCGTTAGTAGTCGCATGCACACCTTTGTCGCAAGCAGATGCAGAGAAGGGCAAGCCAGGTGTTTCTACCGCAGGAAAGGATGTGTTTTGGCCGCCTAGACTCAACTACTATTATCCGAACCTGACCTTGACTGATCAGGACGGCAAAAAAGTTTCCCTCTCTCAATTCAAAGGGAAAGTGATTATCGTCGAGCCGATTGGAATCTCATGCCCAGGCTGCCAGGCGTTTGCGGGCGGCAACAGAGTCGGCTCGTTTCAGGGTGTAACGCCGCAAGCCGGTTTGCAGTCTTTCGAAGAGTATGCTCAAACGTACGCCGGCGTAAGACTCGACAATCCCAAAATTGTTTTCGTGCAGCTTATTTTGTACAACATGGGTATGCAAGCCCCAACACTGGCAGAAGTGCAAGCCTGGGCAAAACACTTTGGCATGTCCACCGCACGAAATCGGTACGTGCTGATGGGCGAAGCAAACATGCTCGGAAACGCGAGTTACAATATGATTCCGGGCTTTCAACTCATCGATCAGAATTTTGTGTTGAGGTCCGATTCAACAGGTCACCAACCTACAAACGATTTGTATCGCCACCTTTTGCCGACGCTTAAGAGTTTGCTGTAGAGGAATCGTTGTGAACTTCCATTTGCACAAACAAAAACTCTCTGCAATGCCAAAAGTGACTGTTGCAGCTGCTTGCATGGCATTGGCCGCTTCGACTATATGTGCAGGTTCCTTCACACCAGCCTACGCTCAAAAACAAATCCTCTATAGCATTTCACAGACACAGTCTCTTTCTGAACGACTCAACGTAATCGGAAATCCGGTATACATCATACTTCCCGGCGGCAGCAAACGCGGACTTTTCGTCTCCAGGATAAATGGAACAGGAGTGGGTTCAAGCATCGGTCTCGTTCCTGGTGATGTTCTAATGTCGCTCAATGCGCGAGTGGTCTCTGATGCGAAGGATGCCGACAAAATTTTGAAGGAGTTGGGACAAGGAAAAGTGAAAGTGGTATTCGCTCGCATATCAGGCGGACAAGCGCAAATTTACAGCCCAACGGTTAATTACCTCACTTCCACCAACGCAACCGTCACTCCTTCTGCATATGCAGACGCGTCGAAGAGCACGTTTAAATCAGCCGGGCAAGCCACTTCAAAAGCCGCATCAATGGACCAGCTAGAGCAGTACATGTTTCAACTCATCAACAACGATCGCAAACAAAATGGTAATTTGCCACCACTGCAATACAACAGCGATCTCGCGCGGCTTGCCAGGGGCTACGCGGAGGACATGGCAAAACGAGGATTTTTCAATCACGTCGATCCCGAAGGCAGACTGCCGCGAGACAGAGCAAGAGCCATGGGTTTGAAGCTCATCGTCTGGGAGAATCTCGCGTGGCAAAGCGGCTTCTACTCGGAAACAGAACTCGTTGCACGCTGCCAGGCAGATATGATGAACGAACCGCCTAACGTTCCTGACAATCACAGAGGCTGCATTCTCAACAAAGACCACACTATGGTCGGTGTCGGTATCGCTCGGCTGCCCAGTGGTGGCGTCGTCGCAGTACAAGAATTTTCACCGGGCGAATGGATGATGTGGCCGCAACATGGCGGCAAGCACGACAAATAGATCAATCAAGAGGCGCGGCTAGTTTCATAGGCGCGAGAAACAGTTGCTTGTTGTCTCGACGCCACCATCGCCCAGTCTTCACCAGCTCATCGAAATCCGTGAAGTGATAGTCATACACCCATGCTTGCACATACTTGGGCGCGCGATCGGGAAACGGATTTCTTCTCAAAAGTGCAAGGACTTCATGGTCGTTTCTCAAAAGTCGCCGCATGAAAGGTTCAAACCATAAAGTTTGATCGGCGGGCTCCATCGCTGCAAACCACAACCGCCAGTCGAGACGAGGTAGATGCGGAGCAACAAAACATGGTGCGCGATCGAGATCGCCCGGTTTGTATTTGAAGTCGTACTCCACCCAATTGACACCATCATCGCTCCCCTCGATTATGACTTCCGGACGCTTCGTGGTCATCACTCCAAACATTCCATACGCGCCGACCAGATGAAAGTTCTGCACGGCAACTAGACATTGCAAGACGGGCTCCGGAACCCTCGATACACCCCCCAACATCGTCATCAATCTACCAGCACCAAGAACAAGCATCACGCAAACCAATGCACCAACGATGACATTTTGCGCTCGCACGAATCCATACCATTTCGAGTCAGTCGAGACCGGCTTCGCAAGCCTCGCTTCAATCAGGTCAGAAAGTTGGCGCGGCAAAACTCGACGTATCATCGAATCATTCAATAGAGGAACACTCAAAACAATAAGCAACCAGTTGAGAAATGTGTAATTGCCGGTCAAGATTATTGTTGATTGCAGAAGGATTGTTGCAGCGGCAGCAGCCGCTCTCCACTTGCCAGGAAAGAAAATCAAAAACGGCACCAGCACCTCGATTGCTATGGTCGCCACGACAGACAGTTGGTGGCACCACATCGGCATATGAAAAGCAAACCATGCCAACGGTGTCGGTAATGGTTGCGTTTCGTAGTGATAGGAAAGCGCGGTGAGGTTTCGCCAAGTGGGATCGCCACTCAATATCTTCACCATGCCTGCACCAAACATGATTCGAAAAAGCAAAAACCACAAAAGCCATTGTGGTTTTATGAGCGCACCTGTTTGCCGTTCCATGCCAAATCTCTCGACAAACTTTTGCGAACCGACTCGCAATGGCGCTGCAAAAACCTGGCGCCAACTCACAACAAATAGCGACAAGAAGGCCACCTCAACCAGCATTCCATCCGATTGAAATCCGGTGAAGTCGTCACCAACCGTGACAAGTGACAGATACAAAACTCCTGCACCCAGAAGTGCTACTTGCGTGCAGAAACCGCAGATCATGAATACGCCGCAGGCAATTCCAATGATTGGAACCAATCTCAAAAACTGATCTGTCTGATTTAGCCAAAAAACCGTCGGATATTGAAAAGCGGCTTGCGAACCGGAGTTCATCGATACCCATGCAAGTGAATTTTGCAGAGGGACAATTCCTTTGGTTCCTATCAGTCCAACTATCTGTGGACAAAACGAAAGAAACGCACAAACAAATATCAACCCGAGGCATCGGAAATAGAGCCAATGAGACAGAGCATAGGTCACAGGAGTTGCACCGTCGAATTTTCCACGTGCATCTAGACTATCAGAATGAACTGACGCCCTTTATTGGCACATTCAGCCAGTTTCAAAAATATCTTCAAAAGTGGCGCAAATTTTCGAACTTTTTGAATTCTCAAACGTATCTATAAATAGGACGGTGCAAGAGCACACTCTGGGGAGAGGTACAGCGAAGAAATCGCTGTGATCCGGCTCGCGTACGAGCCTGTTCAACTGGGGTACGGAGCAAGTGCATGAGCCGGAGGTGAATGGGTGCGCCGTCCTTCAACTTCTGAGAGAGGCAGGCCTGGAAAAGTCCGCCCCTCTCACCGGAGGGGCTATGGTCTACACGAACCTTTGTACCTTTATATGCAGCATTTCCTGTCTCAGCCTGGTGCAATCTGATATGATTAAATTCACGGACGCAGCGGTCATAAAAAAGAAAACGCCGATTTTAGGGAGTTTTATGGTTGTTTCTGAACCACGAAGAAGAGGCAGACCTCGCGACGAAGCTCACCTGGCCCGACGAGAGTTGGAAATTCTCGAAGCGGCAACCAGCTTCTTTGCGGAGCACGGCTTTGCAAACGCTGATATGCAGGAGTTAGCGGACGAACTTGGCATTGGGAAAGGAACCATATATAGGTACTTCCCCTCCAAAGAGGCTCTCTTTTTTGCGACCGTAGACAACGGCATGACGCTCCTTCACGAGCACGTGTTCGTCAAAACGGGTTTCATTAGCGATCCATTAGAGAAACTAAATGCAGCAGCAAAGGCGTTTCTCGGATTTTTCGACAAAATGCCTGAGCTGGCTGAACTTCTAATTCAAGAGCGATCGGAGTTCAAACACAGGTTCAAACCAACATATCTAAAGCATCGTGAAGCACATATAGGCCCGTGGAACGAGATGATTCGCGGTCTCATCAAGCAAGGTAGAATTCGCGAAATGCCGGTTTCGCAAATTACCACTACACTGAGCAATCTCTTGTACGGCGCGGTATTTACCCACCACTTCTCACCAGACGATGAAACTCTTGAGCAACGCGCGGACGATATCATCGACATTTGCATGGGCGGCGTTCTTTCAGATTCTGAACGCGAACATCGAAGGCAAAGCAAAATCAATTTAGGGCAAGCAACAACAGAAACTAAATCAACGTCCCAAAAGGAATCA
>CAYZJR010000018.1:70949-76142 GCA_964478655.1 uncultured Candidatus Obscuribacterales bacterium
CAAAAGGAATCATCAAGGCAACCGTAGTATGAAAGCTGATCTAGAGAAGATTTTTTCCGCAAACGACCCCAATCCTAAATCGGGGACGTCGCCGATTACATCTACGCATACAACGACAGTGACCGAAAAAAAATCGGGTTCGCCGTGGCTTACGATTGTAATCGTGCTTGTGATTGTTGTTGTGGTTGCAGGTGTAGTTGTCTTAGCGTCCGGAATCTTGCAAAAGAAACCGACTCAGGTTTCTAATCCGACTCCTGTAATGACTGTCACTCTTGCACCTGCAGAAGTGCGAACGGTGCATCAAGAGATCAAAGTGACCGGCTCAGTCTGGGCCTGGGACCCACTGGAGATTGGAGCTGAAGTTAGCGGACTCAAGATCGAAAATGTGCTTGTTGAAGAAGGCGACCGAGTAACCAAAGGTCAGCCGCTCGTCTACCTTAATAGTTCCGTGCTTCGCGCAGAGCTAGAGCGCGAACATGCAATTCTCCGGTCGAACAAAGCGGCTTGGAATAAGGCTCTGCAACCAAACCGTCGCGAAGAGATTCATGGATTGAGAGCGGCAGTCGCTCAGGGACAAGCAAGCGTCGAACAAAGCCGCGCCCAACTCGTGCAGGCACAGGCGAATGTTGTGGAGGCACAACACAACGCCGAGCGGTATGCCGCGCTTCAAAAAGAAGGCGCAGTCAGCGTTCAAGAATCGGAGAATAGATCAACACTTACAAAAGTAAGCGAAGCTGAAGTTCGAAACGCGCAGCAGAGAGTTCATGCAGCTGAGTTTGCACTCAAACAATTGCAGGAACGGCTGCACATGGCCGAATCTGGCGGAAGAAGTGAAGACATCGACATGGCTTCAGCTGAGGTCGCACGCACAAACGCAAACATCAAACGATTGGAAGCATTGATTGCGCAGACTGTGATCAAGGCTCCCACCAATGGTCTTATTCTCAAGCGCAACGCACACATCGGAGATACCTCGTCAGTCAACGAATCTCTATTCGAGATGGTGAGAGACAATCGGTTGGAGTTGCGAGCACAAGTTCCAGAGCGTGACATCATCAAGCTCAAACCAGGAATGCGAGTGACTGTCACCAGCAGTGGTTCGACAGAGCCATCAGTCACTGCCACTCTGCGCGAGGTCTCTCCCAAAGTTGATCCAGAAAGTCGACTCGGAATGGCTCGCATCGACCTTCCGAATACGGATTCACTGAAACCGGGAATGTTTGCCGAGGGACACGTCTACTTGCAAGACTTCAAAGCACTCACTGTGCCGGCTCAGGCAATTGTCACTCGAGACAATCGCAATCTTCTGTTCACAGTAAATGACAACAAGACTGTGATGAAAGAAGTTGTGCTCGGCGCGAGAACCGGCGACTACGTCGAGATACTCGCCGGACTGAAGCCGGGAGAACAAGTGATTACAGCCGGTGCAGGTTTCCTCAAAGATGGAGACTTGGTGACGGTGAACGATCACCAAGGCAGCACTGGCAACCAGCCTTAACCTATATAGGCAGCGACAATAAACCATGAACTTTCGGAATCTCTCAGCCTGGTCGATACTGCATCCGGTTCCCACAACCGTGCTGTTTCTGATCTTGACCATTCTTGGAATATGTTCCTTCAGAACATTAGGCATCGACGAATCACCAAACATCGATATTCCTGCGGTGGCCGTAACGGTTACACAACCAGGAGCATCGCCTTCAGAACTCGAAACTGAAGTAACAAGGAAAATCGAAGATGCGGTTGCCGGATTGGGAAACATCAAACACATCACATCAGCAATCAATGAAGGCATCTCCACAACCACGATCGAATTCGAGTTGGGTACAAACAGCGATCGTGCAACAAACGATGTGAGAAACGAAGTGGCGAAGATTCGCCAGATGCTGCCGCAAGGAATCGACGAGCCGGTCGTGCAGCGACTGGAGTTCACCGGTGGTCCGTTTGTCACCTACACGCTGGCGACGAAAGAGAAAAGAACGGTTGAAGAACTCAGTTGGCTCATCGACAACACAATTTCAAAGACACTTCTATCTGTCGCAGGCGTTGGTCAAGTTACGCGCTCAGGTGGAGTAGACCGTGAGATTCGCATAAACCTCGACCCTTCGCGACTAGAAGCAGTCGGCGTAACAGCCGATCAAATCAGTACCCAACTGCGACTCTTGAACATCAATCTTCCTGGTGGCAGAGGAGAGTTCGGACCGCAAGAACAAGCGATTCGCACGCTAGGAAGCGCGCACACCGTAGACGATCTTGCAGCGACTAGAATTGCACTGCCCAATGGCAAATTTGCCCGATTGGATACGTTAGGAACAATTCAAGACGCAACCGAAGATCAAAGACAGTTGGCACTGCTGGACAACAAACCAGTGGTGTCCTTCTCCGTAGTAAGAAGCGTCGGCGCCAACATGGTAGATGTTGAAGAGCGCGTCCAAAAGAAAATTGAGCAACTCGAAAAGACGCTGCCCAAAGACCTCGTAATCACAAAGATTCGATCCGAGTCTATCTTCGTTCATCAATCATACGAGTCATGCCTAGAGCACCTTGCAATAGGTGCCGTGCTCGCCGTCATCGTGATTTGGCTGTTTCTTAAGGACGTTCGAGCAGCCGTCATCTCAGCAATGGCGATGCCGTTATCACTCATTCCAACCTTTTTTGTGATGCAGGCGTTCGGCTTCACTCTCAATAACATGTCAATGCTCGGCTTATCTCTGGTCATCGGCGTGCTGGTGGACGATGCGATCGTTGAAATTGAGAACATCGTGCGGCACATCGGCATGGGTAAGAAACCATTCCAAGCTGCACTGGATGCGGCAGACGAAATCGGTCTTGCCGTCGTTGCCACGACTATGTCGATTATTGTGGTGTTCGTACCTGTTGCCTTCATGGGTGGGATTCCAGGGCAATTCTTGAGGCAGTTTGGATTGACTGTCGTAGTCTCCGTAACGTTCTCTCTACTCGTTGCCAGAATGCTGACACCGCTGGTAGCGGCATACTTTTTGAAAGACCCAGGTCACGAGGAAACAAAGAGAGGTTCGCTCGTAAAAACGTACGATCGCCTGATTCACTGGGCGCTCAACCACAGAGTTCTTACGATCGTTGCAGCAGTCTTGTTCTTTGGTGCAAGCATCATGCTGTTTAGAAGCATGCCGACTTCAGTGATCGGGCAAGTCGATCGCGGCGAGTGCCTACTGCAGGTCGAACTGCCGCCAGGCGCGACCCTTGAAGATACTCACAAGGTCTGCACTGAGCTGACCTCACTTATTCTCAAGTACCCTGAAGTCAAACAAGTATTCACTACTGTTGGAGCGCCAACTTCGGGTCGTGGACGAGCAAAAGGTTCGGCTGGTGAAATACATAAAGCCAGCATGTATATCATGCTAAAGCCCAGAGATGTAAGAGGGATTTCTCAGCAAAAGTTTGAAGAGAAAGTTCGACCGGCTTTGCGGCAAGTTGCAGGGGCACGAACTGCCTTCAACAGAATTGGCGGCATCACAGGAAAGCTGCGCGTGGTAATCACGAGCGACGATGAAGTGATGCTCGGACGCACTGCAAGCAAGCTCGAAGACGAAATGAGAACAATACCAGGCGTCTCCGACATAGTCTCGAGCGCTTCGTTGCAGAGACCTGAGATCAACGTAAAACCGCGGTTCGATATTGCAGCAGAGCAAGGCGTCTTGGTGCAGAGTATTGCACGCACGGTTTTGATTGCCACCATGGGTGATGTCGAGGCAAACCTACCGAAATTCAATTTATCTGAACGGCAAATCAACATACGCGTTCAACTCGACCCTCGATACAGAGAAGATCGAGAGACCATTCGCAACATGAGAGTCTCCGGAAAGGGCGGGCGGCTTGTGCCGTTGAGCGCTGTTGCCGAAATACAAATGGGCAGTGGACCATCGCAACTGGACAGATTGGATCGATCGAGACAGGTCACGATTGAAGCCAGTCTGGATTCCAAACTCACTCTCGGTGAGGCACTGAAGGCTGTACACGAGCTGCCTGCGTTCAAACAAAAGCCCGACGTCATTAAGGAAGTGCCAACCGGCGACGTAGAGATTCAGAAAGACATCTTCGGCGGCTTTGCTGCAGCACTTACAGCAGCAGTGCTTCTCATTTATGCAGTTCTCGTACTCTTGTTTGAAGGCTTCTTGCACCCACTGACGATTATGATGTCGCTTCCGCTGGCACTCGGTGGAGCGCTGATAGCACTTGTAGCTGCGGGGCAATCTCTGGGCTTCTATACATTGATAGGAATAGTCATGCTTATGGGGCTGGTCACGAAAAACTCAATCTTGCTGGTTGAGTATTGTCTGATGGCTATGCACTCAGGAACGCCCCGTTTGCAAGCGATCATCGAGTCAGGCGAAGCCCGTCTGCGCCCCATTCTAATGACGACAATCGCAATGATTGTAGGCATGATGCCAATCGCAATCGGTGTCGGGGCCGGCGCAGAAGCAAGAGCTCCAATGGCAATTTGCGTCATCGGAGGACTGACAACATCGACCTTACTGACACTAATTGTGGTGCCGGTTGTGTTTACTTACATCGATGACTTGCAGAATTGGATTTTCAAAGTTGCGGGTCGCGGACCCGGCAAACAAAAAGCCTCAGATTCGACACACCGAGAGCACGTGCATCACTGAAGGTTGTCGCTTATTCGCGCCAGTGCCTAATTCGCAGGCTTTGCTGTTGGATTGGACGAATTGGTCATCACGGTCTTAATTTGATCGATTGCACTCTTCAGGTCTGTTTGAATGTCCGATCGTCGTTCGTCCAAATTTTGAAACCATGCAACTTTTCCGTTTGTGATTGGCAAGTTTGCGTTGTGCCAGCCGACACCAACGTAAGAATCTCCGCTCTTTCGCAGGAACACCAAAGACTCTCCAGCAGGGAAATGGCAATTAGCACATTTGAAAACTTCAGCACCAAGAATAGAGATCTTCTTCGGTGCCGTTCCCTTCAACAACGTTTTGATTGTAGCTGTAGACTCTTCTCTGTAATCGAATGAAGAACTCTTTGTTAGCTTCGAGTCGCAACTATCAACTTTGACTACAGCGATCACTTCAGCAGTTTGAATTATCTCCTTCATCGTTGGATGGTATGCTTTCGCAAGCGCAGGAAGTTGACAGCAAACCAGAAAAGATAAGGCTAGTATTGAGCACATTGTCTTGAATAGTTTCACAGCTT
>CAYZJR010000018.1:76242-79660 GCA_964478655.1 uncultured Candidatus Obscuribacterales bacterium
GATCACTCTTGATACGACGCAGAGTTTTGACGCAACGTCGCTTTTCCACGATCGATGATATGCAAAAGCTTGCCTTTGCCCACTTCATCTACAGATGGAGCTTGTGCAATCGGTGCGAAAATTTCTTGATACCACTTTTCGCTCGTTGTTTGCGATTCCCACTGCTCAAGGGTATCCCATTCTTTGTCGTTCAAGCCCAACAAGAAACGCGCACGGAAGGGGTCGATACCTTCAAGTTCAAGTATCGGAACGCGAAGATCCTGGCCCAAGCCGGTATCGAAGTGCACTTGTCCAGTGCTATCGACATCGACATCGCCATATATGTCGTAGCGTCGAATCAAAGTGCGTGCCTCTTCGATGTACGAATCATGCATGCGTTGACCTTTTGCCGTGAGCTTATAGGATGCGTTTTTCACATCGATTTCGATCAGCCCGTCTTTCTCGCACTCTTGTATTGCATCAAAAATGTCCGGATTGTCTTTGGTGACATCCACGGAAGTTCCTATGGCAAGCCGATGGAGGAAGTAGAGTTTCGAAAGTTCCGGAATAGAACCATGCTGATCGTTGTGAGCCGATGCACTCGATGTTCCACCCAGTGCAGTTTGGTCTGCAGCCATTGATGCCGCAGTTCCTCCAACCACCAATTCGCATCGCTTGTACTGAATGTTCTCTTTCGAGGCAGGAACAAATGCATTGATCATCGGCGCATCAGGATCAAGATCGGCACCATTAGCCTGAAATGTTGCATCGTCTCGAATGAACAATCCTTGCGCATCACGATCGAAAACCATGTTCTGAATGATTTTGAAGTCCTCGATTTGTCCTTCTGTAAGCACTCCATCTTTGACCAGCTTGTCCGGGTCGTTGCCTAAGATGTCGAACACAACATCGATTGCCGGCTGTTTGGCAATGCGTTCATTCAGACCAAGCACGATCATGTGGCGCTGCGAAGCGTCACTGACATTGAGAAAGTAATCCATTGTTAGCGCCTCCGGCCGCCCCAGCCACCCATTCTGAAGCCACTGCCGCTTCTGCGACCACCCCACGAAAAGCCTTTCGTAGAGCTCGAAGAAGAGCTATTGCTTCGACCGAATCCGGGCCAAGATCTCTTTGCCGTTGTCGACGTACCGCTCGAGAAAGAACCGCCACCAAACTTGCTCTTGCTTGTCTGTTTGAAGGCTGTGTTGCTTTCCTTTTGAGTCGAATATGCAGGAGTCGTGCGGAACGTATTGCGTTGATCGCGCAACACACCAATGTTTGGATACGGTGTGTAATAGCGACCGCCCCAGCCTCCCATCAGATGCGAAAGTACCATCATCTGTACAAACGGATTGTCGAGAATGCTGCGGTGCCCTTCATAATACGGGCGACCATTATTGTCGGAGACTTTGTATGGAAGCTGATTGTCAGTAACATCACCAGTCTGCTCGATGGAGAAAAGCTTCTCTTCACCGGGTTGGAAGCCTGGCTCTTTCTTATTCTCAATGAACCCTGTGACCTGCAGCTTACCGGTCTGGCGGCTGGCATCGATGGATACAACGCCATCGCCCTCATAAATCTCGTTGACTCTCTTTTCAAATGCTCCCATCCAGGAGTTGAAGTCCTTGGGGTCAGAGCCTTTCGTATCCCAAAATGCCTTTTGCACTTCTTCGAGATTGATCTTTGCCTCTTCGCCCTGAACTTGCGAAGAAACGTAGTGCTCGACATGTTGGTTTGCTTGGGGACCGGCGCAACTGGTCAGTCCAACGCCGCATATCATAAGAATTGCCACGGCTGTCGAATGCAGTTTTTTCATTTCTCTCCTTCTGCTCTCCACTGGGAGAACGGCTCGGCGCTATCAATCCTTGGCATTTGGCGAATTGGCTCTGCCCGTGCGAGCCACCAGGCTTGACAACGACCTATGACATAAATTGTATACGGGTAGAGCGTTTCCTTACCTTATCGAAAGCAATATTTAGTGTCTTTTGGCTACCAGTTAATCTTTCGGCGGGCAGAACCATAGCATCAGGCCCCGGCGACACTCATTTTTGTTCCAACCTGACACTCCATTGCCTCGGTCCGGACCAATAGATGGAATGGAACGGAAACGACAAATGCCCCTGCTCGATAAACATACGAAACAAGTCGCATGGGTTCCACCCGGACGTGCCTCCGGCGAAAGCAATCCCCAGCGCTTGCAACTTCTGAAAAATCGCAATCTTTTGCGTGTCGTTTGCGACATTCATTGAATAGTGGTTCGGTCGCGAGTCACCAGCGACACTTGCAAAACCTAAGCCGATCAACTGTCGCGCCAAGGTCAGGTCATGACAGTTGACTTCGACTGCATCTTGATCTGCGGCAACGACATAGCAAGGGATTTCGTTTTCTTTGGATTCAGTCATGTTTGAACGCACAGGTCGAAATCAACAAACAAAAATACCACCCGAATTGCTTCGCGGTGGTATCAATGCTACCGTCTGACTGCCCCTTGCGAGTTGGGCTCAGTATTTCGTCACGCTTCAGCCAGTCCTTCACGTGATGCGGGCTCGCTTGCTACAGTTTCCGATCAGCGCCGATCTGTCGTTTCTGCAAGGCCCCTCGGCTCAAAGTGTTCAACATTGAAGTGAGCACTCACCGTTCATGTGTAACAGTCTACCGCGTTGAAGCTATTCGAGAAGTCCCCCAATGGACAGTTAATGTCTATGCCTTGGCAATTGCAAAACATACTTGCCGTGAGCATTCCGGAAGGCGATAATGCATGCCAGGAGCCCGAACAATACGACGTGACCAGTATGCGCAAATTGCATATCGATCAGACATGCAATCGCAAAACCCCAGATCCCAGCACGATAGCGATACGCTATACCAACGCGTTTTTATGAGAGACGTTCAATGCATCTGAAATTGGTTAGTATTGGATTTTCAATCAAATTTGGCGGAACGAGGCAGTGATTGGATCAAAACCGATAGTTGCATCTTTGTTGGCAGCTTTTTCAGGAACGCTATTGTCATTTCCGGCGCTCGCAAAGCCAACTGAAGCTGAGCTTCTTGATGCGCTCATGAATGCCAAGATTCTAAGTGGTGAGTACCGAATTAACTTGGTCACTCAGGAATCGCAAGCGACACTTTCTACGTTTCTCGATAAAGCATCAAAGACAAGTCAAGCCGACGATGATTGCAAGATCAATGCCGTGTTGATGGCAAAGAAAATCATGGATATGGACAGTGATTTGGTAAGGGTAAAGGTTCTGTTTTACGACGTTAACGGACAAAATTTTCGTCAAGTTGTTGTGAAGGCAGGCGATGTGTTGGCACTAGGCGGAGGGCAAATCGACAAAGAAAAATTGCTATCTTCGCTTGAGGTCATCCGAGGTAGTCGCTCGGACAGTCATTCGACTCCAGCCGCGAATTCATCCAGTTCGGGTGCGCCAACTTCTGG
>CAYZJR010000018.1:79760-82028 GCA_964478655.1 uncultured Candidatus Obscuribacterales bacterium
GTGGTTAAGCCATCCGCGGCTAAACCGCCAGTTACCACCGCGCAGATATTCAATGCTGCGGGTATCTCCTTTTCGTATCCCAAGGATTGGATTCCAAAACGCGGTGCTAACGCATCCGTACTCGCACATTTTTTCAGCTCGACTTTAGGCGAACATAACTACATCGACGTCGACTTTTTCAACCAAAATCGCACCGTTGAGGGATTCGCCGATGAGAAGTATCAAGAATGGGTTTATCAACCCAACTATCAAGTAGTCTACAGCGGTCCGATGAAATTGGGAGCAAAGGGCACCATTGCTGGTATCAGCCGATTGGTCACCTATCAAGTAGAGAACTATCCTGAGTACCGATACTACCAACGCCATGTTTTCTTCGGTCAGCCTGGGCGCATCTACTGCTTGAGATACCATGCACAATACCAGGATATGCAAAAAGTAAATGCCGCCTTCGAACACATGCTTGTGACGCTGCAAGCACAGGGACTGTCTCCTACTGTTCCTCCATCAAAAAGCACTGGAGGCAAGAAGCGCAAATGAGAAAAATCGCTTCTTCACTTTTGCTCCTCAGCGTGGTGCAACTGACGCAGATCGCAAGCGGATTATGCTCCACATCGGAAGAGGCTTCCATAGTCAAGGCGATCTCAGACTCAAACCTGCTAAAAACAGACTATCGTGTCGCCGCTGTAGTAAATGGTAACGAGGCGATCATTTCGGCATATTTCAACGATGCTTCGAAGAACACGCGTATCGACATGAAAATTGATGCCGTCTTGTTGGCGCAAAAGACGATGGCTACAAGCAAACATGTAACAAGGGTCAAAACGAGATTCTACAATTTGGACCAAACATCATATCGGGAGATCTCTGTCACGACGGGCGATGTCGCAGCGTTTGCCTCGGGAAGTCTTTCTCAAGATAAGCTTCTAGCATCGCTCGATGCGAATCTTGTTGAATTGCGAAAGGACTCACCGCTCAAAAAGGCAAGCGTTATTCGCTCGACAACGATTGCTACAGACCCTGCACCTCGCCCGAACTTATGCAAGGTAGGTGGGCTTGCATTCTATTACCCGAAGACATGGGTACAAAAGCAATTAGCAGAAGACGGTGAACAAGGTCGTTTGGTTTGCACCTCGGCTCGCGGGGATGCCACTGTGTCCATACGCATAGAGCAGGTGTCTGCAGACGAAGCTGCTCTACGTGATAAGACGAGTTGGGCAGAGCTGAATGCCGGCGGCGGCGCCAGCAACGCGAAACTAGGCTGGAATCAAACTATTCAGATGGGATACAGCCGCAAGATTCAAGGACTTGATCTTTTGGTTCAGTTTAATAAGGGAACAAGCATCAAGTTAGAACGCCACGTCTATTTCAGAGTTACACCTTTAGCACCGACATATCATTTGTGTTTTCGCTGCAACAAAGACGAGTTCATCTCATTGAATAAGGATTTTGGTGCGATGCTCGCAACAGTGTTGCCAGCCCCTTGAATTAAACGGCGCGGTCATATTTGCACGAAATTTTCATGCACGTTTTTTTATCATGCATGCACTTGGATTTGCTGGGCGTCTTGCGACGCGGAGGTGCAGACACATGACCTTTACGAATTTACTCACTCGCTTTACCTTACTAGCAGCAGTTATTTTCTCCTTAGCAGCAGCCCAACCAGCAATGGCTCAATCGTCTGGTGATGCCTACACCTCGCAAGGCGACACCGGAGATCAGGAGCAGAACAGCGGCAAAAACACCGGCAGTCAAACAGAACAATATAACAATGGACAAGCACCACAATTGCAGGGTGCCACCAATGGTACCATCGCTCCTCAAGGCGCTGACGCGACAGTAGTGATGGGCGTCAACACCGCAGGAACAGTGCGTGTCAACAACTTAGCCAACCTCGAGGCGTTGCTCAACATCATCGCCAATGGAATGGAAATTCTCGGCATCGCATGGGGCGGACCAACCATGATTCTTGGTTTCATGCACATGGCAGCAGGAACGCACGATGCAATGAAGAGAGTGACGTTTGGAGCAGCCGGTGTCACCGGTGGTCTCGCAACGCCTGGCTGCATCAACTGGTTAGTCGCCTCAGCGCGTGATGCCAATCTGTTCAGCTAATTGAAGTTTACGCCCAAACAAAATATTCGAGGGAAGCACCAGCCTGTAACCCTCGAATTTTTGTGTGCGGAGCCGCGTGGTGCGGAGCGCGTGGTGCGGAGCCGCGTGGTGCGGAGCGCGTGGTGCGGAGCGCGTGGTGCGGAGCGCGTGGTGCGG
>CAYZJR010000019.1:0-81454 GCA_964478655.1 uncultured Candidatus Obscuribacterales bacterium
CTGAGCTGATCCACCATTGTGTTGAATGTACTTTTCAGCTCTAAAATTTCGCCGCGCACATCGACTGTAATCTTCTTCGAAAGGTCACCGTTCGCCACCGCAGTTGCAACGTCTTTGATGTTTCGCACTTGCGACGTCAAGTTTCCTGCCATCGAGTTCACAGAGTCGGTCAAATCCTTCCATGTGCCTGCAACTCCTTTTACTTGCGCCTGACCTCCGAGCTTCCCCTCAGAACCCACTTCTCGAGCCACACGAGTTACTTCTGCTGCAAACGAACTAAGCTGATCCACCATCGTGTTGATCGTGACTTTCAGCTCCAAAATTTCGCCTTTGACGTCGACTGTAATCTTCTTCGACAAGTCACCCGTTGCAACCGCCGTCGTAACATCTTTGATGTTTCGCACCTGCGATGTGAGGTTTGAAGCCATCGAATTCACGTTGTCGGTCAAATCTTTCCAGGTTCCGGAAACACCTCTCACAACCGCTTGCCCACCGAGTTTTCCTTCCGTTCCTACTTCACGAGCCACACGTGTTACTTCAGATGCAAATGAGCTGAGCTGATCCACCATTGTGTTAATCGTTTCTTTCAGCTCCAAAATTTCGCCTTTGACGTCGACTGTAATCTTCTTCGACAAGTCACCCGTTGCCACCGCAGTCGTTACGTCTTTGATGTTTCTCACCTGCGATGTCAGGTTTGACGCCATCGAGTTCACGTTATCAGTCAAATCTTTCCATGTACCGGAGACGCCCTTCACAACGGCTTGTCCACCAAGCTTTCCTTCGGTACCTACTTCACGCGCCACACGTGTTACTTCTGCTGCAAATGAACTGAGCTGATCCACCATCGTGTTGATTGTTTTTGCAGTCTTGAGGAACTCCCCTCGAAGTGGTGCCCCCTCAATGTCGAGATCCATAGACTGCGACAGGTCGCCTTTTGCCACCGCGCCGATGACTCGTGCGACCTCAGCAGTAGGTCGGACAAGGTCGACAACCAGCGTGTTGACTGAAGTGACGCACTTCTGCCAAGAGCCTGATGCATCGCCCAACGACGCACGCTGAGTGATCTTCCCTTCCTTACCGACGACGTTCGACATGCGCTCGAGCTCAGTCTGCAAGCGTTCATTCAGCTCAACGACATAATTGAACGCTTGCGCGATTTCACCGGCCGGACCGGTTTGATCGAGCGGCATTCGATAGGAAAAGTCGCCGCGTCCCATCGTGCGAAGTGCCTTGAGCACTTGCTTTGCGTCGACCATATCTGCTGTTGCCGTAGCCGTTGCGGAAGATGAACGTGCCATGTTGCGTCTCCTAGCGGAATCGAGAGTGAAGGGTATATCCACCCAGTGAAGCTAAGGGTGGCTTTAATTTTGTACCGCGCTGCATATATAAAATAAACCCGATGACAACAATCAAGGGCTTAAGTTATGCGGCATCACAACCGAACTTTAACCGGCACGTAAGCGACGGACTCAACAGTGGAAAGGCACCAAAATCGGGGTTGCCGTTTTGCAATTCCGAATCACGGATGATGTATCTGTGCGTCACTAAAATTTGCAGGCTCGCGAGCAGATGAGCCTTTAGGGATCAGGTGGTGCATCGCCTTCGATCATGCACCAAAACTTTCTGTCGAAATCCCAGACGAGCTCGTCTTTCCAATTCTGTAATGTCACTTTGGCCAACCACATCCCCTCCTTGGTGAGGGTAAGGTCAGGGCGGAACAAATAGTGCCCTTTAAAAATGTCGTTGGGATCGTTCGCGTTGAATTCTTTGCTCAACACAGTTTGACCTTCTGTGTTTTCAATGACGATTGTGCCCTTGTATTGGCGACGCTCATACGGTGTTCCAAATCCAATCACTATGGCGCAATCCATTTTTGCCGGCAGTTCTTTCACGACGAACAAATCAAACAAACCTTCGCAGTTTATGCGGCCTTCGTCGGAATAATCTGCACGCTGACAAAACAAAATGTAGCCGCTATGCAGATACTTCATCGAGATTCTCCAGACTCTTACCCTAGAAACTCAGTGCCTATGAACGCTTGAGCCATTTGACAAGCCTCGGCAGTCCAGAAGAATCTTACAGCATTAGGGTTTTCAGGAAGCAGATTGGTTTATTGGGGTTTCGTCGCCGTTTAATCTTAAACCGTTCCCTTCCTACGTATTTTCCCCACTGTGTGCCGAAATTTTATCTGTTTGAATATCACCGTCAAAAGATTGAAAAACACGCGCAAGTAAGCATCTCAGGAAGCAGGGAAAAATATGGAACTCAGCTTTGAATCCGTAAAGAGTACTGCCTTAGAAATCAAAGACACAGTGACCAATATGGACACGGAAACTGCTGTCCTTGCAGGCACTGCGGTCGTTGCCGGCGCAGCGTTTCTTTACGCTAGCCGGGGCAGAGCTTCCAGACTGGCATTGGCAGACGGGGCAGTCCTACCGCAGTTGGAAATCGGCGCAGGCGGCGCCATTAAAACCGGCGGCAAACTGGAAGGTTTTTCCAGCGCAATTCTGAGAGAACAGACCACCGCCGAACTGGTGTCCGAGAAAACAGCACAGCTGACTTTCAAAACAGCCAAAGAAGTACTAAGAAGACTCGGCAAATATGGAAAACCTGAAGAAGAAGTAGTCGCAAGCGATGAAGTGAGAAGAATGGTCTTCAACCGTTTTCTCAGCAGATTGGATCAAGAACGCTACATTCTCCATGGCAGCTACGGATTGGAAAGCCAAGGATTCATCGTTAGAAAAGCCGTCAAAGACATAGACTTGCTGGCAGTCGATCCCAAGCTCATGCAGGGTTCGAGAAGCGCCACGAGCAAGGCCCTCGTTGAAGATCTTCAAGCAATGGTGGGCAAGCCCGCAAACGACGGTCTGAAATTTGAAGTTCCACCAATGATCGAAGAACCGCTGCACATAAGAACGATGTATCCGCGCATGCGCCACGCGGTCGCCATTGCCAAGGATGCCGAAACCGGCGCGGAAATCATGCGCATTCCGTTGGACATCAGAGTCGGTGCCAACACAATCCTGCCACCATCCAAACTGACACTCAAGTCTCCAGGTCAGATCGGTGACGCCGCTGAAACCGTGGTTTCATCGATGGTTCCCGAAGAAAACTTTGCCTACAAACTTTTCTCCTACACCAATAGAACTATCGGCGGACAAGCCCGAAAGCCGAAAGATCTTATGGACATGGCGAGCATGGTGGAAAAGGGTCTCGACGAACAGAAGGTGACAGAAGCTCTCCACGCGTGGACAAAACGCGGCTACAACCTTGGACCTTTGCGCCATCCGGGCGAAGTTCTCGGCTCCAGACTGGGCGAAAACATGGCAGGTCAGACGCCTGAGCAACTGGTCCACAACCTCGGCGTCGTCAAAAATTTCTACCTCAAAGTGGCACCACAGGTGGAGCAGGTCTCTACACTGCCGAAGGTGCTGCAGACACCGGCTGCGCAAGTGCAACGCTTCTTCAAGAAACAATTTATTGTGTATCCAGTCGGTTAAACCGGACAGGCGTCTGAAAAATTCGACTGCAACTAAACGAACGACAGCTGATCGAAACGCGCACCAAGCACCGCTCGACTGTCCGCACCCAGCCACTTCTCTAGAATCGTCGCATACACTTCTCGAAAATCAATCTCGAAGTGCGATTCTTGCTTGTTCCACTTGGTTGGCAACGGTGCACCATATACGCCACCACTGATGCTTCCGCCTACAATCAAACAAGAGCCGGAACTGCCATGGTCAGTGCCTAAGTCATCGTTTTCTTGCAGCCGTCGTCCGAACTCGGAGAATACCAGAGTCATAACTTCATTTTCTTGCGAGTGCGTGCACAGTCGCTCGAAGAACTGAGAGATTTCCTTTGACAGGTGCCGCAGCAACTCTGCGTGAGGTTTCTTTTGTTTGGCGTGGGTATCGAAGCCATCGATGCTTGTTGTAAATACAGCAGCTTCAGAACCCGCGCAAATCAAATCCGCAATCATATTGAGATCGCCGTCACAAACAACTTGACTGCACTTACCATCACCTAATGACCGGTTGCCATAGCTTGCTGCAGCCAGTCGCGTGTATCGTTCCAACCAACCGGTTTCTGATATTTCATCGGGTCTTCCAGTATGCCAGATCTCCGAAGAGCGAAAGTGAGAACTGCTGGCGTCCGGATACCCAACGCCTTGCACAATTGCCATTTGATTGCGCGAGAACATTTTCGCCAACTCTGGCATAGAAGGATGCAACGCAGTCGTACTGGTTAAAGGAAGCACTTCACTTTGTTTCAATGCGATGTTCGGTCGAGCATCAAAGTATCGCCCGCAAGTATAGGGCACCACCATATTTAGTGCATCGTTGCCACCATTCAATTGCACAACGACTAGCTTCTTTTGGCTCGGTTTCTCTTTATCGATCCCCTTGGAGTGCGCGGCAATGAATGCCTCGGGTTGCAGACAGTAGCCAATGGCGCCTGCACCATATACCAAAAACTTTCTGCGCGTCCAACTCATTGTTTGGCAGCTTCCACTCTCTTTCCGCGAAGATCATCCAGAGTATCTACCATCAACTTGTGGACGTGGTCTTTCATCTTGCCGGGCTTTCCTTCAAACTCCTCCGGCATGACCGGTGGCAAAACTCTTACGATCACATCTTGGTTCCACTTAATCGTAAACGGCTTTTTCCGCGGCAGGATACTGTACGTTCCATACAAAACAATCGGCACGACCGGCACCTTTGCGTCCAATGCCATGTTGAACGCACCGCCTCTGAAAGGCTGAATCTCACCATCTTCAGAACGGGTTCCTTCCGGAAACATCATGACCGACGCTCCCTGATTGAGCCAATGTTTGCAATCAGCCATCATCTCCTTGATGCTGGCCATTTTTCCGCGCTTGATAGTTACGTATTGATTAAGCAGCATGTTCAACCCGACAAACGGCATCTTTAGAATCTCTTCTTTCGAAACCCACTTAAATGGCTTCCATGTTCCATAAAGAATGAGAATGTCCGCCAATGAGTTGTGGTTGGCAACAAGCACATAAGTTTTGTTCGGGTCAATATTTTCTAACCCCTCGAACTTCACCCTCCACCACGGATTCAGCTGGAAATAATGAAATCCCCACCAGCAAGAGAAATAGTGCGTCGCACGTCTGTTTTTGTCGAACCACATCGTGGCGAGAGTGATTAGAGCGTTGATTGTGACCAGCACCCCCGAAGACGCAAAGAAGTAAAAGGCGCCTATGTAAGAAATCAATGTACTCAGCCACCTTGGCACAACAAACTTCTCCACAACCCGCTAACATCCATGAATAAGAATAGCGGATATCGACGTATTGAAATGGAAATTTTCACTTCTAGATCTTAGGGTTTAGGGGTATATGAAATAGAATGTTGCAGTGGGCGAATTGGGCACGTTTTTATACGCCGGCTCAATTGGGTTGAGTTGAGGTTGAATTGACCCCAGACAACAATATTCCAGATATTGCCGGTTCAATCGGTTGGTTAATCGACCGAACCTTGAACGAGCGCGAAATCTTGGGAACGGTTTGGGTGACTGCCGATAATACAGTCACAACTTGCGCGCATCTGGTGTTGCCATACTTCGATTTCCTTGACGCCCTCGTGGTCGAGTTGCCGGCTGTCGGGCAACGCTTCAGCATTCGGGAGACTCTTTTTCACCCCGACTTCGACCGCTGGCAGGCAAAAAGAGAACTCAATCAAGACACACTCCACCCCAACTTAACGCTCGCCCTGCAAGAAAACAACGTTGTGGTGCTAAGGCTCGGTCCGCCGCCGAGGCCAATCGATCAAAACACATTGGCAAAGGCGAACAATTTTCTGTCGCTTCCACCTCCTGAGGGCGAAGAAACAATGATGTCAGGTCAGGCAAGCAGAACTGAGCTGATAACGCACATTCAGACTCTGACTAACGCCAGATACGTCGGCACCTTGAATATTTGCGATGTCAGAAATCGCCCAATCGCACGTCTTTTCTGCAACGACCGCAAGTTGACGCACGCGCGATTCAGAGATGCATTCAATGAAGACGCAGTCTATCGGCTGCTGACAGACCCAGGCGAAGGCTATCGCTTCTACTTTCGCTCGGAGGGCGCGCCTGATTGGGTAAAGTTCGCGGCCATCGACAGACAGACTGCCGCAGTAATGATGGAAGCCTGCCGCCGTGTTGAAGACTTCAATAGGCTCCTGCAAGAGTTTGGAGGGGAACGCAAAATAATTGCGCCGAGAGCCCAGTCAATCTCTATGGATCTCATCCCTGAAGAACTGCTCACCAATTGCATCACTGTTTGGCAAAGCGTAACGACTCCTGTGCCCTTGAGACGGGTTCTGAGAGCGTGCAGTCTCGACGGCTACTCAGTAATGCAGGCACTCAACGACCTCCTTCACACCAATCATTTGGCGATTGTAGATGAACTTCCTCAACCTGCAACGGCAAACTCCTCGCCACCACTGCCGATGTCACCCAAAAAAGAGTTTAACGTTGGCGATCCAATTCTAAGCGTCACGATTGATCCCGATTCCATGCAAGTATTGATGGAAACAGGCTCCGCTCTAGGAATTCGCAGAGCAGGCGACCCATGGCGTCAAATTCACAGCATTGCATTACCTCCTGAAGCCGCGGGCGCACCGATATTCATGGACGGAAAAGTCGTAGGGATTCAATGCGGATTGGTTCGAGAAAACCTCGATCAAAACGATCTCTTTTCCACGCTCCACCAGTTCCTCTGGGTCAATTCAGTCTATCCCTGCCTGGGAGTTTCCGAAACCGCAGCGATCGAGCGCCCCGAACTCCTTGCCATGGGACCGTCCAACACGTACAACGGACTGGCATCACAGGCGCAGGCTCAAGCGCAACCGCCCGTTCCGGCACCAAGCGCAGTATCATCGCGAGAGAAGTTCACCTCGTCGAATTATGAACTGCCGGTGTTTGAGGCTTCTGAAAAAGTCAAAACCGGCGACACCAATTTTTCAGCCCTGTTCAAGCCGGTTTCCGCAGTGTTCAAATCTGTCTTGCCTGGCAAAAAATCAGCCGGCAACGAATGGATGGAGTTGGAATTCATACGCCAAGAACTCTCTTCCGACCGCTACGGCAAAGTCGGTCCCGCAAACATGTTTAGATCGGGCGACCTGATTCGAATTCAGATCAAAATGATGCAAGACGCCTTTCTCACGGTGCTCGGCAAATCCAGCGCCGCACAAATGGGCATAGCAGTTTTTCCGGATCGACCAAGCGAAGAGCGGTTTATAAAAACAGGAGAAATCTTGACGGTTCCTGAAAAACCTGTCGCATTCGGTGGTAAATTCTTGGCGCCTGGACTGAGCATGGCACCCGTGCAAGGCACTGACTGCGTCTTGTTCATCGCCAGCAAGACCTCATTGAAACGTATGTGGGAACAGACAACGCCACCGGAAGTATTCGAATTGCTAAACGACATGCTCGCGCAAGAAGCTGATTTCCAGTGCATTTCTGTTCCACTGACTGAAGACAAAAGATCAAACGACATATTGTATGTGAGTCGTTGGCGCATTCAACACATGAGCTAAACGAGCTCAGCAAGCCTCTTAAACCGAAATTGGAACTGGCGAGTTGCTGTCCCGTCTGTGTCGTAGAACAGCGATGCAAAGCAAGGAGTCGTCATGAACGCAACAACATACAGACTTAAGGAAACCCCCGCCGGCACACTAGAACCGGTCTCGATTTGGCAAGATCCTGATTTTCGTAAATTCTGCATGACGATAGCCGGGACCGCTTTGGTCATGTCCCTAGTCGCTTGCTTCAATCTCAGCCGCGACGTAAATGACTTGACCAAAAACAAGCTGCCGGAAGTCCAATCGCAGCTTACAGTCATCGGCACAGAGCCATTCTTCGCCAGGTTCTAGACCAGGCGCTAAGCCAGCTTTCATTGATTCAATAAATATGGACGGTACTGGACTCGAACCAGTGGCCCCCACTATGTCAAAGTGGTGCGCTACCAACTGCGCCAACCGTCCACGTGCCTCTTCATAGACGCAAGTCGCGGACAAAACGAATTCTATCCTGAAGCGACCGAAAAGGCCAACGGGAATTGGAGGCGGCACCCAGATTCGAACTGGGGGATAAAGGTTTTGCAGACCTCTGCCTTACCACTTGGCTATGCCGCCATAAGCCAACCTGGTCGCTCTGGGGAGCAACCAATAGGCTATCCTATTGCCTTTGCTGCGCGTTTGTCAACGCAGGTGAAGCCTGTATCATAAGTCGCAACAGTCACACTGAGCAGCAAAGATCTCCCACCATTCTTGCTTCTGCAATGAGAGCTTGCCCGCCATAAATACATATTCCGTAATCATCCGAAGAGTCCTAGCGGCGATACCCCTCTTATTTTTTGTTTCGGTGGTTTCGTTTGCGCTCATTCGATGCCTTCCGGGCGACCCCATGGATGTTCTTTTGGCAAATGCCCAGAAGGACATGGCGCCGGCGACTTTGGAGGCAATGCGCCAGGAGTTGGGGCTCGACGGCTCGCTGCCTGAACAATATCTGCGCTGGGCGGGCGCCTGGCTTACCGGTGGTGAGTTGGGGCGCTCTTACAAAGACGGACGCCCGGTTCTGGCGGTCATAGGCGAGCGCGTGCCCGCGACGCTGATATTGGTAGGAACGTCTATGTTAGTGGCTTTTTTGACCGGAACAGCCTGGGGGTTGGCCATGGTCTGGCTCAGGTTCAATCGATTCGGCCTATATTTGGAGTCATTCCTTGCTGCCCTTGCACTCACTCTTTACTCTGCCCCTGCCTTCTGGCTGGGCTGTTTGGCCCTTTCGTTAGTCGTTCAATGCAGCTGGCTTTCGTGGTTGCCGGTGCTCGGATTGCACGACCCAGGCGACACTGCGCGAGATTGGAAGACCGCAATTTGTCATCTAATTTTGCCCGCAATCATTCTTTCAAGCCGCAGAAGCGCCAAAGTAGCCCTCTTCGTTCGCGCGCTCACCATCGAAGAAATGTCGCGCGAATACACAATAACCGCTCTAGCCAAAGGTTTGAGCCGCTTTCAAACGATCGTTCGCCACGTGTTCAGAAACTGCCTTTTGCCTCTAACTACTCTTCTTGGGCTGTCCTTGCCGGCTTTGCTTGGTGGTTCAGTCTTAATTGAAACAGTCTTCGCCTGGCCCGGTCTTGGCAGATTAGCTATTGACGCCACTTTCGGAAGGAACTATCCAGTATTGATGGCGCTGGTCATGATTTATGGAACGCTCGTGATAGCCTCAAACCTGCTTGCAGACATACTTGTCATGCTGCTCGACCCACGCGTACGACAACAGGCTACGCAGGAGTAGGGCGATGACGGCAATAAACAAACTCTCAAACCGCGCTGTTCTTCGAATGAAGCCTAATGGTGCGCGCGTCGCCAAAAAGCGCTTTAACTCTAGGCTCTTGCTTGGTGCACTGTTGTTGTTCGGACTCGCCATGCTGGCGATAACAGCTCCCATGTTTCATCCGATTACTCCTGATTCTCTGCCTATAGATACCGACCTGACTAAATGCAATCTGCCTCCTCTTACGCCGGGATACCCCTTCGGCACGGACTCTCTGGGCAGGAACGTACTTGGTCAATGCATGTGGGGAGCACGCGCATCGCTGTTTGTTGGATTGACTGCGGCATCACTCGCGGTTGCATTCGGATGCATTTGGGGATCGCTCAGCGCAATGGCCGGTGGCGTTGTAGATTCCATCATGATGCGGATTGTCGATGGTTTTTTGAGTGTTCCCAATCTTATATTGCTGCTCGTTTTGCAATCACTTCTTACCGCACCACAAGTTCTCGCATTACTGCCAAAACCATTGCTGGACTCGATGATGGTGAGTTCAATCAGCAACGGAATTTTGCCGGTCGTCACAGTCATCTGCGTAATTGCTGCCACTACATGGCTTGAAGCCGCGCGTCTAGCACGTTCGCGAGTACTCACAGTAAAGTCGGAAGAATACATAAGCGCAGCAAAAGCACTGGGTGTAAGTGATTTTCATATGCTCTTTCGGCATTTGCTGCCCAACATTCTTTCTATAGTGATTGTCGAATCGACTCTTTTGGTGTCGGACGCCGTAATGATGGAGGCAGGGCTTGGTTTTCTGGGATTGGGTCTGGGTCCATCCACGCCCAGTTGGGGGCGAATGCTTTCAGGTGCTCAATATAGCTTGCTCAACGGCAATTGGTGGTCCGTTGCTCTTCCGGGCTTGCTAATTACAACAACCATACTTGCAGTACATATGGTTGCTGACGGATGGTTGGAAATTCTGGGTGTGAATAAGGAGTCGCGGAAGTAGTAGAATTACCCTTGTTGCGAAGAGCTGACACTCAATTCTGAAGCTCAATTAAAGCGGTCAAAGCTGGTAAACATGAAGAATCTACTTCCGTCGTTAAAGTCCGTTGGCGTGCCACTATGCGTGATTGCATTAGTTGCAATTACTCTTTCATCTTGCGGTGGTTCCGACAAAAACGCCACATTCAAATCTGGCGGTATGACTCAAACGTTCGCTGAAGGAAAAGATTCAATACCCAAGGATCTTTCGGAACTCGTTTATCCCGGCTCCACGCCAAGCGGCTCAGTATCAGCTGAAGATGACGCAAAAGAAATGTCCAGATACATGATTCTTTCGTCAAACGATTCGATGGATCAAATCGGCAACTGGTATCAAGATAAATTGAAAGCGCAAGGGTGGGAGATAGACAACACCCAGACCATGCCGAAACTTATCAGCATTTCAGGCCATATGAAAGATGTCGAATTGAACGTCAATATTTCAGATGACGGCGGCAAGACCACGATAAGCGTGCAATCAGGCAGAAGTGTCGATGCACCGGCAGATGAAGAGTCAATCGAAAACTTCACTCCCAACAAAGTCACACCTCCAACAGACTAGATGTCGAAGCAAAGTAGTGATCTTGGAACTAAAGGCAAGAGTGCCGCAATTGGCAAATCTGCGGCTATTGGAGAAGTAGTCTCCGCCTCCATAACAGAGATCACGATTGAAGCTTGGTCGAAAAATGACGAAGCAGAAATTGCAGATCGCCCGCGCTTTGGAAGCTACCTAGCAACTGACTCCACAGATGGTATCGCAATCATATGCGTTGTTTATGATGTTGTGACCGGACCGCCGGACAACGTCCACCGTCCAGCAGCACTTGGACTCACAAGAGATGAGCTGCGTGTTCAGCAACCACATATATTTTCGCTTTTGAGAACGCAAATACATGCAGCAGTAATCGGATACAAAAAGGACGGCCGCGTTTTTCAACATCTGCCACCACAACCTGCCGACGTTCATGATTTCGTTGCGCCAGCATCGGCAAAAGATGTTCAACTCGCTACAAATGATTTCGGGTTTCTGCGGCTGTTGCTCAACATTTCAAAGGTGCCAAGCGACGAACTCCTCGCAGCCGCAATTCGCGAAGCCCATTCTCAAATCGGTGCAGACGATCGCTTCTTACTCGAAGCCGGTCGCTCGATGTCGCATTTGTTTCGCAACGACTATGATCGACTTGTTTGCATTTTGAAGAAGATTCGACCTGAAGAATAAGCAACGCAATGCGAGGCACTAGATGCACGGTCCAAGTATTCGAAGTCAATACAGCATCTTGGTACTTATTGCTCTATTGGGCTTTCCCTCAACCCTGGCAAAAGCGAAAGAAGTTCAGGAAATTCCGATTTCAACACGTGGAAAGCAATATCAGAAAGTACTGAACGCCCTCACAGAGCAAATAAAGAGAAATCCGCGAGATGCCGATTCTTTAGCGACACGCGCGTCAATGTATTTAGAAGATCTCGAGTTCACGCTGGCAATCAACGACGCCACCAACTCGCTTAAGATTCGCGAGAGTGCAGCAGCATTGCAAACAAGAGCGGAGGCCTACAGGCAACTTAACAAGCACGAAGAATCTCTGAAAGATTGGACACGATACGTCAAGCTGGTTCCAACAGGTGCGGCATATCACCATAAAGCACGATGCAACAGATCGTTGGGGAAAGTAGACGACGCGATCAAGGACATGAATAGCGCGATCAAAATTCAACCTGACTACCCCGGCAACTATGAAGAGAGGGCAGTCCTCTTTCGCATAAAGAAGGACTATCCGAGCGCGATTAGGGATTTGAAGCAGGCAGTTAAACTATCTCCTTTGACGAATCGATACCTGAATCTTGGAGACACTCAAATGGAAGCGAAAGATTTTAAGGGTGCGATCGAGACTTACGACAATGCTATTAAGACGGACCCAACGCTTCTGAAAGCCATCTACAGCAAAGCAAAAGCATGCGAAGCCGCAGGACTCAAGGTTGAGGCGGCCAAACTTAAGGTTCGAGCACAGCAAATTGAGAAGGACGAAATCGGCTTCTGATTTTGGGCGAGATAAGTCTCCAAATCAGCTTCTGACTACTTCACGAAAGCATAAATCCGTTATCTGTATGGGTACAACATCCTAGGGCGCCAGAGTTGGGCACATTGGGTGCAAACGGATGACATTGCCGTCATCAAAACTAGAATCACACGACGAACTGCGCGTCATCAAGTACCGCTTTCTGCGCGCTCGTCCGTTCAAACTCATCGACCAAATGCCTCACATTCAGCGTGAGTGGACGCTGGCAATTTCGCTTTTGCTCATGATTCTAGCCGGGCACTTCCTCGTCACCTGGAGCGTTTCGATGTGGTCGGTTGTTCGTCCGCTCATTCCATACAGCAACAATTTCTTCGGTTCCGTCTCGTTCCTCAATGCAATTTTGCTGCCCACATGCGCGATCTGCTGCATATGGGCAAACCTGTCTCTGGACAACATGATGCTCCTGAGCAGAAGCGGAATCTCTTTCCCATTCTTTCTTGTGATGTTCGCAGGTATGCGCAAGACATTTGAATGGAACGAAATCACAGATGCGTCTTTAGACATGTCCGAGGTCAAAATTCCTAGATTGCGTCTAACAATGTTGAATGGAACAAAGATTCGCCTCGAGCTGAAACGTTTCACAAAGCCCGAGCTAGTTACTCTTTTGGAACATCTAGAGATCTTTTGCACTCACCTGGAAAGACCGTTGGATTCCGATGCAATTCTGGCAATGTATGATGCGGCCATGCCAAGCTCCGAGCCCGCCAAACAGCTTTCGTATACTCAGCTTTGGACATCTTCACTCGCAGATAATTTTGACTTCACTGCGTTCTTGCCGTTGGAGCCAGGTTCCAAACTCCAAGCCGGTCGTTACGTGGTCGACACCCAACTCGGTTCAGGTGGCTTCGCCGCTACATATCTGGCAAAGGATAAACAAGGCAGAAAATTCGTCCTCAAAGAGTCTGCAGTGCCCGCAAGTGAGGGTGATGAACAAAAGCAGAAAGCATTGGAGTTTCTTGCACGCGAGTCCAAAGTTCTAATGGACCTCGATCACAAAGGAATCGCAAAACCGCTCGACTACTTCATTGAGGGCAGTAGACACTATCTGGTCATTGAGTATCTGGAAGGTCAGGATTTGCGCTCTTGTGTTCGCAATCGCGGTGCAATCGACGAAGCGACTGTGCTCTCTTGGGCGAAACAGATTGCAGACATTCTAAGGCATGTGCACGATAGAGAAGTACCAATCGTGCACAGAGACGTCACGCCCGAGAACTTGATCTTGAGACCGGATGGAACAATTGCACTGATTGATTTCGGCGCGGCGAACGAATTCATCAGTCTGGCTACCGGCACAGTGGTCGGAAAACAATCGTTCATCTCTCCGGAACAAATTCGCGGGAAAGCGACACCTCAAAGCGATGTTTACGCACTCGGAGCGACCCTATACTTCCTCCTTACAGGAAAGGATCCGATCGCGCTTTCGACCTCTCATCCGAAGATAGTCAACAGTAAGATTAGCGATGACACTAATAATTTCGTAGCTGATTGCACTCGTTTAGAGCAATGCGAACGCCTGCAATCAGAGGATCTCGAACGAAGGCTCGCCGAGCTCGTATCAGAGAACTCGGAAGTTTCGGCGACGAAAGGATCAAGAATAAAACTTCCAGAGAAGGACCAAATCAAGATTTCCGTGGAGCACCGCGGATGATGTCAGAGCCAAAAGTAGATCTAAAGGAAGCAGAGAAGAAGATCGACTTGGTCGTTCAAACTGAGGATCCACCAAGCGAAGAACAACTGGATGAGCACACAATAACACCGTACTCCGAAACATTGCTTCCATATAGACAGTTGGAAGCGACACAAAAAGAACAAAGACGACACCTTCATGGGTTCAGCCTAGAATTCACCGGTCCGATGTCGTTGATCATATTCGTTCCCATCCTGCTTCTTGGTTTGAGCAATGCAGCTCTGCTGATGTGGGCTGCTTGCGTGCCAACCAGCCAAATCTATGACCTGGCATACTTTCTAATTCCAACCCTGCGCACGGAAAACTTTGGACAATTGCCGTTAGTGGTTCCGCAAATTCTGTTAATCATGCTGGTACCGTATCTAATGCTTGCAACTTTCGGAATGACTCTCCTTGCACGAAGAACCACATTCAAAACTCGCATTGATCGAGTAAACCCAAAGAATCTGGTGTTAGCTCCGGATGGGCTCAAAGTGCAGTCCGGCAGCACATGGAAAAATGCTGGACTAAAGACAGTTCATCTCTTTAAGTGGACGCAATTAGAAAGCATCACCATTGAATCAGCTGGAGCACACAAAGCAGAGAAGCAGGTTCGTCTTTCGCTTGCAGGAAGGCGAAACCTCTCAATTCGACCAAGAGCGTTGCCGTCTCATGTCGAGTGGTCAAAATTATTGAACTATGCAAAAGAGCATTGCCCGAACGCCTACATCGACCCTGCAGTATTCACCCTCGCTCGCCCGACAGGACTGCCAGAACATACTTACACACAGCTTTGGCTCGAATCCATGGCGGTCAATCCACTGCGCGAACGCGACAACACACTGAAGGAAGGTGACGAACTGCAAAGCGGTGGCTACAAGATTCAGAAACGATTGGGAACAGGAGGTCAAGGCACCGCCTACCTCGCCACAATCTCCCCTGAGCGTGCGCAGGAGCTTGCTTTGCCCTTAACATCCAAGGAAGTAGTGCTCAAAGAATACATCTTCCCGTCCAATAGAAAACAAGACGTAATGAAGAAGATGTTTCCGCGCTTTTTGAAAGAAGCGAGCATTTTGCGAAACATGGACAGTCCGAATATTGTGAAACTATTTGACGTATTCATCGAAGATCATAGAGCCTACATTGTCATCGAGCACGCCGACGGAGAAACGCTAAAGGACTTGGTAATTCGGCGCGGCGCATTGCCGGAAAGTGAGGTAGAGGCATTAGCTAAACAGATGTGTGCAATGTTAACGCACATACACAATCTGTCACCGCCCGTGGTGCATCAGGACTTCACGCCCGACAATCTAATTTTGGATTCCCGAGGTAATCTCAAACTGATCGACTTCAACGTCGCCCGCCAGTCAGTGAGCAACCGAACGGGAACCATCGTCGGCAAACAGGGCTATCTGCCTCCGGAGCAGTTTCGAGGCGAACCGACGGCTCAAAGCGACTTGTACGCCATGGGTGCAACCTTGCACTTCCTTTTAACTGGCAACCCCCCAGAGCCCATGTCAGTTTCGCATCCAAAATCGGTAAGACCCGAAATCTCAGACTGGTTCGATAGACTCGTGGCAAAAGCAACTTGCTTAGAGGCAAGCGATCGTCAAGCAAGTGCAGAAGAGTTATTAAAGGAACTTGAGACCGGAGCGCAAAACTAACAAAATCATCAATAATTTCGAGTTTCCAAGCGAAACATCTACAATGCGAATTATGGTTCCTGTTTGATTTGAGACCGTTCCCAATCAAATGAAAAAACCTTACCCAGAAGCTTTTAGCCTTAACGGATTACTCCTGCTTGCTCTTCTGGGAATCGGCGTCTGGTTTATTTATCAGCGATTCGACAATCACAATTGGCCGGAAACTACGGGACGCATCGTAGAGAATTGGATTGACGAACACGAAGAGAGGGACGAGCACAATCACGTCTACAACACTTATTACACCGTCGGTTACGACTATGTCTACCTGGTCGAAAAAGTGTCCTACCAAGGAACCGGCAACAGCATCATGAGTTACTACAGAAAACACGACGCAGAGAAAGCACAGAAGTCCGACTTCTACAAAGGTAACCACATTCGAGTTATCTATAATCCGAAACACCCGAATGAGTCGAATCTCTATCGACACCCATTTTAGAGCTCCCCAACAGGCTCCGGCTGTTCCACAAAGCGCAAGTATACCCACACAAACACACCGACGATTGCAATTAAGATCGTCGACACAGCACAGCCAAAAGCCCAATCGCGCACCACCAGAAACTGGTTCTGAATCAGGTTGCCTATGTACATGACCTTGGCGCCGCCCAGAAGATCGGGCGTGACATAATCGCCGAGCGCCGGTACAAAAACCATGATGCAACCAGCGACGATACCACGCATGGCAAGCGGAACCGTAATCTGAAAAAAGGCTTTCAACGGATGCGCCCCTAAGTCCGCCGCGGCTTCGAGTAATCGCACATCCATCTTCTCCAACGCGGCATACAAAGGCAGAACCATGTATGGGAGATAGTTGTAGACCATTCCCAAAAGCACCGCGTTCTGCGAATACAAAATCGTCGGCGGGTCAACCCATCCAAACGTCGTTAACACCCCGTGCAAAATGCCGGTCGGTCGCAATATTGTCATCCACGCGTAAATACGAAGAAGTGAAGAGGTCCAAAGAGGAACAACCAACAAGGTCATAAAGAAATTTTGGTACCGCTTGGGAACACTAAAAGCCAGCCACAAAGAGAAAATCATGCCGGCGACCAAACACAGCAAAGTTGTCGAAAAGGCAAGCAGCGCGGACCTTCCCAGCGCTCCCAAGTATGGACCGCAGAAAAAACGAGCGTAGTTATGTAAATCAAAACCAAGGACAATTCTGCCCAAATCGTCCCTGCCGCCGAGACTGTAGACCAACAAGATCAAAAGCGGCAAAACCATGAAGACAAGAAGCCAGAGCCCAGCAGGCACGATGATTAGAGGTCCCAGCGACCTCTTGGGTTGAGAACCAGATTTGACTACCAGCTCCAAACAGTTCCCTTCGGCTCAAATTGGAAAAATTGCGCGTTTCTGCTAGGTTATTAGCCTAAATAGACTAGCGCAAACTTTAGGAATGTTCGACCTTCCACTGGCTGCGAATAGCGAAGAGGTTAGAAGGGGAAGAACCAATGTCTCAACCGCCTCAACCAGGCAAAGAGAAGCTTGTTTACCTGCGTCAGTGGGTCGGCGATCGCGTCAATGTTGTCACCACTCAACAAACGAAGTACTCAGGCATACTCACCAATATCGTTTTTGACGGCACGCGTCTAATGTACATTTTGCTGGATGACAAGCTTTGCCTGAATTACGACCACGTTGTAGAAATCAGCGTCAGCAAATAAAACGTGAGAATCATCTACCTCGGCACTCCTGAGTTTGCGGTGCCTACTCTAAATGAGATTATTGCCGCGCCAGGTTTCGAAGTGGTGGGGCTTGTTTGCCAACCCGACCGACCTAAAGGTCGCGGAAACAAGCTTGTCATGCCACCTACCAAAGAAGTCGCGCTCAACCACGGCATCACGGTTTTTCAACCGGAGAAACTCTCAAAAGCACCGGAAGTAGTCGAAGGCATGCGGCAGCTGCAGCCGGATGTTCTCGTGATGGTGGCATTCGGACAGATTCTAAAAAAGGTAGTCCTGGAAATGGCACCAAATGGTGTCATAAACTTGCATGGTTCCCTATTGCCGGCCTATCGCGGCGCCGCTCCAATTAATTGGTCCATTATCAATGGAGAGAGTGAGACAGGCGCTACGACCATGTTTTCGGACGAGGGTGTAGACACCGGGCCCATGCTTTTGCGCACGAAAATTCCGATTCATGCAGATATGGATGCGGAGGAACTCGCAAAAACAATGGCACAGTCAGGCGCAAAGCTGATGTTAGAGACATTGACCAGGCTCAAAGAAGGCAACCTCACGCCACAAAAGCAAGATGATTCCCGCGTGACATACGCACCAATTCTCACGAAGGAACTGGCTGAAATTGACTGGAAGAAGCCCGCATGGGAGATTCACAACAAAGTCAGAGGGTTGGTTCCATGGCCGGGGACTAAGACCGGTTTCCGCAACTCCAATCTGAAAATACTCAAAACCAAATGCCTCGGGGCGGCTCCGGCACGGGAAGATGCAAGAACGTCGGGAACTCTCATTTCAAGGTCAGACGGCGTTTTCGTGACGTGCGGACCCACAGGCACAGATCGCATTCAACTAATTGAAGTGCAGCCGGAAAGCCGATCCAGGCAAAGTGCCATCGCATGGGCTAATGGAGCACATTTGCTTCCCGGAGAATCTTTCAGCTCGAGCAGCCTCTTGAATGTCTGAACATAAATCAGCGCAAAAGCCAGCGAAGAAACCAGCAAACAAGCAAAAGGGACTGGATTCTCGGCGAGTTGCAGTCGAGGTCTTGCTGAAAGTTGAACAGGAGGGTGCTTTTGCCACTGCCGCCATGGACGGTGCCTTCAAGCAACGTCAACTGTCCGAAAGAGATCGCGCATTTGTCACTGCACTTGTTCAAGGTGTGCTCAGAAACAGAGAAGTGCTCGATGAGAAAATCCGCGCGCTCTCTTCCAACCCACTCGAGAAGACACCAAAAGCGATACTAAACATTTTGCGAATCGGATTCTTTCAATTGGATTTCATGGACGGCGTCCCTGACTCCGCAGTGGTAAACACAAGTACAGAACTGGCACGAATACTTGGTCACGCGGGAACAGCGAAATTCACAAATGCCATCTTAAGATCTCATTTGAGGAACAGGGAAAAGATCGAAAAACAGATCGAAAAAGACATTGATGGCAACCTCAATCAAGAAGAACTGCATCAGAAATACTCGGTTCCTCAATGGTTAGTGGACCGTTGGCTCAAAGAGTACGGAAAAGAGGAAACTGCTGCTCTACTTGAAGATGCTTCGCAGCCGCCGATGTTGACGCTGCGCATAAATGAGGAAGCAATCAATGCTAAAGATATGGCCAACATTCTTACCGACAAAGGAATGAAGGTTCGACAGTCTTTGCTTGTTCCGTCCTGCCTCGTTGTTGAGAGTCGAGGAAAATTGAAAGGACCAATCGAGAAGATTCCGGGTTATGCAGAGGGATTGTTCTCCATTCAAGACGAGGCGGCGGCTTTGGTGTCACTCGTGGTGGCGCCTCAACCAGGCGAGCTCGTCGTAGATTTGTGTGCTGCTCCGGGTGGAAAATCCGTACATATGGCAGAGCTCATGCAGAATAGCGGGCGAGTGCTCGCTGTGGACTCAAGCGCCTCACGTCTCAAACTTCTGAAAGACAATCGAAGAAGACTCGAACACGCAAACATAGAAATTTTGGAAGCGGATGGTCGCAATCTGACACTGCCTAAACCAGCCGACCGGGTTCTAGTGGACGCACCGTGCACGGGCACGGGTGTTCTGCGAAGAAAAGCTGATCTTCGATATAATCGAAAGCTGGAGGATCTAACATCATTAGTTGCACTGCAGCACGAACTGTTGGACAACGCCGCAAAGTTAACAAAGGAAGGTGGAGTGCTCGTCTACTCAACATGTTCGATCGAACCAGAGGAAAATTTGCAGAACTTCGAATGGTTTGTCAAAACACACACAGACTTCAAACCAGTCGACATTGAAAGTTACTTTCCAACGGCGTGGATTGAGAGCGTCAGAAACTCCAACCAGTTCGTCGGCAAAAGTCCCATAGAAACGGGCAAAGACGGTTATGTTCAACTTCTGCCTTCCAGACACCAAACATCCGGATTCTTCATATGCAAATTCATAAAGTCTTGATGCTCAGTACGATTCTCACGTCGTTCGGAATCGCATCGTTTTGGGCCGTTGGTTCAGCCTGCATTGCTGCACCGGCAGCTCCTATTCCGATTGAGCCACCAAGAATCGAAAGCGTTCCTCCAGAAAACCTACTAACAGAAATCTCAAAGCGCGGAAAAGAAATCGCTGACTACGACAACGCTTGCTGGCAAGCGACCGATGCTCTGAAAGAAAAATTCGGATTGAAGTCAAAAGAAACCAAATACTTTCTTGCAGAAAAAGGTGACAAAGGTTGGATGGTCTACTTCGGCAAGCTCAACGACGATGAAACCAAGTTTCTCATCGTCTATGAAGCCGCTTCCGGACCAGATCCCAAAAACACAAAAGATATCACCGTGAAAAAGAATGAGCCCCCGAAGGAGGAGACCGGCGATCTCCTTTTAAAAGCTTTAGCACTCAGAACATGCCACGCGGTCTTTCTTCCAGGCAAATTCACTTACAACTCGTGCGTGTTGGCCGCGCCAAATGGTGAGCACTACGTGTACTTCTATCCTGGCTCGACAACCGCCGGACTTTATCTTCTAGGCGGCGATGTTCGCTATAGAGTGGCTCACGATGGGCAACATATCGTCGAAACGAGAACGATGCACAGATCTGTTTTGCCATACCCAAGGCCGGTGCCCGAATCCATGGGCGACTATAAGGCGCTCATTGGCCTGCATTCGGCGCTTGTCGACAACATACCCGAAGACACCGATGTCTTTCACGTGCTCAGCCGAAAACCAAAAGTGCCAGAGATGATTATCACCAAGAAGTTTGTCTATCAAATAGGTGTAGATGGAGACATAGAATACATGGGCACGTTCGATGAGTTCAGAAAGAAGCTGGACTCAGCAGCGGAGCGCGAAAAAAGCGAAGAGGTTAACGCCGCCGAAAGCGGCTCTAGCGGATCGGCAGACAAGAAGAAATCGAAGAAGCCAAAAATAGAAGCCGAGAAGAATGGCAAAAACGACAACAAGAACAAGCTCGACAACAAAGAGTGATTTATCAGCCCCCGCCTCACCACCTTACAACCTCCTGATGGTGTTTTTTTCTAGGTCAATAACTTGCTGCGTGTTGTACCTACGTGCAGGGTCCGATGACCTAAAACTCTCGCCAGGTGAGGCTTCGACCATGCTTAGAGGTGCGCGTGGATACAAGACGCAGCAAAGACAGACTGGACAAAAACGGACCACTAAGGAAAGAAAATGGCAAAGTTTGGGGCAGACCTAAGGGTGGGTAGGTAACGCAATAGAATAGTGTTTGTCATCCCACAGCCATTCATTGCCAATGAGGGAATTAACCCATGTTCGAACTAATGACGTTTTTTGGGTTCCTGTTTGCGGGCTACGCCCTGTCGGCTATTAAGATCGTCAGAGAATATGACAGGCTCGTCGTCTTCGAGTGGGGAAAAGCCAAGGGCGTCTCCGGTCCTGGCTGGGTCATGGTTTGGCCGATTGCCCAACAAAGCAAGAAGGTCGACCTGCGTATCATCACAATGTCGATTCCCATGCAAGAAATCATCACCAAAGACAACGTCTCGGTGAAGACAGCAGCCGTGTGTTTCTTTCAAGTCGTGGATCCTTTCAAAGCAGTCACGAAAATCGAAGATCCATTCACAGCCACTAGCCAGATAGCTCAAACCACTCTTCGAAGTATTTTGGGACAACATGAATTGGATGAGCTGCTTACCGAACGCGACGCCATCAACCAACGACTCAGTGCAATTATCGACAGAGAAACTGAAGGATGGGGGATCAAGGTTATTTCAGTGCAGGTAAAAGACGTTGAAATTCCTGAGAGCATGCAGCGCGCAATGGCTCGACAAGCAGAAGCGGAAAGAGAAAGACGGGCGAAGATTACGGCGGCGGAAGGGGAACTGCAAGCAGCAGAGAAACTAGCAGAAGCAGCTGCGAAGATTTCATCACAGCCTGGTGCCATGCAGTTGAGACAGTTGCAGACAATGGTTGAAGTTTCTGCAGAAAAGAATTCGACGATTATTTTCCCGATTCCAATTGAGCTTCTCGAAATGACCAAGAAGACGCCACTGAAAGGCGCCGTGGAAAAGATGTTGAACGCTGGAAGCGATTCCTCCAGCAAGATCAAGTTTGAGGAACAGAAACAGGCAGAACCGCGTTAAAAACGGACTATGTCGCTTTCTTCTTCTCCAAGAACTCAGGCAGTGTAAGCTCTCTGGGCTTGGTTAGTATCCAAACGCAAGCTTCCACAACCGCTTCCTTTAATTGGTCGTCGGGATCATCTGAAAGTTGTTCCTCGTAGATAAGCCTGTACGGGGCAACGTTTTCGCCATACCAAAGAAACACTCTCGTGGATGCACCGGAACCGAAATTGACGAGCAGATGGTCGATATCTTGCGGCGGAGACACATCAAATCCGCGCAGATACTCAGTCATCGTATCCATGCCATAAGGAACGTCGATTCCCGCGCGCCACTTTCCAAAAAGTCCCGACTCGCGAAACGCTTTTCCGCGCGAGACAATCAACGATTCTTTATTGCGCCTGTAGGTCAGCCATCCACGCCAGTCTTGCGGTACAGGTCCAGCAAGTTTGATGCCAATCTCGCGTTCAATCTGCTGCAACAACAAGTCGCACTCGATCGTAAACTCTTTCAGTCCGCGAGCCGCTTCTTCCTTGGCTAGAAGCTCAGATTCCAGTTCTAGTAATCTCAGGTTGAACATCAGTCCTAGGTCGGTCTCCGGTTCAGATCGTCCAATTCTTGTTCAGCAATCAGAGTCGATTACCGAGTCGAGCTAAAGAGTATTTTCCCATCTAAAGCCTAACTCTTTCGCGGCTAATATGCATGCGATTAGAAGCATGATTACGCCAAAAGCGGACTTCAGCCATGAATCCTTAAGTCTAAGCGATAGGGTACTTCCAAGCCAGGAGCCCGGCATCGCGCCAAGCGCCACCAAGATTGCCACATCGAATTGAAGGTGTTGGTACCAAAAGTGCGCCAGCGCCCCAGGAATTGAAATAACGGCGACGACAGCCAGAGATGTTCCAAATGCTTTCTTAATCGGCATGTTCCAAAAGTAAGTAAAGCATGGCACTAATATGAAACCACCGCCGACACCAAAAAATCCAGCAAGCAAGCCAGCGCCTAACCCGACAGCAAGAGCAACCACGACGCTTCTTTCCGTTTCTGATTGGGCGCCTTCAATCGTTGGTGCCTTCTTCAAACTCACCCTGATCATGTCCACTCCTGAGACAAAAACCAAGATGGAAAAGAGAATCATAAGTATTTGCGGCTTCACCAGAGTAGTGAGCCATGCACCTGCAAACGTTCCTAATATGGCTGGGGCAAACATTATGCGCGCCAGTTTTGTATCGAGCATGCGTTCTTGCAGATAGTTTGAAAGCCCGGCGAGCGCTGTCGGCACGATGACTGCCATCGTTGTTCCTACCGCCGTATGCGGTGGCAATCCAACAACAAGACTGAGAAGAGGAGTGCAAACAATTCCACCGCCAATTCCAAATGCACCGGATAGCAGTCCTGTTGAAAGACCGATGCCCAGAGCCTTTATGAGAAGCAAAATTGCAGCGCTCACATGTATGAGGCAATAAATTTGCCGAGATCCGGATTGTCTGCAATCATCTCTTCGAACATCGGATTTCTCGCAAGCCTTCGTGCAATGGAGCGGTCGCGCTTAATTGCATAGTAAATTCCTTCGGGATCGAGAAAAACGAGACGATCGGCTTGCGGATTTGACGCAAGCATTCTTGCTACGGATTTCCATTTGGTAAGGCGACGGCACAAGTAATGATCAGCCTCTGCGATTTCTTTCAATCGCGGGTGCTTGCACAAAATTTTCGCAGCGGAACGATGAGCGCATATCGCTTCGATTATTGCGGGATTTGCCTGCGCCGCTCTATCAAGCCAGTGGTATTTAGCCATTCTGCGTGCAGTCATTCCGTCGCGACGGATATGCGACGCCGATACCTTAATTGGTATCACAGTCGCATCTTTGTCTTTGTTGTTGAGAGGTGGACGAAGCTGAGTGTCAGCGGCTTGGGCACGGCTTTCCATCGGTACAAGACAGGAAGAGATTAAGACGATAGCGATTAGATACTTTCTAAACATACGAAGCTCGATACTCTCAACTCTGCTCACAATGCCCCGGGCAAGATTCTAGCTTACTTGATCGTCAAAAGCGAGAAAGAAGATCGCTTGGAGGCTTGGCCAGGAGCGCCTCAACCGGCATGCCGCGGAAAAGCCAGCGAAATCAGGCGTTAGAATAAAGGAGTCTCCAAACTTGGACGATATTCCGGTTACCAAATGGCTAACTCACAAGATTCAAGAAAAGATGGCGAACGTCCGGATAAAAACTCCGGACAAGATAAGCCGCAACAGCAGCAACCGGAGCGTCCGACCACAGAGCAGAACGTGCCTCTTTCGTTTGGAGAGATTGTTCCTCCAGGAGCAAATTCGTGGCGCGAGAAACTGCAGATACAGCGCCAATCTCAAGATCGTGAAGCCAATCAATCTCTAGACATGAGCAAACCGCTTGCAGGATTATATGGGCGCTACGGGTCCGAAACCGGACGAGTTTTGGGCAAGGGTTTAACAAGGGAATTCGAGAAGCTGCGCGAACAACAACAACAGCACCAGCAACAGCATCAACAGCACCTGGAGCAACAATCATCAGCCTTGCCTCAGGGTCTTAATCGCGAGAAAAAAGAGACGGTTTCGCGCGAATTTGTGTGGACTCCGATTGCTGGATTCGACAAGCCTTCTGAAGCCTCAATTGCAGCTGCTATCGGTCTTCGTGCGTTCGTTCAGCCCAAAAAATCTGAGTTCAAACCAACGGAAGAAGTTAAAGCTCCTCTCAAGGTTGAGATGACCTTAGCCGAAAAGTTTCTTAGTGAGAATTCTTTCAAGGAACAGGACGATCGACCTCTCACAGCGGCAGAAAAGAACGAGGTAGCTGGGGCTCGCAAGGCAATCGCAGAAGCCACAGACCCACAAGACCAACTCTCAAATGCTATTCATCTAGCCAGGCTGCTCGAGCAATTACGCTATATTGAAGAAGCCAAGAAAGCGACACAATTCGCGTTGGGAATCGATCCCGAAAACAAATTGGCAAAACAGCTGTATACGGAGCTAGAACGCGTGCATCCAGTTGACCTCGGTATCTCATCGGTTCACACATCATCGTCATCAGTAAGCAGTCTTTCAAAAGCTGCGTTGCGCAAACGGATCGTCAACCTCAGCCAAGGAAGAGTGGCTGTGATAGGCGATCTCCTTATAGATGAATTGTTGGAAGGGAAACCGGAACGCATTTCGCGCGAAGCACCAGTTTTAATTTTAGAACACGTAGATACCCAGCACATCCCAGGTGGTGCGGCAAACACAGCGCACAACATTGTGGCGCTCGGTGCAAAGTGTCATGCAATTGGAATCTGTGGACAAGATGACTACGCTGCAAAACTGGCAGCAATGCTTGATCGCCACGGAATAACTCACAGCCTGGTTGCCGATCCCGATCGGCCCACCACTGTAAAAACCAGAATTCTGTCGAAAGCACATTCGCTCAGGCAGCAGCTTTTGAGGCTAGATCGCATCTCGCACGAGCCGATTTCACCAAAAATCGAAGCTCAACTCGTCGAGAAAGTCACGCAGAGCGCCGCCAGCTATCAGGCTGTCATCCTCTCTGATTACCGCGCCGGAGTAATCAGCGAAGGTGTCATTCGCGCATGCAGACGCATGGCGTTGAAGCAAAACCTCATGGTTGTGGTCGATGCACAAGATTGTTTCGATCGCTTTCAAGATTGCGCATTGATTACTCCAAATCAACCGGACACAGAAAAAGCGTTGGGCTATTCACTGTCGACACCGGAGCTGCTGCAAAAGGCAGGACAATACCTGCTCGAACGCACTGGCGTCAAATCAATTTTGATCACTCGCGGCGGCGACGGAATGGTTTTATTTCAACAAGGGCAGCCAATGGCTGAACTTCCTGCATTCAATCGCAGTGATGTATTCGACGTGACCGGCGCCGGAGACACAGTTGTTGCCACAATGACACTGGCTTTAGTGACCGGCGCATCACCGGTTGAAGCAATGGCATTGGGAAATCTTGCAGCAGGCATCGTAGTAAAGAAATCCGGAACAGCAGTAACCAGTCAAAAAGAGCTGCTCGACGGTCTTGAGCAGCTCTCACATTTTCGATAATCGAACAGTTTACTAAGGACTAGGCGGGGATTTGTGCCGCGAGGTACTCGTTGTAACGCTCTCTGATGCCGTTCCACACTAGATCGTAGCGATCGTTGAAGCAGGAGATGCTGTCGATGAATTCGGCTTGTTCTTTCGGCGACATTTGGAAAAGTCTTTGGCAGTAGTGATCGCAAATTGACTCGGCGCTTTTTGCAGCCAGTGCGACGACACTGTCGCTGTGCTTGACGAGGTCTTTCAGGCGTTGCACTTCAAAAGCCTCAGCGTGAAGAGGATTCGATTGCTCGAAGCCCGCTTGCTGCTCTTGACCGTGGATTTCGAAGTTCTTAGCCATTTTCCCGTTTGCTCCTTTTGAGAGTGCTCTCTCGTTGTGAATGCATCTACCCGAAACTCTATTTGCTTTAGACACGCGCCTACGTACTTTCCGCACTGAGATTTCAAATCAATTTCAGAGGCACAGAGCATGGGCACTTTCGGCACATAGCATGGGGAAATCCCCCAAAATCCCTGTCCTGCGCGGTTCTTAAGTGGGAAAATCACAGTAGCTTCGAAGTCGGCAGGTAGTATTCTTGATATATAGGAAGCAATCCCACCTTCTTTACCAGCGGAGACGGTCCGTGACAGCCTTATCGATTGATATGACAACAGCGCAGCTTATGAGAATCGCTGCAGATCATCACCAGGGCGTAATTAAATTGAGCGACCTGGATAAAAGCTTGTTGCTGGAACTGCTTAGAGAGAAGGGTCGCGAAGAATTAGACTACGGGCAGGAAATAGAGCTGGAGACCGTTCGCCTAGTCAAGCGAGTGACTGGCTCAGTCTCGGTTTTCTTTGGTTAAGGCCCGATACGTCATCATTCTGTATTATGAACGTGGCTGCTATTGCAGCTTCTGACCCAATACGAATGGATGACGGAGCCGCTTTCCAATGAAATTGCTGAAAAGATTCAACGCCTTTGACCTGGCGATTCTGCTTATAGGCTTGGTTTGCGCCTTGGGCTTCGGCCTGGCACGCGCAGGTCATGCCGGTGTCGACAAGGTAGTACAAGGCATAAACAAGGTAGCCATCGAAGTATATATAACCGGACTCAAGACCAAGGACACCGATATGTTCAAGGTCGGCGAGAAGTCTTCAATCACGATACGAAACCAGCCAGTTCAACCGGCAATGACAATCACAAAGGTCGAGCACTGGCAAAAGCAAGTGTCATTCTTGAGCGCAGACGGTAAGAAAGCTGTTGCTTTTCCTGACCCTGCAAACACAATTGCACACGACTTTCTGGTCACAGTCTCAGATCCTGAAGCGGAACGCACCGAAGATGGATTCGTAATTCGAGGCAACAAAATAAAGGTCGGAAATCAAATTGAGCTCGAGAGCTTCAAATACAGAGTGCAGGGCGTAGTTGTAGACATAAGGGCCGAGTAAATAAATTGAACGCCATTGCTCAAATAACCTCGTCACTTGCTCTTCGAAAGCTTGATGAAGCCTGGCGCAATACAGTGGCTCACTCCATGCTTCTGGCGCCGCTCAAATTGCTCAATGCACCGAAGTTTCTCGAGGGAAAGACAGAGAAGCTCGGATCGCTTTTGCAAACGTTGAGCTTCTGCGTCTGCCTCGGTCTAATGCTTTGCCTCGGACTAAAACAATTCTCGAACGACAAGGAAGGACTTGCGATTGTTGCTGGCTTCGGACTTGCTCTCTGGCTGGGCGGCAAGGTCTTGGGCGGCAAAGAAACGCGGGAGGGAAGAGCAACAGACGTTTTGGTGCTGCTCTACTTTGCAGCAAATATCATTGCTGCATGCGCGTCGCACTACTTCGTACCGAGCTTGAAAGGGCTTACGAAAGCCATCATATATATAGCGAGCTACTTTTGGTTCACCTCACTCGTTGCAAAATCCGAAAAGCGAAAGACAATCGTCTTTGTTGTGCTCGCCCTTACAGGCATGGCCGTGTCTCTTTATGGGCTCTACCAATACAAGATAGGCGTTGCGCCGCTTGCAACTTGGGAAGATCCAACGGTTGATTCCAAAACAACCAGAATCTACTCCACGTTAGGCAACCCCAATCTTCTTGCCGGGTACTTGATTCCGCTTTTGGCAGTTTCGCTTTCACTTGCGACTATGTGGTTTATGCGCGGAAAGGCTTGGATTTTAGCTGGTCTCGGCGCGCTGGGCATTTTCGGCGCGACTCTTGCTGCAACTTTTTTGACCGGAAGCCGTGGTGGCTATATGGGAATTTTTGCCGTCGTCGGTGCTTTCCTGTTTATAGCTTTATGCTTCTTCTGGAAGAGAAATCCAAAGCTGCGCATTCCATTGATTATCGGAGTTCTAGTCTTGGGTGCCGGCTCCTTAGTCTGCCTGCACTTCCTGCCAGGGTTCGAGCAGCGCGTTACATCCATGTTTGCTGGGCGCGAGCATAGCTCCAACTCATTTCGAATGAACGTGTACATAGCTTCCTGGAAAATGTTTTTGGACAACTGGTGGTTTGGAGTTGGGCCAGGCAATCAAACATTCAGGTTGAGCTACGGACTTTATATGCGCAGTGGTTTCGATGCACTGGGCACCTATTGCGTGCCGCTGGAAGTGGCGGTGGAGTTAGGCGTATTCGGATTGGCAGTTTTTGGAACTTTAGTGATAAACGTTTTGGCCAAGGCCCATGAGGCGTTCTGGTCGGAATCGTCCTACACGCGGTGGATTTATGCCGGATGCGCTGCCGGAGTAATTGGACTGATGATTCACGGTTTCGTTGATACGGTTTTCTACAGACCGCAAGTGCAGTTCATGTTTTGGATGTTGATTTCCATACTAGCGACTGCCCCCGGTAATGGGACAAAAGCCTCAGAATCCGCAGAATCCGCGGTGTAAGTGCATTTAGAGACGTTCCTTTTTTGCTGCGCGTTGTACCTACGTGCGATCTGGAATCGCCCAAAACCCTCACCAATACCCGTCTTCACCTCGGTTTTGGTTGCACGTGGATACATGACGCAGCAAGATTTCCGTATTTAAAAATCGCCCCACCAAAGAAGCGAACATCAACTCCAAAAGGGACGGCATCCTCCAAATTTCTGCAGACGAGGCGTCTTATCCTATATATAAGGTCGACGAGCCGCCCAGCGAGAACTGGATCTACCGCGTGATATGTTATGCAGGTCGGATTATTAGACAGCACACCCATTTAATATTAAGCGGATTGGGTCGTTTAAGTTTGAGCCCGTCGATCTGAGCCTCCCAATTTTCTTGGCTTTTCCAGCGCAGAGCCCGGCAAGCCGGAAGGGTACCTGTTTTTGAAAGAATTCCGTCAAATTAGTTCCGGTTAATCAAATTTGCACTTCATTAAACAGCGCTAATTTAATCTAATTCTTGACAGGATTTTTGGTCAAATGTTTGAGAATTTTAATGACCGGGCATTAATGTATTATCGGAAAAGCAGCCAGAATACGGCTTCGAGAACCCCGGAAACGCAAATCTGGACGATTCTCACCAAAGTTCCCGGAATCTTGACAGCTTTCGAAGTATTAAACGATAATAATGAATAGCGTTTTACCAATCATTCACTAGGCTTTTCGGCCAAGCCAGCGAAGAGAACAACAAGTAACCCCACGAGTTATCTCGACACTGGCAGCAACGGAGGAAATGAACCACCATGAAATCACGCCGTACACACGGGGCAACGCTGGGACTGGTGGCTGTCAGCGTGCTCGTTGTAATTATCATAGGGGTCGGCTTCTACTTCCTGTCCAAAATGTTTGGCGGTGGTAGAGAAGTTGCTAACGCAACTGATGCCGGTATCCTTAATGCTGCCAAAATGGCGCTGAGAAAGGGTCAAACCAATCTCGCAGCGTCACCGGACGAACAAGCGTTCGCTGGCTGCTCTGACACTTCGATGGGCGATGCACCGGGACAAATCTCGATGCTTACCCTCAACAGAGTCATTGCACAAGCCGTAATGATCGGCTTGAATGCTGGAGAAGAAGGAACGACAGCAGCGTCCACCAACGCGACCAGCGCAATCAATACCGCCAAAGCAATCAGCGCGAGAATTCGTGCAGCTTTGGTTTCTTCTGCACTCGACGGTGATTTCGATTCGATCGCCGGCGCAGCGAAGAACCAAATGTGGGGCGGAGCCGCAAACCGTAGCGGTTCTCTCACACAGAGCTACATGAAGCGCAGAGGATCAACGAACGTATACTTTGATCCAGCATTGCTCGGTGGAACCGGCGACCCGAAATGGGCACTCATTTCACCTAAGCTGAATCCAACCAGCTTCAAAGTATCCCTTGGTGGTTCTGCAACTGCAGACCCCAGCAGCCCCAAAGTTGCTGGCATGCAATTCATGCAAGGTTATGAGCCCATCACCGTCACTGGTGGCACCATCTACGGAACTCCCGTTTTCCCACAAACGACCCCCCACTTGGTCGCTGGTAACGATTTCTCGGCACCAGCATCGGCCTACATCGCGGGATCGGACACTCCGCCTAACGCCTTTATGGCCGTCACTTCCGCTAACGAGCAGAAGTCCGGAAATATCGGTGGATCAATGGCAGCAGCCATCCTTGGTTGCATCAACAACGAATACCTCGCACGCATTCCTCGTGGATACGTAAGAGTATGGAATGGTCCCGACGCTAACACCGTCAACCCACCAGTAACCAGCCCAGTATTCGATGCTACCAACGATATCTTCGCAAACGAACTGTATTCACCTGGTATCACCGTAGCTAACAACGACGTGTTCTCGCTCAACCAACCCGGCGTCCAAGCATGGGCTGACTACAACGCGACACGTGGTTGGACTGATCCTGACACAGCGTCACCAAACTATGGACAACCTTCGACCCTTCCAGGCAAAGGCGATCCAGCTTTGTGGCCGCCAGACATCAGCAACTTGCACGACACAGTTGATCCATTCGGCAACTATGTTTATTACGATGCCTCCGGCAACGGCGTAAGCAGCTACATGCCACTTCTGACCGATGATCTTCCAGGCAACGGATGTATCGGCAGCGTCTACCACACCTGCCATGATGTCGACTACGACGTCCCGATGGTAGTTCAAAAGTGCGACGACCTGTTGACCGCATTCAACACTGCCTATCCTCCGCCTCCTAACACCACTGGTGTTGATGATGGTGGCAAGGGCTTCACCGCTCTTGAATGGGTCAAAGGTAAGGTATTGGAAGGCTTCAACGCGAAGTGCACCACAGTTCCAGACCCACAACCATCCGGTTTGAAAGTATGGAACCACAATATCGCCCACCCGATGCTCTCCAGAACAACCTGCAACTTCGGCGTTCCCGGATCTCCTTGGGATCTCATGGAACAAACCAACAGCTGCGGCTCTGGCACCATGTTGAACCTCATCACCGGCCGCATGCGTCAAGTTGACAGCAGCATAAGCACTGGTGACGTCCAATCCGCACTCGACAGCATGGCTCTGCAAATGTATCCGAAGGCTGATTCCGTACTCTATCTGTACTCAGATGGAACGGCACCTAAGGTGAAATGCGCAGCGACAGTACCTTGGACCGGCGTTCTTCCGGCATCCCCGGATATGCTCAAGCCAGACGGTCTGCCGAATGCCGCTCTCGATCAAAGCGCAACCAACAACGTATCCAGCTGCAACAAGACATATAACGCCAAGTACAGAGGCGTTGATGACAAGGCTGGCTACTACGGAGCAGGCAGCAAAGGTGACGCCAACTTGCACGACGTCCCCTACAAGAGCCCACCCGGTAGCGTAGATGCGGTCGACCACTGCACATGGACTCCTTCTTCGGGCTATCGCAACATGCTTGGCGAAGTTAGATTCTTCAACGACGTCAACGGTTCTGGTAGATTCTGTAAACCCAACTAGGAGCTCAATAGCTTAGACCGACGAATCCGCTCCAAGCAGAATCAGTGTATGATCTGACTGGGGCGGATTCCCTTTAGGCCCCTTTTTTGAATCGAGGACGAAGTCGATGGGAAAAGCATTTCTCTTAGTAGCATTCTCAATTGCGTTGATCACTCCTGCATGGGCGCAGCAACAACAGTACGGCGGCCAACGTTATCAAACTCCAGCAGCCGGAACACGCAAGCCGGGACAACAGCCGACAAAAGTCGCACCAAAACTTCCTCCGGGCACAAAGTATCATCGGCAACCCGGTGAATTCGACAAGCAACCACTCAAACAAAAAATTGATATCCCTGGAATTCCTGAGTACACAGGCAAAGTCGAATACCTTGGTGGAACTGTGTTTCCAAATTCCAAGGGCGGTCCGACTTACATCATGAACTTTAGATGCAAAGAAAATTCTGCTGAAGTTCACGCATGGTACGAAAATTCGCTCAAGATGTATCAATGGAAGATCATCACGACAGATCCTTCGCTGATTCAAGCGCAAGACAAAGACAAGAACTTTTGCTACATCCTCGTCGGCGCCAATAAAGATGGTGATTTCAAAAGCGAACTTCAAATTGAATATCGAGTCTACAAGGCACCGAAAAAGGGAGAGTAGTTGCACCAGATTCGGTGTCACCTCCAAAGCCAACCAAACTTCTATCTAAAATCTCCAAATCGCCAAATCGCTCATGAAATGGCGATTTGAGCTTATAGGCAACCTTGACGCTTCACAAAGATTAAGCGATAATAATCTTTGTAACCGCATCGTTCGGGGACTCACCATGCAATCTCGAAGTAGTGTCGGCGGCACTCTAGGGATCATAGCCGCCTGTGCACTAGTCATTCTCATAGTTGGGTTCGCCTTTTACTACCTGGTAAAGCTGATGGGTGGTGGCGAAGAACTTTCCAACGCAACGGATTCCGGCACGCTCAATCTCGCGAAGATGGCAATTCGCAACCCAAACGTGGATGCTGCTGCGCTACCGGATCCTGAAGTCGCTGCGAACTTTGCCTTCCTTGGAGACACGCCGGACAACAAGCTCGATCTGCTTGTCTACAATCGCTTAGTTATGCATGCATACATGGTGGCACATAATGCGAAAGACGAAGCGACTGATGAAGCGACAGATCACGCAAAGAAAGTTTGGTCTGCACTAAATTCGGTTGGAACGTACTTGCATAGTCGGCTAAAAGATCCAGCCTTTATGGGTTCGCACTTTACTGCGTTGGCCGGATCAAATAGCACTAAGATGTTGGGCAACAATGCAGTTGCATTGAAAGACTACGAAGTTTCCTTTATGAAAAGGGGTGGATCGTCAAACGTCTATTTCGATCCTGCACTCTCAGGAGCATTTGATTCGACACCAACCGTGCCCCTAAATGACAGTGGAAAGCTTTCGTCTGCAGGACACAAGTACGTTGCAGGTTACGTACCATTCGGCGTGACACTGAAAAATGGAGATACCCTCTATTTTTCGGCAATTCCAATGAGCCCTCACGATAAGCCGCACCTGGTAAATGGCGGTGATTTTGATGCAAACAAAACGGATGCCTTCATGACCAGCATGGGCACTCCGAAGTACCCAGCCGATACTCTGCCTCCCAACTCATTTAAATCGAGCGGTCAATCACTCGACGGAAAAACCAACGAGTTCGCAAAGATGATGTCACACGCGATCGTTAGTTGTCTAACCACCGACTATGCAGTCAGTATGAAGCTCGGCTACTTTATGTTGAAAAACGGACCGAGTGCTCCGGCACCAACAGTTCCATTGGCTGACGGCACCAACGACATTTTCAACAACGAACTAATCGCCGGAATCGTAACCCAAGGACCTGAGCCTGGCAGTCTTTTCACCACAGATCAAGCTCTGTACGATGCGTGGGTTTCATACAACACCGGCGGGTCTTCGATCATGCCTGACGTGGCGGCATCGAAGGCCAAATTCAGAAAGGGAAATGGAACGGAAGTCACCGAAGACGAGCTGAAGAATCTCAAAACACCCAGATCTCCAAACAACACTTGCTCTTGGATGGACTATGGCGTTCCTCCCAAAACTGTCTGCATTAACTCACTTACCAATTTTATTTCAGGGTTTGACAGAGCACCTGGCACCACCATTGGCGGTGGCAGTGGTGAACCTTGGAGCTGCCTTGAGGTTTGGAAAGCAAACTTGTTGGCTGTGCGCGCGACAGTACCGAAGCCAGTTCCACCAGGAGCACCACCGCCTCCGGATGTAGGATGCGGAGATTCTTTTGCGCCTCCGGGTGAGTACGGAATGAAATGGTTTGACCGTGCCTTAGTTTATGCTGCTCCTCCTTGTCCGATAAACTTCGGACAACAAAAATCCCCTGGCGAGCTTATGGAATTCGTTGATGGTGCGCCAGGAGGTGACGGTTGCGCAGTAGGCAGAGTACTGACGAGTCTCGTAAAGAGGTGTCAGCAAATCAATCCGAAACTCACACTAACTGATGTGAAGACGGCGCTGTACTCTCAACCTTTGAACGTCGGCGAAACACTTTACCTTTACTCAGCAGACGGCACCACACTAAAGTTGGACAAGAACCCGCCACCATGGGCAGCACCTGGAGTCACCGCGGATGGTCCGCGAACTGTTCCATGCGGCTCTCCATATCCCGTCAACGACACTTATATCAATACTTCTGCAGATGGTTCCGCAACTGCACCAAAAGGCGATGGAAACTACAGTTTCATTCCTTTCGGCAGTTCGCCTATGGGATCTTGCCTCGATCAAATCAATTGGATTCCTTCAAGCGGTTATCGTCATTTGCTCGGCGAAATGTACTTCAGCAACTCCTGTGACGGGGGAGGCAAGTTTTGCGATCCCCAGTAAGAGTTCAGCGAGGTGTCGCAGAATCAAAGTCGCTGACTGGGCTCTCTCTGCGCTTCTTCGCAGCACTATGCTTGTTCCTTTCAGTTTGCCAAAATGCTTTTTGCCAACAACCTCAATCTTCAAATCAAACTGGACAGTCGAACCAAACCAGTCAGTCCAAACCATTGCGAAAGGCACCGCCACCACATAGGGTGACTGATGAATTCAAAGCAAATGTTTTGAAGAATCAGCCTGACTTGCCGAATCTCCCGCCGTTTCACGGAAAGAACACCAAGGTCATCTCTGCAATTCAATACAGCAACGTGCAGGGCGGGCCGGCGTATAACATTCGACTGGTCACGGATGAGGACGAAGTCCAAGTCATTCAATGGTACGAAAGCAACCTCAGCGGTGCTGGTTGGAAGACCAGCACAAACGGGCGAACAATTACCGGAATAGCGCGAAACGGCGATAGCTGCTGGGTGAAGATCATTCCGGGCAATAAAGCAGGTTCGAAAACTACTATCAACATCAACTATAGGATGATTCTAAAATAGCTCGTCGGTGGAATCGCGAACGCCGAAAGGTGTGGCCGCGCTCGCTTGCAACCTTATTTTCCTTGTCAAAATTGGTAACTTTTACTTTCGAGTGTCCGAATAACGCTATTGAAAACCCGGTCTAGAGCGAGGTTTTCAAGCGACAAAAGGTTTTCAGCAGGTAGAGTTCAGGAAAAACCCTATGGTCGTTCAGAAATTGGCGCGGTTATGCTGAGTGATGCAAGGCCGTCGGCTTCTCACGTTTGTCCCGAGAAAGATTAACCACCTAACACCGGCGGCTTCTAGCAATAAACACGAAATAGGAGCGGTTTAGTTTCTCACCCGCTCCTATTTAATTAGGTGTTCATGAGCCTCTTGAAGAGCTGCCTGCTCGACCGGGTGTCCAAGGCAGCGTCCGCTTGCGTCTGTGCAGCTATAATCTGAATACTATGCACATACACAACTCTAAGACCTTTACCCTTCAGGAAGCCACAGAGCTTCTGCCGAGTCTCGAAAAGATGCTTGAGCAAGCGAACCGTGAGCTAGACCAAATCGCCTCTCAATTGGAGGTTGCAAACGCGCGCTATGACGAACTCGAAGGAGAAGTGTCTGCGGTCGATTCGAAAGATACGGAGAAATTGCGAATAACAAGAGAACAATTTCAAGAGTCGATTCAAAAGCTGTCTCTCGTTCAAAAGAACTATCTGGATGCACTCAATCGCTGGGTAGACAAGATCACGGAGACAGGCGTAATCCTGAGAGATGTGCGAAAGGGGTTGTTGGATTTTCCTGCTCGCAAAGGCGAGACTGAGTACTACCTGTGCTGGTGCCTGGGCGAGTCCGACATTGATTATTGGCATTTGACCACTGACGGTTTTGCTGGGCGCAAACCTTTGGTGGTGCTCTCCGAATACTTCTAAATTGCGACCGAACGCTTCTGGCGTTAAACAGCGGCAACAAGTGCTATCGCGTTATAATGCTTACGCGATAAGCGTTATTCAAAGGAGCAATTATGTCGAAACCCGGCCCCAACGCTCAGACCGTGATTTTAAGCGCTGCTCTGGGACTGATTTGTTGCTCTTTCTCAGTGGCACCAGCGTTTGCTGATAAAGCAGCGATTCCATCTTCGGTGAAAATCGGATATTTCAGTTTGAACCAAGTGAAACTTGGTGTGCCGGAAGCAGCTAGTTCAGAGGTTCTACGCGCACAAGCGCAGAATCAACTTCGCGCTGATGTTGAAGAGTCAAACAAGAAACTCAACAAAATGCGCGAAGAGAAAAAGTCTACTGAGGAAATAAACAAGATCAAAGCTCAGATGGAAATTGAGCTTGCTGCAAAAAGACACGCACTGGCTAGAATCCTTCAAACATCAGACGCTCTTGCCGCTGAAAAGATCTATACCGCCGTCAAACTGGTTGCAAAAGAAAAAGGTCTCGACTTAATTGTTGATCTAGGCGGTGTCTTCGAAGGAGGGCAGCGTGTGATTGAAAATGGCGTCGAAGTGACCGACGAAATTCTGAAGAAGGTCCAAGGCTCCGGCGGAGACGAGAAAGAAAAAAGCAAGGAAACAGCTGCGGCCCCAGCCGCTAAGTAACTGAACTGGTCGCACTGATAAGCGATTTTGATCTCAGTTCGGTGACCAGACTCTCTTCGTCATCCGACAAACCAATTCTTTCAAATGTGCAATCGAAGGCTTCTTCGAATCCTCGAACAATGTGCTCCTGCAACACTGTCATAGCGACGTTGCAACCAAGCACATCGAAAAGGTTTGCGTGATGAACGCCTGCTTCTTTAGCACTCAAATCTCCATCGATACTCTCCTCAGCAAGCAACTCCGTCATCAGTGATTGTTCCTGTTCAAGCAGAATGGAACCATGTTGAAGTACGCCATCTCGCCTTCGCAGCTGAGCGCTTCCAATCATCTTGAGCCCGTTGTAGTGGAGGTCAGCCGGTGTGGTGGCAAGAAAACAGTCGTGAGGCTGTTTGCGTGACGACTTGGCAGATCCAATTTCCAAAGGCACTCCAAGACTTCGAATACCAATAATCAATCCTTCGCAAATTTGCTTGTAGGCTGCTCCAACACTCGCACTAAGTATGGCGACATCGTCATCGTCACCACGCGTAGTGCCCACAAAACAGTAAGTCAATTCACTGTGGTGAAGAACAGCTCGCCCGCCTGTTGGTCGCTGCACTACGTCAAAGCCATGGCTGCGAATTCGCTCGACCTGAGCCTTAGGCAGCGATTGAGAATAACCAAGCGAAACGCACGACGGTAAGAAACTATAAAATCGCAAAGTCGCCGGAGACTTTCCTGCGAGGCACGACTCCAACAAGGCTTCATCAATCGCCATATTGGTGGCGCCATCGAGCGCTTGATAGTCAATCAGTCGAAATTTCCTTGCCAATGCAGTCTCCGATGCGCGCAAATACGGCGAACGGCTTATTCATACCACAGTTTTGCTCACACCGCAGTTAGCTCGGCTTCACGGTTCAACCCAGGAAAAGCGCCTTTAGCGACAAGCCTACTTTCACTACCGAAAGCACGATCCGTCGGTGCGCCACGGTTTTGGCAGAAGTAGAGACCTTCGACTTGTGAAGTATTCTATTTTGAACAAGCCAATTGCTGAATCTGGTTCCATCTTCAAAAGCGCACTCTAAGGGGCTCGGATATTGTTTGAAGTACTCGAGAATGTGTCGTCTAAATCCAATTTCGCCCAATTCTTTTTCAAGTGCCGGATGACATCGCTCTATAGCCCTGCGCCGCTTCGTAGCGAGAGACTCCGCTTGAGCAGTCACTTGCTCAGCATCGACCTCTTGCGGCGCGTCCTGGAGCATCAGAAGTGCCTGTAACAGCTGTTCTTCCTGCTTTGCCAGTTCGACGCGCGAATCATCTTGCAACTGGTCGCCTGATCCACACAAATTCTTGTTCACTGAGTTACACACTGAATTCACCTTTCAATTCACCGCCAGTTTAATTGCGTTCAACTCTTTGTACACTTCGTCTTGTTGAGGAAACCTATCATCTCTTTCGAGCATGACTCTAGGCGGCTGGTGCATCATGCAGAGCTGCCTCAGCAGGTTCAAAACACCTTTAGGAACATCATGAGCGTGCGTGTCGTGATAGACCTTTCCCTTTAACGTCCCACCTGCCACATGCACATATGCCAATCGCTCAAGCGGAATGTTGCGCAGAAACTCGATTGCGCTAAACGTATGATTCAGAGAGTTCGCATAAAGATTTGCAACGTCCAGAAGCAGCATAGCATCGGCCTCTTCAAGTACTCGACTGACAAACTCAGCCTCTGACATTTCAGAGTTGTTCCAATCACATAGATATGCAATGTTCTCTAAAACAAGCGGAACATCAAGAGCGTCTTGGGCCCTCTTCACATTTTCCACCACTACTTTCAGTGCTCGTTCTGTTCGAGGAACCGGCAAAAGATGCCCAGATTCAAGACCTCCGGCTCTAACGAAAGCGATGTGATCGCTGACGAAAGGAGCATCAACTGCCTTGGCAAAATCATTGAGTTTCCTCAATCGCATCTCGTCGGGTAGTTCCGCCCCACCCAAAGACAACGAGATTGCATGGGGGATCACATCAAGTCCTTTTTCTTTCAACCACACAAGTGGCTGCGGCAATTGTTTTGCAAACATCACGTTTTCCGCGACCACTTCAACAAATTCAAGGTCGTCTCTGCGATCGATTGCGAGGGATAGTTCTGGTCTCCAGCCAATCCCCAATCGGCTTTCAACTTTTACTGCACTGTTTTGAATTTTGGACTCTGTGGTCAACATTTTTGTTTCTCTCGAATTGTCTTGTAAAAATTTTGCTTCTCTTGCACTATCCACCACATCCGCCGCCGCAGCCCCCGCAGCCACCACCGCCGCAACCGCCACCATCACCGATGCCGCATGAGGCGCCACCACAACCAGAACCACAACTGCTGCATTTACCTGTCGGAGACATCGCAGCTTTGGCTTGAACGAACGGGTTCATAGCTCCGAGTGCGACTCCACCGAAAATTCCATAGGCTAGAGCGAGGTCAGCAGAAGAAAGGCTTGTTGGGTGCGAGTGGAAGTTGTAATAGAGGGTTCTGCAGTCGTCTCTTACTGTATTGAGAACTTCCTCACCACGCGTGGTGCGCTTCTTTCCTTTGAATAGGAATACGAGAGCAGTACCGAATGATAAAACCATTAACAAAAGCAGGAAGTCGACCGGTTTATGGGAGACCGCACCGTGGAAAAGCTTCGGCATTCCAATGAAAATCGGAAGAATCGAAACCAAGAGAGCCGGCATCCAACGCGACGCGACAAATCGCGAATCGCTCGCAATCAGGTTGTATCGCTTGAGCTTGTCTTCGACTCCTTTGAAGTAGTACTCCACAGACTTGTATATCTTGTCCACCGTGTCGGTTTTGCGACGCACTTCTTTGACAATTGTTTGCTCTAGTTCAGTGAGTTGCGGTATGTCCCCTTGAACTTTGCAATCAATTGTTCTGGTGACTGTTCCCACCTCGAGAATGTTCTTGTGGCTGAGTGTAGCAACAGCTGCAAGAAATGCTCGCTTTGGGCCTTCAGCTAGATACGCGATATCGTAGGCATCCAGCGTGCCTTGTTCTATTGGTTCGCCGTCTGAAACCGATAGGCAAATTGTGCGTGCCGCATACCCTGCGATGACTGAGACTCCTAAAAAAATCATGTACCAGAATAAGAATTCAGGTCCCATAAAGTTCAACATAAAAATCCTCCTGTGCGGCTGCACCCTTCGTGCACCACAACTTCTATTGATTGACTGCTTCGCTTGAAGCTTGGATTTATAAACGCAGAAGCCGCTGTAGACAGCGGCTTCTTTCATACTCTTTACGGCAGTTTTTCGATCATCGTTCGGCTACGTCGCGTCATTTGCCTACTGCTTTGCCCTGACTCTCGTTCGTTCTCGTTCATCTTTCTTTCTACCTTTTCCATGCCCCTATCCTACTGCGAGGTCGTTTAAGGAGTGGTAAAGAAAATGTGTCGGAGATGTGATGAACAGGCGTTCAAAGACGAAAAAATTCTAAATCTCTAGACGATTCTAGCCTTGATTAACGATGGAGTGGCGACTGGCTTTTCGCTGTAAGTAAATGCAGCTGCTAGATGATCCTTAATCGATTCAAACTGTTCCTTACTATCAGAATGAACAATGCAAACAGTATCGCCACCATCAAACGCAGATCCGACTTTGCCGTTTAAAACCACACCCACTGCCATATTTATCGGGTCACCTTTCTTGAGGCGTCCGGCACCCATCATCTTGCAAGCCTCCGCGACTTTGCGACCATCAAGGTGTTCGATCCACCGTTTGCCCGAGCCCGGAACCTTCAACTCACCTTTGTATTTTGCAGTCGGCATCAACGAGTAGTCGTTGAGAACATTTGAATCGCCTTTTTGAGCCTCAATAAGCGTTCCAAATGCCTTTAATGCAGAGCCGTCTTTGATTTTCTGTTCCAACAAATTGCGTGCAGCAGCATCGTCAGCAGCCATGTTCGCCTTGCACAAGGCGAGAGAGCCAAGACTCAGACAAATCTCTTTCAGATCGTCAGGTCCATTTCCTTTCAAAGTCTCAATTGCTTCAATCACTTCGGTTGTGTGTCCAACGGCGTTTCCGAGTGGCTGTTCCATGTCGGTTACGACGGAGGTGACGGGTCGGTTCAAAGTTTTTCCGACTTGTGCCATTGCTTGGGCGAGAACTGTCGCCTTTTCTTCAGTGTCCATGAACGCGCCCTTGCCGCACTTCACGTCTAGAATGATGAGATTTGCGCCGGCTGCGAGCTTCTTGGACATGATGGAACCACAAATGAGTGGAATGGAGTCAATGGTTCCCGTCACGTCTCTAAGCGCGTAGAGGCGACCGTCGGCTGGCGCGAGATCTTGTGTTTGGCCGGCAATTGCCATGCCTATCTTTTTGACTTGTTGAATGAACTGTTTGACCGGAATGTCGGTTTGAAATCCTGGGATGGCCTCGAGTTTGTCGATGGTGCCACCAGTGTGACCGAGTCCTCGTCCGGAAAGTTTCGCCATGGGCAAACCGCATGCTGCAAGCAACGGCACAAAAACCATCGTGGTCTTGTCGCCGACGCCGCCTGTCGAATGCTTGTCGCCAACTACAGGACCGATTTCGCTTAGATCGAGAACTTCACCAGAGCGCGTCATGGCATCTGTTAGCCACGCGGTTTCCTCGTCGGTCATTCCCTTCCAGCAAACCGCCATCAACCAAGATGCCAATTGATAGTCGGGAATTGATCCGTCAGTGGTTCCTTTGACCACATACTCCAGTTCTTCCTTGGAGTGGGCACGACCGTGCTTCTTGCCAAGAATCAGATCGATCATCTTCACAGCGCGAATCTCCTATCAGACACCTTATTCTATGCGTTCCGTTCTCTGACTACTGCTTGCCGACCCCGAGATGCCGGTCAAAACGGTGTCAAAAGTGCACTCTTCCAGCTTTTTCCAGGAAAAAACATGAAAATTTCTCGAAAAGCCCCGGAAACCTCTTGACGACTTGAATTAGACCTGGATAATGGATTTTAGGGAGCGAGACCGCAAGAATATACTAAGAAGTCTCTCTTGGTCTCCTCCCGTTTTATTTGGACACTTTTTGATATCGAATGTTCTAAGTAGCGGACACGGTGTGTCGGAGCGCAGTTCATCAAAGGCGCGCGTCGGACAGATCAATTTCGTCAATTGTCTTCCGGTTGTGTTGCCGATTGTAGAAGGGCGCGTAGTGCTCGATAACGCGGAAACAGTTTTCGCCGCTCCGGCTCAACTAAATGCTTGGTACGCCGATGGGTCTCTCGATCTCGGTGCCATGAGTTCGTTTCACTATTTAGCCTGCAACGATCTCGAACTCCTGCATGGTCTGTCTATTTCGAGTGACGGCCCAGTGGGCAGCGTGCTTTTGTTCGCTTCGGATGAGTTCTCCAAGCTGAACGGTAAAGTCGTGCAAGTTCCCCAAGCATCAGCGACTTCAGTCAACTTGATGAAGGTGCTTTTGTGGGAAGCGTATGGAGTTAAGGTTGAAACCGCATCAGTTGACAGCCCTGCGATGCCAGGCGACAAAGTCAGCGCTTCATTGATTTTTGGTGACCATGCATTGAAAAACGATGAGCTTTGGTCAAAGAGCTGTATCCGGGCTGATCTTGGGAAGTGGTGGAAAGACGCCTACAACCTGCCGATGATTTATGGGCTCTGGGCCGCACGTAAAGAATGGTTGGGCAAACCTGAAAATCAAGCCGCATATACTGAAATAACTGCGAAACTTCTGGAATCATTACACATAGGTCTTACGTCTATGCTTCCGAACGTCATTGACGAGGCAGTTCGCCGGACCGAGCTTCCTCGGGCGGGAATTGAGAGCTACTACCTAAGACAGCTCAATTTCGAAATGACTCCTCGCCATTTGGAAGGACTGGAGATTTATCGCGGCCTATGCCAAAAACTGCAGCTGATTTCAAAAGATTGAAAGGCAACGCGCTAGTTGTTCTGTTTTTGGCGGCAACGCTGGGCAGCTGTTCTGCTGCTGCGTTTGCACAAAGCGATAGTAAGGAATTGAGTGGCAAGGTCGAACAAACCGTCAAACTTCCGCCCGAGCAACAGGCAAAATTCAATCAGCTTGTCGAGCAAGGCGAAGAAGCATTTGAGCTTGGGAACTACGAGAAAGCCAAGACTATATTCGAGTCGCTGAACAAGCAATTTCCAGCATTCCCAGTTAGCTACGTTGCCCTGGGAAGAATTGCATTTTTGAAGGGTGAGGTCACACAGGCTATCAAACTTTTCGAGACAGCATTGAAAGTGGCGCCGACAAACGTTGATGCCCACTTTGAATTGGGATCGGCAAGGTTTGCTACTGGACAAATTGAAAAGGCGATCGACGAACTAACTGCTGCTGCCGAAAGTGCGCCAGATCGCGCAGACATCAGCTACAAGCTCGCGATGGCTAGACAGTTCTCTCCCAATTACAGGCCCAACAGAAGAAACCGCCCATCAGACAGAGTCGATGTAGTCACGAATCCCGAACTCAACTATCGCTTGCTTGCTAGTGGTCGAATCGGCGAAGCGATTCAACAAGCACTCCAAGCTATAGCGATGGAACCAACTAGCGCTCAGCTTCATTATCAACTTGGTTCGTTATACAAGAGTGCCGGCGACACAAAACAAGCCGAAACAGAGTTTCGCGAAGCTATGAAAATCGAGCCCGATCACTTGGATGCACTGGAGCAATTGGTGCATTTGTATGCATCAAGGAGAGATTTTCAGGGCGCCGCGCCCTTTGTAGATCGCTGGGCTGAACTCGCTCCGGATAACCCCGCGCCACATTTCTTTAGAGCACTTCGATCGATGCGAAATAAAGATTTCGACAGTGCTTTGGCGGCACTAGATACGGTGGCAAATTTAGATCCATCGAACACTGAAGTGATGAACTATAAGGGAATCGTCCTCGCTCAGTTCGATCGTTTTGAAGAGTCCGCAGCTCAGTTCTCCCGAGCAATTGCCTTAAATCCACAAGGTTACGATCCCAAACTCAATTTAGCTACTCTGTTGACTTTGGTTCAGATTCCCGGGCAAACAACTGCGGAGCGCGCAACTAAGGCGAGAGAGCTTCTCAACTCCTTGCCCCAGGCATCTGTGTCTTCGCCTGAAGTGAAGGCTCTCAGAAGTCTGGTTGAAGCGAAACTAAACAACTTCGAAGACGCCAGGACGTTTGCGCACGATGCCCTGGCAGCAAAGCCGCCGACGCCGACCGGTACTGCTAGTTCGGTTACGTCCGGCGCGATGACCACCAGCTCCGTCACCACAACTTCCGTCACTACCACCTCCGCCGCAACGACGGCTTCAGGCACTACCTCTGTTACAACTACGACTAATCAAACAAAGTCGATCAGCGCTTCTCCGACGCCACTGCCGACGAAGATTTCTCAAGGGGTGTATCAACCGTATGCTCTGATGGCACTCGCCTTAGTTCAAAAGTCTTCGGGTAAACCAGACAAGCAGATCGAGTATCTCTTGGAAGCGCAAAAGTTCGCACCGAAGGACTTGTTTGTGGCAAATGAACTTATTGAAGCTCGCCTTGCCCAAGGTCAGTATGCAAGTGCAGTCGAACTGGCAAAATCGACTCTTGCGGATCATCCAAACTCGGCAAAGCTCAAGGAACTGTACGCAATCAGCCTGGCGCGTGCGGGCAAATTGGCTGAGGCACTCACTTTCCTAGAGAATCTCAAAAAGTCCGAACCAACAAATTCGCAGTGGCAATATGCAACTGCAACGGTGCAGCGCATTACCGGCAATACCAAAGAAGCAGCGAAAACTCTCCAGCGTATGCTCGATTTGTACGGTTCAAAGAATGACGACTTTACAGTCAAGACACTCGGCACGCTTACAGATTTGGCTATGGACAACAAGCAAAACAAAGAAGCGATCGCCTTTGCAGAACGTCTCGTGGCAATACCTTCCGGTGCACCTCGCGGACATCTGCTGTTAGGCGAAATCTATTTCCGCATGGGCAAATATGCGCAAAGCATGGCAGAGCTGAAAAAGGCACAACCAGACCTCTCCAAGGCATTGCCCGATGAGTCGTTGCTTGCCGCACGGAACTCTTTCAAATTGAAGAAATGGAAAGACACTGTCGACTCTTACAAAAACGGGGTTACCTCAAGCGCGGCAAACACTCAAGATTGGCTCATGATGGCAAAGGCGAGTGAGAAGCTAAAGAATCTCTCCGAAGCCAAGTCGGTCTTGCAGCTCGCTTTGAAGTCGCACCCGGACGATGAATTGCTCAAATCCGAATTCAATCGCATATCTCGCCAGATGCAATAGGCGAGTCTTGCGTGCTGATAATCTCGCCCTTTCAATTAACTTAAGTATTGTTATACTAAAAGGGGTCTTTCAGTGAGCTGATGAATGGTCAATCCGTTCCCTCAACCAGCACCGCACTCTTTCGAGGGTCCGCGCTTCAGTAGCGGCCGAGATCCTGAGCGCGACGGCCCATTTGTGCTCCACAACCGCTATCTAATCGTCAATAAACTTGGCGAAGGCGGAATGGGAACAGTCTATGCCGCAAAGGACCTCAACTTTGCAGAGGGTCCCCGCGTCGTCAAAAAACTCAGAGACGACTTCTTCCGTGAAGAAGACAAAGAGAAAGCGGTTGCTTTCTTCTTGAGAGAGGCAGAGATTCTCAGCCAACTAAAAGATCCGCCCCCCAATATCGTAAGAATCTGGGATCGTTTCGTAGAAGAGGACGAGACAGGTGGGCGCGACTACTACCTGGTTATGGACTATGTGGAAGGCGACAACCTCCACAAAATGCTCTATGAGCGGCAAGAGCCCTTTGCGGAAGAAGACGTGCTCAATTGGAGTCTGCAAATCTGCCGCGTTTTAGACTACCTGCATACGCACGAACCACCGGTCATTTACCGAGATTTGAAACCAAGCAACATCATGTTCGAGTTTCGCACTCGACGCGTGAAGCTCGTCGATTTCGGAATTGCCAGACCGTATCAAGAAGACTCAGACAACACTCACGTCGTCTCACAAGGCTACTCCCCACCAGAACAATACTGGGGAGCGGCTGATCCGCGTTCAGATATTTATGCTCTCGGCGCCACAATGCATTTCTTGCTCACAGGGCAAGAACCGCTTGCATTGCAAGTGTCATCGCCCAAACAGTTCAACAGCGAAATTTCGGATCGAATCGATCTCGTAGTGCAAAGGGCGACACAACAAGATCCACTGCTGCGATATCAGTCAGCAGCCGAGATGCTCGAAGATCTCGAAGAAAAGCCGCAACTAGAAACACCCAGGGCCTCTCTAAGACTCGTCGACATCACGTTGGCGATCTTCCTAATGGTCTCCTCTTTGGGTGCATTCATGCTGTTTGTGAAACTGACCGACGGAGACAAAAACGCTGCTCAAGCAGCGAAACAAACGAGTTCGCGCGACAGAATGGAAAGCGAACTCAGAGAAAAGGCATTGAAAGACGCCTTGCAAAAAGAACACGAGAAAAACGAAAAACTGAAGCAAGTGTTCAACGAGAAAGTCGAAGAATCCGCCAAAAGCGTTGGTACCAACGTTTCGACTGCCAACAAAAAACCGACTTTGCCTGAGTCGACTGCACTTCAGGACGTAGAAGAGAAAGACCTGACTGATCCCGAAGGCATGGCACCATTTGAGTCAGACTCAAACAGCAAACAAGGATTTTCCTTTCCCGGACTGAACTTTGGAAAGTAACTCTCGATCTGTGAGGATCTGACCGTCAGCGACGTTTGCTTTGCAGACATCCAGTCGCTCGCGGCTCTACTTCGCGTGCGACGTCATGGCCATTGCGATTACCGATGCACCAAACACAAAGCGGTAAATGATGAATACCCATGTTGAGTGGTTCTGCAAAAACTTGATCAGCCATGCAATTGCAATGTAGCTGACGATTGTCGATGTCACCAGCCCAGCAACAAGGCTGGCAATTCCATTTCCGGCCAAACCAGACTCAACCAGGTGTTTCAACTCGAGCAAACCACTCAACACAATGGCAGGTATGCCAAGCAAGAAACTAAAGCGTGCTGCATCTGCTCGCTTCAGTCCGAGAAACATTGCAAAAGTCAGAGTCGAGCCACTTCTCGAACATCCTGGAATGAGGGCCATTGCCTGCCCAATGCCGACAATCAACCCATCCTTGGCTCCCATGTTCTCAAGGCCTCTTGCATGCGTTCCCACTTTCTCAGCAACCAAAAGCAACAGTCCCATTACTATCGAGGCCGTTCCAATCACTGTTAGTGAGCGCAATGGAGAGCCGTCTTGTTCCAGCAAAGACTTGAGTGCAAGACCTAAAACGCAGATCGGGATGGTACCAAGCACGATACCACCAGCAAGTCTCAAATTTTGGTCGCCAAAGTTCTTTTCTTTCAGCGCCATGAAAGAACCAGTTGCGATCGCCAACAAGTCTTTAAAGAAATAAGTCAAGACTGCCAGTACGGAACCGAGCTGAATCACCGCAGAGTATGCAACACCGGGGTCTTGCCAACCCAACACAGCTGGAACAACACGCAAATGCGCCGTGCTGCTAATAGGAAGAAACTCTGTCAGCCCTTGCACGACACCCAGAACAACTGCCTGGATAAGCGTAATTGTAGATTGATCTGTTACCATTCTGTCCCCTTGGTCTCGAACTACACTTGGTCTTGTTCTTTTTCTTGCACTTTTCCTGGCTCTGTCTCAGCGGCGTCGTCACTAGGTTTCATCGCTCGAAGTCCACTGAAAGTCTTGGCCCATCTGGACAACCCACCTTGCTGCGTCTGTTCTTTTAGACGTTCCAAGTTCTGCGAATCGCGCGGCATCTCTCCCAAAACGACTAGGATTTTGTCCAAAATTTCCTCGGCATCTTTTTGCATTTCCATAAACTCAACGCCGATTTCAACCTTGTTAACAAGCCAATTTAGCTCAACTCTTACAACTCTTGCAGACGAAAAGAATTCACCCTGTGGTGTCGCAACCAAAATGCCAACCATGTCGCCGGCGTCAATCGAAGTTGGTAGAGTCGAACTTGACACAACGGACATCCCGGACTGGCAAATATCAACACTTCTAAAGTCTATGGGCTCTTCGCAATCGGCAAGTTTGAGCTTGACGGCGACGTCTAATTTAGCGCGGCTCTGTCCACGGCGCTGCACGATTGGTTCAAGTTTTGGTGCACTGCACAACATGGCTTTGCGACCACCAACCAACCGCTGCTCAATAACCGATGACGCCCACATTCCATTGAATGTCGATGTAGTTGTGTCGCTGACGAACCAAAGCTTGGTTCCCTTCTCAAAAGCTTTATTGGATTCCTTGGTGGTCTTGATTTGAATCAAAATCTGACTACCGACTCGATCGATGACTGTCGCTCTGCCAAAGCCAACTTCGCCAGGTGCTATTTCAACTTTTACTTTTAGAACATTGCCTGGATGGAACATTATTTATGCCTGCTAAATTTGGCGAAAAATTGCGATGTTATGCGCAAAGTGTCGTTGTTCCGAACGCCTAATTATATATTGGGGTCGTCAAAACACAGAAACAAGATCACGAATCACCTTTTATTTGCGATAAGGCAAGTTTGTATATATCTGCCTTTTTGCCACCAAACTGTTTCGCTGCAAGGCTGCATGCTTCCGTGAGTTTCACACCTCTGTTGACTTCATCGATGACGAAATCCAACACCTCCTGTTCGGTTGCCGCATCCTTTCTGCTTTCTTCCGAAGCGCCCTCGATGACGAGAACCATTTCTCCTTTGTATTGATTCGTCCGTACCTTCTTCGTCAGCTCCACAAGTCCGCATCTGATGAACTGCTCGAACTTCTTTGTAAGCTCTCTCGCCAAACAACAGCGCCTATCGCCGAATGCGGCTGCCACGGCGTCTATAGTGCGCTCAAGCTTGTGCGGTGCGATATAGATCACGATAGTCCGATCATCATCTCGGAGCCTCTCCAATCGGTCGTTCAACAGCTTTTGATGTTCCGGCAGAAACCCTTCAAAAGTGAATCGATCTCCTGAAAAGCCACTTGCAACTAATGCCGCCAACACGGCACTTGGACCGGGAATCGGTATTACTTCCATTCCCAACTCAATTGCGTGGTTGACGATTCTTGCACCGGGATCGGAAACCAGCGGTGTACCTGCATCTGAGATCAGAGCAATTGATTCACCTTGTTGGACAGCTTGTTCCAAGACTTTCGAGCGTTCTTGCTCATTGAACTTGTGGCAACTGAGAAGGCGCTTTTTTACGCCGATGTGATTCAGGAGCTTGATGGTCACTCTTGTATCTTCAGCTAAAACTAAATCACACTCGGCCAATACTTCTTTTAGCCTCTGCGATATGTCCGCGAGATTTCCTATGGGTGTAGAAACTATGAACAGCCTTCCTGACAACCAAGCTCACCCGTATAGCTAACAGCTCATTGCTCGAAAGCATCACTATATATGATTTTCGGCAGATCGACGCTGGCGCGCATGACAACATTTCGGCTGTCCGATTTATATGTTTTCTACAAGTTATCTACAGCTGTAGATAATTTAATTGCCCAATTTAACCAATTCGACTTGCTACAAAAAACAAATCCTTTCTTCGCCCAACTCGCTTTCAAAATCGTCATTCGACATTTTTTCAGTTGCTCCGAAAGCGGCGTAAATAGCCACTTTATGCAATAATTGCACAGGAGAACGCCACAATGTCACCGGCACGAAAGCAAAAAACAATTCAAAGAGCATTGCGCGAGTTCCGGCATTCCATCGCGCTCTCAATATTCCGTTACGCTCAAAATACACCGTGCACATTTGCCGATATACACGCAGCAGATGACATAGTGGAACTATATGACGAATATTCGCTCAGAGTACTAATTAGCTGGCTTGCCACCAAAAATGGTTGCAGCGCATACTCGTCCTCTATTCAGTCTAAATCGATCGCTAACGAGTTGGACCTGTGCGCTCCTCTTCGCATGGAGTGCGCGTTTCCATATACAACTGATCTTCTTGATGAGTTGGCGATGAAACTCGAGGAAGACCACTTTCGGAAGTTAGATGCGACGCTAATCCCCAACCTATCCGTGATTGGCACACTCTACGAACTGATTTGCGGCGAAACCATTTCTTTGGAGTCCGATAGATCAAATCACTGTCTCGAAGATATGCACACTAGCAATAAGAGGAAGGCTTCGGGTCAATTCTATACACCTCCAAGTGTTGTGAGTTACTGCCTCTCAATGGCATTTTCAAAAGACTCACAAGAGTTCATGAAAGCGATTAAAGTGAACGCGGAAGTGCCGCTGCATCATGCAATCAATGGAGAGGCAGAACCCAAGCACGTCTTCAAGATGCTCGATCCTTCTTGCGGAACCGGAAACTTTTTGATAGGCGCATTGAACTTTCTGAAAGAGGCAAATTGCAGCGCCGAAGTTATGGTCAACTTCGCAATGTCTTCTCTATATGGAATTGAGATCGACCCCAGAGCTGCGTCACTCGCCCGAACCTCTGCGTTGTTAGCCGTCGGAAGAGAGCTACAGGAGATTTGCAATTCTTTTGGATTGGACACCGACGCAGCCACAAGGTTTATATCTGTGGCATATCGCAAGCTCTGCGATCACATCGTCGAAAGCGACGCAATTCTCGAATCAATCAACAAAGAGGAAACACTTGAAGAGTTTGATCTGGTAATCACAAATCCGCCATACCTGTCGTTTGGCGCACGCAATCAGCCAAAGCTTCCAGCATCGAGTTCTACTTTTCTAAGACAACTTTTTCCGAAATCGGCGCAATACAAAATTAGTTTCTATTCTGTTTTTCAGGACATATGCATTCGTTATGCAAGAGAAGGTGGACGGGTTGTCCTGTTGGTTCCGGACAGCTTTCTCACCGGACAATACTTCGAAAAGCTGCGCGAACACATTCTTGCCGAAACAACAGTAATTAGCCTCACCGAATTGCCGGACAACACAATTCCAGGGGCAGTGGTAGGAAAGTGGTGTGTTGCTGTTTACGAACGCAATCGCATTCAAGCACGTAAACAAAAACAGGATGACGGCATACCTGCATCGACAACACGTGAAGGTGTTTTTGTTGAGGTGGTCTCATTCGACAACCTGGAAGACGAAAGAAATGCGCGCCGATACAAGACTTCTTTGGCAAAACTAGTAAGTAAGGATCGATCGCGATTCAGACTCTTGTTTCACCCTTTGGATGAACAAATTGTCGGCCGCCTTGAAGATCTCCCGCCACTATATACGGTGCTGAGAGGGCACACTGGTATTCGCGCGCTCAAAGGGCGCGATAGCATCGTGGCTGATAGAAAACTGTCGAAGTCCTGGAAACAAGGTCTGACGTCAGGAAAGCATGTCGTACCCTATCGCGTGGAATGGGGCGGAGACTGGCTTAACATCGATCCATCATTGCTGTTTGGTGGAGGATTCGATCCCGCTATCATCGAGAATCCCAAAATTCTCATTCGACAAACCGCCGACAGCATCACAGCTGCAGTCGACACTACAGGTTTGTATCATCTCAATAATGTTCACAGCTTCTCACCTTCAACCAAAGCAGTGAGCCTCTTTACACTGGTCGCGATTCTCAACTCAAATCTTTTTCGCTACTTGTATCGCGTGAAAACAAGAGAGGGCGGCCGCGCACTTGCTCAAATCGACATCGAAACAGTGGAGTGCCTTCCGATCGCCAGCATGAAATCGGACATTGGTCATGGATTGCACTCTTTAGCGGAACGACTAATCAGTCTTAGCAAATGCCAAGAAAGCGCAAGAGAGTGCGGGTGCTGCGACGGAAATCTGATATCCTTCACCAGACGTTGCGTCGATCGGCTCGTCTATGAGCTTTATGGTATCTCAGAAATTGAGATTCAACACATAGAAGAGTACGTTCGAACCGAAGGATCGCCGCACTTCAGCATGATGGGAGTCGACGAGGCGCTGAGAGAAGCAGGTTTTCAAGCTGCAGCTAGTGAGGGTAAATGTCGTTCGTAGTTCGTTTGGTTTTCGCAGTCTTTTTTATTCTCTGTCTGATTTTCGGACTCAGCCTGCAGAGCAGTAATGCAAAGCCTAGTCTTCTGAGCAAGTTCAAAGAGAAGGCAAAGGACGCGGTTCAGCCTAATCCACAACCGGCTCAAACACCCCCAGCAACTCAGGTTAGAGACAAATGGGCAATCATCGTCGGTATTAGCAAGTTTAAAGACAAGACAATCAAGCCGATTCGATTTGCATCGCAAAACGCAATGGGATTGATGACGATGCTGATCGATCCGACTGTCGGAAGATTCGGACAAGATCACCTCACGATAGCCACAGACGAACAGGCACTTAAGTCAAATCTGGACATGGCTTTTGGTGAGACTTGGCTGCTCAAGAAAGCGCTGCCCAACGATATGGTGCTTATCTATCTTTGCACTCGTGCAAAACCCAGTTCTGATGGAACAGACCTTATCGTTTTCACGGCTGATTCAGATCCAACTAAAGCCGAGACCGGGTACTCCTTAAAGGGCTTGCTTGCTGAACTTCATCGAAGAACACAATCGAAACAAATCGTCTGCATGCTCGACGTGTCTCCTTTCGACGAAAAAGAAAACGCTGACAACATCTCTTTTGAAGCGATCGCAAATGAAACCAAAGTGACAATTCTTGCAGCCAATAAACCTGGTTCACCATCGTATGAATCATCAATGAATCATTGTTCCTATTTCGTCGAATACTTGGCGGAAGGACTGCGGGCAGGCTCAGGAACACTATCTCTTGAAGCCATTTCGCAGTATTTGACGGAGAACGTTCAGAAGCAAGCTCAAACAGAACTAAACAAAGAACAAAAGCCAATTATCGCAGTAGCAAGCGACAACACCGATGTGTTGAAGTCATCGCTTGGTGTTTTGGTAAAGAGCTCCGTTCCTCCTAAGTCTCCAAAAATTGGACATCCGGTTGACTCGCTGGCCGTTAGCAGACCTGATCTGGTTCCTACGCGCCCAGCGGCTGTAGCAAGCAGCACGAGGTCGCGTCCGTCAGCACCACCGGCGAAGGCAAAGGAAAAAGAAGAAGAGGAAGAAGATGATGATGTCGCCATGGGCAATGTCAACTTCGGACCTTACATGAGCAAGATGAAGAAAGACATTCAGGCGAAGTGGAACCCTCCCAAAGGCATGGAACAGCGCCGTGTTGTGGCCGTTTTTTCAATCATGCGTGACGGAACAATCAAAGATCCAACAATCGTAGACAGTAGTGGAACAGACAAGGTTGATGACTCCGCACTGGAAGCATTGAAAGCCGCATCACCTCTAGACCCACTGCCGACCGGTTCTCCGAGCTTCGTGCAGATTCGCTACCAGTTCGACTGGAAAGTCAACCGCTAGAAAAAGGCAGCGCGCGCAAGACTTAGCGGACGTCTTTCACAACCAGACATCCCGCAATCATGTCGTGCATGGCTTGACGTTTTTCTGTGAAGCCGGCCATGACGTAGCCGAAACCCAGTGTCAGTCGCGATGCGATCTTTCCGAAGTGACGCGCTGTAGCGCGCCAAAATGTTGGTGTGGTCCCATCCATATCAGTAACCTTTAGACCCAACGCTTGCTTGCCAATCGTTCCGCCAGCACCGGACTCCATACACGCGTGATACAGCCACGGGCAAACAATGTTCCAACCAGCAACGATGAACACATTCATCCAATCGGACATCACCCACTCGCGCAGAGAGTCAAAGAGCATCAGCGGTGCACCGGTCACGCAAAAGATAATGAGATAGTCGATCACACTGGCATAGAACCGCAACCAGAATCCGGCGTATTCAACATATCGTTGTTGCGCCGCTTTCGGCTTGGTTGGTAGTACAGAGGTTGAGCGGGCGTAGCCGCCTGACGGCGCCAGAGGTGTATCGATGATGGGGTTTGAAGATTCCGTGGTTTTCCAACGACTGCTGTTAAAGCTCATGATGTCCTCCAAAAGACATGTTGAATCCCGCGCGATAACTTCAATGCGCGGAATTGGGGCAATGGCGGGCGCAAACATCTACTGTCTTTTGTCCAGACCTACGCTTGGACACTCTAGAAAATAGCTGCTTCGGTTCTTAAATGGGGAGGCTGAACATGGCACCTAGTATAAGAATGCTACTTGATAAGTCGCGAATTCTTAGCCGGTTCTTAAGGTTGTCAAGCGCTTGCCTTGTGTCGGCTGCTTGGCGGTCAACCTTCGGTATCTGTTTCTTGCTGCGCGATGTACCGACGTGCACTTCCGCAAGGACGCAAACCATCACCCAGCCTTGGTTTCATGTCCTATCACTGCGCACGTGGATACATGGAGCAGCAAGATTCTAGAAAACAAAAAACCATCCAACAAGCGACTCACCCACTTCCGACAACCACGGTCCCTACACACCAACCACTCCAGATCGAGCCAATGACAGTTATATATATGATCTACAAGTAGATCTGATCCTAAATCTAGATATAGATCTAAAAGAGATTACTGTGCTCGAATGCCTCAGCAGTAGAGCCCTTCCGGCAAAGATTAATGAAAAGGACTACGTATTATCCACATTGACGGCGGGCGCTGGGCGCGCGTAAGCTCGTAATAGAAGAAGAAATGAGATCTACACTCGAGTCAAACCCTTCGGTTTACTAATAAGAAAACGGTTCGACGATCAACACCCCCCGGTTGCGGAGTACCAAAGGACATCATGAGCGAGAAGGCTTCTATACAAGGCGGAGAAGGCAAGGATGACGCCGAGCGTCAACGCTTAGCCAATGCCGAACAAGCCAATGAGTCGCTTCGACTAGAAGCGAGACAGTCTGGCAGAGGGCAGGAAAGAGCCTCTGAATCGACCAGCGGCAACAGCGACTTCGACCAATTTACGGACGGAATGCGCGAAAAGTTCGGCCGATTGCCAAACGACAACAACGGACTAACCAGCCAAGAACATGTAAGACAAGTAATGTCCGAATGGGCCACGTTCTTCGCAGGTGGCGTCGACGCGTTGATGGGACGAAAAGAACTTACCGAAGCTCAACAGCCGCACCAGCAGCTGATGAAGGAGTTCGCTCTCAACCTCGACAAAGAAGACCGAAGCTCGGTAAACGAACTGCTCAACAAGCTCTACTCTTAGTTCTTAATCTCCCTCTCATAAAAGCTCCTAGTAACGGTCCTGCACAGGTCTGGCGGACAATTTTGCCTGAGTCCGCTGTAACAGGAACTGCAGTTCCCATTTTCTCGGGAAATGAGAACTTTAGTTCCTGAGTCCGCTGCAACACGAACTACAGTTCCCATTTTCTCGGAAAATGAGAACTGTAGTTCCTTAGTCCGCTGCCCCGGCCCACCATCGCTTTACTGGCGGACAATTTTGAGCGCAACTTTGCATAAAACTCTGGTCAGCTAGGTTCTTCGCCTGCACTTAATCTCGCTTGGAAATCTTCCAAAAGCAGCTAGTGGTGAGGTTGGACACGCAGCGTTAACACTTCATAACGAGCGAAACACTGATCCCGGCTACTATACAAAGCTCATATGTTAGAATACTCAGCCGTCGTCAAAATCTTAGCCTTAGAGAGAGAGAGTCGTGCCCAACATCAAGTCTGCTATCAAAAGAGTCGAAGTTGCCGAACGCAATCGTCAACGCAATAGATTCTGGAAGTCCACGGTAAGAACGAACAGCCGTGCACTCGAGGATTACTTGAAATCGGCTGACCTCAAATCGCTTGATAAGGGTCTCAGCGATGTATACCAAGTCATCGACAAAGCCGTGACCAAAGGTGTGCTCCACCCGAACGCTGCAGCACGCAAAAAATCAAAATTGGCAAGACAAGTATTCGTGCTAAAAGGCACCACTGCTCAACCTGCAAAGTCTAAATCAACGACTAAAAAGAGCAAATAAGTTAGATCGAATTGAGTACAACTCAGTTTCCAGCTAATATTTACAGCTGGAGATCCTCATTAGTACGTATGGCAAATCGATATATGCCTGTTTGTCAGGGCGCAATTTGGATCCGAGGAAAGTCATCTGGCTGGCGTTGAGAGGCTCAACTTGGAAGTGGAATCAACTGGATTAGCTCGCTCACCCAGCGAGCAGTTGGCAGCATCAAACATAATCAAAACAACAAAATTGGAAGACATCACAGGACCTCTGCACTTCGTCGGAATCGGCGGTATCGGCATGAGTGCCTTAGCGCGCCTGGCTCTCGAAAAGGGCATCGCGGTCTCCGGTTCTGACAAACAAGAAAGCGATGTTACCCAATCTTTAGCGAATATGGGAGCACGTATATTCGTCGGACATCAAGCATCAAACGTAAAAGAAGCAGCTGGTCTCGTTGTATCGACGGCCATTACTGAAGACAATCCTGAACTCTCACAAGCGCGCGCACAGTCGCTTCCAGTGTGGCACCGATCCGAGTTTCTCGCTTATCTATGCAAAGACAAGCGACTCATCGGCATTTCCGGAACCCACGGAAAAACGACCACGACTGGGATGACAGCACAAATGTTGCTGGGTTGCGATGTCGACCCAACGGTAGTGGTCGGTGGCATATTCAATCGAATCGGCTCCAACTCTCATTTTGGCAAGGGCCAATATTTTGTGGCTGAAATTGATGAGAGCGACCGGTCGCAATCTAATTTCAATCCGTACATCGCGGTCATCACAAACATCGAAGCAGACCATCTGGAGAACTATCCTGGCGGCTTAGAGCAAATCAAAACCGATATGGTCAACTTTGCCACCAATAGCAGCTACGGCGTTGTTCTGTGCGCAGATGACGCAGGCTGCATGTCGATAAAAGATCGTATTGGCAAAAACGTTTCGGGCACACAGCTGAAAGTAATCACTTACGGCAAACGTGGTGGCAATGAAGCGGATTACAGCTTCGAAAGTCTAAACGGCTACGGCATGCGCGTATATCGCAAAGATGAGTCGCTGGGCGAGATGAGCCTGAGTGTCCCCGGCGATCACAACAAGCAGAACGCACTGGCTGCAATTGCTGTCGGACTGGAAATGGGAATCGACTTTTCGAAACTGGCTGCAGCACTGGGTGACTTTAGAGGTGTCGACAGGCGCTTTCAAATAATCGGCGAGAGTAAAGGCGTACTGGTCGTTGATGACTACGCTCACCATCCCACGGAAGTGGTGGCACTCCTTCAAGCCGCCAGACAATACCTCACAAGCAATGGTACAAAGCAAGGTTTGAAGCGACTAGTCGTGGCGTTCCAACCACATCAACCATCTCGACTTCGCGATTTGTGGAACGAGTTCTGCGCTGCTTTCAAGGTTGCTGACTTGGTGCTAATCGCAGATATATATGTTGCACGCGGAAAGAACATCGAAGGCATAGACTCGAAGAAATTTTCGCAAAATATCGAGCATTCGGACGTACACTATATTGCAGGAGGCGGCGCAGCGCTGGCTCCTTCTATCGTGAAGCATCTGCGTCCTGGAGATCTCGTACTCACAGTTGGTGCAGGCGACATCACCAACAGCGGCAAAGAAATTTTGCAACTGATAGAAAAGCAAACTTCCTGAAACCTAGAGTAGATCGGTCCGCCTAATGGATGAGCAAAAGCACATACCCCTTGCACGCTACACCACACTGAAAATCGGCGGTGAAGCCAACAGACTATGCCAACCAAAAAGCATTGAAGAACTCTCAACCCTGGTTGAACAGCTCGAGAAGGAAGGAGAACCCTGGTTTGTATTGGGTGGCGGCTCAAACCTTTTAGTGTCCTCCGATGGTTTTAAAGGAACAGTGATTCGCACTGCCCTCATGACCGACGTTACTTCCCCTGAACCAAACATTCTGGAAGCAGCCGCCGGAGCCCGCCTTCCTCACCTTGCGAAGTATGCTGCCGGACTCGGACTATCCGGTTTAGAATTTGCCGTAGGCATTCCTGGGACCGTCGGCGGCGCCGTCATCATGAACGCGGGTGCACATCACAGTTGCATTGCCAACATTTTGGACAGTGCCACTATATACGATGCCAAGAAGAAAACCATCTCCACTCTGACAAACTCCGACCTCAATTTCGAATATAGGAAATGCGCTCTAGATCCTAATGAACACGTCGTTCTAAGTGCCAGGTTCCGCATGAATCCAGACAAGGCGGAAGTCATTCAAGAAATTACCAAGCAAAATGAGGATTATCGCTGGCGCACTCAGCCACTCGGTTGGCCCAATGCCGGCAGCACCTTTAAGAATCCGGAACCCACTCGCGGAGCTGGTTTGCTATTAGATCAAGCCGGTGCAAAGAATCTAAAAGAAGGCGCAGCCGCAGTCTCGGCCGTTCACGCGAATTTCGTAATCAATATGGGAGGCGCATCATCGAAGGAAGTCACAACCCTGATGGCGCGCATGCAAGAAATCGTCTTTGAAAGCTTTCAAATCAATTTAAAGCCAGAATGGAAGACATTAGGATCTTTTGGCCAAGAAGAAAAAGACATCTGGAGGACAACTTAGTTATGGTCACCGCGCAAAGAGCCACAATCACCAAAGACACGCGCATTGGCGTCCTTTACGGTGGACTGTCGAGCGAGCGGGAAGTGTCGCTGCGTTCGGGGCAGAACTGCTACAACGCACTAAAAAGATTGGATTATAAGAACGTCGAGCTGGTTGATGTAGACACAGATCTAGCAGAAGTACTGAAGTCGAAGAAAATTGAAGTTGCGTTCCTTTCCTTGCATGGACGATATGGCGAAGACGGAACCGTTCAGGGACTATTGGAACTGTTGAAGATTCCGTACACAGGCTCAGGTGTTCTTGCCAGTGCATTGGCAATGAGCAAGCCATTGACCAAACAAGTGCTGAAGGCAAATGAATTGCCGTTCCCGCAAACAATTATCGTCAACAAACCGGATCTAAAGAACTGGGAAGAAATTGAGAAGCGTCTTTCGCCGCCTCCTTATATGGTGAAGCCGATCAATGAAGGTTCTTCAGTCGGTGTCACCAAAGTTCCCGACAGCGCTTCATTGAAGTCACAGGTGGAAGAAACCGTCTCTACATATGGTGGCGCCTTGATTGAGAAGTATATTCATGGTCAAGAGATTACCGTCGGCGTGCTCGAAGACTCAAACGGCAATGGCAATCGAAAAGCCTATGCCTTGCCGATTTTGGAACTTCGCCCCAAGTCAAAAGCAGGGTTCTACGACTACGAGGCAAAGTACACTAAAGGAATGACGGAGTTTGTTCTGCCTGCAGAACTTGATTCAAAGACGACCGAACTGGCTCAAGACTTGGCAGTAAAGACGTTTAAGGCGCTGAATTGCTCTGGTTATTCGCGTGTCGACATGATGGTGGAAGGCGGACAACCCTACGTCCTGGAAGTAAACACTCTGCCGGGAATGACTGACACCTCCGACCTTCCGGCAATGGCAGAAGTGGCAGGAATCTCCTACGACGAGCTCGTAGACTTGATTTTGCACAGCAGCGGTCTCGATAAGTAAGCCTACTTCTTATCCTTACCGAACCAGCCAAAGAGTTTTTGCCAAATTGTTGGTGCCTCTTCGAGTTCTTTCTCGATTTCTTCCATGGCAAGCCGACCCTTCTCGATATTGGCTTGGCGAATGCGGTGCGATGACATCTTTTGCAAATCAACCGGTTCTTCTTCTTGAACAGGCTGCGCAGACCTCATGCGCCCACTTTGGCTTGATGAGGACGACTGGTCAGGCATGACTGAGTCCACCAACTGTCTTATGGATTGAGAACTCAAATCATTGTCTGGATTGCCCATGGAGACTTCTTCAGGCAATTCAAAGTCGGGGTGAATCTCAGTGTAGATGCGGTACAGCGTGTAGCGAACTTCCCTTGCTGACGCCGGTCTTTCTTCCGGATTATGGGCAGTGAGGCGACGCACCAAGGAATCCATCGAAGGAAGAACGTCGGGTTTGATTAACATCGGAGTACTTGTAGTAAGAGGTTTCGGACGAACTCCAGTGAGTAGGTGCCCAAGGGTCGCGCCGAGTGCGTAGAGATCAGAGCGAATTTCAGGTCTTCCAAAATATTGTTCGGGCGGTGAATATCCCGCGGTAACGACGCGCGTAGCTTGGGTCTTTGGCACCAAGTTTCGAGAGATTCCAAAGTCAATAAAAACAACCTGCCCCTCAGGTGTGAGCATCAAGTTACTGGGTTTGAGATCGCGATAAACAATCGGAGGATCTTGCTCGTGCAAATACTCCAGCACTTCACAGATCTGAATACCTATTTTTACTGCTTCCTCGGTCATAAATGCACCGAAGTTAGCTATGGCAGATTCGAGATTCTGTCCCTGAACGTAATCCATCACTAAGAAGTACTTTCCGTCTTCTGTCGTGTGTTCGTCAAAAAATCTCACCACTCCTGGGTGATCGAGAGTTCTAAGAAGATCTGCCTCGCGTTGAAAGAGCCGAACCGCTTCGCGCTGTTCTTCGGGATCTGTGTATTTGGAAATCAGCTGTTTGACAACACACCGTGCTCTGTCGTGTTTCTTGTCTTCAGCTAAGTAAATGACTCCCATACCGCCCTGTCCAAGCGGCTGAATAAACGTATATCGATTGAACCATTCGTCGTTGATCTCTGACACTAGAGATCGTCCTCATGCGCTGCGGTTCGAAGCCCGCACCCCTGACCTATAGGCTATGACTTCTTACCCCCGAAGGCATGATTTTAAGCGCTGATGCGCAGGCCAGCACGCTTTTGGAAACGTTCGTGACGGGCTCAGTTCACAAATCTAAAACCTTGATGTCAAGCGGATTTTGCACGGACAAATGTATTGACATACATCCGTATGGGCGTTAGTATTTTTTGCATCTCCCCCACCTGATGCCACCGTACCCCAAGGAATGACCTGGAGGTAAAAGTTATGAGTCTTGCCAACATATCAATCGTGGGGAATCTCGTTCGCCCGCCGGATCAAGTAAGTTTTCAGACTGGAAGAGTAAAGACGACTTTCACAGTAGCAGTAAATAGCTACATCAAAGACAAGAACGCCACCGACTACTACAAAGTCGAGACGTGGGGAAAGCTCGCCGAACTTGCAGGAAAGTATCTACAGAAAGGACACCAGGTCACTGTAAGCGGTCGACTGCGAATGGAACAGTTTGTCGACAACAATCAAATGCCACGGGTGATACCAGTGGTAAAGGCTGAGCAGTTATCGTTTCCACCAAAACCAAAGAGTTTCTTGCAGGAAGCTCCAAGACCTTCCCTACCGGTTGCGATGCAATCACAGACGGTATCAGAACAACAATCTCAGGTTGCGCCGCCTGAATCGATGACATCTCAGTCGATGCCACCACAGCCGATGACGGAACCGATACCGATACATCCGTCGCCTCAGCTGACGGAACAACAAGTGATTGATGCCGAAACAATAGCGGCTCAATTCGACGCCACTCATGAAGAAATGAGCCTGGCACAAGCTTCTTAGTCGTTGCGACACAACCACTCAACTCAAGAAAGGAGTTCGATCAAACAGTCATGCAAAGCTTCGATTTCAACATCACCAATCGTCGCAACGACTTGCATTATCAGCCAACCACTCGTGCGGGATCACAGAGCATCGGCTGACCCTTCGGGCGGAGCCCGAGTTGGAGACCTGACTGGTCAGGCATTATTTTAAGAGCAATAGTAAAACTGGGATGCCTGACCAGCAGTTCCCCCTCTTCAGACATCAAAATTTTTAGAGCGCAATTCCTCCCGCCCCACCACACACCAAGTTGGAATTGCCAGAGAAGGAAAAAGGAGAGGTCAAAAACCTCTCCTTTGACTCCAACTAGCACCCTCGGAGGGATTCGAACCCCCGACACCCTCCTTAGGACGGAGGTGTTCTGTCCAGCTGAACTACGAGGGCAACTGGAGTTATCTGATAAGTCTAGCATTGCTCGACACAAAGTTGTCTTGAATGTCATGATGTATGCGAGATCCTACCTGCCCGAAAGCAGAAGAATCAGGCGCCAAGCAGGTCTTTGCAGGAGTACAAGACAAATAAGGGCAAGAATCGAAAGTGCAAACCCGGACACCATGAGAGAAAGACTGAGGCTTTTCGGTTTGTAGTCGAAGGCAACTAGGTGCGCCCCCTTTGGCACATACACTGCACGCATGATTCCGTTTGCGCGATAAACTTTCACAGGCACTCCGTCGACCTGTGCCTGCCAACCCGGATAGAAGTGATCGTTTAGAACAACGAATCCAGGAGAGTCCAGATTCACTGAGACAGCAACATGCTCGGACTCATCTTGAAGAAATGCTGCCTCTTTCAGCGGACTGCCAGCGGATTCTGAAAGTGACTCAATTGAAATCGGACTTTTGACAGGAGGATCGCCGATGGGAGCAATATAGTTTCCCCCTGCAGGGCGTTCGTTTGAAGACTGCGCATCAATGTAATCTCGCCGCTCGATCAAAGTCACTCTCGTTGGGTTGAACCTCCATGTTGGTTCAGAAATCAGATCTTCTGCTGATTTCTGTTCATCTATCCAAATCCAGGAGTGACTGACATAGGCTCTGGGAAGCGGTTCTCTCACTTTGTAAATTCGCACGTTCATCTCATCGATGTCGCGCAGGAGTTCGAAGTATTTTTCATTGAGTTTGCAAACTTCGACGTCTCTTCTCTTCCTTTGTCTTGTCAAAACCGCTGTGGAGGTAACTTTGCAGACCTTTGCCAATTGAACGCAGTTTCTTGAATCCGAGAGTTCGTACTGTCCTGCGCTTTTTATGCCATTAAGAACCACTTGTCTGTAGTCACTGGTTTCGGCCGATTCGTAACCAAACGCTTGGGGAATGCGGAAAGCCACGTGAATATTTGGCAGAAGCAATTGCCGACAAAACTGAAAGAATGGCTCGGACGGCGCAGAATTCGTCCTGCCCTTGTAGCTCTCAGGCACTGAGAGCGGGTCGAAATACAAGGGAAGTAAACGCCCTCTTCCTTTGACTGTGCGATCACCAATTACCTTTTCAACCTCTTGTGCCACCAATGATGGTTGCTCATAAAAGCCTCGCTCGCAGGTTTTTTGCGCCTGCGTAAAAGCGCCGGCCATCAGGCTTCCAAGCAGAGCCGCAAGAAGCGCCCAAACGAGTCGCTCCGGTGTATTTCTCAACTTGCGCGCAACGAGAATCGTAACCAATCCAATTAGCGAGCCAAACAGAATCGACTTCCCAAGCAATCTCTGACCTGGATTGTTCAAGACAACATGAGCCAAGTTTACGGACGGGTTAATCAACCAGAAAAACAAACCGCAAAGTACACCGAACAGCCAGATGCCACCAATTATGTAACTGGCTCTCTTTCCGACTCCGTCCTCAAGACAAACCTTTATTCCGCGCGCTGCCCAAACTGCAATCAAGAGATCTAAGAAGACGAGCAACTTTACCGGGTAGCGAAGAACAATCAACTTAGGAAACACCGTCATCAAAAATGGGACTACCGGTGTGTATCTGCCAAGCGAAAAAATCAGCACGACAAGCAAACCAGCAAAAGTCAAAGACCTAAAACGCCATGACTTATCGGTAAAGCCGATGAATGCAAGCGTCAACGCAACGGCACCCACGTATGCAGAAGGCATGTACTGCAAATAACCCAGTCGAGTCGCCACAGACTCCAGATGCGGTGCACCCAGAATTTGCAAATCACCCAAAGGCCTATTGAAAGCCATGCAAACAAGGTCGTACCAATTCGCACTCCAGCTGAGAGCTTGTTGAAAGTTCAACCCTTCCGCCCGCGGAGACAATGCTGTCCACTCAGCCACCGGCGCCAAACACGGCGCCGCAAGCATGATTCCTAACGCAAGCGACGCGCACGGCCACTGCATTCGACCTACTGCCGCCAGCAAAACTTGCCTATCGAAAGCCTTAATTTCATTGTTAGTTCTGTATTCAAAAACCAGTGCTTCAGCCGCAATAGAGACTGCAAGAAGGACTAACGCCGGCATGTAAATCTCCGGACGCCCTGCTGCAATCAAAAGAAAGATAAAAAACGCGCTAAGAACACAACAGAGGAGCCTGTGCTTTTGTTCGATGGTTTGACGCAAAAGCCACCAACAAAGAGGTATCCAAGCCGCAGTCGCTGGCAGCGTATGATTCGCGTTGAGGGTAAACATATAACCGGACAAGGCAAAAATCATCCCGCATGCGCACGCCGGCGCTATGCCCCAAGAAGAAACCAACAAGAATGCACCAAGCAGCGCGACGAGCTGTTGGAAAAGGCTTATGGCGCCCACTACGACACTGTAGTCAAAATAGGCGAACAAAAGGTTGGGCGGATAGAAAATACCAGGAGACGGCACAGCGAGCTGAGACATGCCGCCATGCATGTATGGATTCCATAAAGGCAGCTTCCCATGCCTGAAAGCCTCGCCTATGAAGTTGGACAACGGGTGAAAGTAAAAGCAATGGTCTGACAGATAGAAGCATCGACTTCCACTTAAGACAGGGAAATAGTATGCCACCAGACACGCTACCAGGACCAAACCCCAAAGTAGTATCTGCTTCCAATCAGAAGGAACGGAGAGAAACGATTTCAAGCTCTGTTCGCTTAGTTCTTATCTTCAGGAGGGAGATATGAAATTGGATTTGCTTGCGGAGCAAGAGGTGCCATTGCTTGTCTTGAAATAGACATTACCGGATTCACGCTGGTCGTTCCAAACAAGATCACAGCAGCTGCGCACAACCACAAGGCTAGGGATGGACCACCTTGGTTTGTCGTTACGCCTGGAGCCACCTCCGGCATCGCCTTGACCTTATCGGAAGGCTCAGGAACGAACATCATAATTACTACGCGAGTGTAGTAATAAATTGCTGGAATGGATGTAATCAAACCAGCTGAAACGAGAAGCCATCCTAGCGGAATGCGACCAATCGCAACGGCATCAAGATGCAATCCGGCTGAAAATACGAAGACCTTGGCAAAGAAGCCTGCAGGCGGAATTGGAAGTCCCGCAAGATTGAGCAAGCAGAAAGCCATGCACAAAGCCAAAATTGGACGCTTGCGCACGAGCCCGGCATAAGATTCGATACGATCGCTTCCTGTTTCATTCGAAAACAAAATTGCACCGGCGAATGCGCCCAGGTTCATGAAGCCATAAACAATGATGTAGAAAGTCATTGCTGCAAGCCCTTCATGATTGGCGGCAATGAGCCCGATCAATATGTAACCGACATGCGCGATGGACGAATACGCGAGCATTCTCTTGAATGAAGTCTGTGTCAACGCAATCAAGTTGCCGATGATCATCGACAAAATTGCCAGTGCTGCAACCAGCATCGACCAATCAGCAGTGGCAGACCCGAAGACGGTAAGAAGCAATCTTGCAGCGATTGCAAAACCGCCGGCTTTGGAGCCAATGGAAAGAAACGCTGTGACTGGAGTCGGAGCACCTTCATACACATCCGGTGTCCACATATGGAATGGAACGGTGGAGAGTTTGAAGCCGATTACGCTCAAAATTAGCGCCATCACGAAGAATTTAAATATTCCGGATTGGCCCGTTTGCACAAAGTTGACGGTGTTTGCAATTCCGTCGAAAGTCGTGTTGCCTCCACTCATTCCGTAAAGGAATGACAATCCGTAAAGGAGAGTGGCGGTTACGGCTGCAGTTGACAGAAGATATTTGAGCGACGCCTCTCCGCTCTTGATGTCTCTCTTTGCAAAGCCTGCCAGTAACACACAACATATGCTGAGCGTCTCGAGAGCCACAAACAACATAATCAAATCAGTCGACCCGGCAAGGAGCATGACTGAAAGAACAGCGGTCAAAAGAATTGAGTAGAACTCACCAGTGTTGCGTCCGAGGTACTGTTCGTAACCCATCGTCATCAACACAACGACAAACCCGACGGCGCAAACCAACAATCCGAATGTGACAGTGAGCTTATCAACGGTGAACAGTCCACCGAAAATTTTCTCGCTATCGACCATCAGCTGCGGAAGCAGTAGGGCAAAAGCACCCGCTAACCCAAACAGACTGAAGTGCCTGGTCCAGGACGAGGCTTTTGGATAGAAGAGGTTCCACAGAGCGGTTATCAAAATCGCTACTGTCAAACAGATCTCCGGCTTTAGCAGGTCCAGAGCTTTTAAATAGGTGTCCATACCCATGTTTGTTGATTCGCTTTCTGCAACGCAGTGAATGCACTGTAAACACTTGACTTTAGGCTGCGTGCCTAAGTCGCAATCAATTTTACCGGTTCAGAGGATCTCATTATTGAATTGATCATTACTCTCTTTTAAAACTCTTCGATCATTCATTGACTCTTAGTAACTCAACCTAGTGATAGCAGCGGTTCCGGCCTCCACATATAGCGGAATTTGGGTAAGATAGGTGATACTAAGGTTCTCGACACCGCGTCAAACATGCAACGATGCTCCCAGACAAGCCGATTCGGCGATTAGACGGTTCGAGAAACAAGGGAGGGACCTCTTAAGAGCATGAGCAAAAGCTCGAATAAGAACACGGCAGAGCCCGACAAGAGTCATGACACAAATGCACCTCCATGCATTTTGGCTCTGGAAGACGGAACGACCTACAGCGGTGTCGGGTTTGGTGCCACCGGAACCTCAACAGGCGAGCTAGTTTTCAACACCAGCCTCACCGGATACCAAGAGATACTGACCGACCCTAGTTACGCCGGTCAGGTAATTACTCTTACATATCCGGAAATTGGAAACTACGGCACGAACAAGGAAGATCTGGAATCACGAAAAATTTTCGCTCGTGGTTTAGTGGTTCGCCACCTCAGCCGCCGCTACAGTTCGTGGCGTGCAACTGAGTCTCTCTCGGACTTTTTGAAGAGCTACGGAATCATTGGCATATCCGAAGTAGATACAAGATCTATAACGAGGCACATCCGAGACAAAGGGGCCATGCGGTGTGCCATATCCACTGAAATTGACGTAAACGATTTGGAAGCATCGAAAAAGAAATTGATCGAAGTAGCGCGCAACTCGCAAGAGATGTCCGGAGCTGACTTAACAGGTGAAGTCACCGCTGAAAAGCAATACAAAGTTGGATCTGGAAATTACAAAGTTGCAGTATTGGACTTCGGAATTAAACGGAACATTCTGAATCAACTGAGCAGTCGTGGTCTGGATTTGACTGTTTATCCCGCTTCCACAAGCGCTTCTGAAATTTTGTCGACTCACCCCAGTGCTGTATTTCTTTCAAACGGTCCTGGTGATCCGGCAGCATGCAAGAGCATTCTGAAAGAGCTCGAACAGCTTATCGACTCCGGCTTGCCGATCTTCGGAATCTGTTTAGGACATCAACTCTTGTCACTGGCTTTCGGCGCCGAAACATACAAACTGAAGTTTGGACATAGAGGCGGCAACCAACCTGTAAAGGATCTTCTCACTGGAAAGGTGGAGATTACCTGCCAAAACCATGGTTTCGCTGTCAACTGCGACAGTCTTCCTGAGAGCCTAGAACTGACGCACGTCAACTTGAATGATGGAAGCGTCGAGGGATTCCGACACAAAACAAGACCGATTTTTGGAGTGCAATATCACCCTGAGGCGAGTCCTGGTCCGCACGATTCTAATTACCTGTTCGATCGTTTCTTTCAAATGATCGATGCGCATGCAAAGACGAGCGTTTGATTTTGTATAAGCTAGCGATATTCGATTTCGATGGCACACTCGTCGACTCCGCCCCCGGCATCGTCGACGTGATGGAACAAGTAGTAGGAGAGTACGAGCTCGACGCTCATATTCTCGATCAATGGCGCAATTTGATTGGTGTTCCACTTCCCAATCAAATGGAAGTAATCTTTCCGCAGCATGGACCGGACTTCCATCTGGAAGTCGCAGATCGTTATCGCGCAATCTACGACGCTCAAGCTGTAGCTATTTGCCCGCTGTTTCCCGGTCTGGTAAATATGCTAGATCGCCTTTCTGAATCATCAATCGATATAACAATAGCCACATCGAAACGTCGGCACCTTGTCGAAGAAGTTTTGCAGTTTCACAATCTTTCTGGTTATTTCAAGTTAATAGTCGGAGCTCAAGATGTGACGCATCACAAGCCGCATCCCGAATCAGTTAATTTCACAATCACGAGACTGGCAAGCAAACCCGAAGAGACAGTCGTAATCGGAGACAGTATCTACGACCTCGATATGGCACGAAATGCGGGCGTCGACGCGATTGGCGTTACCACCGGCATACATACAAGAGAATTGCTCGAGCGATGTCAGCCGAAGCATGTCGTCGATGGGTTGGATGAAGTTCTGCCAATAATTCTTAACGGTCGGGCTCCGAAATAGCGGTTCTCTGAAGAATTTTTGGACAAATTTTTTTTATGCTAAAACGGCTCCAACTGGCAACCGTTTGTCGTCTGTTATGATCACGCGGTTGTTGAGAGGCTTTTTTTGAAAAAGCGGTGCTCAGCCAATCACATGGCTTTCGAGCGGTTTCCAAGCGATAGTTCAACACCGCGCAGAGAACTCCAATCACTTTACAACACGGGGTCGTATGAACTTCAGAAATTACAGGACGCACCAGGTTCTTCCCATATCTCTTTTATTTGGTGTGTTTGCCCTGATACCAACTACTAATGCTGCAAAAGCTCAGGCTCAAAATAGTGGCGCTCAAGCTGCAGGAGCTCAACCGGCGGCTGCCGCGCCCGCAACCGGCGCTCCGGTTAAGAGATTCATTCTCAAACCAGGGCAAGAACTCGACGCATCGATGGATACGGAAGACATAGTTCCAACCGATGAAGTAGATCTGGCACAAAAACAAGTTCAGGCCTACCCGGATAACCCGGAAGCCAGTTTCATCCTGGCCGTGGCACTCACGCGCACAAGCAGAGTGGAGCAAGCACTAAATGAGGTGCGCCGCGCCCGCAAGCTAGCCGAAAATAAAGGTGGCCCCGCGTACTTCGACAAGATGATCGAAACGTACGAAAAAATGCTTCAGACCTACCCTGAAGACAACCGAGTCCGTTACGGTTTAGCTTGGGCCTATTACATGAAGGCATATCTGGTAGCGAAGTACTCCCTTCGAGGAGCGCCGCCACAGCCAATTCCTGCAGCACCAGTAGCAGCTGCGCCTCCGGCGGCGGCAGCACAACCCGCTGCACCATCTGCGACACCGGACTCATCTTCGGCACCCGCCGCACCACCTGCGGCAGACGCAACTGCGGCTGCAGGCGCGTCACCAGCAAAACCCGGACAGCTTTGGTCCGATGGTTGGGCAAAGAAAGATGAGCAACAGGCCGGACCAACTGCGGCCGCTGCTGCTCCTCAAACACCGACAACGGCAGCACCGGCACCAACAAAACCAGAAGAGCAGTTCGTACAACTGCCGGGGTTCCCTGCACCGATCAAAGTTCCTGAAGTGAAGCTGGCTATGAACATTGCCTCACCAGCTGCGATGCCACAAGTCAAACAGTGCTACCAAGTTGCGATGAAGCATCTCGATGACATTTTGACTCGCAATCCGAAAGATCTTTGGACTCGCGTCTATCGTGCGCATTTGATGGCTGAAGCCACAGGAAACGTCGATGAAGCCATGGCAATCTGGCGTCAATGTCAGCAAGAATTTCCTGATAGTCCAGCACCGTATTTCTTTCTGGGAGAAGGTTATTTGAAACAAGGCAACCTAAAAGAATGCGTATCGAATGTATCTCGAGCTATCGCTCTTCGCGCGGCAGGTAAGTAAGAGATGATAATTCCTGCCCAATTACGCGGCTTTCTCAAATTCCTGCTTGCCATAAGTATTCCTTCCGGATTGGTTTGGCTCGTGTATTACGCGCAGACTGAAGCAACGAGACAGACTGAAGAGTACGACAAACAGCAGAAAGAACGTCCGATGGCGGACAAAATCACCATCGACAACTACGCCCTGAGAGAAGTGGACGAGAACAACCAAATACGGTGGCAGCTCACCGCAAAAACGGGAATTCTTGAACCATCCAATAAGGACGTCAATCTGACCGACATCAAAGTTGAATATTTCAACGGAAAGGTGTTGAAAATGAGAGTCGTAGCTCCTATAGGAACGGCAAACGAAGTTACACACGATGTGAAGCTCCTCTCAGCAGAGAAAGGCGGAAGGGTAATCTGCGAGGGCGACGAAGGCAAGTCGCGCCTGGAAGCTGACAAGATCGAATTAGGAAAAAAAAATCAGTTCAAGGCTACAGGCGGTGTTAACATCGTCTGGCCTGGGGTAGCCAAGGTATCCGGAAGCGTCGCGACCGGAACCATGGGCAAAAAGATGGACAACATCAAGATTTCCGGAAACACTCACGCCACTATTGGGAAGGTTCTCTAGGTACCAAAGTTGAAAAAATCACGCCTCAGCCAACTCTCCAGAGATATTTTGAAAATGCGCCGTTCGACATGTGCGACACTGGCCTGCTTCTTCATCATGACGCAGACTGCTGCAATGGCTCAAGCACCAGCAGCCAACGGACCAATCGATATTCAAGCCGAAGAGCAAGAGTTTGCCGATGACTTCGTAATTGCCAAAGGCAAGGTCAAAGTCGTCTACAAAGATTGCATCGTACACGCGCCGATGGCAAAGTTGTACAGAGACCCAAGCGGTCAACCCCAAAGGGCTGTATTTACAGGTCACCCGCACCTGGTGCAGGGCAAAAACAAAATCGATGCAGACGTACTCACATTCGAAGTCGGCACATCAAAAGTTATAGCTGAAGGCAACGCTCACTCTGATGTGAGCACCGCAGATCTCAACTCTCAACAAGAAGAAACTGCAAAACCAGCAGCAAAAAAACCGGCAACCAAAGGCGAATCAGACAAGAAAACTGCTTCTAAACCTCAAGCGAAATCAGGAGCTCCGTTCGCCTGGCCTCAAGATGATGGAAGCACTCCTTCAGGGGGTGATACCGAATCTAGTGCGCCACCACAAGAAACAGCCTCAACAGAGCCGAGTACTCCTGCTGTAGCTGCACCTGCCAAAGGCAGCATGGCTAGCCCATTGGGTGGCTCCAGCTCCAAGCCAGAAAGAATTATCACGGACTCCGATCGCCAAGAATACGATCGTGCCACAGGCAAATTTGAAGCACACGGCAACGTGCGCGTAAACGCAGGTAACATCAAGGTTAAGTCAAACCATCTGCAGCTAGTTTACGGCCCCGACGGCGCGGCGGAGGCGGCGCTGTTCACGGGAAACGTGGTCGCGACGCAAGGTCAAAACAGTACGGCGGCGGACACGGTAACGTACTTCTTAACTACAAAGCGATTACAAGCTACAGGCAACGTCAAATCAACGGTCATCCAAGCAAATAAGGAAGACCCAAAAAAAGGGGGCCCAATCGCCTCTCAGCAAAGCGGTGAAACCCCAAAAGAAGGGGGGCTGAGCTTCGTCAGCACGCCTTCAGCAGACCAAAAGAGTACCGAACCAATCTTGATCTTCTCTGATTCACAAGACTACAGCGAAAACTCCGGCAAGGTTACAGCCGAAGGAAACGTGCGCGTAGAGTACCAGGGTATGACCGGAGTTGGTCCAAAGATCTTGCTTCTGAGAAACGTCGATGGAGAAATCGACAAAGTTTTGTTCATCGGAAGAAGCAAAATCAGTCAGCCTGGCCGCCGCTGGATTGCCGACCGCATCACTTACACGATGTCCGATCACAAAGTTCTGGCAGAAGGAAACACCAAAGCCATCATCCTGCAACAACCAGGCAAACAAAATTCCACTCCAGCCATTCCAGATCCAGAAGGACAGCTTGCGGGCAGACCCCGACGCATGGCGCAAACTCCGCCCCAATCCAACAAGTCTGTTCAGAAACTTAGCGCTAAAAAAGTCGAGGCACCTCAATAATGCAACAGATGCAACAGACGCAACAACCGCAACAGAAGCAGCAAAAGACGCTGCTGGTTGAAAATTTGCAGAAAAGCTACGGCGGCAGGAAAGTCGTTGATGGTGTTAGCTTCTTTGTTCGACGTGGTGAAGTCGTCGGTCTTCTAGGAAGAAACGGCGCCGGCAAAACAACATCATTCGATATGGTATTAGGTCTGGTGAAACCTGAAAAGGGAAAAATCACTCTTGCAGACAAAGACCTGACAAAGATGCCGATCCACTTACGGAGCCGGTTGGGAGTAGGTTACCTTCCTCAAGAAGCATCTACGTTTCGCAAACTTTCACTCGGTGACAATATTCGTCTCGTTATGGAGTTGCGCGGCATTCCAAAACGTGACCAAGAAAAGAAAATCAAATTCTTGCTCGAACAATTCAACCTCGACCATCTCGAGCACGTCACAGCAGTACAGCTTTCCGGGGGTGAACGCAGGCGACTCGAACTGGCACGATGCCTGGCAACCGAGCCTGAATTCATCCTTCTCGACGAGCCTTTCACAGGCGTTGACCCCATCTCGATTTCAGACATTCAAGGCTTGATTCGCAGATTGAAAGATGAGTGGAACCTCGGAGTGCTTCTCACTGACCACAACCCAAGAGCCACACTGAAAATTACTGACCGCGCCTATCTTATCGACTCGGGCAAAATTCTGGTTGCAGGAACCTCACAAGAGGTCGCAGATAGCCCGGTGGCGAGAAAACATTATCTCGGTGAGGACTTCACACTATGATTGGTATCAAACTACTCGACCGCTACATTGCCAACGAATTCTGGCAGCCTCTGCTGTTCGGTATCGGCATCGTGACCGGCGTTTGGTTCGGTGCGGACCAACTGAAAGCCATGTTCAACTTGATCATGCGCGCAGGTGTTCCTTGGAGCACAGCCCTCACAATTCTTGGATTGCACCTTCCGGAAGTCATCGTTATGACCATTCCGATTGGTGTGTTGCTCGGTACCTTGCTCGTCTTCAACAGACTGTCCGGCGATTCCGAAATTATCGCGATGCGCACGTGCGGTGTGAGTTTCTATCGCATCATGATCGCACCATTGATGTTCGGCTTGCTCACAAGCTTCATCAGCTTCGGACTTAACGAGTTTGTCGTTCCCACCGCCACCAGAGCTTCAAAGAAACTTGAGTTCCTTGCCTTGTACAAAGCTGACTTGCCATCAGGCCAAGCTAACTTCACGTATATGGAACGCGGCAAAGACATGAACATCGACCGCATTTTCTACATCGGTTGGTACAACAAGCGGTTGATTTCAAACGTCATCATTCTCGATTTCACAAGAGAAAAACTTGTGCAGATCATCTGCGCTGCATCAGGAATGTGGACGAATGGCGAATGGGTTTTGGAGCACGGGAGAACATATGTGCTTGCCGGAAACAGCGATATTACCCGCATTCTCCAGTTCGAAAAATTGGTGCTGCCTGGCATTGCCAACGTGCAAAAGGCGCTAGACCAGGGCAAAGTAGCGCCAAAAGAAATGAACATGTTTGAGTTGAACAATTACATCAAGACATTGGGATTGTCGAATGCAGTAACGAACGATTTGTTGGTTCGCTACTATCAGAAATTCTCGCAACCACTCGCCTGCTTGATCGTTGCTCTTGCAGGAGCCCCATTGGGACTGTTGGCACGTCGTTCTCGAAGCAACCTCGGTCTTATCTATTCCGCGGTAGTCGTCTTCCTTTATTACGTGTTGCAATCGTCTTCAGGCGCATTGGGCGAAGCTGGCCGCTTGGACCCCATGGTTGCAGCATGGATGCCGAACATGGTGATCGGCGCATTGGGATTGATAATCCTATACTTCAAAGGTAAGTAGGCTCAATCGACAACAATTCAAAACGCCGAATGTGAGAGACTTTTCACATTCGGTTTTTTGTTTCCACGCAAACAAATGTCAAGAGATTCTCACTTTAATTCCTGATTTGAGAAGCACCATCTGGTCAGGCTTTCGCGATTCTTAGCTACTGGTATCCAAGCCTTTCGTAAAAGCCGTATTGACTACCACCTGCACCAACATTAACCTTGGCATATATATTTTCATTTTCACGTTCCACCCCAAAAGCGTTGGCATTGAACCGTCCGATGGCTACTTCTTTCAACCCCGGCAGAAGACACAGTTCACGACTGTGGGTTGTCTTTTTTGGAGCTATCTTGCTGGTGACCCTACCAGTGCTACCACTCTCTTCCAAAATCTTCGGCTTTGATATTCCGGATTTCTCGACTGCGCTAAATCAAGCAGGCCAATGGGCTCAATCGCAATTGGCTTCGATAAATCCATCACTAGTTCCAAACCAAAATGCAGCTACTCCGTCGCTTGGCTCTTCCGAAGATGTGAAACTCCTCGACCAAGCCGCACAGCAATTGCTTGTTGAGATCACAAAGAATCCAACTAATCCGTCTCTGCACAACAGATTGGGGCTCATCTACGCAGAAATCGGCGATATGAAGCAGGCAGAAGGTTATTTCCAAGAAGCGATCGCGCTCAGTCGAAAGAGCATTGTGCAGTTAGATCAAATGGAGTCTCAGGGACGCGCCGCAAAAGATTTTGCAAAAGCATCAGACGCAGTGCTTCAAACCTCAGCTCTCAATGTGGAGTTGTCTGCCGCACACAGCAACCTGATTCGAGTCTACGAAAAGATGGGAATGCAAGATCGGTTGCACGCTCAACTCGAAGAAATGAATAAGGACATAACTATAGGAAGATCTTTCAATCAAACTGCAAAAGCTCCGACAGCCGAAGTGAAGACGCACAAACTAAGCCCGCAGTCGGTGACGTTGTTGGCGCGCGCACAAGCTTACATGCAAGCGCACAATTATCGAGCGGCGATGGTGGATCTTCGCACAATCATTTCTATGGATCCCAACATCGCAATTGCTCACCAACAATTGGGCATGGCCGCTTGGGCAACGCGCAATCTGTTTCTGGCAGCACAAGAATTCCAAGCATCATTGAAGCTCAATCATGACGACTATATGACACACAATATGTTGGGTCTGGTCTATCAAGCGCAAGGCAAAGTGCCACTTGCACGCAAAGAGTTCAGCACTGCCTTCACCTTGAATCCACAAGATGCTTCGCCTGCACTTCACCTGGGCAACAGTTATGCCGCAAAAGGTGAGTACGAACAAGCAATCAAAGCATTCAGGTTGGCAATTCAATCGAATCCGAATTCAGCAATCGCGCACAGCAGTTTGGGAAGCGTCATGCAACTTGCAGGCGACAGTCATTCTGCAATAGAAGAGTTCGAGCAAGCACTCACGATAGATCCTGCCATGGCATCTGCGCATTACGGAATTGGTTTGTCATTGTTCCACATGGGCGAATATGGCGCCTCGATTCAATCATTCAAACGCGCAGTCACTCTCGATCCTGGTTTGATAGACTGTCACCACAAGATTGACATTGCGATGCGCAAGGCAGGGCACTCTGCGATTGCAGCTGAGCCTCAGACGATTCGACACCATTGACCCAGACAACGCCCGCTGTAGCTTTCGTAGCTTTGATCGGCCCTCCCGGAGCCGGAAAGACATCCACTGGCAAACTCCTTGCTGAGCGGCTCGGCTGGTCGTTCATGGACACAGATCAGCTCATCGAAGCCAAAGCAGGCAGGTCGGTCTCTGAAATTTTCGAACAAGATGGCGAACCCGAATTCCGCAAAATGGAAAGTGCGGTTGTCAACGAATTGTCGACTCTAGCCTTAAACCACAAAGGCGTTGTGCTCGCCACCGGCGGCGGGCTGCCAGTAGCTCCGGCCAATCTGAAAGCCCTGATGGATTTGGGACTGGTGATTTTTTTAAACGCAACGCCGTTGTGTCTCAGCAACAGGCTGGCGGATGACAACTCACGCCCGCTTCTTGCCGGCTCTGACGATTTGTTACAGAGACTTTCGCACCTCATGGCAAGCCGCGAGCAATACTACACGAAGGCGCCAGTAAGAATAGATACAGAAGATCTAACCGTAGAAGAAGTGGCTTATCGAATCCAAGAGATGATTGAAGAACCAAAATCCCTAAAGCGATTATAAAATGGTCGAATGTCAGAACCCATTTTCAAAATGGGGAACGGAAGGAGAGTCTGTTGTCAGTCACTCAAGATGAGTTGATGTACTTGCAATCGCAGCTGGAAGGGCTCGAGTCGATATTCTTCGAGCTCATGCCGTACGGCATCGAACTGAAGCGTCAACATGTGCAAGATTATTATGACAAGCGCTTCGACGCAGCTACGAAGCCGGTGTCGTCTGTCGCCGAAACGGAGCTCAGACGTCAATTCAACACCAAGGCCAACCAGGTGAGAAACCTGGTGGACAGCGCCGAATCACTTGGCGACGCATCGAACAAGCTCAATTTGGTGAGAGCCGCGGCATCACTGCCTGAAGAACGCAGCAAAGGCGTGATGTCGAGTGTCATGCAATTCTGCAAACAGCTCATTTTTGAAAACAAGGCAGACCCAAAGTTGTTGGGTGAAATTATTCACTCGAGCGAATTGCGACCGGTAGAGGCTCGCGTCTTGTTGGCTTCGAGTATGTTTCTGGTAACCGAAGACGTAGAGCACGGCACGCAAAGACTGCCCCTGAAGGATTTGCTGGCACAGTTTATCGGTCTTATAAGAGCCGAAAAACTTCTGACGCGCAACGACCCATTCTTGATTGAGGCTCAATGTGCGCTGGAAGCTATGGAAGAGGAACCAATGTAACTGTCGACAATTATCAAGACGACTTTGTTCTCAGGTCATTGTCATCGACAAGTTCATCGGCGCCGGTAATATCAAAGCCATCACATGCGAATACAAGTTCTCAACGGGCCAAACCTGAATCTCCTTGGACGCAGGGAGTCTGCACATTATGGTTCTTTGACGCTCAGAGACATATGCGAAGAGCTGGAAACACTCGCACAAGAATTGGATGTGCAAGTGGAATTTGCCCAAACAAACTCTGAAGGAGAGCTTGTTGAATTGGTTCAAAGAACTATCGACAAGTTCGACGGAATCCTCATCAATCCTGCTGCCTATGGACACACCTCGATCGCACTTAGAGATGCTCTGCTTGCAGTTGCACTTCCATTTGTCGAAGTTCACATTAGCAACGTCTACGCAAGAGAACCATTTAGACAAAAGACATACCTGTCGGACATCGCTTCAGGAGTCGTCGTCGGCTTCGGTGCAGACAGCTATTTGCTGGGTTTGCGGGGTCTCGTCGAGATCATTCGACGCCGAGGCAGATGAAGCACGCGCCACCACAGGCGATGCCACTTAGGCGCGATCACGGGATCGAAGTTCTCTCGCGACGAAAGACTACACGTTGAAGGTTTCATTGGCGCTCACAAGTCCTGACCGCGCAATCTTTTGCGCACGGTCTCCGCGATAAGGATTGCTTTGCGATGCATTCACTACTGCGCGAATCTTGTCTTGCTCATTGCCTCGGCTTAGCGCTGCTCTGAAGTACGGCTTTGCTCCGCCTTCTCCGCATTGATTGATCAGGTCGGCGAATATAGCCACACCGAGTGTCGATTCGACACCATACTGTTTCGCGACATCAGAAGCGTGCGCCACCTTCTCTCTAATCATGTTCAACTGAACCTTTTGGAAGTCCGGCTGGTTCACAGCTTCTTGCATCATGCGGCCAAGTTCGTTGTTTTTGGAAAAGTGGGCGGAACGCACAAACCGCTCGTTGAGCATGTCTGCGGCGTGTTCTTTGAATACTTGATTGAAAAGTTGAGGATTCGACTCGTGCATCTTCTTCAATAACATCGGCAGTTCACCAGATTTCTGGTTGGCCTGGAACATGCCGACTGAGATGCCGTGTCCATTGTCATTCCAATTTATAGATGAAGGCTTACCTTCGTTGGCGCTGATAAGAGAGACAACGCGATCGACCGGATTGTTCTTATCCAATCCGCCGAGCGAACTGAAATCATATGACTTTCCGGTGTTTCCACTCACATCGCGAGGTCCGCTTATCGAGGAGCCGCCACCATCACCACCACCGCGAGGCACGGATGGAGCCCGACCTGGATTGAAGAACGAACGGTTGCCGCCCATGTTTCCGCCACCACCGCCCCAACCGGCAGACCCACCGCCGCCACCGCCGCGCTTCACCACTCTGGGAGCCGGGATGTTGGCCGGCGCATAAAGCGCTTCAAGCAAATCCGCAGGAATTTCCGGCGATCTGTTCGCCGCCGCGAATTGAGATTCGATTGCTGCGATAAGAGAAGCAGCAGCTGATCTCTGCTTTTCAGTAGCTTCGCGAGCTGCCTGTCCTTCGCTGTCGTCAATTTCTACGATCACTGCCTCATCGCCTGCGCCGAGCGCCTTATCGGGACTGCGCAACTGATGCACGTTTCCATCTTTGTCGATGATATAGTTTGCGGGCTTGTCTCCGGGCTTGTGGCCCTTCCTCAATTGAATATCTTTGACATTCTCGACGCCACGATCTGCAAGCGGCTTTCCATCAGGCCCAAGGTCGCTCGACTGCGACTTATTGATCTTGGGATCATTTAGATCCTTCAGCGTTGGATCGTCGATGATGAGATCTTCATTTGCAAGTTTTGAAGTATCCCCAGATTTTGCTGCGACCTGGCGATCGCCGCCGGCGCTACCTAGCTTCGTGCGCACCTTGGGACCATATGTTTCGCTTCGAGCCTGTGACAACAGGGCATCGGACGAATTGCCTTGCGCAGGCTCAGGACCTTCAACTTTCTTTTCCGAGTTGGCGGCAGGATTCCGCTGCAACTCAGCAAGCTCATTAGTCATATACAGGACGAGTGGCTGTGGGGACCATGTCAAAGATTAGTAAATGCCACATGCGACGGCAATGTGGAAACTACGTAGTGCAAGTCCATAGCCGAAGCATAGAAAGCGCATAGCATCCTCACAAAGCATTAACTAAGGTCCATATAACGAAACCGCCAAATACCGGAAGAAGGCGCAGCTGGTGGGATATAATAGACGTTCGCCTGGTTAAAGGCTTGTGAACCGGTTAGGACGCCTTGTTTAGGCGTCAAGCTAAAGAGACTGAGCTTTTGAATTCCACCGACAAGTCCAAGCGTTCTGCTCGCTCAATCACGTTTTTCCTGTTGCGGTTATGTGTGGTTGCATTTGCATTCGTTGCGTTTGCTTCAAGCGTCTCCGCTGAAGATGCCGCTTCTGATGATGCCCAAGACAAAAAGGGTGCTTATTCTGTTGAGGCAATAAAGCACTACAATCGAGGCGTAGAGCTGCAACAGACAGGCTATCTCACTTTGGCGATCAAGTCGTATCTTTCCGCGATCGAAGCCGATAACCGCATCGAAGAGGCATACACGAACCTCGGCTTGATTTACTTAGCTCAAAAAAGTTTCAGCAAGGCCCAAGAAGCGTTCACAAAGGCGCTTGAACTGAAGCCCAATACGCTCAACAGTCTCAATGGGCTGGGTTCCATTCTCTACGCCAAAGGCAAGACCGAAGAAGCAATGGAGAAGTGGAAGAAGACATTGGAGATCGATCCCAATTTCGCTTCCGCACACTTCAATATAGGTGTCGCTCAGGAATTGGGCAAAGACTACAACGCGGCAATTCAATCGTTCTTTCAAGCATATGAAGCGGGAGAGCGCCAAGGCAAAGACAACAACGCAATCTCAGTGATGGCGGAGTCTTACTATCACATCGGCTCTCTCTACAACAAAATGAATCACCAAGCGCAAGCGCAGATTCTGCTCAGGCAGGCGATTCAGATGCTTCCCGATGCGGAGTTCGTGCGTGACGCAAAGAAACAACTCGCAGCGATGGAAAATACCTTTGCCAAAGAAAGCGCGCTCAATGACCAGAACACATCAGAAGTGAAAATGAACGTGGTGTCTCCACCAGCGCACGGAACATCGACAAAAGAAGCCGTATCGCAGAAAGAAGACGAGCCGTCGAAGTCTCAGTCTTCTCAGACCACAGAGAAGAAACGCATGCCTCTGTTCAAGAAGCCGGCATTCCTCGATAGGAAAAAGAGCGCCGCAAAGAGCGTTGATATGTTCATTCAACAACCGGACCCAAAAGACGATCTAGGAGCCAAGCCCGAACCTTCTAAGCCATGAGCAATCCAACTGAAGTACAGTCCAAGGCTAATGCCGTCTCTAGCATCATCGAAGGTCGGGTCGTAGACGACACTCGCAGAGTGGAAGTTTGTGTAAAAGGAACAGTTTTGGGCTTTCCCGCTACCATTGAAGCAATCAAAACCGGCTTTCCGTTTGGCGTAACTTACTACATCGAAACGAAAGTCATTGACGACCCAGGCGTTCAACCTGATCCAAACGCGCTAAAGATGACGATCTTTCCGCGCTACGCGAAAGGTTTCATGGGGTTCTTCGCTCGAATACTTTTGTTTGAGTCGAGCGGAATGAAAGTCAACGACAAAAAATTCGACTCCATTTTCATCTCGCAATTCAATGACAGACACGAAGCTGAGCGCTTCGTCAAGTATCCATCCGTGATGGACAAGCTATTGCACCTTCAGCGCTACACTCAATTTACCGAATTGATAATTCGCGCAAATGCCGGAGTCTGCTTGTCTCAACCGAAGTCGTTCAAATCGCTCGATTTGGATGTGTGTCGCGACACCTTCCAGCAGTTGGGTGAAATTGGTCAGGTGCTCTTCGAAAGCTTCTCCTGATGACGGAACTCATTGCCGCTCAGAATCTAGTCAAATCGTATGGGCGCACGAAACACAAAGCCCTTGATGGAATCAACCTTTCAATAAATGAAGGCGAATGCTTCGGTCTAATTGGACCAAACGGCGCAGGAAAGACAACGTTGATGAGTTGTCTTTTGGCACTGGTAAAACCGGATTCAGGCACCGTCACTATAGGTGGTGTCAGCCCCGATGACTTAGCCGTGAGGCAAATCTGCGGTTTCATGCCGGAGCGCCCCAACTTCGAGTTTTGGATGACAGCCCGCGAGTTCGTCAAGTATCACCACGTCCTCTCATTGCGTCCGGCAACCACCATCGATTCGGATGTCGACGAAATCCTCAAAATGGTTGAACTGGAACCTGCAGCCTGGTCTCGCAAGGTAAACAAATTTTCGCGCGGGATGCTGCAACGAGTCGGTTTGGCACAAGCTCTAATCGGAAAGCCAAAGATTCTCTTTCTCGACGAACCAGGCTCAGGAATGGACCCTCCTGGCGTGGCACTATTGAGGAACATTCTCACCGAACTCAAAGCCCAGAAAGTAACCGTCATACTGAACTCCCACCATTTGGACGAGATGGAGCGGGTCTGCGATCGCGTCGCCTTTATTCGCAGCGGAAAGATCGAAGCAGTTGAGAGCCTCGACAGAAAAGAAGATGACGAACACAAACTGTTTATTCGATGGCTCAAAGACGAACTCGCTGTCACTTCTGAAACTTTGTGGAACGCAGCAAACAACAGCAGCACACATCTATTGGAGTACGGCGAAAATTGGGGGCGGTTTTCGGTTTGTGATACTCGCGCCGCAGCCAATCTGATCCGCGAACTAGTTACCGCAGGAGTCGCAGTGCAAGCTGCCACTCCGGAGCATAGCTCACTAGAACGTTTCTTCAACGAGACCACGGCGAGCACAGAGCAATGATAAGCAAAGGCATACTCGTCTATACCGTGTTGAAGATTGCTCGCAATCCATTCCTCATTCTTATGGCATCGCTTCTAGGTATCGGCGTTCCGCTATGCATGAGTTTAGTGCCGCCTTCGCCATTTGAGGCGGCCGAACCGACTGCCATCGACTCCTACTACTGTGCCTTAATTTTCGCTTTCGTGGTTGTGACAAGCTCAAACTGTGTCGGCAACGCGGTTTCCGTAGGGGGTCGAGGCGACTATC
>CAYZJR010000020.1:0-22686 GCA_964478655.1 uncultured Candidatus Obscuribacterales bacterium
CACCAGGACCACCAGGACCACCAGGACCAGCAGGACCACCAGGACCGGCAGGACCGCCAGGGCCGGCAGGACCGCCAGGTCCACCAGGACCGGAAGGACCACCAGGACCAGCAGGACCACCAGGACCACCAGGACCACCAGGTCCACCAGGACCGCCGGGGCCACCAGGACCTTCAGGACCACCAGGACCGGAAGGACCACCAGGTCCCAAAGGTCCGCCAGGTCCCAAAGGTCCGACGCCTACGCTGGTTACAGGGCTAAGTACCGGTGTACCGCTTGTGGCGCCGACCGCGACGGGTCCGAATGTGTTCGTAATTGGATACGTATATAAGCTCTGGAACTGCATCGTGTCAGTGCTATATCCGCTTCCATCCCATCCTTTGAAATGAGCTCCAAAGAAAAATATCGGGGCGGGAACCCGAGCTCTCAAAGTCGTTCTCACCGTTACGTACGGACCAGGTGAGGCCCCTGCACCGCCTGTGCCGGGTAGCGGCACGGTGTTCGCAGGCGATAGTGATAACGACGTTGTTGTGCCTACAGGACCGTTTGACCCCACCGCCGGGTATGCCGGTGAAGGGGTTACATAGTCTTCGTATGTGATGAGCGTAGCCGTAAGGCTTTGAATCACCACGCCGTCTACCGGCAAGTGGGTATTCAAAGCCGCGTTCATCGCGTCAACTGCCTGTTGTGGCGTTGCCATCTGCCCGGCGGACCGGGCGCAGTCCTTACAACATCTGTCGCACATGTCGGCAGCGAATATAAGGACGCAAATGTTTAGAGCAAGCGCGCATATGACAATCAAAAGTGCCAATACTGACGCGAGCTCGATGGCCGTGATGCCCCGAAGTCTGGAGAGCACACCTTGGGGTAACTTCTTTAACAAAGCATCCGGCAATTTCTTCACGGGGTTTGTCCTCCTCCTCCTCCTCCTGAGGGATTCCTAAATATTATTCCAAAGACAACCATACTATTCCCTCAGTTTGATCTGGATTATCTTTGTGCCTGTGTCAGACGGCGTGCGACTGCTGCGAACGCCTTCTTAACGGCATCAGCTGAGTTGCAAGCGAAGAATCGGCCTCCATTTCCGCATTCTTTTGCAAGACCGCCAGTGTTGTTGCCCAGGAACGAACTTTGATCGTTACTCAAAGTGATGTTACCGGTGATATTCAATCCGATTGTGTACACAGCGATACCGGCACCCTTGATGTTGGCTGCCAATCCCGTCGTGTTTGTTGCTTCCGAACTGGACAGACCGCCTGTCGGTTCTCCATCGGTGAAGAACACGATTGCTCTGCGAGCAGCGATTCTGTAGTTGTCCGGGTCATAGGTCGTGAACGAAAGATACGCAGTATTCATTGCTTCGTAGCAATCGGTGTTGGTCATTGGTCGTCCGTTGTACACACCGTCAGCTGCGCTGGTGACGCTAGACCATGGAGCAGTCGTGGATGCTGTTGTCCATGGTGCGCCTCCGAATCCCGATGGTCTGCTTACACATCTGGCGTAGAGAGTCGCTTGATCTTCCGGTGAAGCTGGACCATTGGCCAACGGTACGCGCGGGATTCTGAATCCTGCACCACCTTCGGGCGACGAAAGACCTCTGCTGCAAGTGCTTGCACCAACACCATACGGCAGCGCTGCACTAGTGGCGCAGGTGAGCTGACCGTTCCACACCGTTTGGGACAGGTTGTACGGCGAGCCGCAGAAGTTGCTGGAGATGTAAGCGCTGTTGTCATCACTGGCACTGCCTTGCGGGCTTCCTTGAGTTTCATAGAAAGCTGTCGGCGGTGTGCCGAAGAAGCTGTCCGAGAAACCAACGAATCCGAATCGGGCATCGCAAAGAGCATTTACCTTTTGGAAGAAGCCGCCATCGGCACCATCGGTAGCGGTGGCGATAGGTTGCGAGTACAGCATAGCCAGGCGTTGATAGGCTCTTTGATAATGAGCATCAACAGCAGTTGAACCGGTAGGGTCGAAGTGCGCTGCAAGGAACGACGTTGGTGACGTGCACGATGCATCATAGTCACACAGCGCGCCACGATTGAGGAGCGCACCTGTTCTTCTGTTTGCTTGGTCCAAGTTGCCGCGTGCGCATTCAACTACGAAAGGCAAGCTTGGAAAAGTGAACGAGTTTCCTTGCAAGTTGGTGTCTGGTTCGTTTGAATCAAACGCAACTGTGCAGCTGCTCCAAGAGTAGTTACCGCTTGCATCAAAGTTGTTCACACCGTTTAGCGGCTGCGTATAGGGCCAGCTGCCAGGGTTTGCAATATTGACCACTAGATCGGTAAAGTGCGAGTTGTCGATTTTGTATCCACTACCACCAGTGTGCGCATCGTCGTACGTCATTTGGAACGTGTACGATGGTCCGCCGCAGTACATGTTTCCGTTGCCGCCAACGACAGCCGGTGCAGTCGTCCAGTTGTTGTCGCTGTTAGCGGTATTGGTGCAAGCAGGGTTCGGATGCACGCAAATCGCGGAGTTGATTGTGCAGTTTCCCGGAGGAGTGCCAACATCTCTGCGTCCAACTGGGCACCGCAAAAGAGTATCGAACTGAATCAATGCCGAAGATGCCAATTGGCTTCCGGCATTGGATGCTTGCAAGTTTTGTGGTGGCAGAACGTTCAAGTGAGTTCCGGTAGGAAAATTACCGAAGTCGAACTTGATGTATTCGGTCAGTTCGCAGGCCGTCGACCATGGAACGATTGGCTTATATCGAATACAACCATTGGTATTCAACGTAGAGCTGGGCATCGTCGGATTGACGTTGTCTCTTAGTCCATCGGCGCTTCCAGATGGCGGTACCGCTCTTCTGTCCCAGTATCTTCTAACGAATGTGACGCGGGTGTTGTCGTCCATGGAGCCTGAATAGTCAAACACCATGACTGAATCAACCTGCGGGAGACCGCCTGTCGACTGACCGCGCAACCACATGTTTTGTACTCCGATGACGGAGAGAAACACCGGTCGGTAACCATAAGAGGCAAAAACCATGATGGCTTTGCCGTTTGTTGAACCAGGCGAGACCGAATTGAAGTTGTTTTCCGGATCAGCCAAGCCAATCAGCACGTTCGACGCGCCCCCGGTCACAGGACCGGACGGACTCAGTGAAGCCATTGACGTCACCGGGTTAGCGCCGACGAGAGGACCGCCCAAGATATTTCCGGCTTGGAACATGTTCCTTGCATAACCAGCCGCTTTTTGTTGAGCGATATATAGCTTTGACCCTGCCGCCGGTGGCGGTGGGCTTACGTCGTTGCTTATGTCTTCACTGGCGAGCATGGCAGTGCCAGCCAGTGCAGCAGCATCGCATGTAGCAATGAGTTCGCGTTGAGCCATTTGAACGCGACTTGCATCGAATGCGAAAATGCCGGCCAATAACATAAAGAAGAATAGGGCTATAACTAGCCCTATGACCGCGGCACCTTTTCGGGTCCGAATTTTCTTGTAATCCATTTTCGGTGCAGCCTCCACTGACTTGACCACTATTGCCTTCCCTTAAATCTGGATTCTATATATTAAATTTGCAATCCTGGCGGGTTCTCAAACTCCGCTTGTGAGCACATCCTCAAAAACATAGGTCCTGTAAGGCCGGGGATATTTCCAAAGAATGGAACCGGTACCAGCGGGTTTACCCATCCATCTATTGTTACGCGCAAACTCGGGACGTATTGCGTAACGTCGGGAGCATTGCCTATGCCGAGTGCGTTAGCGCCGTTACCTACCACTTGTATTGTGCTGGTGGCGCCGCTGCCTGGAATTGGCGAAAGGATGATCCGAACTTCCGGATTGGTCGCAGACGCTGTCCAACCGATACCGGGAAATGCTGATTTGATCTGATTAGCCCTTGTTCTCGCCGTTATATAGGCGCCCGGGAAGAAGTTGCCCGAGCCCGGCGGAATTTCAATCTGGGTGTTGAACGTCTTCGCTTTTACGGCCAGCATGACCGCCTGGTTTGTAGCAAACCACAAGAAGAACGATCTCATACCGCAGGTAGCCAGATTGAGCACTGGAAAGAATATAAACAAGAACAACACATAGAGTGTCGCCACGTATTCTGCCGCAAGTGCCCCACGTTTACGTTGTCGGAAACGATAAGACCTCGACCTCGACATCATTCTCATTCTCACATTAACCACCATCACTAAATTTGGTAAGCGAAGAGGGACCCTTATGGAAAATACCCAATAACGGCCGCAACATTAACGACTTTACAATGCTATCATGCATTTTGAGAGGCTGTCAATTGCCGAAAACGACCCTCTGTTGAGCGATTTGCTGGTTTCCAAGAAGTGAGTTACCCAGCTGGTTTGGTTGGCGCCAACAATCTCACTGGGCCTTGATCCGAATTAGGAACAGCGACTGGTCCACCAGAATTTTCTGAGGAGCCTTCGCTGTTGTACGGGTTCGGGTTGTAGGCTGGAGCTTGGCTGGCAATAAATCCTGAAGCTTGACGTTCTTTCAGGCCGGCATAGAGCGACTTGTAGTAGCTTTTCACATCGGCTGTCTTCGCCAATTTCATACCTTCTGCAAGAGTTGTGAATCCGTCTTGCCATTTGCCGGTGCGTGCATAGGTATTGACCAAACCAGCTCGGGCTGCGTCATAACCGGGATTAAGGGCGACTGCTTGTTTGAAGCAATCTTCGGCTTCTTTGTAGCCGTTTTGTGCAAGGTACGCTTCGCCGAACAGATACCAATCAAATGGACCTGGCTTGACGACTCGACTGACCAGTTCCATCTGGTCTAGTGCTTCCAGTGAACTTCCACTTTTGAGCAGTGCAAAAGCCAGATAGCGTCTTGCAGTTATGCTGTCTCGATCAGTTTTGACGGCCTGAACCAATGTGTTGACGGCAAGGTCGTACTTACCTTTTCGCAACTGGTCATACGCCTTTCCGAGAAGCGGATAGATCTTCTGGTTAGTCGATCCCAAGGCGGACACTGGTTTTGCGGCGACTAAAACGAAACTCAATGCTAGTAAACCGGCTGGCAAACTCCGGGACCAAAAAGTAGCGGACATAGAAACTCTCCCTAGGCAAACATAGTAAACATGCCCTGCGCCTGCCTTATCTTAACACTCTATGAAGAGCAAATATTTTTCTCGGACGCTCTTCTTTGGCTTTGCGGGTAAATTTGAAGTAGAGTCCGGAGATTCGAATTGCGTTCTAGTGATTGGATAAGACCTCTTCTTTTCTTCTTCCTTGCCGGATGGGCAGGGAGTTTCCTCTATGGCAGCTCGTGGTCGGGATATGACTACTCACCCAACGATGCACTCAAAAACTACACGTATCATGAAGCCCAGTTCCAGAAGAAGTTGGCTAGCGAAATAGCAGTTCAAAAGGAAATGGCAGTCTCTACTGAGCGAATTGCCGAGAACCAAAGAATGTTAGCGACCAGTTACGCGCAACTTGGTGACTGGCCGAAAGCGGAGGATGTCTTCAAGGACATGGTTCCGAAAACAGAGGATCTAGAGACGCCTTCACAGAAGCAGCGCCTGTCGTTGGCATTGAGTGAATTGGCAGGTTTTTACAGAGATTGGGGGAAATTTGAGCGAGCGCTTCCACTCTACAGGCGAGTATTCGAACTTGACGGTGAGGCTCCGCCCCTGGTAGCACGAGATCTCAATAATCTTGGTCTGCTCTACCTTATGTGGGCCGAATCAGAGTCCACCGAAAGTCGGCGAGAGAGCCGTTTTGTAAGAAGTGCAAATCTCTTTCAGTGTGCGTATCGCTACAACAACGAAACCGCAAACAAATCTCCATCGAGCGAGCAAACTAGCAGATACTTGAATGACACGATCCGTGCCAACTACGAGTCACTGCTTAGTGCAGTTGGTGAGGAGTCACTGTCTCAAGATGCGTTTGTGCCAAACGACATTGGAAGCTAGTCGACTGTTTGGACATCGAAAATGCAGGTTTGGACGGTTACATCTGTTATACGGTGCTTGAGCGATATCGCTGAATGGGCCTTGCAGAATACGCGAGTCGAACGGTTAGTTAGCTCGGTTCAAGATTTTCAACCGTATTAGAAACTGGTTTGGTCAATTCTTTTGCGGCAACTTTTTTCACAGGACTGAACCAATTGCAAATGCGGTTCACAACAGGCTCTAGGTCGTGGGGGTAGACGAACAAAACATACGAAGTGATCATCCACCACTCAAACTCTGGGATGTTCATGTGATACTCAATTACCAAATGCATGATCGTCGCGCATGCCAAAAGCCAGTATCTGAACTCTTTTATCCAGATCAAAGTAAACAGCGAAAACTCAATTACTAGGGTTCCGTAAGTGAGAATTTGACAGATGAGCATGTTGTCGAAGATGAACGGAATCGGCAGCCTGTAGAGATCTTCAATGCGCGAGCTGTAGTAAACGGCCTCACCATTTACCCAAACGTCGCCTACAACTTTTTTGAAGTATGTATGGCAGTACACGCCGACCATGTGTATTTGCAGGAGTCTTAGCGGCCACATGCTTACTTCGGGAATGATGTTTGCCGCTGCTTGTGCAACTCCTAGCTGGCGTCTTCTCAGCATGTTGTCGACTGAGAGCATGGCGCCGGAGTCTGCGAAGATCATCCAGAACGCGGCCACGCGCATGTATGTGTCACCGCTGTTGTATATAAAAGGATTGCGATGATACAAGCTAGTCAAGCAAAGGAACACAACTGTGCTGGCGATTCGCGATTTGAAGCCAACCATCAATGAAATGGCAGCCACCATCAGTATCGCAATGACGCAGACCATCCATTGATCGCTTCCGGGAAAGAGGTTCAAGATGTTCAACGTGACGAGATGGTTTGCCCAATCAACGACTGTTTGATAGGTCAGCGCGCCGCGATTTCCAAACCATACGTACATATCTGGGACTAGAAGAAGTGCATGTATGAGAACGAGCAATCCAAACGTTATGCGAAAGACTGCCACCGGCAGTGGTGAGCCGTTTGAAAACCAGAACTGGTCCCACGCCGCTACGATCTGCTTGAGGCTCATTTGAGATCCTCCGCAGGGTTGACCTTGTACTGAATCAAATCGGTGTAGATTGATTGCGGCGGAAGCGGCTTGCCTAGCCCGTCTTTAGGTTTTGGAATGGGTGCGGTATAGCGATAGATGCTTACTAGTTTCGGCGGGTTTTTCGGATCATCATAGTTAAGGCGTGCGATATAGCGTGCCATGTCGGGCAACATTTTCATATGCCGAACATTTGACCAAGCTAGGTTGTCGCAGCCGAACTTGCGATATCGTTCTTTTGGAATACGTTCCACTTGGCTCAATCGATCCATGCGCGGATAGTCCCATCTTCTGGAGGTTCCATCCAGATATGTAACTACTGCGCCAACATGCACATTTACTTCTCTTGGCGCGGGAGCAAACACAGCGTAGGTTTGACCGAGTCCCAAAAACGTCATGTAGCCTTTGGTTTGGTCGACTACGGCTTGCGTCCACTTATGTTCGGGAAAAAAGGTGCAATAGATGAAGGTCAAATGCACGATGATGAACAAACTAATGAGGGGCTTACGAACCATGTGCCATGCGCGTTTTCCAAAAACGTGCTCGGGCAATGTTGTTCTTTGTGTAAGCGCTTCGCTCATTCGCTGCGCCCCGAACTATTTCTTGAACAGTCCTTGCATTTCTTTGCGTACGATTTTTTCTTGGGCGAGTTTTTGCTCTTGATGCAGGACTAGTGCCAATTGTTCGTAACAACCTTTCAGCCAGTCCTGATCGATTTCAGATTTCGGTGCGCTAGCAGCGACGTTGATTGTCTTTTTGAATTGTCTTTCCGCTTCGTCCAGCTTGCCCAAGTACATGTAGCATTGTGCCAATCGTGAGTGGCCTACGAAAAAGGGCGTCGCTGTTCCGCGCTTGTCTGCAGGCAGCGCGTAGAGAATTTGCAAACCTTTTTCGCCGAATTGGATTGCCTTTTCATACCGCTCCAAACCCTCATTGGATGTCAGGAGTCGTATGTAGTACCTTCCAAGAAGCACTGAACCGGGTTTTGATTTCCTCGCGTCGAGAAACTTGCTCATCAAGACCTGTTCGGCTTCTTTGAACTTCCTTTGCCGAATCAAAGTATCCGATTTTTCAAATTCAGCAAGCGGGAAGGTCACTCGAGGGTCGTATTCCAGGTCTGCTGTAATGTCATTTGGATCTGCCGGTCCTTTTCCTCCAGGTCCACCGCCACCACAGCCAAAAACCATCAGGGCAACTGATACAACAGACAAAAGGAGCGGAAGTGCATTGTTCAAAGCTTTCTTTTGCTTTCTCCACCACGGTTGCATGTAGTTGTTAACCCCTGTCGTCAAGAGACCCTAATTACCAGAATATTTTTTTGCCGGCATCAACGCAATAGTACACTGATTTTATGTAGTAAGGAACGCAACAATTGCGCTTGGAATTTCCAAGGCGCCCAGTAAACCTGATCAGTAGGAAGCGCAGCCCGTCGAAATTAATTCCGCGACTAATTTTATCCGAACGTGGTTCACTCTGCCTGCGATTGTAATAACTTCTGATTCAGTCGATGCACTACTCCGGTAAGAAGCTGAGTCTCCCGAGACGTAGGTCGCATGCGTTGATACGCACTTCTGAGTTGGCGGATCACCAACGATTTGTTGTAGGTTCTGGAGAATTCGATAGTTTCAAACAGTTCCTCCAGAATGAAAAACAGCTCGTCATCTTGCTTGCCGGTTGAAAGCGGAGGATGTTCCTGTTTTGATTGCCATGCGGCGTGGTTTTGTGCAAAAGATATCTCATAAGCAACGACTGCCAACGCGTGAGAAACGTTGAGGGAAGGGAAGTTTGCATCGCTTGCTATGGTAACAACCTCATGACAGCGCTCCACTTCTTCGTTGGTCAAACCATTTCGTTCGTCACCGAAGACGATGGCAACCCGTTGTTCCATAGAAGTCCGCGAAATGGCTTCTTTAATACTTATATTCGGCGCATCCGGCGCATCCGCTCGAGTCTCTTCGCAGAGACTTTTCAGCGGACGTTGTCTTTGTTGTCCCGAACTAGTTGCTATCGAAAGCGAGATATTCTCCAATGCTTCGCCAAGTGTTTCGTACACTTTGGCTTGCTTCAAGATGTCGAATGCCCCTACCGACATCTTTCTTGCTTCTGCGTCCTTGTAGTTTTTCGGCGGCGCAACCAGGGTCAAGTTTTGAAACCCGAAATTCTTTAGGACGCGCGCCGATGCACCAATGTTGCCTAAAAACACCGGACGTACAAGGACGAACTCAATGTTATCCAATCGCATTGTCGTCGCTCGCGCATGTTTTGGAAGTCACGAGCATGGCGGGTAACGCGCTCAAAATACAGGCAATTGCGAACATGGCTAATGACTTGCAAATGTAAGTCGAAGATGTTGATGGCAACATGCTTTCTGCCATCGCCGACATTGAAAGCGAAATTATCATGACGATTGCCGCCCTTAACCCGAAGACATGCGAAAGAATTCGTGGTTGAAGCGGTGAGAGAGCCAAACGCACCTCCATACCATAAATTGCGATGCCACCACCGACGCCGACAAGGAAGAACGCGGTTCTGCACCATTCGCCTAGTCCTAAGGTTCCCAGCAGCGCCAGACCGCTTGCTGCGACTACGATTCCGCAAATCGGCATTGCCTTGTTTATCACTCTGCGTGCTGAAAACTGATTGGAGGTGCAACAGCCAATCACGAACGAAAACGAGAGATACCAGAAGAGATCGAGAAAGGTCGTGGTTTTTCCGACTGAAATTGGAGAAATGGCCTGTGCAGAAAATAGTGTAAGTGGAACAAACACGATGCATATCGATGTAATCGTTAGCGTTGAAGCAGCCAATAGAGCCACATTTGCTAGTTGATTCGATCCTCTCGAATTCTGTAGCTCCATTTTGCTGAGCTGAAATGTCGATGTTGCTCCATCAGAAGATGCGTGCGCTTCGATGCGTCTGCGCCCCTCAAGAATCGCCCACAGCGCCAGAACATACAGGACGGAACAAATTTTTACTGTCGTGGCAGCATTGATTGAAGAGTTTAGTTTAATGAGGCACGCAAGTGGAATGGCCATCACTGGTCCGAACAAGATCAAATCGCTTCTTTGAGACTGCAGCGGGATTCCCCACTGGCGCATGGTCAGCGATGACGACACGCAGTGAACAGAACAAAGAACACAAAGCAATGTGATCGCGCACTTTTGCAAGGACAACGGGTCTTGCGACTGAACGATGAATACTGCTGGAAGAATCGAACATGAAAGTGCGCGGATGGCCAGGCTTATGTGTTGCCATGCCTGCGCGTTCTTCCAGTTTATAAACCAGCCCGAAAGTAAACTGGTTAGCACCATCGGCAGTGCTATGGTCATAGATGCCGCGTAGCCGCCGGGTGGCCCACCAAGAATTGCGACGCTAAACAGAGAGATAAATGCAAGCGAGTCGGCGAGCGAAGCCACGAAATTGCAGGCGGAAAAGCATAACTGACCAGAGTGCAGAGTTTGCTGGGTTAGCTTGTTTGACTTTTGCGACCTGGAGCCGGACTCTGCATCATGAATGGCGTCCAGTTCTGCAAGTTGAGTTGCTCCGCGTGTACTCAATGAACCCGAAGTCGACAAATTCAATTTTGTTGTGGATGTGCCGTTTGTCTCTGACACAGGAGACCGTCTCCGGGTTAGCGTTACCTGACCTATTTTCCATTAGTCGGCACCACAAATAACTTGAACTTTTGATAAGCAAAAAAAGGATGTCTAAATCGGTCGTTCGTGGCGGGTTTGCTAAGAGCGTGCGACAATGAAGAGGCTTCAGGGATGTAAAAGACATACATTGTGCGTCTTTCATGTGTGTCGAGTGTGCGTTTCGCATAGCCCTTCGGGAACAAATTAGGTTGCCAGTCAATGTTTAACAAAGGGCTTCTCATCGCAATCGTTGTGGCTTGTGTGTCGCAGATTGGTGGACTTGCCGCTTCCGAAACTGCGGGTGCCGCTTCCGAAACTGCGGGCACATCTTCAGCTGAACCTGCCGCCGAGTTGAACAGCACGTCACCGGCCAGGTCGGCAGCGGAGGTAAACAGCTCGCAGCCGGCGGCTTCGGCGGCGGAGGCTACCGGCACTTCTCAGACGGAACCGGTGACCAAACCAGATCAAAAGCCGTCCAAGTCAGAGTCGTCCAAGTCGGCGTCCAAGAGATCGTCTTCGAGTCAGAGTTCCGCAAAAAAGACCGGCTCTAAAAATTCAGCGACCGCAAGGCGCGGTAATGCCCCATGCATGGCTTGGATAGACCCCGCAACGAAGTCTCACGCCGTCATCCTATGCGTGCATGGTCTCGGTCTGCACAATGGCACATATGAAGACTTCGGTAAGCGAATGGCTAAACTCGGCTTTCCGACCTATGCCATCGACGTTCGTGGATTCGGCTCTTGGATGGAAGCGAAAGGCCGCGAGAGGGTTGATTTTGAGGGTGCTCTTCTAGATATCCAGTCCACGCTGAAAGTAATTAGAAGGGCGAACCGTGGTGTTCCCGTTTTCATTCTCGGTGAGTCAATGGGTGGCGCAATAGCACTTCGAGCCACGGCACTCTACCCGGATCTCGTGGATGGACTCATCTCGTCGGTTCCTGCCGGAGACCGTTTTAAGCAAGCGAAGACCAATTTGAAGGTGGCGCTGCGATTGATTGGCGATCCTGATAAGCCGTTCAATGTTGGCGAAGGCGTAATAAAGCAGGCAACCAACAAGGAAGAGCTGAGGGCGTCATGGGCCAATGACCCGCTGGCCAGAATGAACATCTCTGCCCGGGAGTTGATGCAATTTCAGAACTTCATGAACCAAAACCATGAAAGCGCCAAGCTCATTAAAGATAAGCCAGTGCTGTTTGTTCAGGGTTGTAATGATAAATTGGTCAGACCTGAAGGAACGGTTGAGTTATTTAACGAGTTAGCAACAACCGATCGTCAAATTGTATTAATCCCAAATGCCGAGCACCTAATTTTTGAAGAGAACCAGTTTACCGATCAGAACATCGAAGCGGTGAACAAATGGTTGCTAGATCACCTGCCTTCCGAAAACATCGTTAAAGAAGAGTCACCTAAGGCAGCCAAGTAGAATGAAAAAAAGCACGCCGCTTCGTGCTATATGAAAGGAAAAAAGAGAGGGGTTATGCATCGTCGCGTTCGAAATTTGGGTTTATCAGTGGCAGCAGCCGCACTTCTGACTGCTTCTATGACCTTTGGTGTAAGTGCTGCACCGGCAGATCCGCTGGCCTGCGGAAAGGCGTGTTTGAACAAGGGTCAGTTTGCCCAAGCTGTAAAAGACCTCGAAGAGGTCGTCAAAAAGGCCCCTAATAGCTGCGAAGGGCATCTACTTCTGGGCAAAGCCCTTTGCAAAATGAAGAATTATGCACGCGCGAAACAGCACTTGCGCACTGCAATCAGAGTGGGCAAGGGTTCTCCCAATGCTCAACAAGCCAATCAATTACTGATGTCACTGCCACGGACGCTGGTTGCGCCCAAGACTGGTGCTGACACGAGAATGATTTCTGCAATCTTGGGAATCGGCGGAAGAGACCGTGGCGCGGGCGAACCAAAGCCCACAGTCATCGACTTTTATGCCAGCTGGTGTAAACCGTGCAAAGATCTCACACCTCTTCTGGAGAAGGCCAAAGCCCAATATGGCGACAAGGTCAAGTTCATGAAGGTTGATGTGGACGATCCAAACAACGAACAGATCGTAGAACAGTACGAAGTAAGCCCGATCCCGACGGTTGTGTTCCTCAACCCTGAAGGAGAAGTGATTACTTATTCCATCGGATTCGCTGGTGAACAGGCTGTCTCTGACGGTATCAAGAAAATTCTGCCGACGCATACAAGTAGTTTGTAATCTCGGCATAAACGAAAAGGACAAAAGGACCGATTATCCGGTCCTTTTTTTGTTCTGTCTCTGTGCCGTGTTATCACCTTTGGGTACTTCAGCGATATCGCTGGAACCACGTATATCAAAGGTAAGGGTCCACTTGTTATATTTATTGCCTGGTAGCTGGTAGTCAGGTGTGGGCACCGGAGGTCGGCGTGACAATCAAGGTTTCGGAACCGGAAAACTGGACTGATGCTCGAAAAGCGCCGGAATTTCGTCGGCGTTGGTCTGAGCGTGAAGAAAATGTTTTTCGTGGCGGAAGCGTCAAGCATGTAGCGCAGATTGAAGGTGTTGAGGTTATTCGACTCAGTGTTTGGCCTGAAGGAACGAAATCTGCACCGCAGTCATTTGCTGTAATCAACGCGGAGTCTTTCGATTCCAATCAAGGTGATGACGAAAAAGGAGCACGCGGACAAGAACCTGATGAACAGGATGCCGACGACCAGTGGTATTCCAATCCATTTCGTCTAGAAGTCATTGACTGGAAACAAGATGATTCGAAAGTGTTGCCGTTCAATCTAGACTGGCAGCAATCGAAAGAAAGTCGTTGGGATTTTTTCTTTGATCTTCCCTTCGAAGCGACTTGTCATGGCTTGGGCGAGCGGCTGTCAGCGCTCAATCTCAGAGGCGCTGTTCATACTCTTTTCAATACGGACGACGACTTGCACATCGCATCAATGGCATCGATGTATCAGTCGATACCGATGTTGGTCATCAACCAAAAAGACCAGTGTTGGGCGCTGTTTCTGGACTCGCCTGCCAGGCAAAAGTGGTTCCTCGACGAAGAGTTGGAGTGTCTTGCGGGCATTCAACTCTTGTCGCGTCGCGGCTTTCAACTCTATTCATTTGGTCCGTGCAGCCTGCCGGATTTGTTGGCGGCGTACACAACGCTTACCGGACGAGGCAAGTTGCCACCGCTTTGGTCGCTTGGCCATCAGCAATCGCGATGGAGCTATCCGGATAAACGGACCGTGATGGATGTCGCCGAGCAATACAGAAAGCGCAGTATACCTTGCGATACGATGGTTCTCGATATCGATTATATGGAAGACTATCGTGTATTCACATCATCTCAAGAACGTTTTCCCGAGTTCAAAGAAATGATCGCCGAGCTTGGAAAAAACAACTTTCGCGTCGTAACCATCGTTGATCCCGGCGTCAAGAAAGACCCGAAGTACTTCGTTTTCAACGATGGAAAGAAGCACGGTTACTTTTGCAAACGACAGGACGGCAAGTTGTTTCTCGGCAAAGTTTGGCCTGGACCATCTGCTTTCCCTGATTTTTTACGAGAGGATGTACGGCTCTGGTGGGCGGCCCAGCATGGTTTCTACACGGAAAACGGCGTAAGCGGTATATGGAACGATATGAATGAGCCTGCGCTGTTTGGACAACAGGTGCCACTGCCGGTGGAGGCAACCGAATTGCCTGACATTGACAATCAACTTTTTGTTCACTCTCTTCCTGAGGGCAATGTCGGACACTTTGAGGTTCGCAACGTCTACGGGCATTGTATGAACTGGGCAACCTATGACGGCTTGATGGCACTTAATCCGGACAAGCGCCCGTTCGTTCTGACAAGGGCTGGTTATGCCGGTATTCAACGATTCGCCGCAGTTTGGCTCGGCGACAATTATTCCTGGTGGGATCATCTGAGACTGAGTATTCCTATGCTGTTGAATATGGGAATAAGTGGCGTTCCGTTTTGTGGAGTGGACATCGGCGGGTTCAAGAATCATTCTTCGCCCGAGTTGTTAGTTCGCTGGTACGCAGTTGGAATGTTCTATCCGTTCTTCCGAAACCATTGCGACAAACTGGGTTATTCTCAGGAACCATGGGCATTTGGTCCCGCAGTCGAAGACCAGTGCAGGCGTCTTATTGAGTGGCGTTATCGACTGCTTCCTTATATTCAGACTTTGTTCTATGAAAATCTGAGAACCGGTGCGCCCCTGATGCGGCCTTTGTTCTGGGATTATCCGGAAGACCCGCATTGCCGAAATGTGAGCGACGAGTTTTTGTTCGGTCACGATATTTTGGTGGCACCAATTCTCGATCGTGGATGCAAGACGAGAACCGTCTATCTTCCAAAAGGGCTCTGGCACCCATTTGAGGGCGGTGAGCCGCTTGAGGGCGGACGTCTCTATCATGTCACTTTCGAGCTTGGTGATGTTCCCGCTTTTGTTCGCGATGGGGCGATCATTCCTTGCTGCGACATAGTTCAAAGCACGATTGACTTTGACTACTCGCCGGTAACATTCATGTGCTACGGCGCAAAGTCAGCAGGGTTTTACTTTGAGGACGACGGCGAAAGTCTTGAGTACGAGCGAGGCTCGTTCAACGAATGGCTTTTGCAAATGGACAATGGTAAGAGCACAGTGACTCCGGTGCATGTTGGATTCAGCGCGCCTGATCGAAAGTTCCAGTTTGCATATGACGGCAGACTGATTCCGGTGGAACTCGTCACCGATTAATAGCTTCCGTAAGGAAGTGCGTAACACTCTAAATCAACAGCTCTAAATGAGACCTTCGCGCATCGCTTTTACGGCGGCTTGAGTGCGATCGGACACAGTCAGCTTTTCCATGATATGTCGCATGTGCGTTTTGATGGTTTCGACACTCAAGACCAGGCGATCCGCAATCTCTTGATTGCTCAGACCTTCGACGACTAGCCTCAACACGTCGATCTCGCGCTGTGAGAGCGGTGCGGCGATGGTGACCATGCGTTGTTCTTCTTGCTGCGGTGAAACCTTTGCACACGCTCGAAGAACTCTGCTGGCGACGCCTGGGTCGAGCCAGGCAACTCCGTCGGCGACGGCTTTAATAGCCATGACTAGTTGCGACTCCGAAACTTCTTTCAGGCAATAGCCGTCAGCACCGGCACCCAATGCAGCGAAAATGTCTCGGTCATTGTCGTGCGAAGTAAGCATGATCACGCGAGTCGCCGGAGTCATTTCCTTGATTTTGCACGTTGCGTCGATGCCGTCTAAAAGCGGCAATCCAATGTCCATGAGAACGACATGCGGCTTCAACTCACTCACTTTTTCGACGGCACTTCTGCCGTCGGAAGCTTCACCAACTACTTTGAAGCCTTCGATATGCTCCAAAGTGAGTCGGAGTCCAACTCTCGTTATCTCATGATCTTCGGCGATGAGGATGTCAATTGCAGACATGCTGAGAACCTTAATGCAGCATGTTTTATTGTACCAAGGCGGAATGAGTGATTAAACAAGAGTTCGCTTGAGTACTTTACCAGTCGAGTTTTTCGGCAAAGAGTCTCTGAATTCAACCAATCGGGGAACTTTGTATTCTGCAAGATGTTCCAAACAATAGGCTTTGACTTCATCTTCAGTGAGAGTTGCACCTGACTTCGGCACTACGACTGCCTTTACTCGTTCCCCCATAAATTTGTCGGGAACGCCTAAAACTGCCGCATCAGCCACGGAAGCCATTCTCATGAGAACTTGCTCGATCTCGCGGGGGTAAATGTTTTGTCCACCGCGGATAATCAGTTCTTTCTTTCGTCCTGCGATGTATAGATAGCCGTCTGTGTCGACGTATCCGAGGTCTCCAGTAAGGAACCACTCGCCTTTCAAAACCTCTTGCGAGGCTTCTAGCTTGCGGTAATAGCCTTTCATGACGTTGGGTCCTTTGATGGCTACTTCCCCGATTTCTCCTGTCGGCAATGGTTGCAAGTCGTCATCGAAAATTGCGATGCCTACATCTTTGATGGGAAGCCCGACTGAACCGATTTTCTTGACTCCATCTTGCGGATTCATTGTTGCCGCGCAAGAAACTTCAGTCAATCCGTAGCCTTCGATGACATCGACGCCCACGTCTTTTTGGAACTTTTCGAGCAACTCGACCGGCATTGGAGCGCCACCACACAAGCAAATGCGCAAGGTTGAAAGGTCCGCCTTTTGTTTTTCTTGTTCCATCAAAAGGAACTGATACATTGTGGGAACAGCCGGAAAAACGGTGACTTTGTGTCTTTCAATCGTGTCTAAAACCGGTTTTGCTTCAAATGCCTTGAGAATGACCAACGAGGCACCCTGCGAGAACACACCGAGCATGACCACGCTCAATCCATATATATGGCAAAGTGGCAGAACCGCAAGCAGGCGGTCGGTGCTGTAGAAGGGCAAGGCGGCTCCGGCGGCCTTGACACTGGCAAACAAGTTGTTGTGAGTCAACATTGCACCTTTGGGCTTGCCGGTCGTTCCCGAGGTATAAACGAGAACGGCTAAGTCTTGTTCGGGTTTGATGAATGGAGCAAGAAGCGTTTCGCCATTTGTCTTCTCGGCGCGAAGTGTCGGTGGCAGCAAGTGTACAGGCAGGGGAACATTGGGCTTTTCAGTCATCTCGTAGGAGAAGACAAACATGTGTTCGAGTCCTGCCACCAAGGGCAGTGCGGACAGGACTTCGGGAACATGCGACTCATGCACGACCAAAGCCTTCGATTGAGAGTCACTTAAAATGTGTGCGATTTCTTCGAATTTGAGCAGCGGATTGATTGGCACAACCGTCGCGCCGAGGCTGCTTGCTGCAAAGAACGCAGCTACGAAGTCGGGGTGATTGGGAAAGAGCAGTCCCAGTCTGTCACCATGGGTGATACCGGACTCCTTCAGTCGACGTTTGATTGCCAACGCTCGCAAATGGAGGTCGCCGAATGTGATCGTCTCGTCGTTGTAATAGATCGCAGTCTTGGTAGGTTGGCTCTGCGCCTGTATCTCTAGATACGAGGCTAACCCGCCTTCCAGTTCTCGAGTTGTAAGGTTCCTGGATGCCGCCGATGTTGAAACTAATTGATTCATGTTTAGTTTTGGGGGTGTTTGCTAGCGATATTGAAGGTCGAGGATAAACCCGAAAGTGTAGCCTATGTGGGCTTGCAGCTTGTTAAGCACCATTAACATGGGCTTAGTATAATCTCAAGATCGCCGAATTGGATTCATCAACACGTGCTACGCAGCTTTGGCACGAAGCGACTTGTCAAGGTTTGTCCGGAGGATTATGACAGAACGAGCTACCAGAATTGAACGTGATTCGATGGGCACCATGGAGGTTCCTGCCGATGCTTACTACGGCGCGTCGACGCAAAGAGCGGTTCTCAACTTCCCTATAAGCGAACTGCGTTTCTCAAGATCTTTTATAAGGGCGCTGGCAACGATCAAGTTGTGTGCTGCCGAGGTCAATAAGGAGTTCGGCGACATCGACCCCAGCGTGGCGACAGCTATCGTGAGCGCAGCTAAGGAAGTAGCAGACGGTAAATTCGACTCGCAGTTCGTAGTCGACATTTTTCAAACCGGGTCTGGGACATCGACAAACATGAACGCAAACGAGGTCATTGCCAATCGCGCGATTGAACTTTTGGGCGGAGCCCGTGGCGATCGAAAGCTGGTGCATCCAAACGATCATGTCAATCACGGCATGTCATCAAACGACGCGATTCCGACTGCAATACACGTGGCGGCTCTGCTGGAAATAAACGAGCGGCTGAGACCGGCGCTCAAGAGACTTTATGAAAGCCTGTTTCGAAAGTCTCAAGAGTTCATGCCGGTTATTAAGACAGGAAGAACGCACCTGCAGGATGCGACTCCAATTTGGCTCGGTCAAGAGTTTCTCGGCTACAGCGGCCAGGTGGAAAGAGCGCTCTTGCGATTGGAGGCTGTGGAGCAACGCATATGTGAAGTCGCCCTAGGTGGTACCGCCGTTGGTACCGGAATAAACACTCGCACAGATTTTGCCAGAAAAGTTTTGGCGAAAGCATCGAAGGTGCTTGGAGTCACAGTCAAGGAAACCAAAAATCACTTTCAGGCTCAGAGCACTCTGGACGAAGTCGTGGAACTGTCAGGCTGCTTGAAGACGATAGCAGTAAGCTTGATGAAGATTGCAAACGACATACGTTGGCTTGGCTCTGGTCCGCGCGCTGGAATTGGAGAAATTGCACTGCCTGAGGTTCAGCCCGGCAGTTCGATTATGCCTGGAAAGGTGAACCCTGTAATTGCCGAAGCACTGTGCATGGTTTGCGCTCAAGTTATCGGGAACGACACCACAATAACCATTGCCGGACAGTCGGGCAACTTCGAACTAAACGTTATGCAACCCGTTGCTGCGTACAATCTGCTGCAGTCAATTCAACTTCTAGCCAATGCGTCTGAGAATTTTGCAGTGCAGTGCATCGATGGAATCACGGCGACGGAACGCGGACCGCAGCTGGTGGAACAGGGGCTCGCACTTTGTACGGCGCTTGTTCCGGCGCTTGGATATGATGCTGCCGCTGCAATTTCCCACGAAGCATTCGAGTCGGGAAAGACGATTCGTGAAGTCGCTCGTGAGAAAACCAAACTCACAGAAAGCGAATTGAAAGGTTTGCTTGATCCGTCCAAAATGACGGAACCTGGCGTAGGCTAAGGTTAATGTTCGATAAAAGTGGAATGAAGAAGTGAGGGTGAACACTGGTTTCGTCCGATAAAAACTGGCATGCATGAAACGATTGTCTATGTAAATACTCTGTTGGCGCTTTTATTGATTGCGTCGGCAACGGCGGTTGTTATCAAATGGATTCCGGTTCCTTACGCAGTTGCGCTGGTGATTGCCGGCTTGGCGATAGGTTTATGCAAGATTCTACCGCCTGTGCACATGACACCGGAATTGGTGCTTCTCATTTTCTTGCCGGCCCTTCTTTTTGAAGCTTCGTGGAACCTCGACATACGCGCCCTCCGCAGAGACTGGTTGCCGATTACGGCGCTTGCGACTGTTGGTGTGATCGTTTGTATGTTCAGCGTTGCTGCGATCTTGCATTTTGCCGGTGGAATGAACCCACAGTCAGCGCTGATATTCGGCGCGATGGTGGCAGCCACTGACCCGGTTTCTGTCATTGCGGTATTCAAACAGCTCGGCATTGACAAGCGATTGACGATGATTGTAGAAGGCGAGAGTCTATTCAACGACGGCACAGCAGTCGTCCTGTTCAGACTAGTGCTTGCCGCTGCGATCGCCGGTGGCAGCGTGAGCATTCCACACACCACCATCTCATTTTTTGTCGTTGTCTGTGGTGGCGCCATTCTCGGCACTGTGATTGGATATCTTGCCTCAAGAATTACCAGCGCCTTCGACGATCACTTGCTCGAGATTACACTCACGACGGTCACCGCATATGGTGCCTATCTATTGGCCGAGCAACTTAAAATGTCGAGTGTAATCGCGGTGGTTGCAGCTGGAATTGTCTTGGGCAACTATGGCAGCAGAACCGGCATGTCCGCCACTACTCGCCTTGCCGTCAACTCATTTTGGGAATACGCCGCCTTTCTCGGCAATTCGCTTCTCTTTTTGCTTATCGGATTGCAGGTTCAAGTCCCATTGCTCCTGGCAAATTGGCAGACAATCTTGTTAGGAGTTTTGGCCGTCGTAGTTGCGCGGATGCTCGTCGTTTATGGCATTTGTCCGTTCGTTTCCTCTGAGCGCTTGCCGATTCCAGACAAGTGGAGGCACTTGTTGTTTTGGGGCGGACTGCGCGGTGCGCTGGTAATGGCTCTTGCTCTTAGTCTTCCTCTAAATTTCGCAGACAGAGAAATGCTGGTAAATTTGAGCTTCGGCGTCGTGTTGTTTACGCTGCTGGTTCCCGGACTCACTCTAGAACCTCTTATCAGGCTTCTGGGCATGGAACCAAAACACAAAGAACTGAAACGCTATCAAGAGTGCACGGGGCTTATCTCAGCCTACAAAGCCGAACTGGCGACTTTGTACAACCTGAAAGAGGAAGGGAAAATCTCCGTTAAAGGCTTCGAAAGCTGGAAAGCTCAGTTGGAAAAACAGATGAACAGCCTCCACAATGAAGTAGAAGGATTGAGTTTGTCCGATCAGTCATTGAATGAACTGCAAGACAGGCAGGCGCGAATGAAGCTTCTTAAACGACGGAAAGACCACCTCCTGAACTTAATTCGAGATGGTTCCTTGACCCAAGAGTCTGTTCATCACCTGAGCATTGAAATCGACGCTGAACTTGATTTGTTGCTCCGCGAAGAAGCCCAGCATTCGCACAGAACAAGCGAGCGTGCTGCCCTTAAGGATTTGCGTGATTCAGCCGGTCACAAAAATGAAAATGTCTCCGAAATGCATGAGAAAGTCGCCGACGAACCGCCTGCTAAGCAGCAGGAGTCAGAGCCTTAGAACTTGGATTCTTTGAGCCTGTCAACAATTGAATCGAGCGACACGACGATTAATTTGATGGATACCAAAGCAGCTGTCATTGTTAGAACTGAAGCGAGTATTTGAGGTTGTTCCATATTGATCAGGTGACCCGTTCTCTGTCTGTCGATGTGATGTGTGATGCGATGTTTGTGTGAGTGATGCGCGTAAGCGATGATGCTGATGCTATAAATCTAAGCTAGTTCCTGTAGCGTAATAATCAAAATCGACATGAACCTGTAAAAGAAGCATAAATTTTTGCTGTAATGTTTAATGGAACCACTGAGAGATTCTAGGAGAAATGTATGAAGTGGGCATCCGTCCTGTCCGGTCCGGAACAAAAAGTTCAGAAGGATCGAGATGGTGCTGAAATCATCGAGAAGTGTGCTTCTGACTTGATTGAAAAACTCGAAACTGACTCTCCTGATCTATTAATTGCATTTGTCTCTCCGCATTTTCAGGGAATCTACGATCGCGTTCCGGAGATCATTTATAAACATCTGAAGCCGAAAGCGCTGATCGGGTGTTCTGCCCTCGGTCTGATCGGAGGAGGAATGGAGATTGAGCAGGAACGTGCGGTTTCGCTAACTGGCGCGATTATGCCGGATGTGTCTGTTCAATCTTTTCACATTGAGGATGTTGAGCTTCCGGATCTCGACGACCCTCCGCATTGTTGGGAAGAATTAGTCGGAGTGCCGGCTCGCGATGAACCAAACTTTTTGCTTTTGCCGGATCCATTTTCTTTTCGCATAGATGTATTTGTAGAGGGGCTTGATTACGCCTTTTCCAAAGCTGTCAAAGTCGGTGGGTTAGCATCCGGCGGAACAAGAGTCGGTTCTCATGCACTTTTCAAAGATAAGGGCGTTCATCGCAGTGGGTTGGTAGGTGTCGCTATCTCGGGCAACGTAGTGGTCGACTCGATAGTGGCACAGGGCTGTCGCCCAATTGCTAAAACCTATCGAGTGACAAAGTGCCACAAGAACATATTGTTCGAACTAGATGGCAAGCCGGCCGTGCATGTCCTAAAAGAAGTAATTGAGGATCTATCGCCTCGCGATCAAGATCTTGCGCGAATCGCCATCTTCATGGGAGTTGCCATGGATGAGTTCAAAGATCATCCTGGGCAGGGTGATTTCCTCATCCGCAATATCGTAGGCATTGAGCCGACCTCAGGTGCCTTGGTGATTGGCGAAGTGTTGAGAAAAGAACGAACCGTTCAATTTCATCTGAGAGACGCAGCGACGTCCGATGACGACCTGCGGTTCATGTTGAAGCGTTACTGCGATGACCACTCAAGAGACGGCGACAAAGCGTTGGGTGCGATCTTGTTCTCGTGCACTGGACGCGGTCAGCATCTCTACGGGTCAGCAAACCATGACAGTAACTGTTTCCACGAATATCTAGGCGAGGTGCCGCTAGGTGGTTTCTTCTGCAATGGCGAAATCGGACCGGTGGGTGGAAGTACTTTCTTGCATGGATTTACGTCTTCGTTTGGCATCTTTAGAGATAAGGACTAAATGTTGTTTGGAGTCGCGTTTTGAGGCACCAACGTGGGATTCCGCAAGGCCCATTCAGCGATATCGCTGGAACGTCGTACAACAGATGTAACCTGCCAGCGATGGGGTTTCGCAAGGCCCATT
>CAYZJR010000020.1:22786-26364 GCA_964478655.1 uncultured Candidatus Obscuribacterales bacterium
AACAGATGTAACCTGCCAGCGATGGGGTTTCGCAAGGCCCATTCAGCGATATCGCCGGAACGTCGTACAACAGATGTAACCTGCCAGCGATGGGGTTTCGCAAGGCCCATTCAGCGATATCGCTGGAACGTCGTACAACAGATGTAACCTCCCAGCGATGGGGTTTCGCAAGGCCCATTCAGCGATATCGCTGGAACGTCGTACAACAGATGTAACCTCCCAGCGATGGGGTTTCGCAAGGCCCATTCAGCGATATCTGGCTAATTTCGGACGATGAGCTAGAATCAAAGTGCCTCTATTCTCTATAATTGAGATGAGTCTGATTCGAGGATGTGCGATGGATTGCAAACGAGTATCTGCAGTTCTAGTTTGTGTTTTTTGTGCTGCGCAGGGAACCTGTGTCTTACCTGCGGACTCTGCACCGGCGAAGAAACCGCAGAGTCAGCCTGCTAAACCGGCCGCTGGCCCTAACTACTCTCAAGCTTACGGAGCATATCTAAATCGTTTGCGAACCAAAATTAACTCGAGTTGGAACCTCCCGGATGGAAAGAATCGTGTTGTTATTTCGGCTGTCGTTCAGTCTGATGGAACCGTTAGCGACGTGAATATTTCAAGTACTCCTAAAAACGCAAAGGCTGAAGAGGCTGCGAACGAGGCGTTCACGAAGTCCCAACCGTTTGAACCACTGCCAACTGGAACAGCACCGACTGCAAAAGTTACCTTTACTTTTGATTCAACATCAACACAGCATGACAGCAGCAGTGCAATCAACATGAGAATGGATCCAATAATTTCTCAACCTGCAGCAACAGGGCAGTGATTGTGCGACTCGCTTAGAGTCGCGATTCAAGGCGAACTCCAGGCGACTCTGAGGCGACCGTTTCCTATAGACTATTGAGGCTACTAGCTGAATGGCAAACTTCATGGGACGATCGTTGTTTCCTGCTTCACCGCAGAAGCGGCAACCTCGCTTTGCCGGACAATGGTATGAGGCTGATGCATCAAAACTGAGAACACAATTGGAGCAGTTCATGCAGAAGGTCGACCGCGTGCCGGTCGAAAAGACTGATGATGTTGTAATCGAAAATCCGAGTATCGCTGGTTCTGTGCTTGCAATTGTGTCTCCTCATGCAGGTTACACATTCTCTGGTCAAACGGCGGCTTTCGCGTTTGACTCTGTTAAGGGAAGAAAAATCGAACGCGTCTGGCTCTTGGGACCGAGCCACTACGTTGGATTTCATGGTGCAGCCCTTCCGACCGAAAGTGTTTTCGCAACTCCTCTGGGTGACTTGCCGCTAGACCGACAGGTTATCGACGAATTGGCCCGCTATCCGCTGTTCGAAGTATCCTCTGAAATCCATCGAAGAGAGCATTCCCTCGAGATGCAGCTGGCGTTTATCAAGTTGGCGATGGAGAACGCCAAGATAGTTCCGATTGCAATCGGTACACTGACAGATGCATCGGAAGTGAGGCTTGTGGCTCGGTTGTTACTTCGATACATCGACAAAGATGATCTTGTGATTGTAAGCTCTGACTTCACGCATTTTGGTCCTCGATACGGTTATCAACCATTTAGAGAGGATATCCAGCAGAGCATAAAGAGATTGGACGGTCAGGCCTTTCAATATCTTTCCAGATGTGATCTCGAAGGGTTTTTAGAATTTCACAACACCACGGGTGATACTATTTGTGGACTCTATCCGTGTGCGGTGCTGCTCGGAATGCTCCCCGAAGGTGCTAGAGGAACTCTGCTCAACTACCGGACCTCGCGAGACTCCATATTGGAGGACGAGGAAAATTCCGTCAGCTATATGGCACTAGCTTTTTCATCGCCAGGTAGTAGTGGGTGGACATCGCCCCGTACTGCTCGTGGAATCGATGTTGATAATCTTCTGACCGAACATGACAAAGAAACATTACTGAAGGTTGCTCGCCAGACAATCGAATTCTTCACCAAGAACAAAAAAACACCAACTTTGCGTGATCTCAATATTAGCGCTAGTCCGGTGCTAGAAGAGAGCTTCGGGACGTTCGTCACTCTCTTCAAAGTTGGTTCTAAGTCCAAACATGCAAACAAATCTCGAGATGATAAGGAATTGAGAGGATGTATCGGCTACATCTGGCCGATAAAACCTTTAGTGCAGGCCGTCATTGAGAATGCAATTGGTGCATGTTCGAGGGATTATCGGTTTCAACAAGTGGAAGCGGGTGAAGTAAAGCATCTTCAAATAGAAATCAATGTTCTTACGCCACCGCATAAAGTGGCGAGCACGTCAGAAATCGAACTCGGCAAGGACGGCATAATCATGTACTTGAACGGGCGTCAGTCGGTTTTCTTACCGCATGTGCCTACCGAGTTCGGCTGGGATTTAGATGAAACGCTTGCTCAGTTAGCGATAAAGGCGGGGTTCGGTCCGAAAGACTGGAAAAATGGTGCGACTTTTGATGTCTTTAGGGCCAGTGCCTTCGAAGAAGAGAAATAGAGGCACGCAATTAGAATGACCCCCGAAAGTTGAACTCCGGGCGGTTACATCTGTTGCGACTTCTATGTCAGAGCAACAATGATGTTTTGAACGATTACCTGAACTATTGCAAACAGAATGAAAAGCAAAGTGTGATCTTGGCTGGCGAAACGATTTAGCTCCGCCTCAACACTAGGAAGAAGTTTGCTCTTCTCCGTGTTTGCCAGAATACTGCCTGGGACGACCAACCTTGGATTCGCCCGCCATAGACCATAGGCAAACAGTTCTTCCGAGCTGGTTTCGACCACTGCAAAACGCAACCCTGGAATTGATAGTTTCTCGCACTGTTCGGAGATTAACTGAGCAAGTTCCGGATTGGTTTTCGCGACCTCTTCCACTGCTACGAATCTTGCGCGCAGATAGCGACTTTCTGCCCAGTCCAAGATCATCGGCAGAAGCAACACAAACAGAGCGTTCCAAGAAAGAATAAGAACCGCCGCACCTTTGCCACCAATCTCATCGATATTGACGAAGTATGCCAAAGGAAGCGTGAGCACTATCCCGATTAGGAAGGTGACACCATAGTAGATTTTCAGGATTCGCGACGCTCGCATAATCTTCCTGAACGAATTGGGTGCTTTACATTTGTTTTGTTCCCGGGTCGTGATCTCATATAACGTAAGAAGAGCTACTTGACAAGCCGATCTAATCTGTGAAACATTCCAATTCATAGTCAGAATTAGCTGGTTAATCTGTACAGATCAGGAATGCCCAGAAAGACTCCCAAAGAGTACCGAAACGAACTGGTGACGCGACTGCGCGCCTATGAACTGAAGCGCGCGGGAACCGACGAAGAGGCGGTTCAAGCGCTTGCGCAGACGCCTGACGGGCTTTTGCTAAGAAAGTGGTTGTGGGTGGCAACAGTGACTGGCGGCTTGGCAAGCTTCATCGTTATGCCATTGATCCTCAGTGTTTTGTCCGCGTTTCTGCCTGCCGTAGTCAGTGATGTTCTGTGGTTTCTTCTCAAGTCCGTGATGGCGGTTTTGCTCACAGTCTTCGTCTTGCTCGTTTATGTGACAGTGCGTTCCGACACATAGAGAATTCGACACATAGGGA
>CAYZJR010000020.1:26464-32265 GCA_964478655.1 uncultured Candidatus Obscuribacterales bacterium
TTGCTCGTTTATGTGACAGTGCGTTCCGACACATAGAGAATTCGACACATAGGGAATTCGACACATAGGGAATTCGATACATAGAGAATTCGATTTGATTCGAAGGAATTCGAATCGTTCCGTGTGGTTCAATATCTTCAACTGTTTGCACGGTTTTGGAGAGCAGCGTGTCCGTGGGACCCAAATCTTTAGAAGAAGCAGTCGAGATGGCGCGCGCGTCGGGTTGTTCGTTAGTTCGGTTTTTGTATTGCGATACGAGCAGCATGATAAGAGGAAAGGCAACCAGCATTTCCACATTTGCAGATCGCCTTTCTACTGGCATCGGACTCGTCAAGGGAATGATGGCAATGAATCTCCTTGACCAAATGCAACCTGATACCGGACTCGGTGCCACCGGTGAAGTGAGATTGCTGCCTGACCTTTCAACATTTTCCGTTTTGCCCTATGTTGATTCAACTGCGTCAGTTCTTTGTGATCTGATTCAGCTCGACAAAACTCCATGGAACCTGTGTCCACGCAGTCTCCTTAAATCTCAAATTGAGTCAGCTCGGGCAATGGGCGTGAGCATTCAGGCAGCATTTGAACCAGAATTTACGCTCGGTTTTGAAGTAGACGGACAGTTCAAGCCGATTGACAGAGGTCTATGTTTTTCTACGGAAGGAATGAACCGCGCGTCGCGATTCATACAGCGGTTCGCTGAGTGTCTGAATCGGCAAGGACTTGGTGTCGAGCAATACTACCCTGAACTTGGAGCCGGACAACACGAGTTGAGTATAGGGCACACCGATGCATTGAGAGCGTGCGATCGCCAGATCATGTATCGCGAAACTCTGAAAGGTGTTGCCGTTGAACTGGGCTGGGAGGCTACTCTTGCGCCGAAACCATTTAAAGACCAAGCGGGAAATGGTTGCCACCTGCATCTTTCGGCGTGGGATCTCAATGAAGAAAATAATCTGTTTTCGAATTCTCAGTCGCAAGAATTGAGTGAATTCGGCAGACAATTCGTCGCCGGTATACTCAATCACTTGCCCGCTCTGGTCTGTTTAACTTGTCCGTCTGTAAACTCCTACAGTCGCCTTAAACCTGGCAGCTGGAGTTCTGCGTACGTTTGTTGGGGATATGAGAATCGTGAGGCGGCGGTGCGTGTTCCGACTGTTTATTGGGGCAAAGAGAAAGAGACCAGCAACATCGAAATCAAGTGCGTTGACAGCAGTTGTAACCCATATCTAGCGCTGGCAGCCGTCATTGCGTGCGGGTTGGATGGAGTTCGCAAATCGATGAAACCGCCCGTTGCCATCGTCGTCGACCCGGGAACAATGACGGAAGAAGAACGCATCAAACAAGGTATCATCCGTTTGCCGGCAACGCTGCACGAGGCTCTGGTCGAACTGGAAACGGACGTTTACCTCATGCAGACGCTCGGAAGCGAGATGGCGAATACGTTCATCTCGGTGAAGTCTTCAGAAGTTTCAGCGTTCGCTCACGATGCTGAATTTGAAACAAGCTATCATCGAGCACGATTTTAGGGCAGGGCAAAGGGGGCAGGATAACGGGGGGCAGGATAACGGGGGGCAGGATAACGGGGGCAGGATAACGGGGCAGATAACGCGGGACCAACGGGATACAGATAACGGAACGGAACAACGAGGACAGGACACCAAAGATCTATGGCGATTGACCTTTCAAAAGTAATCTTGATTGATAATCACGCGCATTCGATATTGAAAGGTCACATGCAGATAGACGCAATGGCATTTCGCGGGGCGTTTACCGAGAGTCGATCGGCGGAGATGATCGAGCATCATGTTCCTAATAGTCTTCACTATATTGAATTGATCAATCGTCTGGGGAAAGTTCTTGGTATCAAGGGTGAAGCCAGAATTTTGGATTTCAGAGCTGAGTTAACCCAACATGAGTACATTAATCGACTTTGGGATGCCGCTTCTATAGGTGGCTTGATTGTAGACGACGGCTACAAACCAGAGGAGATGCTAAGCCTTAGAAAATTGTCGGAACTCTCCGGTCGCCCAATCTTCCGCGCATGCCGGATCGAGCATATGCTCGAGCAATCGATTGAGGAAGCCAACTCATTTACGGAGTTACGAAATGCGTTTCACAAACTGTTGGTCGCCGCTGGATCAGTAAAAACTGTCGCATTAAAAACCATTGCGGCCTATCGCGGTGGTTTGGCACTGGATGTGGTGTCAGCCGATCAAGCCAAGAACGATTTCGATCGGGCGAAAGCGGAGGTGATGCGATCAATCACGAAAACCGGCAAGGCTCGAATTTATCGAGGACCGCTGTATCACTACTTCTTGCTCGAGTCTTTTGAAGTTGCTGCTGCTTTCGGGTTGCCGGTGCAGGTTCATTCAGGTATTGGTGATGATGATGCCGACTTGATTGATGCGAATCCTCTTTTGCTTCGCGACGTTTTCAGCTCGCGCAGATTCGGCAAGACACAATTCGTTCTGCTTCATTGCTTCCCGTACGTGAGTGAGAGCGCCTTCCTGGCGTCATTGTATCCGACAGTCTACTTCGATTTGTCGCTTGCCGTCAGTCTGGTTGCGAGCCAGGCTCATGTACTCTTCAGAGACGCATTGTCGGTTGCACCGTATTCGAAACTATTGGCAGGAACTGATGGGCATAGCGTTCCCGAAACTCATTGGTTTGCAGCATTTTCGATGCGACGAGGGCTGGAGACAGCACTAACCGAATTGATCAAGTTTGGTTCCATTAATGAAGAAGAGGCGCTGCGCATTGCCTCGCTTGTCATGCATGGAAATGCACGAACGCTCTATAAACTTGATGGCTTGGCTTGAGGCTTTATGTTCATTAGAGTCGCCACCACCGATGATGCAGCTGACATTCGTTCCATTTATGCACCGTTTATAGAGAGTTCGATTGTCACCTTTGAGATTGAGGTTCCCTCTGTGGCAGACATGGCTGGTCGCATTGATCACGTTTTGAAAAAGTGGCCGTGGTTGGTAATGCAAGATGGCGAGCAGATCGCCGGATATGTTTATGCTCACGAGTACGGATCGCGCAAGGCGTACCAATGGGCAGTAGAGTCATCCATCTATCTTGCAGATGGCTATCGCGGGCGCGGAATCGGACGCCAAATGTACACTTGTTTGTTTTCTTTGCTCAAGGCGCAAGGATTTTATCAGGTCGTAGCAGGAGCCTCTTTGCCCAATGAAAGCAGCGTCACGCTGCATCAGTCGATGGGTTTTGTTTTGGTGGGAACATTCAAGGATGTCGGATTCAAACTCGGCAAATGGGTCGATGTTGCACGCTGGCAACTGCAGCTCAATCCTTGCTCCGGAACCCCGAATCCTCCTATCTGGTTCGATGAATTCAGGCAGCTGCCGGAGTTTGAACAATTAATCGCGCCCGTCTCTGCGAACTCTGGCTAACCTCCCGCTAAAAACTCTTGCTCCGGAGTTATCCCCATTGGAACACTCTGATTGATGCCCAACTGAACTCACAGTTCTTTGCAGCGTCAAGTGGCTTGTTGTCATGCAATGATTTTCCAAGATGACGAAATTGCAATTTGACGAATTGCATTTTCCTAATTTTTTTGGCGCAGGTTGGGCGCTGATCGCATATTTCAAAGAGAACGAACTCGAAGATAAAACTGTTTTCGATTACGGTTCTTGAGATTGCTTGTAAACTACTCGACTCCAAAATGAACCGGGACTTTAGGACCGCTTGATGAGGTGTAAATGCGGAAGGTTTTCACAGTATTGGTTACTACCTTGATTTCGCTTTCTTGTGCGAGCGATTGTTTGGCTAGAGAAAAGACAGGTGGTGTCACGTCTAAACTGACGATCCAGGCGCCTGCAGAAGTCATTTACGACACCATCTTAAGCCTTCGCAAGGAGACGCCGAATCGAGTCAAAGAACTCGAGAAAAACGGAGACCAGGCTGTTCTGGAAGAAACCTTTCAAAACCTACCGTTTGTCGGCAAAGCAAAATGCACCTATCAGGAAAATTACACGCCGTGTAAAAGCGTTGAGTACCACATGCTCCACTCCGACAAATTCAAGTGCTTTGAAGGAATGTGGTCGCTGTCACCATTGCCGGATGGAAAGGGAACAGATGTTCAGTTGAGTTCTCATATTGAGTTGGATTTGCCGATTCCGTTCCTCAAGCAAGTAACGAACACACAGGCGCTGAAAGGCGTCAAGGAACGCCTAGAGCGGGTCAAACAAATTTCCGAGTCTCATGTAGCGAAGTAAGCAACAACACAAGATCGGTGAGTTGCGCAGGCTTTGCCTGGACATTGAACTTCAGCGATATCGCTCAAACCTCATACAACAATTGAAACGGCATGGATTTTTGGAATCGATTGGCACGGACCTTCAGCGATATCGTTGAATCCGAGTACAACAAATGTAACTGCTCAATTTTCGAAATTCGACGGGCACCTAACTCAAGCGATATCGCCGAAGTCGAGTACAACAGATGTAACCGCGTGAAGGAAAAAATGCGGCGAGCGCTCCTCAGATGCGGCAAACAAAATCTCTATCCGGTTCGCCGGACGATGCTGACCGGTATTGCATTTGGTTAGAACTGGCTTAAATTCGGTTGTTCGCCTCTTTTCAATTGATCGGTTGTAGAATGAGCCGTTTGTGTTGGCTAATTACAGGCTCGATGATGAAAAACAAAGAAGTGCGCAACCAGGGCAAAAAGCAAAGCGGTTCTCAGGCAGAGAGCAAGAAATCATCAGTTTCCTTAGTTGATAGGGAACCAGCAAGAGACCGAAAACGCGCTCAGTCCGCAACAATTGAATCTGTGGCTGAGGCGTTTGCCGGCAATGCAGCTTGGACTAAGTCGCAAGGTTTGATTGAACAGGCGAACGAAGCCACCGGAAAGAAACGCACGAAATTAGCCAAAGAAGCCATTGATGCTTGCGACTTGTGTGTTGAGGCATATGTCTTATTAGCGCAAGATAGCACCACACTTGATGACGCAATCCAGATGTTTCAGCAAGGCGTGAAAGCTGGTGAAAAGATGATTCGCCAGTTCGCATCCGATTTAGATGAGGAACTTTATTGGGATGTTCCAGAAATTCAGTCCTATCTACTTGTTCTTCAGGCGCTTGCTAATTGCCTTGAACTCAAAGGCGATTTCGATGGGGCTATTGAGCTTTATCAGATGCTTTTGCAAATAAACCCTGAAGATCATCAAGCCGCCCGCTTTTCTCTTGCGCCATGTCTTCTGCAAGCAAAACGTTTCGGCGAGCTAGACGAACTTCTGAAAGACTGCAAGGAAGAGCCCTCAGCATGGATAAACTTTACGCGTGCTTTGTATTTGTTCGAAAAGGGTTCGACCAAAAACGCAAACGCCGCACTGGAAAGGGCAATAGATCTCAACCCGTTTGTACTTCAGTTCATGGCTGGGTTGGTCGAATTGCCGGACGACGAGCCCGATTTAATTGAACTTGGTGGTGAGTCCGAGGCAGCAGCGTATGTGATTCAGTACGGACACCAGTGGCAAACTACACAAGGTGCGCTTGATTGGATTGGAGACACGATGGCTGAAACCATTGAGAAAGTAATGAACGATCCTAAGACGAGAGACGTAGCGATTCAGAAACTTTTGCAAGGTTTGACTGTTGCTGACCTTGAAGACGATGAGGAATCGGAAGAGTTTGATTTCGATGACGATGAAGATGGAGAATCAGTGCCGAAATCCAAGGCTGCCGAACGAAAAACACGAACGCCCAAGAGCAAATCAGGAACTTCCAAAAGCAAGTCATCTGCGACCAAAAGCAAGTCATCTGCGACCAAAGGCAAGTC
>CAYZJR010000020.1:32365-40898 GCA_964478655.1 uncultured Candidatus Obscuribacterales bacterium
CCAAAAGCAAGTCATCTGCGACCAAAAGCAAGTCATCTGCGACCAAAGGCAAGTCAGCTGCGTCCAGAAGCAAGGCTAGAGCATCCACGAAGAAACCGTCCGGAACCAAGAGAACGGGTCGAAGTTAGTGTAGTTTGAGCAATGTCCGAAGTGGAGCTATGCTCCTGCTTTAGATTCGGTTCCTGGTGTCTTGGGTTTCAGTGCAGTAGTCTGTCCAGAACGTAAATAGGCTACATTATAGAAGAAGCGGTTCCAATCAAAGCCGACCGGATCGCTTCGGTCGCTTGGCTGTACATATCCGTGTGCTACAACTTGTTTTCGCGAAACGTCATATCTGTTCTGGAGATAGGCCACAAGCTTCTCGACTGAATCCATTTGTTTGTCAGTATAGGTCTGCTTTCCGCTTCTCACGATTTCTATGCCGATTGAATTGTTGTTCGTGACACCATATCTGGTTTTGTTGATGTCCACATGAACGGTAGCGAACTTTGGATCAACCGTTTGATAGATTGAGCCGTCTCGATCAACGACATATTGTGCTCCAGCATGTCGAAGTCCGCGAATGTTCCAACTGCGAACGACACGCTTCGCATCTGCCTCCCTTGCGGTTTCTGTTGAATGTATGACGATGTTCTTGATCGCTGCGGAACGCTCGAAGATTCCGCCGCTCAGGGGATAGTATTTGAACACACCAGCCTTAACCAATTGCTGAGGCGAGTACTTCTCCGAATCTCCGGAATTGAATGCCTGGCGAAGAGTTTTGGCAGTGCTCGCGCTGTAGGGTGAACGATCCTGCCAAGGCTCGGACCACATGTAATTTTTCGAGTTTACCAGCAGAGCACGGCTGGGTTTTGCTTTCTTGCGCTTATAGGCGACTTTTACACGTTTTGAGGTGACGCTTTTTTTCTTCGATGCGATTATCCGGGTCGTTCTCTTGATTGCGACGGATCTTGATTTCGATGTCTTCGATACAGTTAGTGGTTTTGAATTTGCTGGTTGGCGAGATTTGGATGGCGCTGAGCTTATCCGACCAACGGACTCCAAAGGCATTGATAGAAATACCACTGCCAGAATCAGCATCAGTGAATAAGGTTTCTTTGCCATTTGAGTCTCCTTCATGCGTGCGGTTCACTGGACGCGCGTCAAAGGAGTCGCGAAAGGCGACCTGCATTCTTTGTTCGAGCGCGTCAAAAATACTCATCCTTGTGGATGAGTAATTCGGTGAATTTGAGGTACGGTAGGGCCCGCTGCCTCCCCAACTGACGACTTCAGCCGTCACAAGAGCAGCGACTTCTATAATTTCTAACACGCCCCTTACATTTGTGCTCGGACTTTCTGGTTAATTTCAAAAGAATGAGCAATAACGACACAATTTGAAAAGCAGCTTGTACAGCTGAGATCGGTTGCAGTCTGCAGTGTCCGGATCTCTGCGTGCGGGAACCCGCACTGGTGCGGTTGTCGGTCGAACTCCACCGATATCGCTAAAACCTCATATATAGAATGTAAGGCTCCAACCCACCTCGCACGAATTAAAAGATGGTACTGCATGTGATACCAGCTTTCGTTCGCGTTTTAATAGTTGAACCTATCAATACGCGAGGTGAGTACATATGATTAAGCCTGGATCCCCAAGAGGACTCACTGTTCCTCTCCCGGAGTTCGAAGTTCAGTGGGCAGAATTCTTGAAAGAATTTCCGAGTGACGAGCATGCGACAGAAGGCATCCTTCAAAAGTACTTTGGAACGCCTTCTTGCTACTACTGCAAGAGTGAAGACGTTCGACGAGCTTGGGGCAGGTCGGTTGTGTCTTGCAACAGATGCTGTCGAGAAACGCACCTATTTGCGAATACGTTCTTTGCTCGCGCGGCACATGTTCGCGCTTATGTAGCTGCAATATGGCTAAGAGAAAAGGGCATAGGGATGAGCATGAATTTCTTTTCAAAAATTCTGAGAATATCTCAGTCGACTGGTTGGGAGCTGCAGACGAAGCTTAACCACCTGATTGCGTCTTGCATGACTGAGAGCGCTATTTTCTTCAGTTCGTCTCTATTGCAAGCCGTCTTCACGAAGAGAAGTAGGGAGACAGAGGCGCGAGAGCACCCGCGTTCGGAGCAAGATGTTCTTGACCAAAACAAGCCACAACAAGCTAAGGACGAACAGCCAGGCGCCTCGCAGTTTCAGCCGAAAGATGAAACAGAGGCGAATGATGAAAGACAGTCGAACGAAGAGTTTGAATGGTGCAACGAAATGGAATCTGATGGGGAACTTGACTTATGCGAAGAAACAGAATTGGATCGAGAACTTGATTCATGCGAAGAAACAGAATTGGATCAAGAAACTGATTCATGCGAAGAAACCGAATCGGATGATGACCTTGATTCATGCAATGAGACACATCCTGCTGATCTTCCGCTTGTTCCACTAGATGAAGCATCGCTTTGGAGTGAAGACGTGAAGATAGTCTTTGACGCGATATCGTCTAAACCGAAGAGTGTGGACGTGATTGTCATCGAAACCGGACTTTCCGGCAGCAGCGTTTCAGGTGCAATTACAGTACTTCGTCTGATTCTGAAAGTCATTGTTGCCGTAAATTCGACAGAGTATGTCCGCGCGAAGCCGGCTGTTTCATCGGAAATTAGCGATAGAATTGCTGAGTTTGTGCGGTACTTCCAACACGTTAATCATGGCATTAGCAGAAAGAACTCACAACCCTACGTTGGTGCTCTCTGGTGTCTGTTGGATAGGAAGATGTGGTCAAATGGAACCCTGTTCAAGAAGTGTGTAGAGATGTGCCCGAAAAGCCGCTTTGAGCTGCGTGACTATGTTTCTCCGCTCATATTGAAGTCGATGCCCGCCTAAAAGATGAGAGCGCTTGCACCAACATGCGAATCCTGCCGATTCGCTCAGCTCGATCCGTCCTGTCTTGGGATTTGCGTGCGTAGAAAAGAGGGTGCAATTGAGACGTCGTGACACTTTCGACACACTTACGAAAATGCCTTACACATCTTTTGATGATCGAAAACTGAAATCGGCTCATTTCTATTGGTATACAGTGCTTGAGCGATATCGCTCAAGGGGCCTTGCGAAAGTATCGAGTTTCAACGGTAACATCTGTTGTATCTGGTTTGAGCGATATCGCTCAAGCTCCGGAAAAACAACAGGCGGTGCGATAAAGTTCGCACCGCCTCCCCATACAATATCCGCAGCGTTATGAAGATGCAGCTACATCAGGGATTGCATGATTTCTTCCAGGACAGCTTTCGATGGACGCACCTTGTCCTCCTTGAGGAGTGACAGGGGCTCATCGTCAACGTTCATCAAACTCATAAAGTCAGGCTTCTTCTCATCAATATAGAGAAGTCCGGTAAGGAACTGCTTTTCATTATGTGCTTGTTGAATGGTAGTGATTGCAGCCATTTTGTCGGTCGGATCATAGTCCTTGTGCAACTTCTTCAACCGCAAGTGCGAGCCATCATGCAACTCCACTTCTTGCAGCGAACCCGGCTCGTAGTCAACGGTAATTTGCTCGAAGAACGGAATGTAGCCAAGTTCGTGCAGGGGCGTTTCGGCGTCTTTCGCGTACTTGTAGCTCTTTGTTGAGCCTTCGTGGTTGTTGAAGGTGACGCAAGGGCTGATGACATCGAGGACTGCGGTTCCCTTGTGAGAGGCCGCGGCCTTGAGTAGCGTAACCAGCTGTTTGGGATCGCCTGCAAATGATCTCGCGACAAATCCGCAGCCCAGCTCTATTGCGAGACCGCAAAGGTCGATCGGTGGAAGATCGTTTTGCACGCCTGTTTTGAGCTTGGAACCGAGATCAGCGGTAGCTGAAAACTGTCCCTTGGTCAGTCCGTAAACGCCATTGTTCTCAACGATGTAAACGATAGGAACATTACGGCGCACCAGATGGCAGAATTGGCCAAGTCCGATGCTGGCAGTATCACCATCACCGCTGACTCCGATCATCACTAGATTCTTGTTGGCGGCATTGACTCCGGTTGCAATCGAGGGCATGCGACCGTGCACTGCGTTAAATCCATGAGAGCGATTGAGGAAGTATGCAGGAGTTTTGCTGGAGCAACCGATGCCGCTTAGCTTCGCTACGTTGTGCGGTTCCAGACCGAGTTCGTAGAACGCTTTGATGATTTGACTCGTAATCGCATCGTGTCCGCATCCATCGCAAAGTGTTGATGGGGCGCCTTTATAGTCAGCGAGAGTTAAACCGATTCTGTTGGTTGGTGTGGATGTGGATGAAACCATTGCTTATCTCTCCTGCTCCATGATTGCGTCTGTGACAAATCTTGCATCGATTGGCAGACCGCTGTAGTGTTTGACGGATCTGAGCTTGGTTGCGTATTCAGGTAGTTCCAGCCTGATCAGATCGCGAAGTTGTGCATCTCGGTTTTGTTCGATTACATAGATTCGATCGTGCTGTTCAACAAACTTGCGCAGCTCTTCGGTGAAAGGCAGTGCGCGCAGTCTGAAGTAGCTTGTTGGAATGTTTGCAACTTTCAATTGATCGCGACTTTCGTAGATGGCGAAGTGCGAAGAACCAAATCCAATCAAGCCAACTTTCGCGTCCTTGTTGGTATCAACCACAGGCTTCGGAACATACTTACGCGCTGTTTCGAATTTGCGATTGAGGCGATCCATCAAGTTGAGGTAGTCTTCCGGACGCTCAGTGTATGTCGCCTTCTCGGTGTGACCGCTGCCGCGTGTGAAGTAGGCGGCGAGTGGGTGTGGTGTTCCCGGCAGTGTGCGGTAGGGAATGCCGTCGCCGTCGACGTCTTTGTAGCGCTCGAAGCTGCCGCGTTTTTCGAGTTGTTCGGCATCGAGAACTTTGCCGCGATCGAAAGGTTTTGTCGGATATTGGAATGGCTCGGACATCCAGTTGTTCATTCCAAGATCCAGGTCGCTCAAGACGAACACCGGCGTTTGGAAGCGCTCTGACAAATCGAATGCGTCCATCGCCATCGAATAGCATTCTTCAACGGAACCTGGAAGCAGAATCAGATGCTTGGTGTCGCCGTGCGACAAGTAGAAGGTGGAAACCAGATCAGCTTGTGATGTACGCGTTGGCATTCCGGTGGATGGTCCGACGCGTTGAATGTCGAAGATGACAGCTGGAATTTCGGTGAAGTATCCATAGCCTGCAAACTCAGACATGAGTGAGATGCCGGGTCCCGATGTTGAAGTCATCGAGCGGGCTCCGGCCCAGCCGGCTCCCAGAGCCATTCCGATGGCGGCCAGTTCGTCTTCTGCTTGAACGACGGCGAATGTCGCTTTGCCTGTTTCTTTATCGATTCGATACTCTTTAAGATACTCGATCAGATTTTCGCAAAGACTTGAAGACGGTGTAATCGGATACCAGGTCACAACCGTGCAGCCCGCGAACAAGCAGCCGAGAGCGGCTGCATCATTGCCATCAATAATGATTTTGCCGGCGGTTTCGTTCATACGTTCGATGTAGAACGGGTCTTCTTTCTTGAGATTTTCTTTCGACCATTCGCGACCGATTTTGACGGCGTTGAGGTTGAGGTCAATTGCTTTGCCTTTTCCTTCAAACTGTTTCTTGATCGCCTTGTCTATTTCTGCTTCATCGATTTCGAGCAAGTCGGCAATGACGCCGACGTAGAGCATGTTCGTGAGCAGTTTGCGAAGTTTGATATTGTCGGTTGTCTTGGCCGCCAGTTCCGTAAATGGAACCTGATAATGCCGCACATCTGAGCGCACCGCGTCCAGTTTCATCTCCAGAGGGCTGACACAAACTGCCCCGGACTGAAGAGCTTTGACGTCTTCGACGCTTGTCTGCGGGTTCATCGCAATCAGAATATCGATTTCTTTTTTTCGTGCGATGTATCCGTCCTTGTTGGCGCGGATCGTAAACCAAGTGGGAAGACCGGCGATGTTTGATGGAAAGAGGTTCTTACCACTTACCGGAACGCCCATTTGAAATATCGAGCGCATCAAAACGTTGTTGGAAGATTGGCTGCCAGAGCCATTGACCGTTGCGACTTGAATTGAGAAGTCGTTGACGATGCGTCCTTTTTCTGTTTTCTGCGTACTGTCGGCGGCTAGTGTTTTCACGGCGCTTACCTGATGTTTGTGACCTAACTCGAGCAGCAAGCCAGTCAAGCGACCGGTTGCCAATATCAACCAGCTTTAACCTTTCGGCTTGCTGATTGACTTCTGACGTTCGCCTAGAGGCATGAAGCGTCCTAATAAGTTTAGCAACTGAGCTATGGCCAGTCGATTTTGTAAGGATTTTTTCGCAAGTTTATTACTGTCTTGCTTGATCTTGAATGCGCACATCCACGATGAATGGACTGTTGGACTCGAACATCTTTGTCAGTGCTGGTTCCAACTGAGCCATGGTGAGCACTCGTTGCGACTTTATGGTCATCGAAGCTGAGAGGTCAGGGAAGAACACTTGGGGATTGTCGAGTGTTGAGTTAATCCTCGGAAACCCCGGGAGTTGGAGATTGTAATTTGATGTTCCCAAGGAGTTCACTAGAACCAGCTTGACATTGAGACGGTAGTGCGCGGCAGTCCAAAGCGCTTGCGGATATTGAAGCAGTGAATGATCGCTGGTTAGGCAAAGCACAGTGGATTCAGGGCTTGCCACCTGAACTCCCATTGCAGCAGGCAGCGCATAGCCTTCAACGCCGCTGTTTATTGAGTAGTATGACGAACTCGTCTCCAGGCTCATCACGTCCATTGGTGTCGTCAAACCCGAAACCAAATCCGTTACCACTGTTGATTTTTGTGGACGAACAGAGTCGAGCACTCGATATAGCCAGAACAAGGGAACCGGCGTTGATGCGTCCGGATAGTTCAACGCTTCCTCAAATTGCTGCTTTACTTTTGCGATTTTGCCGATGTTGTTCTGGGCGCGAGTTCTCGCCACTTGAACCCACTGCGAGTCGACAATGAGTTGAATCTCGGCTCTCAGCCGCGACAGCGTTTCTGCGATATCGGCGTTGGCTGCCAGGTTGCAGGGAAGCGTTCGCCCTGCTAGCTGCGGTTCGACGTTGATTTGAATGACTTGTGTTGTGCGCCCGAAGAGTGCCGGTTCGTCAGATCGCGGCGGTAATCTTAACTGCATGCCAAGAACAATCGCGAGATCGCAGTCTTCGACTGCCTTGTGCGCTTTGAAAAGGTCGAGAGGCAGAACGCCGGCGTAGAGCGGGTGGCGGTTGGGGAAGTTGACGCCGGTTGGAACCGGTTCGGAAAATACTGGACAGCCGAGCACCTCTGCCAAGACCACTGACTCCTGACGAGCCCGATACTGTGAAACTTCATTGCCGCAGATGATTACCGGTCTTGTTGCTTGCGTAATCAGTTTTGCTGCGCGGGTCAGAAACGAGGGATCGGCAGGACCTATGGGACTCGACTGAATCGAGGGGATTGGTTTGCCCAGTGCCGGCCGACCCAAAATGTTTATGGGAAGCGAGATCAGCACAGGTCCTTTGGGCGGGCACATTGTCTCGTGCAAGGCGCGGCGTATAATGCGCGGAACTTCATTGGCTGTCTTCACTTCGCATGTCCATTTGCAAAGGGGCGCCCCAAGCGCTAAGTCGTTCGATGCAAGCGGAGGATCGTCGTTAAAGACTTGAGAGTCTTGTTGATCGGCAAGAACAATGATTGGGAGCCGCGACTGCTTGGCGTTCAAGAGAGTAGGCAAGCATTCAGCCACGCCGTATCCGGCCGGAACCATCATCACGGCAGGTCTCATCGTCGCCTGCGCGTAGCCTAGCGCCATCGATCCGGCAATACCTGTGTGCAGCGCCATCGTATGCTGCATCTTGCCATCGGCCGCTGCAATGATAGGAGAGACGTTGCAACCGGACGAGGCGAAAATGTGCCGAAAACCCTCAGCAACCAGCTGGTCAACTAGTAGATGACTAGTAAGCGTTTCAGTCATGCGCGTTATTGTCTCAGAGATGATCGAGCTCTAGAAGGGGGGTAGGGAAATATTCAAACCATTCTTGAATCTCCGGTGTGATGACAAGCAGCATCGGACGCCCCCAATCGCGTTCTCGATAGGTCAATTGCAGCGGTGGCGAAGCCTCATTAAATGTCACGTCAGGCTCTAAACCGCGCAGCGTAAATCCAGGTGCGAAATCTGAAACATTGCTTTCCCAGCCACGCATTCGAGAACACAAACGATGCACAGCCAAGGTGGTCAGGGCATTCCACAACTTTTGTCGCGTATCATCGATGCCAATGACCTCGAGCACTCTGATCACCGGTCCACCGGTTTCAATCAGAGCGTAGCCACCATCGGAGGAGTCAAGGTTGCAGTGAACGATTTGAAGTTGCGGCCAAGACAACCGAGAATATTTATGGAGGAACGCTTCACGCTTCAGTTTGAATTCCCAATATTCTTCGGTTCGATCAAACCCGAAAGGCGTTCTGCTAAGCCACCGCCTGTAGTGCCGAAGCATCGAAGGAACCATAGAAATATCAACCGGTTGCACTCGCACGCGCGGCTCGATTTCTTGCGAATCTTTGTCGCCTAACTGCGTTTCGCCCTG
>CAYZJR010000020.1:40998-56109 GCA_964478655.1 uncultured Candidatus Obscuribacterales bacterium
GCACGCGCGGCTCGATTTCTTGCGAATCTTTGTCGCCTAACTGCGTTTCGCCCTGAGTTTCGCTGTGCGTTCCGCCCTGAGTTTCGCTGTGCGTTCCGCCCTGCGTGTCGCCCTGCGTTCCGCCCTGAGTTTCGCTGTGCGTTTCGCCCTGCGTGTCGCCCTGCGTGGCGCCCTGCGTGGCGCCCTGCGTTCCACCGACCAGGGTTTCGCCGTCGCTTGAGTGAAGAGCAAACAACTGGCTGTCTTCCCATACCGTTCCTCTTGGAACTTGTATCGAAAATTCCGCGCTGCCCATCTCGGTGAATCCTAATTCGGCATAGAGGCTGGGTCCAATGTCGGAAAATAGAAGTACTCCGTCTTTGCCATTGGAATGAGCGAGGTCGATTACTTCCTCGATTAGCTTTGTCGCGTACCCCTGACCTCTGTACTGTTTCATCGTATACACGGCGCCGAGCCCGTACAGCTGATATTGTTTTCCTCGACTTTGAAGTGCAATCGAATAGAGCTTGCAACTCGCAGCGATTTTTCCGCCTTCGTTGCGCAACATCAAATAGCAGAAGTTACGGCGTGCCCAACGATGCCCAAGTTGAAATGCAATGTATTCGAGGTAGCGATCGATCGTCAGTCCGGCCGACCAAATCTTGTGCGTCTCGCGAAGCACCTCTAGAACTTCGTTCCATTCTCCTCGCTCAAGTGACATTCGCTGTCGAAGTCAGATCTTCTCTGTGTGCCTGGCCTTCTTTTGCCATGTGAATACACTTGCCGCGCACAAAGGTGGAATCTATCAATCGGTCGTCACCCAGAAAAACTAGCGCAGACAAAATTTCATCGGTAGGCTGCGACAAGATATCGTCGGCGATACCACTCTTTTTGCGCGGATCCACCACAATGAAGTCCGCTTCTTTGCCTGCAGACAAACTGCCTACGACATGCGAGAGGTGCGCCGCCTCTGCACCTCCCAGGGTGCTTCGATAGAAGAGCTCGGTTGCCGTCAACCACTGTTCCGGTTGCATGTAGTTAGCATCTTTCATAACGGTGAACATGGACATATGTGGTCCTGCCGCTACGTCCGATCCGAGTCCGAATAAGACTCCGGCTTCGCGCACTTTGAAGTACTTGAATACACCACTTTTGAGAAAAAAGTTCGAACTAGGGCAGTGCGCTAGTGACGATTTCGTTATAGACAACCGTTTCAAGTCAGTGTCGTCCAGGTGAATCGCATGAGCTAAAACGCTGTTCTTTCCGATCAGCCCGAACTGTTCATAGACATCCACATAGCTGCGGCACTTGGGAAACTGCTCGCGAACAAAATCAACTTCTTCTTGCGACTCCGCCAGGTGCGTGTGCAGATAACTGTTCGCCACAGATTCCCATGCCTTGCCTGTTTCCTTCAGAAGTTCGGCGGTTGACGTGACTGCAAACCTGGGAGTGAACGCATACAACAGTCGCCCATTGTCGAAGCCGTGCCAAGTCTGGGCGAGTTCCAACGACAGACCAACGGAGTCCGAACACTTCTCCGACAGTGATGCAGGGCAGTTTGCGTCCATCATAACTTTACCCATGATGACACGGTTCCCGCGTTCGGCGGCAACTTCGAATGCAACGGCGGTAGACTTTGCGTGAACGGTGGTCATGACCACGGCAGTGGTTGTTCCGTTGCGTGCTAGTTCATCGAAAAACCAGCGCGCAATTTTGCGTGCGTGTTCGACATCATGAAACCTCGACTCAGCAGGGAAAATATATTTCTCGAGCCAGTTAAGCAAATGCTCTCCCGATTTCCCTGTCTGCGTCACTTGTGGTAGGTGAAGGTGAAGGTCAATCATTCCAGGCAAAATGAGGCGATCGCCATAGTCATAAACGGTTTTGACTGCCCAATTTTTCTCGATTGTGCTGAACGTTCCCACATCAAGAATGATACCTTCGTTGCTGACGACCAAGGCACCGCCGATGATATCATCGTAAGACTTCTCATTTATGGGGCTGACGATGTGCCCCCGATAAACGACTACCGGCTCTTTACTTGATTTTGTGTGGGCGTCTATATCCATATCTTCGTTCGCCACCTTCATGCAGCGTTATTTTTGCGCGTCTTTACAGATAATGCAAAGATCAACCTCTTTAAATTCCTTCAGGTTGAAAGTAGCTATATGATTTATTCTCGTTGCTGAATATCGGGCATGTCCAGACAGGATGCTGATGCTATAGACCTGGCAAATGTCACCGAGAAATGAGTGTGCTGACAATTGGCGGTAAGCTGAGAAAGTGGCGAAATAGCTGATCTAGTAGGGGATTGATAAGAGAATGAGTGTAGGGAGCGTAGGCGTGACGCGAATCAACGAAATTTATTCCTCTCAAGCGATAAAAACCCGAATTGAAGAACTAGGCAAACAGATAAGCGCCGACTTTGCCGAGCTGGAGAAGCCTGTTGTCATTGGCGTTATGAAGGGGGCGATCTGCTTCCTTGCAGATCTGGTGCGGAACATTCAGGGCAAAGATCCTCTGCAAATTGAGTTCGTCCGCCTTTCCAGCTATGGGAGTGCCACTGAAAGTTCAGGAACCGTGCAGACACCCTACCTTGAACTGCCGAATATCTCTCGACGCAATATTTTGGTAGTCGAAGACATCATCGACTCAGGTCGCACTGCGAAGTTCTTCCTCGATTACTTGCGCGAGCAGTTCAATCCAAATACGCTCAAGATCGCCGCATTTCTGGACAAACCTTCAAGAAGGGTCGTAAGCATCGAACCCGACTATGTAGGTTTTACGATTGAGGACCTGTTTGTTGTTGGATACGGACTCGACTACGCGGAGCAATATCGAGAGTTGCCCTTCTTGGGCGAGCTCGTACTGCCCGGATAGTTCACGTAAACCAAATTCTAGTCAAATTCCAGTCACTCAAGCGCCTCAAATTGGAAGATCCACACGGTTCCAAGCTGGCACCTTAGAATCTTCCTGAGCTAAATCATCGAATAGCCCAAACCTCTGATAGCCCTGTCACGACCTGGTCCTGTGGTCATGCTGACCCCGACCCCGATAGTCCTGTTCGACCTGGGCGCAGAATTGGTGCCTTCATATAGCTTGTAACTTCGAAGAGTCTGTTATCTAGACAGCTATCAAAGGGTAAACTAAAGTAGTTCGGTTGGTTCCGCTATGGTGGTCTGCGAGGCTGGGGATGGTAAGGAACAGTAATTCAAGTTTGCGCAGCCAAAAAGGTGTTGGTGTTTTTCAGCTCGGCATTTCAGTTCTGTTGCTGGCTGTATTGGGAATGCTGCTCGTAAACGTCTACGTTTTGTGGACAGCCAAAGACTACAACAAACGAATTTGCGAAGACGCTGCGATGGCTGCCGGAAAAGCAGCGATACAAGGAAAACCAACCCGGGATGTTCTCAAAGACGCCATGGAAGCCATGGAAATGTGCGGCATGGGTGGTTATTTCATAGAAAGACCCGTATTTACCAACTTCAGAGATGACATCAAAGCGGAGTTGCGCAAACTGACTATTGAAATGCAGACAAAGGTCCATTTGCCTGCGCCATATCTCGTGTTTGATAACAGTGTTTCCGATGGAGTCATCAATGTCAAAGATGTCTACGTCTACAACGTGAAGAATCCCAAGAATTGCAAAGACATTCAAAACCCAAATAGTGCAGTGAATGCGAAGAAAAGTTCCAAGAATGCTGGAAAGGCTGCAGGAGCAGGTTCTGGTGATAAGTCGGAAGCTTCTGCAGATAGGAAGGCGGAGGGCGAAAACAATGAAGGCGCCAAGGCCGAAAAGGAAGCTGCAAACCAAGAAGCGAGCAATGAACCCGATAAAGGTTCAGAATAGCGGGAAATTCGAAGTTACATCATGGGACCGGTCTTGAGCGATATCGCTCAAGCAGCGTATAGCAGATGTAACCGCTCAACTCGATGTTCCTGCAACTCCCCTCCGACGATATCGCTCAAGCAGCGTATACCAGATGTAACCGCTCGACTCGATGTTCCTGCAACCCCCCTTCAGCGATATCGCTCAAGCAGCCTATACCAGATGTAACCATCCAAGTGGACGTTTCTACAACCCCATCCAGCGATATCGCTTAAGTTGCCTATATCAGATGTAACCGCCGAAGTTTCTACTTTCGTTTTTATTGTGGACTCTTCGGCGTGCTTTCAAGGCTGCTTTTCGGCGTCTCGGTTTTTTGCAAAGTCAGCTTCCCAGACGTGTCGTATACATCGATTGGACCATACTGTTCCAACTCTTTCATGATTTTGGCACCGTCTCCAACGACTGCAATGACGAGATTATCTGAGTTGATAAGCCTAGTAGCAGCTCGTTTCGCGTCCTCACGCGAGACGGCCATAACTTTATTTGAATAGGTTTCTAGGTAGTCGGAGGGCAAGTCGTAGAGGGATGCTTCCAGTATGCGCTGAGCGAGTCCTGATTGCGTCTCCAATCCAAGCTGGAATGAACCGACCATGTAACTCTTCGCATCGCTGATTTCTTCATCAGTGACGAGATCTTTGCGAATACGATCAAGTTCGAAGAGAAACTCCTTTATGGAAGGCGCAGTTACTTCCGTGCGAACCTCGGCTCCTGCTGCGAACGGTCCTTCTTCTCTGCGAGCTGCAATGTGGCTGTAGGCTCCGTAGGTGTAGCCTTTTTTCTCTCGAATATTGAGGAACAGTCTTGAGTTTGCCGAACCACCAAGTATTTGATTGGCCACTTGCACGGCGAAGTAGTCCGGGTCGAGGCGCTTGATCCCAACGTTCCCGATTTTAATAGACGATTGAACGGAACCCGGACGATCCACAAGATAGATCTTCCTTCCATGTTGAGCTGGTGCTGCGGCAAAGTTAGCTTTGCTTGGTTCACCTTTGGCCCACGCTTTGGAGCCAAACTCTGTTGCCAGTTGTTCTTTCATTTTGTCCGAGTCGAAATCCCCGACTACAACGATGACAGTGTCATTCGGCAAATAGGTTTTCTTATGGAAGTCACTTAGGTCTTTGCGAGTGATGCTGTTTATTGTTTGTTCCGTGGGCGAGACAATGGCATAGGGGTGGTTGCCGAACACAGCTTTGTTGAAGCGTTCTTCAAGCAGGAACGAAGGACGACTCCTCTTAATCACCAGTTCTTGGATCAGATTTGTTTTTTTGAGCGTTGCCTCATCTTCAGGAAAACTCGGATGCAGTGTCACATCGGAGACTAGGTCCAGCAGTCTGTCTGTATACTTGGACAGCGCTGAACCAGACACCAAGGTTATGTCGTAGTCGCTCACCGCATTTAGTGCGCCACCGATAAAGTCGACTTCTTCGGCGATTTGTTTGCTGGTTCTTTTTTCTGTTCCTTCGACTAACATGTCGGCGGTCAAGTCCGCTAATCCGAGCTTGTCTTTCGCTTCTAAAACGGAACCCGATTTAAATCCCAGGTACACAGTAACAAACGGAAAGCGATGGTCCTCGACGAATTTGACGTTGACGCCGTTGTCCAGCTGGTATGTCTTTATCGAAGGCAGATTGAATGGGCGCGGCGGGGGCAATTTCGGCGGGCTGCTTCTCCACGCTTCGCTATCTGAAATGCCACTGCTTTTGGTGGCAGCATCTTCGGCTTGTGTTGGCGAGAACGCCATCGCTAGTGTTAGCGATGCACAAACACCAAGACCTGCGATAAGTGCAAATCTTGGTTGTTTCCATTGCTTCCCGGTCGATGAATGCATTTGTATCTCCTGCGGATTTCTATCGGTGGACCTGCGGGTCTTATTTGTTCATGCTGATTTGTGGTGGAGCTGAACTCGTCTTTTTCTCTTTGTCTTTTTCCTTCTCCTTGTCGCCGGGCTTGTCTTTCTTCACAGGAACCACATCAACTACCGTGCGACCGGTTTCATTGAAGACCAGCTTTGCTACTCGCTGAACATCCTCCGGGCTAACTTTCAAATAAGCCTCGAGATCCTCATCGATGAGGGCAGGGTTGCCGAAGAAGGAGGCATACTCAGCCAGGGTTTGGGCGCGACCGAGAGTGCGTTGAAGCGATGAGTAGCTACCTGACGAAAACAGTGCACGCAAAATTTGATTGCGCGCCTTTTCAAGTTCCTCCGGTTTTACCGGTTCGGTCTTCAGTTTGTTGATCTCATCCAAGAGAATGGACTTGGCTTTCTCTGCCGACACCCCTGGCTTGTACACGACGCTAGCTTCGAACGCACCTGGACCACGGCGTTCGTCATAGCTGACATCGGCTTTCAGTGCGACCTGATCGCCCTTCACCATCCTTTGATAGAGTCGCGACGAATCGCCTGTCGACAAAAGCATCTGAATAATGCCGAGCGCATAGTAATCCGGCTCACGCTTGGCCGGTGCCTTCCAGGCAATCCAGAACGCCGGCATTTGCGCCAGAGGATCTTCGACTGTCAAAGTTTTTTCTTTTGATTGCGGCGGTTCCTTCACGTCTGGTTGAGGAGGTCTTGGGTACGGTTTGATTGAATCGAAATACTTGTGAGCGAGCTTCTCGATGTTGTCGGCGTCTACATCTCCGACGACAGCCATGACTGCATTGTTGGGAGAGTAGTATGTGTCGAAAAACTTTTTGACGTCAGCGACGGACGACGCTTCGAGATCTTCGAATGAGCCGATCACCGGATGTGCGTTTTTCCAGTTATCGAAGATTGTTTCTTCGAGCTTGAGCATTGCCGGCATGTACGGCTGGTTGTCGATTCTGGAACGCTTCTCTTCCTTCACGGTCTCCAGTTGATTCTTGAAATTTTCCTCTGTCACTTTCAAGGAACGCATGCGATCGGACTCTAGCCACATCGCCATCTCTATTTGATTGCTGGGAAGCTTCTCGAAGTAATTGGTAAAGTCCGGGTGGGTGGAGGCGTTCACCGTTCCGCCGGCGCGCTGGACGTATTTGAAATGTTCGGTTTTTCCGACGTTCTGCGAGCCTTCGAACATCATGTGCTCGAACAGATGGGCGAATCCTGACCGTTTTTGCTCTTCGTCTCTGGCTCCAACATCATAGACAATAACCAGCGACGCAACCGGAACGCTGTGGTCTTCAGACACAACAACTCTCAAACCATTTGCAAGTTTGAAATCCCTCGTTATCGGAATGAGCGGTGATGTCCAGGTGACACCATTGACTGTCTTTTCAGTTGCTTTGGAACTTTGCTGTGCGATCGCCGGAGCAAAGCTTGTAGACACGTTCAATGCCAAACACAAACTCAGGGCAGTTCCAATTCCATTTCGCCGCTTCGATTTAGTCATCATCATCTTCAGACGTCCCCAGCAAAACACAAGACCAAAATATGGCCACCACCAGCAGTGAAAGAATGCCTGCTCCAACACAAATCTTGTCAGGCACTCCAAACTTTTTTAGTACGAGGTACGAACTAAGAGCCAGAACCAAACCAAGCAGCGATACGACGTGATTGACTGTTAGGGATAGAGGGATCATCTCTGGTGTTCCTGCACAGCAAACAAAAGCGTTGCAACCGGTCGGAGTGCGACTCTTCGGCGACCGAGGTCACTATAGCATAGTTAGCCGGACTTTCACTGAAGGAGACTGCGGGCTGGAGTACAGAGGCAGAATGCAAAACCGCATCCCCGGAGGGTTACATCAGTTGTACGTGGTTTGAGCGATATCGCCGGAGGGGACTGGCAGAAATGCCGTGTCAGACGGTTACATTAGTAGTACGTTGTTCCAGCGATATCGGTCAGCCCTGGGCAGCACCACCATGATCCCGCAAGAAGTTGCGCGGGGCGCCGGGTGGTGGTGCAAAGCAATGATTATCGGGCTAGATGCGGGCGTGTGAGAGTGTTTCCCCACAAGCGCATTTCGATCGCTCTAACGGAATCAATTCAACCAGCTTCCCGAGAAGTGCTTGGAGCCTGCTCAGGTTTTCGGTGAAGACTTTGACGACTTCGCTATGCGAGACCGGCTCTACACCAGTAGTCTGAAGCCCGCAATCGTAGTCGGTAATGAGCGCTATGTTGACTACGCACATCTCCAACTCTCGTGCTAGGTGTCCTTCCGGATATTGGGTCATATTTATCACTTCCCAGCCCATGGAGGTGAACCATGCAGACTCAGCCTTAGTAGAAAAGCGTGGACCTTGAATAGTTACGACCGTTCCTTTCGGATGCATTGTGATACCACAAGCCTTGCCGGCTTGTATGGCAAGATCTCTCAGTTCAGGGCAATATGGATCTGCTGCTGAAACGTGGGTTGAAACCGGACCGTCGTAGAAGGTATCGATTCGGCCACTGGTTCGATCTATGTACTGATCGCTTACAACGAAGTGTCCGGGAGCGACGTGCTTTTGCAAGCTTCCGGCAGCGCATGGGCTTATGACGCGGGTAATTCCCAAAGACTTCATCGCCCAGAGATTGGCACGATAGTTGATTTTATGAGGCGGATACTGATGTTGAGCTCCGTGCCGTGGCATGAATGCCACCCTCTTTCCAGCCATTGTGCCAATCGCGATGCGATCGGACGGGGGACCGTAGGGTGTGTCCACAAGCTTTTCTTCGAACCCGTCTTCGAAAAGCTTGTAGAAACCAGATCCACCAAAAACTCCCAGGTCTGCAGAAGGCTTGTCCACCAGTGATACTCCGCAATAAAACCAATTCAATGTAGGGGGAAACGTAGGGGAAACCACATGGCAAGTCACCGGCCATGCGGGTAGTCTATGGTAGCACCTCCGAAAATCCGAACGGAAATGTCTAGAAACCCAGTGGGCTGGGTATATATGAGGTGCTGAAGGTCAGTCGGCGACCGACCAAGCAATCTCAGAAAAACCGTGTTTGAATAGGAGATATAGGGCCAAGAGCCGCTTCCTTACTAGGATCGACCAGTTTAGGACCTCGAGCTTCGCGCTTCAGACCCTGAAGATGGCTGATACGACTACCTGAAGGCGCTCCGGGTCTCGGGTCTTTTTTCTTGTTTTACGTAACAAATCTTATTTGCAGATTATAGGTGGAATCTCCAATGTGGTGGAAACTTTTACTAGCCCTGCCGATTGTCCTCTCGATGACATTAGGTGGTTCGGGGATCGTTCTTAACCAGACCCAATATATTGCTTCCGCATCTGAGAGCAAAGGACGCATCGCGCAACGCGTCTCAAGCGGAACCCTAATCGAGCCGACAAGCCTCTATAGCCGCGTTTGGCAATTGATCAAAGAAGATTTCTACGATGTGAATTACAACGGACAGGATTGGGCTCGTTGGGAACACAAATACGACAAGAAACTCAAAACCCTCGACGATGCTCATAAGGCTGTTGAAACCATGCTTGCGAGCCTTGGCGATCGCTATACTCGTTTCTTGGATCGCGATGCATTCGATGACGAAAAACAACAAATCGACGCACGCCTATATGGAATCGGAATTCAGATTGGAATCGATCCCAAAACCAACAAGATCGTCGTCATTGCCCCGATTGATGACACGCCGGCTTCTAAGGCGGGAATCATGGCCGGTGACGAAATTGCCGAAATCAATGGCAAATCTACCAAAGGATTCTCTGTTGAGGATGCCGCGAAACAGATTCGTGGACAAATCAACACCCAGGTGAATTTGATTTTGGTGCGCAACACCAAGAAAGTAAAAATGGTCGTCACTCGTGCCGAGATTCCCATCAAAGCAGTTCAAACTTCCAAGATGCTGGATTCTGAAACGGGATACATCAGGCTCTCGAGTTTTATCTCTCAACAGGCCAGCAAAGAAATGAAGGATGCACTCGGCAAGCTCTCTTCCGCAAAGGGAATCATACTCGATCTCCGCGGAAATCCTGGCGGATTGCTGACAAACGCCATCGATATTTCGAACATGTTCCTCGAGTCCGGCAACATTGTGTCGACCGTTGATCGAGATGGTTACAAAACACCAGCTCAATCTGATGGGAAGCCGTTGTGCCGTGTTCCGCTCGTGGTGCTCATCGACAAGGGCAGTGCGAGTGCTTCTGAAATCACCAGCGGTGCCTTGAAAGACAATGGCAGAGCCGTTTTGGTTGGAGCAAAAACCTTCGGCAAAGGATTGGTTCAAGGCATCAATCGCTTGGATGATGGAAGTGGTGTCAACATCACGATCGCGAAATATCTGACGCCAAACGACACTGACATTAATAAGAAGGGCATTAATCCAGACGTTCTAATCGAACTGTCCGCCAAGGAACTCGAAGACGAGAAGCTTCCATGGCGCGGACCGTGGTGGCAAGATCGCGACAACAAAGTAAAGCGCCAGCCCGAGGATATGAAGGATGTGCAGCTGAAGACGGCATTGGACGAGTTGCACAAGAGGATCTCCGAAGCCTCTAAAAACAGCCCGGTTGCTTCAAAGCCTAACTAACCTCGCATTCGCATTACGTTGGTGCTGGATAGACCATGATGTCCAAAAGTAAGTCGGTTCTGGTTCCTTTGGCGAGCATTGGAACCAAGCTAGGCAAGCTGTAATAGTCCCCGGCGAACGTGAACGCATCGACCTCTATCTCTTGCTTGCGCAGTGCATCTTCGAGTTGCGAGTTGTGATCGCCCACGTTGACTATGATCACGTAGGGCATCTCTTCAAACTCTTTCGCATAATGCCGCAGAGCAGTCGCGAGGAACGGTTGATAGTTCTCCTGCTGATCTGTGACGATTACAAGCTGAGAAACCTTTTGTTTTGCCTTGCGCATCATTTCGACTGCGATTCCGCAAGAGGTGCTGCCGCCTGCATTTATGCCTCGGAACGCGTCTTCCCAGTGGGAGAGTTCCTTGCCTTGAGATTTGACTTCGTAAGCAATAGAGTCGAATGCATAGACGTACAAATCGGACTCACATACAGGCGCAACTATAGAAGCAATCATTTTTCCTAGCTCGATTGCTTCTTCCATTGACGCGCTCTTATCGATCAAAAGTCCTGTAGCAAGCTTGATGCGACCAGCGGCCTTTATACGTTCGTCTCCGATCGATCGAACTTTTGTGTCTATTGCATCGTCACCACCGGCGGCGGCAAGCGCCTTTCTTGTTTTCAGCGCTGATACACGCTTGTCTGTCTTGCCTTCCTCTAGCTTTAGTTCGATCATCGCTTTTACATCCGGGTTATCGAAGGCACCATGACGCCTCAAACTCGCCAAGGAGTTGATCATTTCCTGTGGCGACATGACTTCGATTAGTGCCACTAGAACTGGTGGCGAAACATGCTTTATGACACCTACTGCCGCACGATAGGGAATTCTGTTTTCGACGATCAACAATGCTTGTTCCTCTGCATTATCCGTCCATGAGATCATCTTAAGTGCGTGGAGTCTGCTGCCTTCAGGAGGATTGTCCTCAAATAGCACTCGCTGAGCGTACTCTGAAGGTTTAATTCTCAAAGAACCATACAGTGCTTTCAGCGAATTCCTTGCGTGCAAAACTGCCGACTCAAAGCGAGCTTCGCTTTTCTCGCGTTCTTGTAAGTATTCTTTGACTGCGGTTTTAAACGATCGCGGCACGTTCGTTGCGATTCCCGGAACGTAGTTTCCCGGATCGTTTCGACCTTTGATGATCCAGAGAACTCGTTCGACCTGAAACGGCGGAAGCCTCATCATCAGTTGTTTCGCGCATTGTCGAAACCTCTCGGAGAATCTTGAAATGAATAAATAGGCAATAAACAACTGCTTCAAGTCGTTCACCGATCCATGATCGAAGTACCAGCACGCAAGTTGGAAGAAAAAGAGTGGGTCGCGTTCGTGAATCTCGTGAAAAAGAGGCACATACGGTTCTATCTTTCTGTGTGGAGTCTTCAGAAGCGCATTCAAAATTTCCAGTCGGTAATCTTGTTCGTTTAGTCGACTGGCTCTGGTTCCGACTAAATGTCTAAACTGGGGAACCGAAGCCGCGGCAGCAGCCAAATCTTGAAAGCCTCGTCTGCGTGTATTTCGTGTCATGTCTTTGACCTACAAGACGGCACTCGTTGCAACCAAACTCAACCGTTCCTTTCTTATACCAAGCTTTAAAAATAAGTGCGATGGTTGCGGGTGTAACTCGTGGTAAGATGGTGGAGCCTGTACTCCGACAGCTAGAGCATACAAACGTCTTTTTGAAACGAATAAAGCTCCGGCGACTTGTACAGGTATTTTTTTGCCTCTCCGCTTCAGCCGTTGTGGAATTCACGCATCACGCTCACCAGGCTCGACAGATCGAACTGACGGTCGAGCCCTGATAGACAGATGCCTGCACTCACAACCGAAAGATCTTTGCGTCTGACTACCGAAACATGAGTATTCCCGTCGACCGAATACCTCACTGCAACTGCGTCATCATCACCGAACCAGAATGATTCCAGAGTGGCACCGGCGTGTTCTAGAGCTCTTCTGATTCTGTGTTTTGGTTTGTCGTCGTAACCGGCGTAGAGTTCGTAGTTCCAAACAAATGTCGGACGCGTTTGGTTTCTTGCCTGGTCCAATCCCGACTCGTCTTGTGATGCGCTTGCCGACTCGGTTTCCTGGTCGCTCGCCATGACTTGATTTGATCTTGTTAGTTCCGCCATTGCAGCTTCAAGCAAATCCGGATGTTTTTGAAAAAACATTATTTGATAGGCCAGTTTTTCTTGAGGAACAGTTTGTGCAACTCGCAAGTCGCCAGGAAAAACATCTGTATCTAAAGCTTTTCGAAGATCGTTTGCTACTTTCGGATTCCGTTTGCGGTTAATAGACTCGAACCAAAAGGAGCTTCCATCAAATCGCGCGGAGACTGTTTCGAACGTTCCTCCGCGTTCAACCAATTCAATCGGAATCGGATGTTTAATTTCAAACCGCGTATCGGACGTGTGTGCAGTAACTGCCCACCATCTGTCATCTTCCATATCGAGCAGAATGACATCCAAACTTGGAAAGAGTTCTAGATACTCCTTCCTTTGCTTTGCGCTTGCATCTTGAACTTTCGACACTAATTTTTCTGAAACGATATTGAACAATCCCCATCCGGAAAACGATGGATCGTCGAGTTTGTACTCGGTTACGAGTCCCTGAATTTTTACTCGTATGTTTGAACCACGAGCGACTGGCGACAAAATTGTCGTGCCGACGATTTCTTTCTGCTCGGCAGCGAGCTTCTTTATGAGTTTGCGAGGATCAGGACGTTCCGTCACACTATCACCTTCCAAACACTATAATAGTCGGCTATGAATGATTTTCGAAAAGAACAAGAGAACAAAACTAAGACCCTGGAAATTCCGCTGTTCGTAGGTCCCAGAATTAACGGTCTGACAGTGCTTGGATGTGAACCGGGATGCGGAAAGACCGTTGCGATGACCGGGTTGGCTGCAACTCTCGGCGAGCAGGGTTTGGCTGTTCGTGCAATAAAACCTGTGGTGATCGGACAAAGAAAGGCAGCTGAGTCGGAACTAAAGTTTATTTCGTCAATTACCCGCACTCTGCTCAATTATCCAGTGAAGGTCCTCGCTTCGCCAATGTCTGTGACCGAAGACGATTGGCAAAGGGCTGTAAATCTTGCGGTTCAACCAAGTGCAGCATTTACTTTTGTAGAATTGCCCGGTTCGTGTGCTACGCCGCTTTCGCTCGAAAATTCCGGAGGTCACTTTGCCAACAACTGGAAAGACAGCGCGGAACTTGCAGCGGAGTTCGGCTATCCATGTCTTCTTGTGTCGAAGCACAACTTTGAAGCAATCGACAATCTGATTGTGCACGCAAACTATCTCAGAGCTCGACGGCTGACCATCGTTGGAATGATGACATCAGAAGTCACTGCGGATGCAGGGAAAGACCTTGAATCTACACTGTCACTCGATCAGGTTGCACTTGTTGCGTCGACACGGACCGGGGTTCCATTTCTTGGGTGTCTGAGGTATAGCGCTTCAATTAGCGTTTCGCAGGTGAATCAGGGAAATTTGATCAAGACCACCGAAAACTCCATCGATATACTCATTTTGCGGCGGGCGCTAAAGCTGCCGGTTGTCTGAAGCCCAGATCAGTGGTATTACGCCTTCGCGCGTGGAGCCAGGCGTGATCATTGTTGTACTGGATTTCAGCGATATCGCTGGAATCGGGCCGAGACCGCGCTCGTCCAGAGAAACCGCTTGACAGTGGCGTCCAGCGGCTTCTTCACTTCTTGGGCGTGACCGAATCACCCTTTCGGAACTTATTAAAAGATGTCGGCGCTCTAAAGAGTAGTCTTCATATATGTGTTAAATATTTTGCGAACGCCTTCTGGCGATGTCGACGCGCGCACGTTTTAGAGTGGGTAGAAAGTTGATCGACGAGAAGCTTGATAGAGCAGTGGAAACGCCGCTGCCGACTGATGCCAAAGAGCTTGTGATTTACACTCTGTCGGATTCAAGCGGCGAGACTGCAGAATCCGTCGCACGTGCTGCATTGGTTCAGTTTCCACCGGGGCGTGCGTCAATTTATCGATTGCCGCAGGTTCGTAGTTGTCAGCAGTTGGTGGGGTTGGTTCACGATGTCGCGCGGGCACGGTCAGTGATCGCGTATACGCTCGTTTTGCCTGAGTATCGAGAAACTCTCGAAAACGAGGCCGCGAAGCATGGCATTCCGACGGTGGATCTTCTTGGTCCGCTGATGGCAAAAATTGCCGGTCTCACTGGTGCAACTCCGCTTTCTCAACCAGGAAGATTGCACTTGCTGGACGAAACCTATTTCAGAAGAATCGAAGCAGTCGATTTTGCCATTCGATTTGATGATGGCAAAAATCCGGATGGTATTTTACAAGCGGATATCGTCTTGGTCGGAGTTTCTCGCACCAGCAAAACTCCGAATTGCATGTACCTGGCGCATCACTATGGATTGAAATCCGCCAACGTTCCTATTGTCTATGGCGTAGATCCACCGCTTTCGATCTTCCAAGTTCCGCCCAAAAAGATCGTGGGACTCAACATAGATCCGTATCTTCTCCAAGAGATCCGCACCACGCGTGCGCTGATTTTGGGAATGCCGGGAGCGAACGACTATGCTGATCCTGAGCGGATTCGGCAAGAAGTTCGTTATGCAAAAAAACTCTTCAGAGAACTAAAGTGCCACGTCATCGATGTCTCTGCAAAAGCAATTGAAGAAACGTCCAGTGAGATTTATTTGCACCTCAGACAATAGGGCGCCAACACGGAAAGCGGAAACTCGGAAACACGGATTAACTCGGAAACACGGAAAC
>CAYZJR010000020.1:56209-76019 GCA_964478655.1 uncultured Candidatus Obscuribacterales bacterium
AACTCGGAAACACGGATTAACTCGGAAACACGGAAACACGCACAACATCACGATACGGAGAATTCGAAAATGCTGAGCACCACTGACAAGAGTAAAGAGAAAAACTCGATTGGTTCGAAACGTGTTTTTCTTTTCGGTGACGCATATAAAGCATTCGACGGCGACCGCTCCGTGATGAGAGAAGCGCTTGGAGGCAAGGGTGCCGGATTGGCAGAGATGACCGCGAGTGGTGTCAACGTTCCCCCTGGATTGACGATTTTGACTTCTTGCTGCAGAGAATACACCGAGAATGGTGGCAAGATGCCGACTGGATTGTTTGACGAAGTAGTCGAGCAGTTGAAGCATGTTGAGAAGTCGCTGGACCGAAAACTCGGCGATCTCGAGAAGCCGCTGTTGTTGTCGGTTCGTTCCGGGGCGAAATTTTCCATGCCCGGAATGATGGACACCATTCTCAATCTTGGTCTTAACGATAAGACCGTCGAATCGCTCTCGAAGCTGACAAACAATCCTCGGTTTGCTTGGGACAGCTATAGGCGCTTCATTCAGATGTTCAGCAACGTCGTGCTGGATGTCTCCAAGGATAAGTTCGAAGATTTGCTTGAAGACAAAAAGGATGATCTCGGCATCGTAAATGACTCCGACCTCACCGTCGAAAATCTCAAGGATTTGGTCAAAGAATACAAAGAGCTGGTCAAAAAACGCACGAGCAAAGACTTTCCGCAAGACACTACCGAGCAGCTCGCAGGCGCAATCGAAGCCGTTTTCAAATCATGGAACAACAGCCGCGCAGTCTACTACCGCAACCTCAACAAAATCGATCACAACTTAGGAACTGCCGTCAACGTCCAATCGATGGTATTCGGAAACTTCGACAACAACTCAGGAACCGGTGTTTGCTTCACTCGCAACGCCAGCACGGGAGAGAAGATTCTCTATGGTGAGTATCTCGTCAATGCTCAAGGCGAAGATGTTGTTGCAGGCGTTCGCACTCCTAACAAAATTGCCGAAATGAGCAAAGACATGCCCAAGGTGTATGAAGAACTGCTTGCAACGGTCGGCAGGCTCGAAAAGCATTACCGCGACATGCAAGACATTGAGTTCACAATCGATCAAGGCAAATTGTTCCTCCTGCAAACCAGAACAGGCAAACGCACCGCTGCTGCAGCCGCCAAGATTGCGGTCGACATGCATAAAGAAGGCATCCTCACAAAAGAAGAAGCACTCAGCAGAGTAGAGCCGACGCAGCTAAACCAACTATTGCTTCCCAGTTTCGATCAAAAGGACAAGGACAAAGCCAAGAAAGAAAACCGACTAATCGCAACGGGACTTAACGCGTCTCCAGGCGCCGCAATCGGGCATATCTGCTTTGATCCCGATGAGTCAGAAAAATTGGCGATGCGCAACGAAAAGGTGATACTCGTTAGAATCGAAACTTGTCCGGATGATATTCACGGCATCGTTCCTGCTCAAGGTGTCATCACCAGCCGTGGTGGCATGACCAGCCACGCTGCTGTCGTCGCTCGCGGCATGGGCAAACCCTGTGTGGCAGGATGCGAAGCTCTAAAGATCGACCTGGACAAGGCAGAAATGACCGCAGGCGGCAAGACATATAAGAAGGGCGACGTTATCTCCATCGATGGTGCCACCGGTGAAATTTTCGAAGGTGCTATCGCCACGCACGAACCGAAGTTCTCCGATGAGTTCAAGACGCTTCTCAGCTGGGCAGACGACGTGCGCAGTTTGAGAGTACGCGCAAACGCCGACACGCCGGAAGATGCCAAGTTGGCTCGCGACTTTGGTGCAGAAGGCATCGGGTTGTGCCGTACCGAACATATGTTCATGAGCCAAGATCGGCTGCCGGTGGTTCAACAAATGATCATGGCTGCATCGACCGAAGAAAGAAGGCTCGCGCTTGAAAAGCTCTTGCCGATGCAACGCGAAGATTTCAAAGGTATCTTCAAAGCAATGCATGGTCTGCCGGTGACCATCAGATTGCTTGATCCACCGCTGCATGAGTTCCTCCCCAAAATGGAAACGCTCATCGAAGAAGTTGCCACTTTGAAAGCGAAGGGCTCGAAACCATCTGAGTTGAGAGAGCGCGAGACACTGCTCAAAAAAGTAAATGAGCTTCATGAGTCCAATCCGATGATGGGTCTGCGTGGTTGCCGACTCGGTTTGATTTATCCTGAAATCAACAAAATGCAAGTGCGTGCAATTTTTGAAGCAGCGATTGCAGTCAAGAAAGAGGGTTTGGAAGTTCTTCCTGAGATCATGATTCCACTCATCGGTCACGCCAACGAGTTAAAGATGGCGCGGCTAATGCTTGAGTCCGTTGCCAAAGAGGTGATGGACAAGCAGAAGACTGAGATCAATTATAAGTTTGGAACCATGATTGAAGTTCCCCGCGCCTGTGTCACTGCTAATGAGATTGCAGAACATGCCGAGTTCTTCAGTTTTGGAACAAATGATCTGACGCAGATGACTTTTGGCTTCAGCCGTGACGATGCAGAAGGAAAGTTCCTTCAAAAGTATCTTGAAGGAATCGATGTAAACGGTGAGAAACACAAATTGATGACTCAGAATCCATTTGAGGTTTTGGATGTGCAGGGCGTAGGCAAACTGATGAAGATTGCCGTTGAGTACGGGCTGCAAACCAGACCTGATTTGAAACTCGGCATTTGCGGCGAGCACGGCGGAGAGCCAGCATCCATCGCATTTGCGCATCAACTCGGGTTGTCGTATGTGAGTTGCTCGCCGTTTAGAGTTCCGATTGCGCGATTGGCTGCGGCTCAAGCAAATGCTGCCAGTGTCGAGCGGGACAAATAGATTAGCAAAACACAATTAGCAAAACACAATGTTATCGGACGTTTTCACCCAGTTATTCGAGAGTGTGGACGCCTATGCAGTCTTTCACACTGACGCAAACGGCACGATTCTCAGTTGGAACAAAGGTGCACGCTCGATAATCGCACTCGACGAGGGGCGAGCGATTGGTTCTAGGTTTGCCGATCTGTTTGGTGCAGAAGACAGTGCAGCCGGCACTCCTCGCCGGATGCTTGAGGAGGCGCTGCAAAACGGTTCCGTCAAAGAAGAGTGCGCCCTGATTAAAGGTGATGGAACTCTGCTATGGGCCGAAGTCCATATCGTTTCGTTGCAAGACTCGTCACAAAAGTCAGAAATGCCGAACGGTTTCGGAATTATCACGCGTGATTGTTCTGATGATCGAAAGAAGCGACACCGCATTGAAGAGCTGCAACACGAGATCGATGAACTCCTGTACTCCATCTCGCACGATCTGGCTGCGCCCATGCGGGCTGTGCATGGTTTTACGAACATCCTGGTAGAAGATTATGGCAAAGACTTCTCCCTCGATGCACTCGACTGTCTCGCTTCCATCGAACGTGGTTGTGAGCAGCTTTCGGGCATGATTGATGCGATTTTGGGTTGCTCACGATTGATTCGTGGGCGAATGGAAACTGCTGAAGTCAGTCTGCCCGACGTTGTTCGCATCGAGCTGGAGCGTCTGTTTGAGGATGTAGAACGTGAACGAGTAGAGCTGCGTGTGGCGCCCCTGCCGGTGGTACGCGGCGACTACAAACTGGTTCGGCGCATCGTGCGCGAATTGCTTTCAAATGCGCTCAAGTTCAGCGTTGAAAAAGATCGAGCGGTCATTTCCGTTTCTTGTCGCGCTGTTGAATCGCCGATGAGTGATGGAACCGGCGCCTTGTACGTTCTATCGGTCGAAGACAACGGAGCCGGTTTCGATATGAACTATGTCGATCGTCTATTCGTTCCTTTTCAGAGGCTGCATTCCGCCGATAAGTTCGAGGGGCTGGGCATGGGCTTGACTGTCGTGCGTAAGCTTTGCCAGCGCCACGGCTGGGCCGTGACAATCGATTCCAAAAAAGGGGAAGGAACGATCGTCTCTGTAAGCATTCCTGTAGCCGATGTGCTGCAACCCGCCGATGCCCGCTAGAGCACGAGTTGGTCTCGTTGGCGGCTGGATGCTCGGTGGTAAACTGCAAATATGATGCGTCTTTCCGGTGCATCTGCTTGGTTGCACTTTGTGTGAACGTGGCACAAAACACATGGGTTATGAAAAGGCGCACTCGGGCATGACAGGATCGCAGGAGCCGGTTGCTGACGACAATCTGGACGCATTAGTGTCCATGTTGCCGGAGGTAGAGCAAGCGCTGGGGGCGGAAAGTCCTCAGTTGGCTGACTTCATCACGTCCGTCGGACTCCTTATGTATCATGAGAGCCGTTTTGACGAATCTGAGTCGATGCTTAAGCGAGCGTTGACCATTCGTGAGCGGGTATTGGCTGTCGATCACCCTGATGTTGGCGCATCACTCAACAATCTGGGAATGGTTTTGTTGGCTAATAGTCGATACAAAGATGCAGAGCCCCTGTTTAAGCGGGCTTTGGCCATTCAAGAAAAGACCCTTGGTGTCGAGCATCTCAGCGTGGCTGCTGGTTTAAATAACTTGGCGGAACTGCACCGTGCAATGGGACGATACTCTGAAGCGGAACCTTTGTATTTGAAGTCACTCAAAATTAGAGAGAGACATTTAGGAACCAATCACATCCAGGTCGCCGAAGTCTTAAACAGTCTTGGCCTCCTCTATTACGAACAAGGACGAAACTCCGAAGCTGAACCGTTCTTTCGTCGAGCGCTAGTAGTTGAAGAAAAAGTGTTCGGTGCAGATCATCCAAACGTGGCCAACACGCTAAACAACTTAGCTGCATTGTTTACCGATCGCGAGCAATTCGATCAGGCAGAACCTCTCCATCGAAGGGCTCTTGCAATCCGCGAGCGAACGCTGAGTCCGGACCATCCAAAAGTGGCAGAGAGTCTCAACAATCTCGGTTGGCTTTACCATCAAAATGGGAAGTTTGCGCGGGCCGAGTCTCTGTACAACCGTGCATTAGAAATTTGGGAACAGGCCCTTGGCCGTGAGCATGCAAATGTAGTCGCGTGTTTGGAGAACTACGCTGATCTGCTTCGCAAGACAAATCGCGATTTCGATGCCGAGAAGCTTGATGAGCGAGTGAATGCCATCAGACGTGGCAACGCCCCCTAGCATACATCCTCATTGATTCTTTATTCGGCGGGCCGGCGCTGCGTCGCGCCCCCGCACTCCAGCGATATCGCTGAAACCAGGTATAAGGAGGTGTACGAGTCAAATTGCAGTTTCGGTGATCCGCGAAATTACCGCGCCGAAAAGAGGGTGGGACCGCTCCAGATGCCGCATCCAGTGTGTTCCGACAGAATTGTTGCCTTCGACTCTGTTTCCACGTAAAACAAGGACAAAGTTTCATTCACGAGCGTGCGCACTTCGCACCATGTGCCGTCAACTTCTGCATTCTTGATAAGAGTAATAGCCGTCGATAGATCGCTCGACCGCATTCCTTCTATGAAGGCTCTGACTATTTCGCTGGCTCTTTCGTCATTAGTACGTGCATCTGTAAGCGGTATGACTTGAGTTCCGTAAATCACATTGAACATATATGGAATGCTCCTTTGTCTCTTATAAACTTAAGTCGATCCGGCGTGAAAAAATCTTGTGCTGTGATTCTAGGTGCGAAGTGTGAACTTTGGGTTCCCGCACCTGCGGCATTTCCTGGAGCTGCTTGCAGTGTTAGCTGCGGCGAATTTTGGCGAAGTAATTCTCTACTCCATCTACTTCGGCTGGCTGCGACCTGAAACCGATGTATCCATCCGGACGCAGGATGTACAAGGACTCAGAACCAGACCCGTATTTGTGATGCATGTTGTACTCAGAGTCGAGATACACTCTTCCACTCCAGTTAGCTAGATGCTCGGGCAGGTCGCTGTCAGCCACAATGATTTTGACATCAGCCACATCGCCGAAGTGCTCCACAAGTAGATCGGCCAAAGTTTGCAGGTTCCTCAAAACATCCGAATCCGGATGAACTCCAGACATGAGCAAGATATTGTGTCTCGTTCCTTTTACCAAATCAAAGAGCTGCACATCGCTCTTGTCTTTGGGATCTGTGAGATGCGCATCGCTTGCGCGATCGCCGGCGGCCGGACCGCAGCCGAATTCAAACCAGTCACCGAGATTTGGTTCTTCGCTGCTTGCGCTTCCAACCATGGCGCTGATTAGAGTTCTGCGGCGCTCGGCAACGATAGGGCTCTTGCGATAGTTAATCGCAAGTTCCGAAATGAAGCCTCGAACTCTGTTTTGAACGACTTCCTGTCCCGCGAGAATCGGTGCGAGGCGATTTCGCAGTTCCTGTCCAATCGGTGAACGCATTACATTGACGCGCGTCATGATGTCGGTATTGCGAATGAGAGCCACAGCTACTGCGTGTCTTTCGATGTGGTAGCTCGAGAGGAGCTCTTCGTTTCCGCCAAGAGTTTCGTAAAAGGCGAGTTTCCATGCGAGGTTATAAGCGTCCTGAATGCCAGTGTTCATGCCTTGTCCGCCCGCTGGGCTATGAACGTGAGCGGCGTCGCCGGCGAAGAACACTCGGTTCCATTTGTATTGGGCGATTTTGCGATGTCTCAAGGTGAAGGCAGTGAGCCAGGCTGGATCGGAAATTTTGGAACCCTCGCCGAGCCGCTCGTTAAGCAGCTCTTGCATCTCATCCAGCGTTGGTGAATTGGAATCTTTGAAAACTGTGGAACCTGGTGGAAGTGAAAAAATAATGCGGTGGCGATTGCCGGGCATGGCAAAGACTGCGGCAATTCCTTGTTTTGTTGCGTAAAGGCAAACACCTTCTTTCGGTGGTTCTTTAAAGTCGACTTGCACGTCTGCCAGCGCGAAAAGCTCGTCGTATTGCCCACCTTCAAATGGAACATTCAAGATTTTTCGCACTGTGCTGTGGGCCCCGTCGCATGCCACCACCCATTTTGAGTCGACGGAAAACTGGGAACCGTCAGCATTTTTGAGAGACGCCTTTACCGAACCATCTTTTTGGTGGAGGTCCACCAATTCAATGGAACGTTCAACGTCGACACCCAACTGTTTAAGGTGTTGCGCCAAGAGTTTTTCTGTATCGCTTTGAGGCAGCGAGATCGTATAAGGATACGGACTGTCGAGGTCTCCTAGACTCACGTGCAGGAGTTCCTTTCCTTCGGCGTGCGCGACAATGCCTTGCAGTTTGATACCACGGGCGATGGCATCGTCGACAATTCCCATGTTGTGGAAACATTCTAACGTTCTTGCATGAATGGCAAGTGCTTTTGACTTGTCCGTTGCTTTCTGCGCTTTGTCGACAATGCGGCAAGTCAACCCATGCCGCCGCAACTCACTCGCCATTGTCAGCCCCGTGGGACCGGCTCCAACTACAAGCACATCGAGTTGACCATCCGTCGCCATTTAATTAGATCCTCTCTGCCAGCACACCATTTTTGCAGGTCTAGCCGCGATTCGATGCCAATTCCTCAAAAAAAGTTTGCCAAGTACCGTCCACCTGTTGTTACGGGCTGCAAAGCGCACATTCCACAAGCAGACTATAATGCCAAATGCCAGGGAACAATTACTTAAACCGACACAATTCTGGGGACACAGTGGCTGAGCTGGAGATTTCGGTCCAATACAAGAGCGTTCCGGCAAGGGCCGGAATGTTCACAATGGGCTTGCTCATGCCCGTGTGGGCTATTATTGTTCCGTTTTGCTTGGGACTGTTCATCGCACTTTTGTTGCAGATGCCGGGGCGTGTGACCCCAGTATCTGCTGCTCTGGTTCTTCTTAGTCTGATTGTGGTGCCGATCATTGCCATCGTCGTGTCGGCAATATGTGAAGACGATCGGCTGCTCATCAGCAAAGAGGGGCTCTCCTTTCCAATCAGAATGTTGCCCATACTCCGCTTTCGCCGCGAACGAGTGTGGGCTGACTTGCAATCAGTAACGCTGGATCTGACAAATTCAGATCTAGGCAAGCCCACTGGCAATCTGACGTTGTTTTTCAAGTCAGGCGGATGTGCACCGATTCGATTGAAAGATGTTCCCTCGGCCGATTTGGAACAGCTCTTGCTTGCCATTGAAGTATGGGGCGTCGACTGCAAGAGACCGCCTGAGTTAATCGAGTTTCAAAACAGTTTGCAAAATGAAACTCGCGGCATCGAGCAAGTCAGCTACACACAGATGTGGGAAGAAGAGCTGAGCAGGAGGTTTAGCGCGACCTCGTTCGTTCCGCTGGAACCTGGTCACAACCTTTGCGGAGGCCGTCTAGAAATTGTACGGCAACTTGCATTCGGTGGGTTGTCTGCAATTTATCTCGCGCAACTGCACAAGGGTGATCTGGTTGTGGTGAAGGAGGCAGTAGTTCCTGCCAATGCTGATGAAGCCTCGCGCAACAAGGCCCTTGAGTTGTTCCAACGCGAAGCGATGTTTTTGGTAAAACTCAATCACCCGCAAATTGCAAAAGTATACGATTACTTTTTTGAGGAAGGACGTTATTACCTTACGCTCGAATATCTTCGAGGGCAGGACTTGCGCCAGTTGATTAAGCAAAATGGTGCGCAGCCCGAAGAGAACGTTTTGTTATGGGCTCAACAGATAGCCTCGATTCTGGAGTATCTGCACGCGCAGTCGCCTCCTATTATTCACCGTGACGTGACTCCCGATAACTTGGTGCGCCAGCTCGATGATGCGATCGTCATGATTGATTTCGGTGCCGCCAATGAATTCGTGGGAACCGCCACCGGCACCCTCGTCGGCAAGCAAGCATACATAGCACCGGAGCAGTTGAGGGGCAGGGCGAGCCTGTCATCAGATATTTATGCCTTAGGAGGAACAATGTTTTATCTTCTTACAGGGCAAGATCCTGAGGCTTTGTGCGAATCTCATCCGCGTGAAGTCAATAGTGAGGTATCCGAAGAGTTGGATGCGTTGGTGGCACGATGCACGGCGATGGAAGAGACCGATCGTCCTGTGAGCGCGCAGGCAGTTCGAGTCATTCTTGATGAGATGATCGCGCGTAAAGCCGCTTCTGCTTTGATCGAGATTTGATAATTTGATAATTTGATATGAGGATATCGAATGGCTGACATCCAAACTTACGCCATCTCAAGAGTGAACGACGAGGAAGAAATTCTCGTCAACTACAAGCCTTGGGCGAGCGTTGAGAAATGGGTCAAATACAGGTTCTCCGCTTGGAGCACGTTCAAGTCTTGGTTCGTGATGACAATTGTCGTTCTGTTTTTCGGATTCGGCGGCCCAGGATTTGTTCTCAAGTCAATCATCGGATTCATTACTGAACAACCGTCCGAAACCCTCGTTGCAACCGGAATTACTGTGGGTGCTGCCACCGCAAGTGGTGCGGCATCGGCAATGAGTGCTCAGACGATAAACATCTTTTTCTTGCAACTGCTCGGAGTGCTCTTCACAGGCGTGCTCGGAGTCATAAGTCTGCGCTACGCGCTTGAACCGACTCACATCAGAATCAGCCGTCAGGGAATAGGTCTGGAGTGGCGGCGCGGATTGATGTCGTATGGTGCGAGGGTTCCGTGGGAGAAGTTGAAATACGTCCAGGTTTGGTGGCCGCCAGACAAAACCTCTCCGCAAGATTGTTTGATTCTGCTGAAAACAGAAAATGAAACACCATTCAAGATTAGATATGGTGCTATCAATTCTGTTGAGGAACGCCAGAAACTCATGCGCGGCATTGAGAGATGGGGCGGACAAGTCGCAAGAGATCCGCAACTTCTCGAAATGCTGACTCCGGCACAGGATCACAGCTACACTGAGTTGTGGCTGCAAGCGCTTTCTGCTCCACCGAAGCGAGAGCGATTGACACCGCTTCCGGAAGGCGCCCAACTGCAAGAGGGTGGGTATCGCGTAGCCGGTCAACTCGGTGTGGGTGGGCAAGGAACAGCCTATCTTGCATACACCCATGAAAACAACGATGTTGTGCTGAAGGAATTTATTTTGCCTGTGTACGTGGATATCAACGTGCGCAGACAGTCTCTCGACAAAATGCAGCATGAGGCGGCAATGCTCAGACGCCTCGACAATCCGCGCATCGTCAGGCTGCTCGACTTCTTTGTCGAAGATCACCGCGGCTATTTGGTGCTCGAGCGCATTGATGGATTGTCACTCAGACGAATGGTTGAAGAAGGAAAGAGGTTCACGCAGCAGGAAGTTATCTCGCTTGCGTCCCAAATGTGCAAAGCGCTCAGCTACCTTCACGGGCTGTCACCTCCGGTGGTGCACAGGGATTTCACTCCGGACAACTTGATTCTGGGAAAGGACGGGCTCCTGAAGGTCGTGGATTTTAACGTTGCTCAGCAAACCGAAGCTACAACTACAGGAACAGTTGTGGGCAAGCACTGCTATATTTCTCCGGAGCAATTTCGCGGAAAGCCGAACATTCAAAGCGACATCTATTCAATGGGCGCCACTTTGTATTATCTGCTCACCAACGAAGATCCCGATCCCATAACTTCGTCGCACCCGACTAAGAAAGTTCCGGAAGTCATTCCGGCTCTCGATGCAATTGTGGCGAAGGCGACCAGCCTCGATACGAAAAAGCGTTACGCAAACGTGGAAGAGTTAGAGAGAGATATCCTCGAGGTATCTTCATCAAGGGGAACCCAAATTCAAAGCTCGGAAACTAAGAATTCGGAACCCCCAGATGCCGAACCCCCAGCTTCGGACGCCCAGTGGGAACCCCCAGCTTCGACAATTTTGGTAGAGGCAGCAAACTTAGAGGTGGTGGATGAGAAGAAGGTCGAACAGGTGTGATTCTCGAGAATCAGTCGGCGCAATAAGTCTTTCCTGGTGTGTCTCATGCTTGCTTTTCTGTTGCACTTTGCCTGGATGTGCGGCCCCGAATGCGCAGACGACTCAGTCGAAAGCTGCAGCTTCTGCAAAACCGTCTAGGTTCGTCGACTGGTATCCGTCTTCGATTGCATTGCCTGCGGGCATGCAGTACCCGTGCGCTTTGACTGCACTGCCGAAGTCATTAGACGGAGTTCCGGATAACGAACGTGAATACGTAAATCATGTTTATGCAATGATTCTGCAGTGTGTTCAAGCGAAAGTCAGAATGCTTCAGGATCTAGGCAGCCCGCAGACAGCCCGTGCGGGCTATTCTAAGTATTACTATCAAATTCAGCCTGCGTTGGAAAAGATCAAAAAAGAAAAGACACCCGCTGGCCTTGAACGCTTTCGCGATGATGTAGTTTCTGCAATCACCTTGCAATGCAGCTTCTTCGACAAAGGCGCCAAAATGATTGAGGCACGAAAATCCTGGAACGAGGTCATGGCGCAGCCAGAGGGCAGACAAGCCTCAGGTTTGCTGATCGACGCCTTCAATCAAATGCAGGCGAGGTACCCTCAGTGGGGCTCAGGTACAAAAGACAGCATATATCACCACCTCTGTGCTCTCGACCTGTTTTAAGCGTTCCAATCAATTTTTCGACCAGTCAACCCTACTTCAGCGATATCGCTCAGACCCGATATAACAGATGTAACCCCCCAAGAAGGCATTTCTACAAGCCCCGTCCGCCGATATCGCTCAAACCCGGTACAACTAATGTAACCGCCGATTTCGCATTTTCTCCATCCGACAGTTTTCGTTCTGTTGCCCAGCATAGCCCACCTTCCCAGTTTTAATTCAGAGTGGCAGCAGGTTAGGTGACATGGCAGCGTGGAATGAGGAGGCAGGGACCCCAGATCGTGACATGCTTCTGCCATTCGGAGGCGATAGGACAGAATGAAAAGAACTGGTTTAGTGCTCTCGACGGCAACAATGTTGATTGCAATTGCATATTCGTTGCCTGTGAGCGCGTACGATTGGGCGAAAGAGGCTGAGCGAATCAATAAGAACTTCGATTCGCTCAAAGGCGACTACAAGGTTCAAAAGTCCGGGGAGGTTGGAAAGGCTGGCGACGTTGGTAAGGCTGGCAATATACAGCAACCTGGAGCGATTAAAGCTCCGCAAGGCTGGGCAGCAATCAAGACTGACACAAAGACGCCGTGCCAGCATAGGTTTATTGTGAATGCAGATACGTTGTTCGAGTTCGATAAGTCGACGCTAAATCCGAACGCGCTCGACACGCTCAATCTCTTGATTCCCGAAATTCACAAGCTTGGACAGAATCACAAGATTCAAGTCGAAGGACATACTGATGCTGTTGGAACAGACGATTACAACCAGGGACTAAGTGAGAAACGAGCTCAACGGGTCAAGAATTGGCTGATGGAAAATCGCATTGTTGCGCCGAATATGGTGTCTTCTACAGGCTACGGCGAGAAGCAGCCAATTGCACCCAATGCTAAACCGGATGGAAGCGATGATCCAAAAGGGCGGCAAAGGAATCGACGAGTTGAAATTGTGGTCAATACATGCGATCCAGTAGATGGCAGCACACCGCAAGCGTCGGCTGGAATCACGGGTGGTGCCACAAGCGGAAGCGCTGCAAGTGGATCAGGTGGCGATAAACCAGCAACTGGAGCTGCAATTACAGCGGAGAGTTCGGGTTCGGCAACTACTGCGACTGCAACATCGGCTTCGTCGTCAAACGATGGCAAAACGTCTGCCGATTCGGGCACGAATATTGCAAGCGCTTCTAACGGTTCTGCTGCTGCAACAACTCCAGGCGAGCTTACCGATGAACAGAAGCAAGAGCTTGGGCGACTCTCTCAGCTTCTTCCGAGTGCCGATTTCGGGAAAGAACTTGACAAGGAATTCGATAGAGTGCGCGTCACTCCGCTGGACGATGAGACTCTTCGCTTCACAGTCATGACTCCGAAGGATTGGGAAAGCCGTTCGGTTACGGTGACCAAGGAACAGTTGGCGCAGGACAAAGACGTTCAGGTTCCACTTGCCGAACTTGCTCCCAAAGGAGCGAAGGCAGTGGTTATGGAGGTTCGATACATGCGCCTTCCCGAGTCGGCAAGTGTACGTGATTTTGTCGATGTCTATGCAAAGAAAACTGGGTTCAATGTAGTGGCTACACAGAACGGTGACTTTGAAGGGCGCAAGGTCGTGGATTCTCTTTTGACGTTGGAGGACAAGTCGTTCGGCAAAATTCTGACGCGTTTCACGGCGCTGCGTAAAGGCGAACGTGTGTTCTTTCTTGCGTGTTCATGCCCTGAAAGGGAATACGACAACTGGAAACGAGTATTTGGTGTGGCGGCGGTTTCGTTTGATCCAATGATGGCGGTCAACTGAAACGCTTGCTCATTACGCACCACCCACGGTGAACACACGGTTGTATGGCATCCAAGAAATGGCATTCAGTGAAGCTCTGAGAAGGCATTAATAATAAGAGTCAAGAGGTAAACGTAATGAAAAAGGCTTCTGTAGCACTGGTTATATTAGCGGGAACGCTCCTTTGCGTTGGATGTTCCTCGACGCCAACTAGTCAGGTTGTATACGATGATGGCAAAGCAACTGCGAAGATAGGTGAGCAAGCGTTGCCGGCGGATTTCCCGGTTTCGAGTTACTCCAATGGAAAGGTAGAAGCGTACATCAGCTCGAAGAATGGCGATCAAAAAGTTGAGACAGCGACAATCAGCACAAAGGACTCTATTAGCACAGTGACGGCGTTTTACAAAGGTTGGTTTACGTCCAATGGTTGGACAATCAACAATGAAACGAACATGGGTGCACAGGGCGCCATACTCATGGCTGACAAAGGGGCATTAGCTTCTCAGATTATGGTGTCACCAGATAGTACTACAGGCGGTACTACGATTCAGCTTACAATCAGCCCTAAGAACCCATAGAGGAATCAGCGTGATCGGAAAAAGACCACAACTAAATAAAGACGATGACTTTCAAAACGACTGGCTGAATCAATCGCAATCTTCTCCAGTCGCTAAGAAGACGTCCCCCATTCGTCAGAATTTCGAGGACATAAAAAAGTACGCGTATGATGCGTTCGACCGATTGGATGTGAATGGTAACGGATTCATCGAAACCGACGAGCTCTATGCTGCAATGCAAGATGAAAACACTTCGATGAAGGACAAATCGTACATAATGTTCCTTCTTACAAATCAAAGTGATATAGCAAATGCCGCCCAAGAAGGGGGACAGCACGAGGGCATCTCGCGCGTGGATTTGGAACTGTACTTTCGCTTAGTATTGAGCAGGTTGTAATCGAGCCGAATTGTGGTTCCTGAGAATTGTTTTCGAAAATACCAGGTCTTTTCCTTTGCAAAAAGAATAATCGCTTCCTTTGTCATCAGCGGTCTGCGTAGGAACTTGGCGGAATCCTCTTCGCCAGCGATCGCATAACCCCCGGGAATACACCGGCTATTCTCTCCGCCACTGCTCCTGGTGCTGTCAGGATTAGCTCGCTGCTTCCGCCCTTCATAATCGCAGCTTCGATGTCGTGTGCAGTTTCCTCTGAACTTATGCTCAAACAACTGCGCATCAGCCACCCCTTGAGCGATTTCTGTTGAGCGATCAAAGTCGGGTTGCGATCATCTGCAGTGTTGTTCTTTTCAAAAAACTCGGAGCGAACCCAGCCTGGGCACACCGTAATGGTGTCGATACCAGCGGAAGAGAGTTCCGCAGCCATTCCTTCAGACATACCGGTCAAGGCGAACTTTGACGATGAGTAGCAAACGCTTCCCGGAAATGCGATCTTTCCAGCGACTGAAGAGACGTTGACGATCATTCCACGTTTGCGTTCTAGAAAGTGAGGAAGAGCTGCATAGATAGTAGCCAATGGCGCGAAGAAGTTGACCTCGAAAACGGCGCGCCAATCGTCGATGGTTAAACTTGCGAGACTACCTGGTCTACCGAAACCTGCATTGTTTACCAGCAGATCTATCTGCTCGAAGTTGGACATGCATGTCTCGACAAGCCGCTTGGGCATTGACTGATCGCTCATGTCGCCGACCACACACACCGCTTGTCCGCCGACATGTTCGATGAGTCTGCCGGTTTCCTCAAGAGCGTCTTTGGAACGCGCATTGATCACGATTCGTGCCTGGTGGTTTTTTGCCAGACGCACTGCTAGCGCCTTTCCGATACCCGAAGATGCACCAGTGATAATTGCGGCAAACTTTTTGTCCATGATTTTCTATGCGGTTGAACAGCTCGATGTATTGTAGATGGAACCATTTAATGTTTCCCTAGTGTAGTTGATCATGAAAGCTGCCTGGTTTGCACTGGAACACCCACAGGCTTTGTCCTGCGAGATTTTTGAGCCGATTTTGCGAGGTACCAAAAGTTCACAGTTGCTGCCGATACTAACACTCGTGAGCGTCGTACTTCCCCCACTGGAGGCGCACAAAAATGAACCTAACCCTAACCACCCCAAACACCCTGTCCATCTCGGTTTCTAAAGACGAACTTACTATCAACTTTCAACCAGAATTTCAGGGCGCAGTGGCTCTAACGGTTAGCTCCAGCGAGGCGGCAGTTGCTTTGGCTAAACCCTTTTAGGTAAACCCTTTGAGGGAAGCCAAGTTCGGCATCTCACCCGCGTCTATGGAAGCGCTCGGAGCGCAGTGGATGCTCGGTTAGCCTGATATCGATACACGCGAATTTCACGTGATGCGTTATAGGCTTGATACCGATTCCCACACCTATCCGGAAAAGCGCTTCCCAAGATGCTTGGAAAGCCTAGAGCTGCCCTTTTACTTTTTGGGCTCCTAAATTTCTGGATAAGAAAGTAAAAGAAAAAGATCCGGAGGACTTACTAGAACATGGTCAGCACGAAGAAATTAGCAGGTTATCTCACGCTGGCTGGCGTACTTGGTCTTTTGACAGTGGGCGCGGCAAACGCTCAACAGATGCAACCTATTCAACACCAACAACAGCCGTTTCAGCCGATTCCCGGCGTTCGATACACCACCGGTGCTGTCGTAACGAAGGGCTGGGAGCAGAATCTGGTCAGCGGCAACGGCAATCTTGCGCATTTCCACTGGTCACCTATCGTGAGCTATACGCAAGGAACACCAGCGCAAAAGACTCGCAAACAAGCGGTTTCGGCTCCGCCTATTCAAAGACAATTTCACTATATTAAGCCGACACACGTACCAAATCCTGGTGTATACCATCCCCTTCCGGTAGCCCAAAAGGCTCAACCTGGCGCATTCGTTCATCGCGATGGTAAGGATGTGTCCGCATCACTTTCGTATAAGAATCACGAAGAAAACCTTAACGGAAAATTGTTGAACAGAAAGGCTCAATCAGCTTCTCCAGCTACTTACGGTAACTACAACCGCAATTCCGAAGCCTCAACAGACATCCTTTTGGCACGCAAAGAAGCTTACGGGCAGTTGTTGAATCGATAGTTTGCTATTTGTTCCAGCTGTAAGTGGTCGTATAGCCGTCGGCGTAGTTGATCTGTCCGTTATGTGGATTGTCAACCGGCCAAAGAATGTAGCGATATCGATTGGAATACGTCGATGCTGAAGTGTTTTGCGCGATGCGTTTCGGCGCGGTGAACTGACGCTTGATTCTCTTCGGTTTAGGAGCGACCGGAGGTGCCTGAACCACTGGTGCTACAGGTGGTGGCAAGGCTGAGATCTGCGGCGCCGGCTTCGGTGGTGGCATTTTCTTCCATTCGAACCACATCCACGTAACTGCTGCTAGACCAATGGCGATCGCGCCAAGTGTGGCGCCCGTCGACATGAGGAAACGACCAGCGTCTCGTGTGAACAGCTCAAAGGCAATCTTGAAGCCGTTTACGTCTTGTTCTTCGTGTTGCTCGGGCATACCAAAAGTTCTTGTTTCCAGAATAAAGGACAACCCTGTCATATATCTGAATTGATGTCAACATGCATGAATACTGCCTCTCGATAACTTCGCTCGACGCAATAAGTGGAGCGAACTGGAGTGCTTGACATTGATTTCTTGCGAGGCAAAGCAGAGCTCGGAAGTGCCATGCTGTGAAGGGTTCGGGGAACGCATAAATTCGGCATAAAGGGCAATAAATTTTATGAGACGCTCGATGGAAGCGTCTCACAAAAATAGCTAGGAAAGAAAACTTTTGAAGGAGGTCGCGAGGCGACTCGTAAGGCGACTAGTGCATCTGCTGTTGATGCGATGAGTACATCCAAGGTGCATCGTAGCTTGCCTTGCTCTCGCGATTGATCCACGTCGGGGCTGTCGCAATCAGAATTCCAAGCATGACTGCCATCCATATCGTTCGCAATGGTTCTTGATTCATGGCTGCCTCGCTGGTGATCTGGTGATCTGGTGATCTAAGGAATGTCTGCCTTGCAAAAATGATCTCGGCGGCATCTCTGCACGCTTTGAAGTTCCTTACAAAACAAACTTGCCCATGGCTGGTCCCTTTTAACCGACTGACAACCGCAACTGGCAGAAGTTCCGTTTTTGCTGGTCAGATGGCGACCGGTTCAAATTCCGAATTTGTCGATCTGCCGTTGGTCTTGCCGCCCATACTTCACCGATATCGGCGTGGGGGCGTATAACAATGATTGGCGTCGATTTTCAGTTTCGGTCTCAAATACCGCAAGTTCCTTCTTTTGTTGCGACGCGAAGATGAAATCTTGCCGGATGAAATTAAGCGGGCTGGGACTCCTACGCTCGTCGTCGTATTTTTGCGGTTGCTAACCAAAATTCGGCGCAATATACTTACCGCCACGTGTAGGAGGTCTTCAGCAGATGTCCATGAGATTTGATGCGACCGATTCTGTGGCTCTGGGCGAGAGCGCATATTCCTCCGCTGCGGCACTTTCTAAACCGAACGCTTTATCTGTGTTGACACCCCAGGCTGGACAAATAGCGATTGTCGGTGCTGGAAATGCTGCCCTGTCGGTTGGATGTTTCCTTTCGAGCCAGGGTATGGTTCCGCAGTTCTTGGTTCGATCGCCGGAGAAGGTCAAAAACCTCGGGGAGAAGAAACAGATTTCGGCCACCGGAAGAATCAGCGGAGACTTTGAAATCGCTGGTGTTTCGACTGATGTCGCTGCAGTATTGGCTAATGCCAAAACCATTTTTGTGGCGACCACAACCGATGCCTACGGTGAGATTGCGATGCGCCTGGCGCCGCATCTGACTGGCGAACACGAGGTCATTCTTTTTTCCAGTAAGTTTGCTGGTGTCGTTGAGTTTAAGATGGCGCTTGGTCCCAGACCAATGTCCCGCATGCCGATCTTGGTGGAAACAGATTCTCTGTTTGCCAGCCGCATTAAGAGTGACGAGTCAGTATGGATTCGTGGCATCAAGGAATGGACTTTGTTCTCGTCATGGTGTCAGGAAGAGACAGCAAGGTCCGTCTCCGTGATAAGGACGTTCTTCCCGAACCTGGGCAAGGCCGAAAATGTCGTTCAGCGCGGGCTTACTGACTTCGGTGCACTTGCGCATCCAATCACCATGCTCGCCAATATGAACAGTATTGATCGTGGTGGCGGGTTCCTTTTCTATCGTGATGGTCTGACAGAGAAGACTATTGTGTTGATGGAGAGGGTGGAAGAGGAGTTTCATCTGATTGCTGAGGCGTTTGATACCAACATTGTTCCGATGAAGGAACTGTTGAATAGGTATTACGGCTGCGACACGTCTAGCCTGTTGCAAGCGATGCGGACTGTTCCGAATTACAGTCTCAGCCAAGCACCGGATACGCTGGATCATCGATACATTCATGAGGATGTGGCATCATCCTTGGTGCCTATGAAGGAACTCGCCGCAAAGGCAGGTCTCAAGACACCAATGATCGATTCGATCATAAATCTATCGACTGTGCTGCTTGGAAGAGACTTCGCCAAAGAGGGCAGAACGCTTTCGAAGCTTGGCTGGTCTAAGATGACACATGCTGAAATCCTAAGGGCGATCAACGCGTGAGGTTAGGTGCGCAAAGGCGATACTAACGTTTTTGCCGCAACAGCCGTAACTATCGCTATTGTCTCTGCGTCGATCGAACCAATCGTAGTCAAGCTCGGCTACGGCTGGCAGCTTTTGCCGATGCAACTGCTGGTCGTTAAGACCTTGGTCGGTGCGCTGCTCATCTTTCCACTCACAAGAAAGTTTGAGTGGGTCGGCGGATTCGGATTTCTGCGTATGCTTTTTCTTGCCGCGCTCCTTTTGACCAATAGCGGATTGGTTATTTATGCGCTGCAGCGGTTGTCGGCAGTGTTCGTAATTACGATCATTTCAACCACTCCTGCGCTCGTTGCGATTTGCAACCAAGCACTCGGACGAGATCGATTGAAATCAAAATTTTGGCTGGGATTTTGCATGGCATTTGGAGGAGTGGCGCTGGGACTTGAGTGGAAGGACCTCCATGGAACAATGTTCGGATTTATGTTGATGGCAGGCGCTGTCCTGATTTCGACTGTTTATCGAGTCACCATGGAAGCCACCACGAAGCAATACAGTCCGGCACTCGTTTCGACATACTTATTTTTGATCAATGGAGTAGTTGCGGCGTCCGTTCTGCTTCCGATGACCGGCGAAATTCAAGGCGGTGCCTGGCAAATCGGTGGTTGGATGGGCTTAGCAGCGGCATGCGCGAACGTGGCATTTTTGTATGCGATTAATTTGTTGGGTTCCACGAAAACATCAATCGTACTTCTGCTGCAACGTCCCGTTGTAATTGTTGCGGCAGCACTTATCCTTCACGAGCCACTGTCCGTGGAGCAGTTTGTGGGTGTGTTATTGGTTTTGGGGGGAGTTCCTCTGGCCCAGTCGGGAACGCAAAAAGTGGACGCTAAAGACAGCAAGTTTGACGAAAGTAGTACTGATGGTGACTAGAGACAAGCCGCCTGTTATTCACGCGTTCAAAAGTACTGGAGGTTACATCTGTTGTACTGTGTTTGAGCGATATCGCTGAAGGGGGCTTGCAGAAGTGCACAGTTGGGAGGTTACATCTGTTGTACTGTGTTTGAGCGATATCGCTGAAGGGG
>CAYZJR010000021.1:0-75718 GCA_964478655.1 uncultured Candidatus Obscuribacterales bacterium
GCCTGTTCCTGTGCCGTGTCTATATGGATCAATAATCCATGTCAGCTCCTGCCGGCATCATCGGCCCCTTCTTTTTCTCTTCCGGGGCCTCAACAACTAGCGCCTCGGTAGTGAGGAACATGGCGGCAATTGACGCTGCATTTTGCAGAGCGCAACGCTCAACTTTTGCCGGATCGATAATGCCGCATTCAGCCATGTTCACATATTCAAAGCGCGCAGCGTTGAAGCCTGTCCCATCCGACTGCTCTCTTACTTTCTCGACCACGACCTCACCGGATAGTCCGGCATTGTCTGCGATCTGACGCACAGGGGCTTCAAGCGCCTTCATAACGATATCAAAACCTGTGCGCTCATCGCCCTGGAGACTTTCTTTCTCTTTCTCCAGCCGTCTAGCAACTGCAAGCAAGGTGGTGCCACCGCCGGGCACGAAGCCTTCCTCTACGGCTGCTCGGGTTGCATTAAGAGCATCCTCGATTCTGAGTTTGCGGTCTTTGAGCTCAGTTTCTGTGGCAGCGCCTACTTTGATAACGGCAACTCCGCCAGACAGCTTGGCCAGCCGCTCTTGCAGCTTTTCTTTGTCGAAATCAGAGTCAGAAATTGCAATCTGACTCTTGATTAAGCCGACGCGTTTTTCCACTTCAGCTTTGGTTTCGTTGCCAGCCACTATTGTTGTCGTTTCTTTGTCGACCCTGACGCGGCGCGCCTTGCCGAGCATGCTTATGTCGACACTCTCAAGCTTCATACCGGCTTCATCTGTGATTACCTGACCGCCTGTCAATATGGATATGTCTTTGAGCATCTCTTTGCGCCTGTCGCCAAAGCCAGGAGACTTCACAGCGCAGCATACAAGTACTTTTCTCAAGTTGTTCACAACCAGAGTTGCAAGCGCTTCTCCTTCCACATCTTCGGCAATAAGAAGGAGAGATTTTCCGGCTCTGGCTACTTTCTCAAGGACTGGTACCAGGTCGCTTATCAAATGCACCTTCTTGTCGACGCAGAGCACGAATGGTTCATCCAATACGCATTCCATCTTCTCAGGATCAGTGATGAAGTAAGCAGATATATAGCCTTTGTCGAACTGCATGCCTTCGACAACTTCAAGTTCGGTAGTCATCGACTTCGACTCTTCGACCGTGATGACTCCGTCTTTGCCAACCTTTTCCATTGCTTCTGCAATGATCTCGCCTATTGCCTCGTCGTTGCCAGCTGAGATAGTGGCGACTTGAGTGATGGAAGTCTTTGATTCTACGGGCTTGGCTATCTTTTTGATTTCATCTACTGAACAGTCTACAGCTTTCTGGATGCCGCGCCGCAGTACCATTGGATTGGCACCGGCTGCCACATTCTTCAATCCTTCTTTGATCATAGCCTGTGCCAGCACAGCTGCTGTTGTTGTGCCATCACCAGCTTGATCGTTTGTCTTTGTGCAGACCTCGCGGATTAGTTGCGCCCCTGCATTCTCAAGATGGTCCTCGAGTTCGATTTCTTTAGCAATGGTTACGCCATCATTGATGATTTGCGGTGAGCCAAATTTCTTTTCCAAAACCACGTTACGCCCGGCTGGTCCAAGCGTGATTTTTACTGTGTTTGCTACGTGGTCCACACCGCGCTCAAGAGAACGGCGGGCAGACTCGTTATATACAACGCGTTTTGCCATCGGCGTTTCCTCCTATCTGATAAGCCGAAATGTAAACTGCCTTAGCCGATAACAGCTAAGATGTCTCGTTCTCCCAGGATTACGTACTCGACTCCGTCGATTTTGACTTCAGTACCGGAATATTTGGCGAACAATACTTTGTCGCCTTGCTTCAATTCCATAGGTTGTTTCTTGCCATCCTCGCCAGTCTTGCCAGGTCCGACAGCGAGAACTTCGCCTTGCTGCGGCTTCTCTTTGGCGGTATCCGGAATGACAATTCCGCCTGCTGTTTTTTCCTCAGCCTGCAGCTTCTTTATCACTACGCGATCGGCTAACGGTTTCAAATTTAGTTTGGTCGATGTACTGGTGACCACCATTCAGTCCTCCTTTTGACGTTTGACGGTTAAGGAAAAATGCAATTGTGTTTGCCACGATATGAATTCTATTGAGTCCCATTTTCGGAGCGTAATTTTTCGACGTTTTCTTAAAGATTTGGTTGAGAGATTTCTCAATGCATATCCGGTAAAACGCACTGACAACTTTTGCTCGCCCAACTGCGAACTAGAGTCGGCAGTTCAAGCAACAGGTTTGCCTGAATGCAGTTGCGAACATGCCGAGTGCGCCATCGATAAATTGCCTGTAGTTGTGGACGAGCCTGAATCCGCTTGAGGCTCGAGAAGTTCAGCTTGCCAGGCGCCGCCGGCGTTTGTGCTCGTACATTCGGCAGTCGGCGCGGTTGAGAAGCTCGATTAAATCGACATCGCTTTCCGGGTCCAACTCGGCTGTGCCAATGCTTATAGAAAGCCTGTAAGGGCGCCGATTTTTCTCATTGAAAGAATCAATGTGCGCCTTAAGACGAGCAATTACATTGTCGGCGTATTCTCCTTGAGCGACAGTCGTTAAAACAACGAATTCATCTCCTCCCACTCGGGCAACCACATCCGATGTCCGTAGCGATGTTTTCAAAGTGTGTGCTGTGTCTTTTATCGCCTGGTCTCCTTCCAAGTGTCCCAGTGTGTCATTGATTTTCTTCAATCCATCCAGATCAGCAAAAATGAGCAACAGCTTGCGTCCTTCCCTGCGCGCCGTATCAATCTGATGGCTGCTGACACTCAAGAACCCTCGGCGATTGTATAGGCCCGTAAGATCATCACTCATTGACTGATGCTGGAGCCTGGCTAGCTCCAGTTTGAGAGGCGTAATGTCCGTAAGAATAATCAGATTATAAGTAAGTCCATTATTATCGATAAGGTTTTTCGATACTTGCAAATGACGCTCACCACAAGTGATCTCGCCTGCGGGCGGCACGAGTAATTTCTTCCCGACTTCCAGTTCAAAATCAGAACCAAGCAATCTTCTTGCTGCCTCGTTTGCCCTGACCACTCGGTTGCAAGTGTCGGCAATAACAATGCCGTGAGGCAATTGCTCAAGAATGGCATCGCTGAGATATTGTTCCGTCGCTGGCGCTGCCCCACGTAATGCCCATGAATAATGAACCACTGCTGAATTGTTCTTTTGATTGCTTTCGCCTATTAGAGAGCCTTGTTGCATGATCATACCTGCAAAGATGACCGTGATCCGCGCTGAGAGCCAGCCTTGAAGGGCTATCAACTTGTAATTTTCCACAAGGATATTTTTCCTAATGGTATTGACATCGGTGCAACCGGGGCGATGCCTTAATCTTGCTATAAACATTTTTTACATCGCACGCAAAAGGAGCGGGCCATAAACTCCAGCTCTCGGTATTGCTTTTGCGCAAAGTCACAGTTTTTCAACCACCAGTGAGTTGCTCACATCATTGACTCCTCCAACACTCCAGGCGGCGTCTTCTGCCAGTCGCTTGTTGTCCCAATACTTCACCTTTCCGGTCAATCGTACTTCGCCATTTTTGACGGTTACAGCAATAGTGTCTTTCTTTAAGGTTGGACAGCGCTTGAGGGCATCCGCTACATCCTTCTGGATATGGCTATCGGTGCGTCTTTCCCCGTCTGTGTATACTGCCCATGGCAGTTTAAGACCGTAAGCTAGTGGTCTCAATTGTTGCCGACTACGCATAGCCCAGATCCTCGCGCACTTTTGTGGACAGGCTTAATTCGTTAACCACGTGACTCACCTCCTAGTGTCGCATTGACCAGGTTTTGTCGGAATAGTTTTTTCCTTCATTGTGATCACTACTGCCGGCAAGTAGCTGCTTTTAACTGATTCTTAATCCGTGCAGCTCCCCCAGCCGTGCAATGGTGGCACTGACAGCAGAACAAGCTTTGGCGTTAGCCCTCAGCCTTTAAAAAGGACAAAGAACATAAGAGCAGATCTGATCATGAAACGGTACCGGTGGCGGTGTCACTCGCCGCCTATTAACAATTCATTATGGACTTCAAAGACTGCGACAGATTTCGCTAATTGTTCAGTAGAACCCGGGACAGCGAGGTTATGTCATGAATCAATTATTCAAGAAGGTTCCAAAAAGATCTCTATTTCCTCTACGACTCAAAGGAGGTATCAATGATATGAGCAACAAGAAATTGCAATCGATTCTATGCTTGTCTCTGACACTTATGGTGGGCTTCTTGAGCGGATTTGCGACCAGAAGCCTCCTACCAGAAATTAAGGCGAAGACAAAACAGGTACCCACTATCACTTTCAACAGCCAATTGCCTACCGATACTAATCTTTGGCCAGGTGTACGGTGTTTTAGTGACTTGACCTGTCCGACAAGTTCCTTTGCTGGACTCAACAGTATCTTCGATGAAGTGGTCAAAGAGACGCTTCAGCCAATCGGGCTCTCGCGATCTTTACACGATGCCTCGCCTCTTTTCCTGACCTCATCACCAGATTTTGAGTATAAGAAATCAAACGATCACATCTATATTGTGCTGTCCACGGCTGGTTTGAAGCCCGAAGATGTGAATGTGTCGATGGCGGGCACCAAGCTTGTCGTCAAAGCACACCACAAGGAACATGCGGCACACGGCATGCGCGAAGAGACCTTTATTCGCACAGTCGATTTGCCTTACGGAATAGATCTGTCTCGTATTAGAAAACAGTCTGCTAATGGTGCCGTTATTGTAACCGTGCCTAGATCCGTTCTTTCTGCGACAGAATTGCCCATCTAAGTCTTGAGCCCGCAATTGCTCAAGCGAATAAAGTTGTTAATGATGCCCTCGGACTCTTGCTAGTGTCTCATTTCTACAGACGCTCACGAGTCAGTGTTCTACTGATCGAAAAGTGGCGACTCTAAAAATTTCCTTGATAAGTATCAAAGCTGGATTTTTTGCGTTTCAATTCGAAAATAGATAATTTGCACAAGGAGCCAGCCCCATGAGCGATCCAGTCAAGTTCGACCTTAAGTCTAATCAGACGAAATTGATTGTCGCTCTTGCGGTTGCTTTAAGTGCACTGCTATTTCTCTGGGCAGGGCACCAGTTCTGGCCTTCTTCGAATAAGTTAGATACTGCTGCTGCTCCTGCTGTCACTCTTCCTGCTCTCAATCCGCAGGCTCTGGGCACCACTACAGTGGCGGATATCGCTTCGCAGGCAAGCAAGTGCGTCGTCAACATCGACACAAGAAAAAATGTCAGCGTTCCCGATTCACCATTTCACTTCAACTTGCCGTTCAAGGAGTTTGAATTCTTCTTTGGACCGGACATGCAACCCTTCCAAGGTAAAGCAATACCACACAACTTCGAAAGCCGCGGCAATGGCTCAGGTGTCATTTATCGAGCCGACGGCTACATTCTTACTAACAATCACGTCGTCCAGGCTGACGAAATCAACGTAACTCTGGATGACAAACGCACGTTTAAAGGAAAGATAGTCGGTCGCGATAGTTTTACTGACTTGGCACTGGTGAAGATCGATGCTACCAATCTGCCGGCAGCGCGTTTCGGCTCCAGCAAAACCCTGCGACCCGGCGACTGGGCGATCGCCATTGGAAGCCCTCTTGGGCTCGACCATACCGTTACTTTCGGTATTATCAGCGCTCTTGGACGTTCACTCAATGAACTTGGCACCAACGTAGAACTCATACAAACTGACGCTGCGATCAATCCGGGAAACTCAGGCGGACCCCTGCTGAACATAAAAGGAGAAGTGATCGGCCTCAATACTGCCATACGGGGTGACGCTCAAAATGTTGGCTTTGCGATTCCAATTGATGTTGCGTACGAGGTGGCCGAACAGCTGCTAAAAGGCGGCAAAATTGCCCGTGCTTACCTGGGAATCTACATGCAGGACTTGGACGAGCCCCTCAGGAAATCACTGGGGCTTCCTGAGAAATCCAAAGGAGTTCTGGTCGCTCGCATATCTCCGGATAGTCCGGCAGACAAAGCCGGAATGATGCAGGGCGATGTCATCCAAAAAATCGACGGCAAGCCTATGGACACAAGTAAAGAAGTACAGGAGCTTGTTCGTAAACACAAACCTGGAGACTCGCTCAATTTGTTGGTCATGCGTAATGGCGTACTGACAGCTGTAACAGTAAAGATAGGCGACTATCCAGTCAGCACGGGCGGCAAACGACCTTAATCTATCCTGTATTTTCCTTATACTGCCTGAGTTAGCACTACTACTCAAATAGAGGTATCGATTCTCCAGGAGGGTCCACTTTTAAAGGAGGCGCGCCATGTTCACAAGCAAGAATCAAGGTCTCATCAGCTTGCCGCTGGTTGTTCTCTCTAATCTTCTTATGACTCAAAATGTTTTTGCTGCCGGAGCATCCACGACTGCCATGCTGGCTGCAGTGAGTAAGATGCCCTACCAGACAGCTTCCATGCCCGATGCAACTACAAAAGCCGTAACAAAGAATCAGGCACCACTTATTCACGACGACGTCTGGATCGCGGTGCGGAAGAGTGAGAAGAGTGGCTCTGCAGGCTCTATACAAAAGATTCGTAAAGTCTAAAAATTTTCTGAAAATATGTAGGCTCGCTTTCGTGACTTTCTAAATTTCAAGTGGATAGACCGTTCTTATTCAGTATAGAAACCGTATGTTCCAGACTTGAGCAGGAGGTGACACGACTATGCCTTTCAAACGTCTGAGCCACAGACTTCTGCAACTCTATGTTGCCGCAGGAGCCACCACAACGCCACCGGAGAAACTGGCGAAATTGGCTACGAGCCGCTGTGAAAGGATTCGTATTCGAGTGGCAGAGAATGAGTCAACACCACCTGAGGTCCTGATGAAACTGGCAAAAGATAACAATCCGGAAGTCAGGGTAGCGGTGGCAACCAATCGATACGCACCACTTGCGGCCGTAGAAAAGGTATCGCGTGACGAAGATATCGCGGTTCGCCATCTCATGGCACAGAGCATCAATGTTCCTGTCAGTGTGCTTGAATCGCTCCGCGACGACGACAACGCCTGGGTGCGTATCGAGGCGGACAAAACCCTGGAGATCCTGAACACCTGGACGAAACAGGAGCTTGCTGATGCCCGCGCGCAGATCAATGATGACCAAGGATCACTAGCGCGAGTGATTTCGCGATGTCTGGGACGAGCCAAAGTCTTCCAAACGCGAATGCCGCTCAAGTCTGTGCCGTTGGAATACGTGAAGGCTCTCATACCAAGCAAGTCGCGAGCGGCACAAGCAAACAACAACCACAGCCAGTGTGCTTAGTTCTTCAAACAGATAACTTGTTCACCCGACGAAGAGGCAGGCCATAAGCCTGCCTCTCTTCTCCCTCGGACTTGTTACTACACCTTCCGGCGAGCCAAATTTTCTCTCAGCTCACTAGATACTCATCAAGCTGTAGCTCCTCGCCGAGCCGCCGCATTTTGCGCAAAGCCCTTGATTGCAAATGTTTCACTCGTTCGGCTGATACGTTCAATATCCTCGCGATCTCATCTACCGGCAAGCACCGGTTCTGATTGTCGAGACCATAGCGCAGTTTTATTACTTCTCTTTCTCGTAAATTGAGACGGCTTAGAAGCTTGCCGACATCAAGACTTAGGAGAAGCTCCGCTACTTCTTCGTCGACGCTCTTGCCACTATCTGCAACACCATCGGAAACAGTTGCATCTATCTCATCGCCAAGCGGTGCATCGAGCGAGACGCACTGTTTATAAGCGTTCAATACGTACTCAACCCTCTCCACAGGCATGTTGCAGTAGTTGCTCAACTCTTGTGCCGTCGGTACGCGTCCCCGGCTGGCATGCAGATTGTTCATAGCCTTTTGCAACTTGCGCCATTCCTGCTCAACATGACTGGGCATCCTTATCAGGCGCACCTTGTCACCGATCGCTCTGACGACGCTCTGACGGATCCAGAACGTTGCGTAAGTACAAAACCTACAGCCTTTGTCCGGATCGAATTTTTGCGCGGCCCGCATGAGACCCAGATTGCCTTCCTGGATCAGATCCTCGAGGCTCAGTCCGTAATTCTTATATTGTTTGGCAATGCTCACTACCAGTCTCAGGTTGCGTCGAACTAGTTCGAGTACAGCATTGCTATCTCCATCTCTGGCTGCGCGGGCGAGCTGTAACTCTTCGTCTTTGCTGAGAAGTTTTTGCTTCCTTAAAAGGCGCAGATAGGCATCAATGGCGTCGTCATCTGCATTATTTGCATTATCTGCGTCTTTCGCCGTTTCCAGGCATAGTACGTTCTCTTCGTCAATGAGGACTATTTCGCCTCCCAAATCCATATCATCGACGTAGCGCATAGAAGTCAACCTCCTTTTCGACCTACAAACTACGTTAATGCGACGGCTCTGTCCCACAAAACCGTGCGTTGTTATTTGGTTGTTTTTCACCCGATTTCCACGGACCGCTAAGCCGGTCAGAAGAATTCATCTCAACTATTTTTCTACCAAAAAAAACGGCGATTAGCAATCGCCGCAGTAAAATTTTAAACTTCAAGAATGACACTAGGCTTGAGTCTTCATTGAATGACGATAGTCTTGAGCTAGTCGGCGGTGCCGCACCAGCGGCCGGCTAAGCAGCCTCCCAGGCTGCTTGAGCCTGTCCAAAGGAGGCTAGAACAGGTTTACTGCCAGCCGCCGGTTTGTGTGTGACCGCGGCATAATTACTCCCGCCGTATGCTGATTTTCCTTCCGTCAGCAGATTGATTAGGCAACTTAGGCGCCACGACTGTCAGTACACCATTTTTTAAAGTGGCTTCTGCCTTTTCGCTGTCCACCTGATAAGGCAGCTTCACTGTTCGTTCGAACGAGCCGTAGCGTCTTTCCGTAGCGCGCTTCGATTTGCCTTGCGGCTGAATTGAATCTTCTTTTTGTCCTTTGATTGTGACCATGTCACCATTCACTGTCACATCTAACTGGCTCTCATCGATGCCAGGAACTTCAGCGGAAATTTTTACCTGTTTTTCGTCTTCGCTGGTCTCCAGGCGTGGAAAATATCCGCCAAGATTAATGGAATGCGAAGTCAGTTGGTCCATTTTGTTATCCCACCAGTCCATATCGGACATCATGCGCCAGGCAAAGGGCTCGGCAAACCAGGGGATACTGGAGCGAAAAGAAGGCTCAAACAGCCTGTCGACTCGCGTTTTGAGATCAAAGAGGTTGGATTGCGGGTTCTTTGCCTGAGCACTATGAACTTCTATTTTCTGTCGTGTATCAGTGCTTTCAGCTGCAACTGCCGGCACACAGAGTATGCCGGAAAGAAGTGCAGCCGTAAGTACCGTGCTCACTACTTTGTTTTTGCTGGTCATAGCAACCTCCAGAATAAGGAATGAACATCTCAACTGAAATGTGCAAAACAAAGAAGCTAACTTCCAGCTTTTCAATCTTTCCTTAATAGTGCGCAGACTCGCCCACCACACTATAAATTGATCGCGGAGCCACTCACACAGAAACATGATTGATTTCGACACGTTAGCGTCCCAAACACTTCTGAGTCGTACTCGTTTAATTCGCTGATCGAAACCCCCGAGCAAGAGAGCCTCAGGAACACTGAGGCTCTTAATCACTATGTAAGCAGTGTTAGTAGTCTTCTAGATTAGACTCAGTGGACCACCTCCATTCAAGAGATTCTATTTCTATTAACCCCGACAGAATCGATCCTGTTTCCACTTGAACATGTAGCGTGCTCACAGCAAAAATTCCGGTTCTTAAGCATTGCGTAATTTTCTTTCTGTAGTGAGAGTCTATTAACGAATGATTGAGGTTATGAGCATGATCTGGTTCTTGTACTACTTGTTCATAAAGACCAGGCAGACGACCACATTTGAACCCTGCTCCTGGCGTTTTTTAGTACCGAAGGAGACACGCAATGATTGACTTGAAACGGGAATACTTGCGTCAGGACTTACTCGCTTCTCTTGTGGTGTTTCTTGTCGCCCTGCCTTTATGTATGGGGGTTGCAATCGCCTCAGGCATGCCTCCCGCCTCTGGATTAGTAACCGGCATCGTTGGAGGACTCATCGTTGGCACCATCTCCGGCTCACCCTTTCAAGTCAGCGGTCCTACAGTCAGTCTCGCTCTTATAGTCTGGGAAATCGTAAACAGATTTGGACCGGGCGCACTCGGGGTAATCGTACTTTTCTCCGGCATTTTGCAGATTGTATTTGGTACTTTGCGCTGGGGACGCGTATTTCGAGCGCTTTCTCCTGCAGTGGTCCAGGGAATGCTCTCCGGAATTGGTCTCCTTATTCTCGTCAGCCAGTTCCACGTAATGCTTGATGACAAGCCTAAAGGTAATGGACTGGAGAACCTTATCGCCATTCCTCAATTGCTTTGGAAAGTCATCACTTTCGATGATGGCTCTCACGAAACGGCAGCACTGATTGGACTTCTTACTATTTTGATCATTGTCGTATGGGAAAAATTACCAATTGAAAAACTCCGTGGAGGAATACCACCAACTCTACTGGCGGTAATAATCTCCACTGTTGTTGCCGGTTTTATGAATCTCGAAATCAATCGTGTTCAATTGCCTGAGAACCTTCTTTCAGCAGTTGCAGCACCCGATGTCTCTGTGATAGCGACAGTCGGCTGGCTGTTGCTTTTTCAACAGGCGCTCACCATCGCGCTTGTAGGCAGCGCCGAGACCTTGCTCACTGCAAACGCAATAGATCGCATGTTGCCGAATCATAAAAGCAATTATGATAGAGAGTTGATCGCCCAGGGCATTGGCAACACCATATGCGGCGCCGTGAGTGGTCTGCCAGTGGCCGGCGTCATCGTTCGAAGCTCCGTAAATGTAAAAGCTGGCGCTCGAACAAAAGCTTCGACGGTTCTCCATGGTGCGTGGCTTTTGTTGTTCACTATCATATTTCCATTCGTCCTGCGTCAGATACCTTCGGCGGCACTGGCTGCGCTTCTTGTTTACACTGGCTATAGACTTATAGATATTCGTGCAGCAAAACGTATAGCAGAGATTGGTAAATCTGAATTGCTTATCTTCGCGGTTACAGCAGTGGCCATTCTTGTCACCGATCTGTTTACCGGCGTCGTTATGGGCGTGACCATGAGCGCCGTCAAGCTTCTATATGTCTTCTGCAAGCTGGACATCCACAAGACAATCGTCGATGGCAAGATAACCCTGAACCTTGTCGGCGCTGCAACATTTTTGAGCTTGCCGAAGCTTGCCGACGAGCTCGAGGCCCTACCTACCGACACCGAGCTGCACGTTGATTTCTCCCGAGTCACTTACATCGATCATGCCTCCCTCGATTTGCTGATGAAATGGGAAGAGCAATATAAAAGCCAGGGAGGAACATTGACTATCGATTGGGGGTTAGTGCAAGCTAAATTCAAGAGCACCCACCCCAACCTGAAAGACCAAGCCTCTGAAGTTGCCACCACCACGAGGCACTAACTGCGGTGCCCTAAACTGCATGTGTGAAATGGCTTACAGGTTAGGAGGCATCGAAATGAATCGAACATTTGTGAACACTCTATGCGTGCTTCTGACTCTACAGATGTTCTGCCTGCCCTGTTTTGCAAGCGCCGAACTGACTAATCAACAAGATCTTGCTGATGGCAGAAAACAAATAAATGTGGCACTTGCGCTTGGCGGTGGTGGAGTACGTGGCGCTGCTCATATCGGGGTATTGCGGGTGCTCGAACGCGAGGGTATACCTATTGATTATGTGGTTGGCAACAGCATGGGAGCAGTCGTTGGCGGTCTTTATTGTGCCGGCGTGCCGCTCGACAAAGTTCAGCGTGTCATGTCCGATGGCTCGCTGGTTAAAGCATATCTGCCACAATTCTTATGGTGTCGGATTATGCTTAAGCCACTCACCGATCTAATGTACCTTGCCCGCGAGAAGCCTTACGCCGGTCTTGTGGACGGCAGTAAATTAAGGAAGCTAATCGACGATTTGCTACCCGATCCTAAGATGAGCATTAAGCAGCTTGAGATTCCGTTTTCGGCAATTGCTTTCAGCCTGATTGACGGTCAAGCGCATGTCCTTTCAGCCGGGCGCATCAGCGACGTTCTTAGAGCCAGTGCCACCATTCCTATGCTGCTTCAGCCGGTGCCGATAGACGACCAACTGTATGTTGACGGAGGGGTGAGAAATAATCTGCCTACTAACGAAGCAAGGCGCAGCGGCGCTAAAGTAGTCATTTCAGTGGAGGTAGACAGCGATATGAAGCCTGTGCCTGCCGACCAATTCAAATCGTTTCAGACTGTCTTTGATCGCGTAGTGAACGCTACCCTCGAGCAGCTCGATGAGGATAAAGTCCATGGCGCTGATATCGTCATTCGTCCGCAGCTGGTCAATGTTCCAATTCTCTCTAAAGACAAAAGGTATGTAGATGAGGCAGTCAGACAGGGCGAACTGGCCGCGCTGAAGGAGCTTCCGCGTATGCGTAAATTGCTTTCGGAAAAGTCCGTGTTACCGATTGCTCGTTAATGGGCACCAGAGGCGGTTCATTAGACTATTCGCAATGCTAACGCGCCATTTTTAGAGGCATAACGAGATAGCTCCTACTAGTGAGCCGCTGTGTCTCGTCCGTCTCCGTCGTCCTTTCTGCTTGCCTCAAACCAGTTGGCGCGCTCTCGTCCAGTGAGTTCATCTCGTTGCATTTGTCGTGCTACAAGCTGCTCTTCGCGAACATCCAACCGGTCATGGCGCAGGTCAAGTTGTGCTTCTCTTGCATCCAACTTGTCTTCCCGTGCGTCTAAAGCTTGTTCTCGTTTGTTCATGGTGCGTAGAGCGATTTGAAGCGCTTTTAGCTTTTGCTCGGTATCATCAAGCTGCATACGAAGCTGTGTTCGCAATTTTTCGCTCTCTTCAAGCAGTTTACGGTAATCATTCATATCGACCCTTTGAACAAATAAGAGCCACAGCGCTTCCAAAAGCGCTCTGGCTTCTTTCATCCTACTGGTTCTGTAATGTGACAGTAAAGATGAGAAAAGAGTTCAGAAGTTCCTTATCGGCTGCTCAAATGGTTTTGCTGATAGCCTTGATCCCCTGCTATGACACCCGATGCGGATTTGTTTCACCTTGTGACGGAGACGGTGCATCAACTTTCTCGATCTATAGTCCGAGAGGGTGCAGTCACCTCATCAATCGAATTTGGTGCCGGAGGTAGCGAGGAGATTTCAAAATGAAATGCAGAAAACTCAAAAATGAAAACGAGTGATGCAATCGGCAACGCGCGCAGCCTGGCGCTGTGTTTGACAACAAAACGCAGTTCGCTTTGCTCAGTGGGTATTAAATATAGTAGAAGCAGAGAGATCTAATGCCGACTTCGTTCTCTGTTACAAAAAATGGGCGGTTTCTGTTGAGAACGTGGAAAACCTGCACAGACGAAGGGATTGCGCTCTACAAAAGCTGCCGTTTCACAGAGGCAGAGCAGCTTTTTGTGGAAAGCGTTAGGCGAGCAAGAGACGAGACAGCACCGAACAACCGACTCGCAAATGCGCTCAACAATCTGGCGATCGTATATTTAGCACGCGCAAAGTTTCAAGACGCTTTTAGTCTGCTGCGTGAATCGCTCCTAGTGACGAAGTCTGAGGAAGACAGTGCGCTTAGTTCGCTCCAACGAGTATTTGCTCTATACCTTCGGGCGACTCTAAACCTCGAACAAGATCGGGCCGGCGATGCAAGAGACGATCTGATCCATGCCTTACAGACTCTTGGTTCTGAACACAGGTTTTTCGCGTCACCATTATGGGAAAGGCTGGCCGTTGCGTATATGCTCACTGGGCAACTGGTGAAAGCCAGCGATGTAGTAGACAGATTGCTGGCAACTGAGCCTGAACTTTCAAATGAGCAAGATCGATTGTATTTCGACGATGTTTTGGGCATTGCAGTACCAAGTGCCGAATGGTTAAGTACCGTCAGAAATGGCAATAGAAGTGCCGAAGCTACGATACAGGCATTACTACTGCGAGCAGAGTTACATCGATTGACGCCAACACGAGCGAAGGCCGATTTAGAGGAAGCGCTGTTGCTCGGAATAGAACTCGGAGATCATCGACTCATCGCACGCTCATTGTTAGTCAGCAATCAAATAGCACTGGCTCGGAAAGACATGGTGCGGGCAGCAGAATTCTGCCAGCACGCGCTGGAAATGGCACGACGCCTGTATGGACAAGACCACCCGGTCTTAATATCTTACCTAAGGGAAGCTGCAAGTCTCTCGTTGTTTGCCCCCAGTTCTACAGATAGTTCAAGACTATTTGATCAGATCGAACAGATCGCACGCAAGAATTTTGGCACAGTGCACCCCGCCTATGCCCATTATCAGCTGCTCTATGCCACTTTTCTGCCCTACCTTGATCCGGCCCGGTCCAACTTGAATTCGGATCGAAAGGATATGGCAAGAAGCGCGCTGCAAACATTTCTTGCCTTTTTCGATGACGGGCATATTGACGTGGTTGGCTGCAAGGCCACACTCGCACAAATGTTAGTAAATCTAGGCGATATCCAGGAAGCGAAGACGCTGGCTAACGAGCTTCCACTCGATATATCCTCCAAAAGCCTCAAGATGCATTCGCAGATCATAGCGACCATAGCGCTTCTGTTGAATATCGAAGTGAAGGCGATGAAATCTGAAGATCCAGACGAAGAGTTGTTAGCCCGCTTGTATAAATCTCTAGAGGGTCTTAGGCATGATGGTACTACTTCTGCGCAACAATTGGGTCTCAATCGACAGAAAGCAGACTTACTAAAGTCACTGAATAAAAGAGACGAAGCTGAACAACTGCTGTTGGATACGATAAAACTTTCCGAAGCGGTCGATCCGTTCATATGTGCCAGCTGCGTTGAAGACCTAATCCAGCTCTATCAGGAATCGAAGAAGTTCGACGAAGCCCTCAATCTGGTCGATCGCGCCATAAGGTCCTCATCAGCTGACTGCCTGCGTTTGAGAGCGCGAAAAGCCAAGCTTATCCAGTCGATGGGTAACGAACAAGAAGCTATAGAACTTGCGATGGAGCTTTTGATGGAATCAAAGCAGCTACTGCCAAACTACTCGGACGTTTTCGTAGATAGTTATTCTCTCTTACTGGCACAGTACTTGGCTCAGGAGCGACTGGAAGAGGCTGTTCGCGCAGTTGGCATTCTCGCTGATATGGTGCATGCCGTAGGTCCTGGTGGTACGGAAGCACTTGCTATTAGCAAGCGCTTCGTCGCAGATGCTTACTCAGAAAAAAGAGATAAGAGGGCAGAGGCATTGTACCTCCAATCATTGAGTCTTTCCGAGAAACTCGAGGGAGCATCGCCTCAAGTATTGGACGACTGCCTGATCTCACTTTCCGATTTCCATCGTATGAACGGCCAAAACGATCTAGCCAAGCACCTACTGGAAAGATGTGTTGCTCTGCGCATTAAGGTCCATGGAGAAGATAGCTCTGACTGCGCGATAGCAAAGATCAATTTGGCACTGATCTGTGCAGACACAGATCTGGATAGAGCACAAAAGTTGAGCAAATGCGCCATCGAAGTGATTGAAAATTCTAAAACCGACAAGGAAATTTATCGAGAATCATTGCGTATACGAGCCTACATACTGGAAAAGTCCAATCGACTCGTGGAAGCCCAAGAGCTTGTCAGGCAAGCTGAAGAGTTGGCAGAAGATTCGCCAGAAGAGCCATGATCGCTGCACCCGCAATTTACGCCCAATGCCACCACCTAGCAGTTGCTCTAAAGAGGCATTCGATAAGCAAGGTTCTGAGGCGCATGATCTGTATGACGTTCACCCTTAGTTAACCTTGCCGCGTGATCACAAATCGCGGAGTAAGGCAGAAGAGTATCTAACCAAGCGGGGCTGTCTGCCATCGTATTTGGCGGTATGCTACGAGGTATTGCCAAAGCGAGCTCCTGCAAAATCGAACAAGAAACGCAGAACAGGAGCGTTTTGCGAAAAGGATGTTAAGGCTTGCCTTCTTTGGGAAGTAAGATCCAAAACTCGCAACCTGTCGGTGACGCATCCGAAACTCCAATCCTTCCTCCGTGAAGTTCGATAAGTGCTTTCGAAATTGCCAGGCCAAGCCCGCTTCCGCGTTTTGAATCTTCTCGATTTACTTGGGCGAACCGATCGAAAATCGTTGTTTTCATATCATCAGGAATTCCGTTTCCATGATCCACCACTCTGATGCAAATCTGCTGATTCATTGTTTCAGAAAGTGTCAACTGCACTTTGCTGTTCCGCGGGGAAAATTTGATCGCATTGGTCAACAGGTTTGTCACAACCTGTTCTATTCTTCCCTCATCGACATTTGCATGCACAGAAGCAAGGTCTGGTTCGACCTCAACTCCGTAGCTTCGTTGCATTGCTTCTGTCGACGATGCCGCGGACAGAAGACATTCTTTCAAATTCGTAGATGTCTTCTCGAGGGTGAGCATGCCCGACTCCAGTCGTTGCAGATCTAATAGATCTCTGCTAATGCGAAGCACCTTGTTGCAGTTATTGTCGATAACGTCAATCAATTCTTTGCTTCGTTCTTTGTCATTCTCTTCCAGCTTATCCTTTAGCAACTCTCCGCTTGCCTTGATGGTTGAGAGTGGATTTCGTATGTCGTGGCTGACCATCCCAAAAATTTCTTCGCGAGCCTGCTCCAAGTTGGAAATTACGTTGGCTGCGTTGTGCAGTGCAAGATCGAGTTCACCGATCTCATCGTTGCCACCGATAGGTCTAAGCAGCGGCTTTCTTGCGCCAAGTCTGTCGGCATTTTTGACTGCGGTTTTCAGTCTCGATATCATGTGCTGACTGAACATCCATGCACCGATTGCTGCAATCAATGCACTCAATGCAACTGCGATTTTGAGCAGCATTACAATTTGATTACGCATCGCGGTGGTTCGATCCGTATCGATTTCTCGTGCGCTGTTGGCTGCAAGTTCGAGTAATCCGGCCGATACAACCATGCGCAATCGATAGCGAAATCGAGGACCAAAGCTACGTGCTTCCTGAGCAGGGTCGCCGGTGAAGTTCTCCATGAGGAGATGTTCTTTCAGTTCTTCAAGATCCACTTTTGCCGCGTTGAGCTGAGCGATGCTCTTCAGCACCATTGAGTGCAGTGCCGGGTCACCGCGAGTGAGGTCATCGAGCTGTTCGAACTGTATCGTCCAATCCGCCATTCCATTACGAATGTTTCTTGCAACTTCCATCGGATTCGAGCTGTTACGAAAAACATCTTCGAGAATCATTGCGCGGTGACTGATTCGATTTACTGTGTCTCCAATCATGCGCGACTTGTTAATGCGAGCGGACTCCTGCGCCATATCATTTTGCAGCGACAGCAAAAGCGAAAAGATTCCTATCTCGAAGCACAGCGGAATGCTGACGAGGAGGAGTCCTTTGTACATGAGCGACAAACGCATCTTGGTATTTATTCGCCTTTTTTGTGAGGGCGAAACGCGTAACCGACTTTATAGATAGTTTCTATAAATGAATCTTGTCCTTCATCATCAATCTCTTTTCGAATTCGTTTTACTGCGGCTCGGAGTGCTTCGACACCACTTTCTGTATATGATTCCCAAACGCGAGCTAGAATGTTCTGCTGGGTCAACACTTGATTGGGATTTTTCATCAAGTACTCCAGTAACGAATAGTCGAGTGGTTGCAGGCGAACTAGCTGATCGTTTTTGAAAGCCTTTCGATTCACACAGTCAAGCCTGATGCCGCTGGATTCAATAAAGGCACCAGTATATGTAGGTGGTCTGCGCAGAAGTGCGCGAATTCTCGCCGCAAGTTCACGCACTGAAAATGGTTTAGTTACATAGTCGTCTGCGCCAATGTCTAAACCAAGTTCTTTGTCGTGAATGTCGCTCATTCCCGTGAGCATGATAATCGGCGATGCGCCGCCGCGTGCGCGATACTCTCTGCACAAATCGAAACCGCTTCCGTCAGGCAAATTCACGTCGAGCACGAGTAGATCGAAACTGCTGTTTGCCAACGTTTCAACTGCTTCGAATTTTGTGTGGCTGATTTCCGACTTGTGCCCTTCTTTTGCAAGAGACTCGGCCACTATCGAAGTTAGCTCGTTGTCGTCATCAACCAGTAGGATTTTAGCCATGCCGATAGGTTAACCGAAGTTTCGACAATTCACCACGAGTAGTCATAATTTAGTCTAATTTTGCCCTTATTGTTGCAGCGTGGACCAAGTGGCGTCCCGTTTCTATAAGGAAGGTTGTAATGAAAGAGGCTCAAGCTTCCCGTCCCGACCGAGTTGCTCATGAAGATCGTAGAGATAATGGTATCTCCTCTTACAATCTGTTGTCTCTGAAAGAGAAACCGCTTTTTTCTGGCAAAGTTGAATCAGCGTCAACTAAAGCGCTGCTTCCAAATTTGAGCATCGAGGAGCTTTCCGATTTGACCAAGCGCATTGCGCGACGTGATGTTTACGGTGGTAGCGCTGAAAGAGAGCTGAACGACCGCGAGCAACGGGTTGCCAAAAATATTGAGAAAAGTATTTTGAGTGGTGATTTGGAGACGCTCAAATCTACGATGAACCAGTTCGCCGGTCGAGGTCACGAGCTACTTCCAATTATGGCTAAGGTTCAAAAAGATATGCGCGACCACGGAATTCGCGTCAACTTTAAGTCCGGGTGCGTTCGCGGCGGCCCCAATGAAGAGCGACACATAGAATGTCAGGTTGAAATCTCCAAGAATTCAACCCTTGAATTCCTCGCGCTGTCTACGGATCCACGCGAGCAGCCTGCCGGGTCGAACGTCATTGTTTACGACCATTATGGACGCATACGCGCCAAACCTGGCGCAGTGTGCCTGCATCCTGGCATGCTCTTGAAGAGAATTGCAAGTTAAGAACGGCAAAGGGAAGGAGGCGCAGGATAATTCTTGCGTCTCTGTTTCTTAGTAACACAAGAGTCGATAGATGTCATGCTGGCGGCTCCAGTATTTAACCTTTAGTTGAAGTGCGCGCCTGTAATGAACGGTCGCGTTATCTGTGCTTGGGTCCGTTTTTGCTCGTCTTTAAACGCTTGGCCGAATGCGCTTCTTTGTGGTTCCATTCTCAGTGAAAAGGGAAACCGACTTGAAAGAACACAAAGAGATACTTGAACTCCTCGCGAGCGCACATCAGGCTGGTAAACGGACGGTGTTGGCCACGATTGTGGATGTTCAAGGTTCTGCTTACCGACAGGCAGGTGCTCATCTTCTTCTCGTTGAAGATGGCAGAAAAGCTGGTTCTATAAGTAGCGGATGCCTTGAGAACGACCTCATTGCAAGGGGAAGTGAAGTTTTTGACTCGAAGCAAGCAACGTTGCTCGAATACGAAACAGATGAGTTGTTTGGGTTGAACAATGGTTGCGATGGAACTATAAAGATCTTGGTGCAACCGTTAGCTCATTCGAAAATGGCATTTCCATACGCGTTTCAAAAAGCCGAGGAACTGTCTCAAACGCTTGGTATCGCTACAGTGTTTGAATGTAGCGACCAGAGTGCAATAGGCACGCAGATACTCTTTAGTGCAAGCGATATCTTGTGCACTAGCGCTTCTGCTGCAATCACGAAGTTTGTAGCAGAAAACTGTATCAATTGGATCTCAAAGAGAAGTCGGTGCGAGCGCTATTGTTTCGAAGATGCAAGAGTCTTTGTTGAGTTAGTCAAGCCATCTACACGCCTCGCCATTTTTGGTGCCGGTGAAGACGTGGTACCACTTGTTGCAATTGCACGCACTGTTGGATTCGAACCGCACATTATTGATAGCCGACGCTCATACCTTGAGCGATTTTCTGAGTCGGAGAAAATCCACCATTTCGATAGCAACTTTTGCTTGTCTGAAAGATTCGACGCGATTGTGATCATGAGCCATAGTTTTGAACTCGACAAACGATTCCTCGTCCGTGCTCTTGAGAGCAACTGTGAATATATTGGTGTAATGGGTTCGCGCAGACGAACTGAAAAACTTCTAGCTGAAATTGCGATTGATAACGCTGCCGAACGAATCAAATTTCCAATCGGTTTGGATCTTGGAGCCGATGCACCTGAAGAAATTGCACTATCAATTTGCAGCGAACTTTTGGCGTTTTTCCGCAATGCGAGTGGTCAACCGCTATCAAAGACAAAAGGTTCGATTCACCAGAGAGCGGAAGAACTCCGACTGACTTCTTGTGCGACGGGTAACCAAAATGAGTAAAGTTGCAGTCGTTGTTTTAGCCGCAGGTCAAGGCAAACGCATGGGAGCAGGCGCCATAAAACAACTCGTGCGTATTGAAGGGGAAGCACTAATTAATCGCGCCGTGCGAGTGGCTCAGAAAAGCCGGGTTGGAGATGTCTTCGTTGTGATTGGTTATATGTTTGAGCAACTTGAAGCAGTGCTGAGCGATACGTTTCCTGCCGGTGAAGACCTGACCATTGTAAGAAATGCGCAATGGGAAGAAGGCATTGCTTCGTCTATTCGAGCAGCAATCAAGACAGTTGCAGAATTTGATGCCGTGTTGTTTACAACCGTCGATCAACCCTTCGTTGGCGAACATCATTTGAAATTGATTGTCGACAAATTCATTACATCCAACACTGCCATCGTTGCATCTAGATATGGAGATCCACCGTCACCAGGAATACCCGCCATTTTTGGCAAGAGCATGTTCTCGACGTTGTTGACTCTTCACGGCGATCGTGGTGCTAAGAGAATCATCGCAGAATATGATTCATTGTCGGTTGATATTTCTGAAGCATCTTTTGATGTTGATACTCGCAGCGATTTGCAGACCTGCCTGAAAATCATTGATGAAAAAGTCCCGGTTGGTCAGTAGGAGGAACAGTCAATGGCTGATGACGAAGAGCACTTGGACGGCCCAGAGAATAGGAAAAAGCATTCGATTACACGTCGAAGTTTTCTTACACATCTAGGTCTTGCAGGAGCTGCAGTCGCCGCCGGCAACAACCCTTCGTATGCGCAAGAGGAGTCAAAGCTGAACAAAATGGATGTCCCAATTCAAAAGGAAATTCCCGGCGCCGTTTCGGTTTCCTTCACCGTCAACAAAGTTCGAAAGGATTTGAAAATCGATCCGCGTACAACGTTGCTAGATTGTTTGCGTGAGAATCTTCAACTCACTGGTACGAAAAAAGGATGCGATCATGGGCAGTGTGGTGCCTGTACCGTGCATCTCGACGGGCGCCGCGTCAACTCATGTCTTACGCTGGCAATTATGTGCGAGGGCCAGGAAATCACGACTATAGAAGGTTTGGGAGAGCCTGAGCGCCTTCATCCAATGCAGTCCGCGTTTGTCGATTGCGATGCATATCAATGTGGATACTGCACGGCGGGCCAAATTATGTCGGCGACTGCCTTGCTCAAAGAAGGCTGTCCCAAAGGCAATAGCGCGATTCGTGAGGCAATGAGTGGAAACATTTGTCGATGTGGTGCTTACAACAACATTCTTGCGGCTATCAAACAAGTTCAGGCTTCAGTTTAGTCGGCACGATATTGGAGAATTTTAGTGAAAGTTTTTGACTACAAAAAGGCAGCCGATTTGGATGCTGCTCTGCGACAAACATCTAGCTTGTCCGACAAGGATACTGCTGAATTTCGCTTCATCGCCGGTGGTACCACGTTAGTCGATCTTATGAAGTTGAACGTAGAAACGCCTTCGAAGTTGCTTGATATCACTGGCGTGGACTTGAGCAAAATCGAGACGACGGGCAATGGCGGATTGAAAATCGGCGCGCTCGTCCGCAACACAGAATTGGCGAATAACCCATATGTTCGCTCTCATTACGCGGTGCTTTCGGAAGCAATATTGTCCGGAGCTTCGACCCAGCTTCGCAATCGCGCCACCACAGGTGGTAACCTCTTACAGCGCACTCGCTGCTCCTATTTCCGGGACGTGGATTTCGCGTGCAACAAGCGTGTTCCTGGCTCAGGCTGCCCTGCTGTCGAAGGGCACCATAGAAACATGGCCATTCTCGGCACGAGCGATAGCTGCATTGCCACCAACCCGTCAGATATGAATGTTGCCATGATGGCTCTTGACGCCAGAATTGAAATTCGCAGCGAAAAAGGTACTCGCACGGTTCCAATCACTGAGTTCTATCGCTTGCCTGGCGACACTCCTCACATAGAAACGGTTATTGCTCCCGGCGAACTGATTACACACGTTCATATAGACCCGCTACCCGCCGATGCGCATTCGATGTACTTGAAGCTGCGCGATCGCGCTTCTTACGAGTTCGCCATTGCGTCTGCTGCGGTAATCGTTCAAATGAGTGGGAACAAAATAGCGTATTTGAGAGTAGCAATGGGTGGAATCGGAACAATTCCTTGGCGAGCCAGTAACGTGGAGAAAATGCTCGAAGGGCGTCGTGCAGACAAAAAGGAGTTTGAGGCTGCGGCTGACGCTCTCTTGAAAGAAGCGCGTCCGCTGAAAGAAAACGCCTTTAAGGTGGAATTGGCAAAACGTTGTCTTGTTCATTCGTTAAGCGTATCAACATCGATTGTATAAACGAGGAAAATGCATTGAGCGCAGAAAATAATAGCAGTGTGATTGGAAAGCCCGTAAATCGAATCGAGGGGCCGCTGAAAGTCACTGGCTTGGCGAAGTACTCCTCTGATTTCCACTTACCCGGCATGCTCTACGCCGTTCCTGTTGGTGCCACCATTGCTAATGGCACGGTCAAACGAGTCGACAGATCCCGCGCTGAAAAAATGCCGGGAGTTGTGGCAGTCTATAGCAAAGAAAATTTGCCGAAGATTTTTCGCATTGCGCCACTCAAAGATGTCCTGCTCATCACCGATGAAGAGCGCCCGGCCATGGCTGACAACACTGTCCGATACTACGGTCAATTCGTAGCGGTGGCAGTAGCTGAAACTTATGAACAAGCTGTCGCGGCCGCCGATGCGGTTGAAGTGGAGTACGACGAGAAGACACCGAGTGTAAGCTCAAATCTATTCGCTGACGCGAAAATGAAAACCGATCACCAGCGCGGCGATTTCGATAGCGCATATGCGAAGTCGTCACAGAAAGTTGATGTGACCTATACCATGCCGGTTGAGGTTCACAGCGCGATTGAGTTGCATGCATCTGTTGCTACCTTCGATGGCACTAACTTTACGCTGTATGAAACCACTCAAGCTGTCGTGAACTTCCGAAATGTTCTCTCTCAATTCCTTGGCGTCGAACCGGAAAATGTTCGCGTGATTACAAAGTTTCTTGGTTCCGGCTTCGGTGGCAAGTTATGGCCGTGGTCGCAGAGCGCCTTGGCTGCGACAATCGCACGCCATCTGCGCCGTCCGATCAAAATCGTTCTTTCTCGAAAACAAGTGTTTCAGGTTGCCGGACATCGTCCGGTGATTGAGCAGCGTGTTAAGCTCGGCGCCGACTCGAAAGGCAAGCTAGTTGCAATTAGTCATGAGTTCGCCAACCATCGAGGCGTGCTCGATGACTACACCGAACATTGCGGCGAGGCAACGAAGTATTTTTACGCGTGCCCGAACGTAAAAGTTCGCGCCGGCAAGAGCATACGAAACGTCGGTTCGCCCACATCCATGCGAGGTCCAGGTGCCGTGCCGGGACTTTTCGCCACTGAGTGTGCTCTGGATGAACTCGCGATCAAACTCAACATGGACCCAATCAAGTTGCGATTGATGAATGAGCCGAAAGAAGATGAAGGTTTGAGTATACCCTTCGCTTCGCGAAACCTTGTTGATTGCTACAAACTCGGAGCTGAAAAGTTTGGTTGGAATGAACGCAATCCGAAAGTCGGCTCAATGAAGAAAGACGGCTTGACGCTTGGCTGGGGTGTTGCCGGTGCGGGCTGGTTGGCAGAGCGCGTTGCTGCCGAGGTTGTAGTCGAATTGAAAGACGACGGAGCTGTGCGCGTGATCTCCGCTACGCAAGATATCGGGACTGGCACATACACAGTCCTCGCTCAAATGGTCGCAGAAGAACTGGACATACCGCTATCTCGCGTCGATGTGGTATTGGGTGATTCCTCGTTGCCTCCCGGTCCTTGGTCCGGTGGGTCAATGGCCACCGGCTCTTTGATTCCAGCTGTAGTTGAAGCGGCGAAGAAATTGAAAGAGTCATTGCTCAAAGCAGCAGAGCAAGCATATGACTCACCTTTTACTGGAACAGATGCCAAAAAGCTTGCTTTCACAAAAGGCAAAATTCGAAGAGCCAATGAGGCAGATGGAAGCGGAATGCCGTTTGAAGAATTTTTGCGCGCCTGTAATTTCAAAATAGTCTCTGGTAAAGGCACATCTACAGGAACGTTTGGCGAGCGTGCTAAAAAGTCTAAGCATTCATACGGTGCACAGTTTGTTGAAGTAACGTGGCAGAGAGAACTCGCCCGGTTGCGTGTAAGTCGCGTTGTTTCCGTCATCGATGCTGGAAAGATCGTCAATCCTAAAGCCGGAAGAAATCAGATCGAAGGCTCAATCGTAATGGGAATCGGCATGGCGATGCTCGAAGGTGCTCAATATGAGCACACCAAGGGCGCACCGCTCAACAGCAATTTTGCAGAGTACATTCTGCCGGTGCATGCCGATACTCCCGATATCGACGTTCATTTTCTTGAGATTGCGAATTCTGATCTCAACTCTTATGGCGCCCGCGGTATCGGTGAAATTGGCTTGGCAGGCGTTGCTCCGGCAATTGCCAATGCCGTCTATCATGCTACCGGATGCCGTGTAAGAGACCTGCCGATTCGAATTGAGGATTTATTGAAGGTCTAGTGTTTGGCTGCATTCCTGGTTAGGGAGATTATGAACGAGAAGGAAGCGAGGGAGATTGCGCAAAAATATTACAACGATCCTTTCGCTCGATTGACTAAGGATGGTGAGCGCGGTTGGGTGTTTGCGCCATCACTTCTTGGTGCCACTTTTGGTGCCGCCGTTCTCGTTATCGAGAAGAAAACCGGTCTGGCCTATGAACTTCCGTCAGGATATATTGGCTATCACGACTTAGCACTTGAAGATTTTGAAACCCGTCAAGGAATGTTTCAGTGGCCGGAAAACGGAGGTGTTCCACTGCCAAATCGAGAGGCGCTTTTGATTCGGAAGATAGAAGATGCCAAACGTGAAATGGTCTCTGATGTCACTCAGGCGCGCTATTGTGCAGACCTTCTTGCTGAACTGGCTCGAGACGTATACGCACTCAAACTGCGCAACAATGAATCTGCGGACAAGCACTTTCGAGAAGCGGTTCATTTGCAGCGCCAATACATCCACCAGTGGTCGCCGAATTTGGCACAGACGCCAGTTGAGAAGTATGTTTGGTTCTTGAACAGAGAAAGGCGCAGCGATGAGGCGAAAGTACTTGAAGAAGAGTTTCAAAAGTTGTTAGCAGGCAGCGAGAGCAGCCGAGGCATGTCGACGACGACAGCTCAGACAGGACGCGATGATGAGCTAGCACAGGCCTCTAAACTTTTGGAGCAAGCAGCAGATTTAGAAGATTCGGGGCAGTACGAAATGGCAATTGAATCGTATAGGCAAAGCATCGCCATCGTGAAGAAGTCAGCTCGAACAGAGGAAACAGAGTTTGCCTTGTTGCTAGCCTATTATGGTTTGGGTTCTTTGTACCTCAAAAGGAACGATTTTTTGAATGCGGTGGCAACCTTGGGGGATGCAGTCAGTTTGTACAAAACTTCGCTTTCTAAAAAACCATTGCAGTTTGCTTTCACTGGTTGCGTTCAAGCAATGGCTCAATGTTTGCACCACCTTGGGCGTAGCGATGAGGTGGAAGAACTCACTAAATTGCAGGAACTCTAACTGCTGCAGAGCCTTTGACTCGCTGTGGCGCTGTTCCGACCACGCGTTTGAATGCATTGCTGAAGGCGCTTACCGATGAGTAGCCTAACGTTTCCGCAAGAGAAGATATGGAAGTATTTTCATTTCGCAGTGCGGACTCAGCTAAGCGCATTCTCCACTCAGTTAAGTATGTTAACGGTGCAACACCGGCCACGTTTTTGAAGTGTTCTGCAAATGTTGTTCGTGACATTGCAGACGCACGTGCAAGTTCTACGAGTGTCCAGTTGTGTCCAGGCTCGTTGTGAATTAGTTGCAGCGCTGGCAGAAGACGCGTGTCGCTCATTGCGCGCAACCAACCTGGTGGGAGTGGGCCTGCATCATCCAAGTACGCGCGTAAGATCTGAATGAACATCAGATGCGCGATTTGAGAACTCGCAGCCGTAGAACCAGGAAGCTTGTTTGCGCGTTCTTGCACGAGCTGGTCAAGCAACCACCTCAATATTGGTGCTTGTCGCGAACTTGCATCTACATGAATCGTGCTCGGCAAGACATCGAGTATTGAAAAGCCGTTGGTTCGGTCCAAGTGCACATGGCAGCCAACCATCGAAAACTCTGTTCCAGTGCCGATTACTACTTCCGTCGTGTTGGCAATGTCCATTTTGTCGACATCGATTGGCGTGGCAGAAAGATCACTGCAGAGCACGTAGCGCTGGTTCGACATAAATAGGAATGCGTCGCCTTCGCAAATCTTGATTGGTGCTTCTGAACCTTCAATGCTTAGCCAGCATTCGCCTTTTGCAATGGCGAGAAACTTGAGCATTTCTGGTGGCGGCATGCGGAACGCCCACGGACCGTCCGCGTGCATTGTGCCCGAACACAAGGCTCGTGCGTTTGCTAAGTTGAGAATTCCTGAAAAAGGGTCTGCTTCGAGCATTTTGGGATATCCGGACTTTTGCGCAAGTAATTCGGACTTTTGCGTATTCAAAGTCCGGTTCTTCCAGCATACACTGTTTTTAGCAAGGCGAAAACACAGGAGAGCGATATGTCTAGTTTGCAGAAACCCATTAACTCAGGATTTGGTTTTTCATCGACTGCCGAGGAAGTAATACGTGGAGTCGATCTCAAAAACAAGGTGGCGATTGTTACCGGCGGATACTCTGGTATCGGTACTGAGACCGCGCGAATACTGCGCAATGCAGGTGCTACGGTGATTGTTCCGGCACGAGATAAACAAAAGGCGGCGGCGGCGTTAAGTGGAATCGATGTCGAAATTGAAGATATGAATCTGCTAGAAGCGGCATCAATAGATGCGTTTGCCAATCGATTTTTGAAATCCGGAAGAAAGCTGGATATTTTAATTAACAGCGCAGGCATTATGGCTTGTCCTCTGATGCGTGATCAACGTGGTTTTGAGCTGCAATTTGCAACCAATCACCTCGGACACTTTCAACTCACAACACAACTGTGGCCGGCTTTGGTTAAGGCGCACGGCGCACGAGTGGTGTCTGTTGCCTCATGGGGACACCGATTTTCAACATTCCACTTCGACGACCCGAACTTCGAGCGTCGCGAGTACGAAAAGTTTTCTGCTTACGGTCAATCGAAAACAGCCAACGTGCTGTTTGCAGTGGAGGCAGACAAACGTGGCAAGGAGGATGGTATTCGAGTGTTCGCCGTTCACCCTGGAGCGATTTTGGAGACAGATCTTTCACGTCATTTATCCATTGAAGAGTGGAAAGCAATGGGCATCATGGATGAACAAGGCAATGTGATAGAGAGCGAGCACAGAAAGTTCAAAACAGTTGCGCAAGGAGCAGCAACGAGCGTCTGGTGTGCGACCGATGATAGGTTGATCGGGTTAGGTGGTGTCTATTGCGAAGACAATGAAGTATCACCACTAGTGGTGGCTCGGTATGACGCAAACGGTAATCTCGAGATGCCGGACATAACAACGATGGAGCCGGGCGTGCTTGACTATGCCGTTGACGCCGACAATGCCGCACGCCTTTGGGCACTAAGCGAACAACTCCTAGCTACGAGTGGATTCGCAACCGCCGCCCACTGAAGATTGCAAACTTGCATCACCTACTAAGCATCATATCGAAGATTCGACCCAGGCGCGTGTTTGATTCAAAAACCTTTCGGTAGTGCTAGACGCCAACCATCTGGGTTGGAGTATATATAGGTGACACGGTAGTTACTTCAGTTACTAAGTTTCTAAGGCTGCGCATTATTGTACCGCCGACTTTTCAGGCGCCAATGATATCCTAAGGCTCTCCTTGTAATGGTTGCCGATCGGCTCAAAAGAAATGTCCGCCTTTGATTCTCCTCAACAGACCAGCATCTCTAACGATCTCGGCGATCGGCAAGTCGCCGTTATTGGCGGCGGTCCTGCCGGTCTCATGGCTGCCGAGATTCTAGTCGGCGCTGGTGCAGCAACCGTTTCTGTTTACGAGTCAATGCCTACTCTTGGTCGCAAATTTCTACGTGCGGGGTTGGGAGGCTTAAACATTACTCATAGCGAGCCGTTTGAGGCGTTCTGCTCGCGGTATGGCGAAGGGCAAACTCAGTTGCAACCGTTTTTGGAAGAGTTTCCTCCGGAAGCACTTCGTGATTGGGTGCATCAACTCGGAATAGAAACATTTGTTGGAACTTCCGGACGAGTGTTTCCGAAGGAAATGAAAGCGGCGCCTCTATTGCGCACTTGGGTGCATCGACTTCGTAGTTCGGGTGTGCAATTTCACCTCAGCCATCGATGGCTTGGTTTTGAGACCGATGGCTCATTGCGCTTGGCTAATCGCAGTGACGAATTCAACATCAAGCCTGATGCGGTTGTGCTGGCCCTTGGTGGCGCTAGTTGGCCTCAGTTGGGATCTTCTGGTACTTGGGTGTCCTGGTTGAAGGAACGTGGCGTAAACATCGCACCATGGCAGAGTGCCAACTGTGGTTTTGACATTGAGTGGAGCGCTCATATGCGCGAGAAGTTTGCGGGAACGCCACTGAAAGCGGTATCACTCACTTTTGCAGGACTGGGCGAAGCTGCTGAATGCAAGGAAGGTGAATTGCTCGTCACCGAATACGGTGTTGAAGGCAGCTTGATATACTCGTTTTCGAAAAGGCTGCGCGAGACTATTAACGCTATGGGCGAAGCGACCTTTCTGCTCGATCTTCTGCCTGGGCAAAGTGCCGCGCGTGTTAACGCACAACTGTCGCGACCTCGTGGTTCTCGTTCGATTTCTCGCCATCTGCAGACTTGTCTCGGCAATAACGCATTGAAAAGGGCGTTGCTATACGAAGTCCTGAGCCGAGAGCAAATTGCCGATACGTCAACTTTGGCTAAGTTCATAAAGCAACTACCGTTGACGGTGCGGTCCACGCGACCAATTGAGGAAGCGATTAGTAGCGCCGGTGGTGTCTGTTTTGATTCCGTAGATGAGCACCTCATGCTTAAAGCGATGCCCGGTGTGTTCGTCGCCGGTGAGATGCTTGACTGGGAAGCTCCAACAGGAGGATACCTGTTAACTGCCTGCTTCGGCACAGGTAGAGCGGCAGGGCTTGGAGCAATCAAATGGCTGAAACGATCTTCGAGTTAGTTGATCAACGCAGATCAAAACGATCGAGATCCATCACTTTTGCCCATGCTGCGACAAAGTCATTGACGAACTTTTCCTTCGCATCGTCGCATGCATAGACTTCGGCAACAGCCCGCAGCTCCGAGTTAGATCCGAAGATCAAATCTACTGGTGTTGCGGTCCATTTAACTTTGTCCGTCTTGCGATCTTTGCCTTCGTAAATGTCTTCGGAGGATGCGGACTTAGACCACTTCGTAGACATATCGAGTAAGTTTACGAAGAAATCGTTAGTCAAAGTGCCAGGCTTTTCCGTTAGGACTCCGTGTTTACTGTGTCCTTCGTTAGCATCCAATGCGCGCAACCCACCGAGTAGCACAGTCATCTCAGGAACAGTGAGAGTCAGCATTCCAGCTCGCTCAACTAATGACGTCGTTGGAGACTTCCCTGCTGCCTTACTGAAGTAGTTGCGGAATCCATCGGCAGTGGGCTCGAGATATGCAACAGAACTCACGTCAGTTTGATCTTGCACTGCATCGGTACGTCCAGGTGAGAATGGAACAGTCACGGTGTAACCAGCTTTCTTGGCAGCTTCTTCAACACCGACACCGCCGGCAAGAACGATTACATCTGCCAGCGAAACTTTCTTCCCTTCACTCTGCTTGTTGAAATCGGTTTGAACGGTTTCGAGACTTTTGAGCACTTTTGCAAGTTCCGCAGGATCGTTTACGGCCCAATTCTTTTGTGGTTCCAATCGAATTCGGGCACCATTTGCGCCACCACGTTTGTCTGTGCCGCGGAAAGTTGCGGCAGATGCCCATGCTGTTCTCACCAGTTCAGGAACAGTCAATCCTGACGCAAGTATTTTGCCTTTGAGAGCCGACACATCGGCGTTATCGATCATTTTGTAATCGGCTGCAGGAACCGGATCTTGCCAAACCAAGCTTTCTTTGGGAACTTCAGCTCCCAAATAGCGCGAACGCGGTCCCATGTCTCTATGAGTCAGCTTGAACCATGCTTTAGCGAATGCAAGTTTGAACTCTTCCGGATTTTCCTGGAAGCGTTTTGCGATCTTGCTGTAAGCAGGATCAAGCTTAAGTGACAAGTCTGTTGTGAACATCATTGGAGGATGTTTCTTCGTTTTGTCGTGGGCATCAGGAACTATGTCCTGTGCGACTTTATCTTTCGGAGTCCATTGTGTCGCTCCTGCAGGGCTCTTTGTTTGAACCCACTCGAATGCGAACAAGTTGTCGAGATAGTCAGTGGTGAAAGACGCTGGGCTTCGAGTCCAAGCCCCCTCGAGCCCACTGGTGATGGTGTCTGCACCACATCCGGTACCGTATTTATTGATCCATCCCAGACCCTGATCTTCAATTCCGCAACCAGCAGGCGCTGGACCCAAGTTTGTGCCGGCAGCCGCACCGTGCGCCTTGCCGAATGAGTGACCGCCTGCAATGAGAGCGACTGTTTCTTCGTCGTTCATCGCCATTCGACCAAACGCTTCACGAATATCCTTTGCTGCCGCGAGAGGATCCGGATTGCCGTTTGGACCTTCCGGGTTTACATAGATCAAGCCCATTTGCGTTGCTGCCAGTGGGTTATCGAGTTTGCCTGCCTTGTCGCGATTAGATGCGAGCCACTCTCCACTCGGACCCCAAAAGACCAGATCTGGCTCCCAATCGTCAGTGCGACCGCCACCAAATCCGAAAGTCTTGAAACCCATAGTTTCAAGTGAAACGTTACCAGTCAAAACCATCAAATCGCCCCAAGAAAGCTTGCGACCATACTTCTTTTTGACTGGCCACAACAGTCTGCGTGCTTTGTCTAAGTTGGCGTTGTCAGGCCAGCTGTTGAGAGGTTCGAATCTTTGCTGCCCGCCGCCTGCGCCTCCGCGACCGTCTGCGACGCGATAAGTGCCTGCGCCATGCCATGACATACGAATGAAGAAGGGACCATAGTTGCCAAAATCAGCCGGCCACCAGTCTTGCGATGTTTTCAAAACATCGGCAATATCCTTCTTGACCGCGACCAGGTCGAGTGATTGAAACTCTTTCTTGTAGTTGAAATCCTTCCCTAGAGGAGTTGACTCAACAGAACGCTGACGAAGTGGCGTCAGATCCAATTGCTTCGGCCACCAAAACTGGTTTGGGCGAGGCGCGTCTTGGGCCCACACAGGAACACTCTGTGCAATCATCGAGAACATGACGGAGTTGATGACGACTGCACTTTTAACTCGTTTATTCATATTTAGGTACCTTTGTTTCCTGCGGTGCTATTGCACTGCTTTGGTATTGCGGATGGTGCAACATTAGTGAATCCGGCTGAGTTACGGTCAGCCGTCACCTTGCCAACGATTAACACGTCGACCATGGACCACAGTTATTATTCACCTAGTTCAGGAAATTTTTGATCCTGACAACTAAACTTTCTTTGCGCCGTCTATCATGGCGTGAGATTGCCCTCTAAGGAGAAGTGAACATGGCGACTGTGGATAACTTGGAAACACTTAGCAAAGATCTGATCGACGGTCTGGACAAGTTTTTCGGTCTGCACGCTGGGTTTAGACCAGTTCATGCCAAGGGTCGATTGCTGTCGGGAAAGTTTACGCCATCCGCTGAAGCCGCATCGCTCACGCGCGCGCCGCATGCCAATTCACCAACCACCGATGTGACGGTGCGATATTCGAACTTCGGCGGACTGCCAAACGTCAGCGATACAGACCCGAACGCTGCCCCACGCGGAATCGCGGTTCGCTTTCATCTGGGTCCTCACGTTCACACTGACATCATCGGTCATTCGCATAACGGGTTTCCTGTACGAACCGGCGAGGAGTTTCTAGCTTTTCTAAAAGCCGCAAATTCAACTGGAAAAGATTCGCCTAGCCCGACCCCGTTGGAACAGTTTATGGCTGCTCATCCAAAGGCGAAACATTTTTTCGATGCCCCCAATCCGGTTCCCAGCAGTTTCTCAAAAGAGTCGTTCTTTGCCGTCAGCGCTTTCAAGTTCATAAACAAGGAAGGCGTTAGTTGTTTTGGACGTTTCCAAATCTTGCCCGATGGTGCCAACGAATATTTGGAACCATCTGTGGTGGCTCAAAGAGGCAGCGAGTTTCTATTCGAAGAGATCGACGAAAGACTGGCGAAAGGCCCAATCAAGTTGCGAATCGTCGTTGAAATCGCCAATGAAGGCGATGATGTAAACGACGCTACTGTTACGTGGCCTGCCGATCGTCGACATATTGAATTCGGAAAGGTGGAATTGACTGCGAACGTTCCCGATGACGACGTTAACGGACAACGTTTGATCTTCGACCCAGTCCCGCGCGTTGATGGAATTGAGCCATCCGATGATCCGTTAATTGAATTGCGTGCAGCAATCTATCTTCTAAGTGGACGCCGGCGGCGTGCGGCTACGAAGTAGGCTCCCTAGCACTTGGGAATGTTGAAGTAATTCAACGCAGAAATCTTCTCTCTGTCGCGTTGTCGGATCCCTTCCATAACTAGCGATGCAAAAACAGAGCTAGTTATTCCGACTGCGGAGTTCCAACCGGCTTGATCGCTGCCCATCATTTTGGACAAGCCATATACCCCAATGCCGTACCGCGCAGCTTTTGCCGTCGCGTCAGCCATGAGAGACGAGCCACACCGGTCAAGCTTGAGAGCGGCTGCGAATTCATCTATATCTCCCGTCTCTAATTTTTTCGAACCATACAGTCTTGCGAACAAATCAAAGTTTTTGTCGACTAACTGAGCGGCTTTGCGCTCAACAGAATTTGTTGCGGGGTCATTGGCCACACGCGTTACTTCCGAATGCTCCACATTTCCCCAGTAGTTCTTGTTCCAATTCTGAAACGATGAACGAAGAACACCATGAAAGATCGCAGGATTCTTCAAGAGCTCATCTTCAATTTGATCTTGCGTAGGGGCTGTTGGCTGTGAATCTTTGATCTTTATCTCGGGGAGTCCAAGTTTCTCATCGTTGCTTTTCGGAGTCGCGAGTCCCGCTCTCATAGCGTCGAAAGCTTCCAACACTGCAGCTTGCGATGTCTCCGCCTTTGCCGAAATCTTCGGCAGTTCCGACAATTGCTTATCGCCCATGATTTTTCCCCTGTAACGCTATCCAACCACCAGGGTAGGCTCGAATCATTTCAGAGTTATTAAAGGCGGCTTTGTCTGGTAATGTTATGGACTCTCGCAGTAGGCGCGCGAGGTAATTGGAGAAACCCATGGAGTCGCCCGCACAAGAAAAGCGCTTTGCCAAACTGACAATTAAAAGTGATGTTGCGCCGGGCACTTTAATGGAGTTCGTCGCGCTTTGCGCTGGTGCAAGAATCTTTAGTGAAGAGATATTAGGAACCCGTGTCCGTAAGTACTCAGTTGCTTGTCTTGGAGACGATACGGTTTCCATTGCTCCAACGGAATCATCTTCAGACTTGCAATCGGACTATGACCTTCTCGAACCGGTAAAGATGATGCTCGGTGCGAAGATCTTAGGCGCCGATGCGCAAGTAGATGGCAGTTGGCGACATCGTTTTCCGACACCTACGTTTCTTCAAAAAAATGTTGTTGCCGATGACACGATACAGGACGTAAAGCAGAGTGTTCATGAATTGATTGATTTGAATCTCTCGGATCTTGAAGAAATTCATCGACTTTTAGTAGGGCAGACAAAGACAGCTTCTGAACTTCTACAAGATGAAGCGTTTCGCGCGGCCTGTCCGGCTATCGAATCCCGTTATGGAATGTATGGTGGCATTCGTCATAGGAGTGGTGTCGAAGTAAAGATCGACTGGACTGAAGAGTGGAAAATCAACTATCCTCCGATTGTGAGTTTGAAAGCGGTATCATCTCAGTAGATCGCAATCTCGACTTCGAGATGGTAGAAGTCTAGTCTAAGGTTTTCGGGGAGCTTTTCAGGGAATTGTTAGCTTGAGAAGAGTTTCGATTACCAGTATCGTGAGTGATCTTGAACTGTAGTTCCGCCGCTTCTGAAGCGTGATGCGGCACCTGAGTCTCCGGCGTTTTCGGCATTGCGTGCACGCCGCTCTGAATCGGAAATCGAATCTGGCTGCCAACTACCACCGGAAGACGATGACGAATCGCTCGATGACATATTCGTCATGAACCGTCCTGAAAGCAGCGCCTCCATTGCAAGCTTATCGGCAGCCGTCATTCTCGCCTGATCGGTATTTGCGTATGCATTGATGTGTTTCAACAATGCAGCCGCTTTGGCTCGCACGGAAGCCTGTCCGCCAGTGGATCTCGCGCATTGTTGCAAATGCAGTCGTGCATCGGCGTACCGACCTTGCGAACACTCCCTCGTTGCCATCAAATATGGCCACGTCGGACTGTTCGGTTCCAACTTCTGCATCTGCCGCCATACTTGTTCGAGAACGTTCAGCGCTTCACAATGCGCCCAACCTTCGTATGGGTTCCCATTTTGCATTTCTTTGCGGGCGACTATGGTTAGGCACGCAGCTGCGCGCCTTCCCAGCGCAACCTGAATTCCGTAAGGAATTTGCATATTGAACTCGTTGCGCAGAAGCGAGTAGTATTGCTGTCCCGCATCATTGAAGTCGCCGCGTGCCTCGCTTTCGCGCGCTGTACGCACCCAATCGGTCAACTTGTCTTCGACGTTACTCTGTGCAATTGCGATTGTAGTGGGGCTTAACAATCCACAAACCATGATTGCTAGAGTAAATTTGAAACTATTTTTGATTGCATTCATATTCATCTCTCAAAATTACATGTTCCAAAAAATCGCGATCTTTACTGAATCAGCCTGAAATCACGCTTGCGCATTGGTCCCGATGCCGCCTTGCCGAGGGCGGGCAGACCATATTGTTCAACTTCATCTTGTCCGCCTTTCAACGGAAAGTTGGAAAATAAGAGGGACTTCAAATTGGCGCCTTGCAAATTTGCAACGGGTGCACGATTTTGTGTCCAACCGCTTTGGTCCTTTGTCGTGCCGGCTTGTCCGAAACCAAGCTTTTCCCATGTCTTAGAGCGCGGATTCAACTCCGGGTTGTAGCCGCCGGTCTGATCGATCGCTGGACCGTTTGGTTGAGTTGCAGTCGCTCCGAAAGCGCCTTTTCTTGTCCATTGAATATAGCCAAACCTTCCATTCGTTGAGAAGCTATTCGGGCTAGTGATCTCGAATGTTCCGTTGTCTGGTCCGATTGCGGTCGTTTTCATGTACCGATTTCCTTCAGTGGAAATGCGGCCATTTTCGGATTGTCTTCCACCTGGTCCGAACGAAGTCACTGTGTAGTTGCCTGATGGCTCGATTTTCCACTCGACGATAATATTTCCGTTGGGGCGATAAATTGTGGTTGTCCAGAAACCGCAAATGCCATTGTCGATGGCGAAACAGGCAACTGACGCGCCAAGCGCTGCTATTAGCGACAATGCTAATGTGTGAACAAATTTTCTGATTTTTGTGAAACGTAAATTCATACGGTACACCGGTTGGGGACATTTAAAATGTAGTGGACAATTTTATCAGGGTCAGACAGGCAAAACCTTATGAAAACCAATGCAACGAGAATTCTGGATACTTTGAAAATCAAATACGAGTTGCGTGAGTATGAAGTCGATCCTGACGATTTGAGTGCCGAGACTGTTGCGTTGAAGGTTGGATTTCCTCCCGAACAAGTGTTCAAGACGCTTGTAGCAATTGGCAATAGGAACGGTGTTTGTCTTGCGGTTGTAGCGGGCGATGCGCAATTGGATTTGAAGGCGCTGGCGAAGCTAACAGGCGATCGCAGCATTGAGTTGGCGCCACTCAAGCAGGTGCAACCGCTCACAGGCTACATCCGAGGCGGTGTCACTGCACTTGCGTGCAAGAAAGACTATCCTGTCTATGTCGATGAGAACATTTACTTATTCGATCAAATCTCGATTTCGGCGGGAGTTCGGGGAACTCAGATAATCATTGCGCCGGAAGATTACTTGGCTGCAACGAAGGGAACGGTTGGACAACTCGCAAAGGACCAATAGACCGGTGTAACCCGTCTGTAACCCTCAATGATTACATTGTCTGAAGGGTCAAACGGGAGCATCAGAATGGCAGAAAAACAGTTTCTTTCAAATGAGCTGGACTTACCAACATCGGACAACTCAGAAGCTGGTCGAAGAGCACTGGCTGTTGATGCATTTCAACCACCAACATCTCGCGGTCCGCAGAAACCGACTAATTTCCTGAGCAGCAAAGTCGACGAGTGGGTGCACGACTATCAGCTAAAGAAAGAGACTGATGCGCAGTGGGAGCAGTGGGACAAAGAAGCTTCACGAAAGGCAATTACTCTCGATCCAAATGTGTTGCGCGAGACGTTTGCGATGTGCAGAGACAAAATGGACTTTGATGGAAATGGTCAACTTACTAGCGCAGAAATTCAGACGAATATGAGAGAGTGCTCCGATGCTAGTTACAGTGCGCTCGATGCGATGTCGCTTTACGCACACGACATAGAAGAACAAGTCGACGATGAAATAGGTGATGAGAACAGTGGGATTTCTCAAAGAGATATTGACCGCCTTGCAGATGAATGGAGCACGGACAATAGCTTTGATTTGGTTCGGCGCATCAACTATCTTGCAAACCAGGATTCGATTGGTTTAGTGCGTATCACCTCGGAATTCCACAAGCATCAATTCGCACTTCGTGAGTCATGGGGCCGGGGAGGTTCGTATGTTGGAGCTGGATTGGGTGTGATAGGTGGTGGAGTTCTAACCGAAGTTTCCGGTGGCGCTTTGGCGCCGACAATTATTATCGGCGCAATGGCTGGATCAAGCGGCGGCGAATATGTTGGGAAAAAGCTTGGTGGCATTCGCGCTGACCTTGCGTCACCAGATCGCTTCACTCGCTCTTACGTCGATAAAGTGTTGGAGATTGATTGAGGCGGGGCCTAACCACAAAAACTTGCCCTTGGAAGTTCGCACAAATCGGGTTCGACGAATGAGTTTCGAGCGGACTCCGATGCCATAACTTCCTTGCTGTAGAAACGACTCAAGTAATTCTTGTCAAACAACTCTTTGTTGCGATTTGAAAATGCGTTCCAATCCTCGCCATCGATTCTTCTGGAATCGATAAGCCGGGCGAATGCGACGGTGATAGTTTCGTGATACCCAATAGTATTTTTCGTAGAGTTGAATCGCATGATGCCTCTTCTCAGGCGCTCTAAGGCAGATTCGAACGAGTCCGACGTCTCTAAGATGAGCCAGCCAATTCGCACGTGTGCAGAATGAGTCCAACATGTTGCACCTAGCGAACAGTCTTCGAAAGATTGCAGGAAAGTTTTGTCATCGACTGATATCACAGTTCTATCGCAACTTTTGAGAGCCCCTATCTCAGCTAATAAGCTGAGGACTCTTGTTTTAATCTCGTCTCGAATTGATTGGACTTCCTTATTAGTTTTACCGTTGGGATCTTCCAGCGCCCAATCTTCGGTTCTGAGCCCCGGTGCTACGGGGCAAGTTTCGCCGCATCCCATTGTGACTAGCAAGTTAGCATCGGCTGTGAGCTCTTGCGTAAGGAGCTGCGGTTTCGCGTCGGCAAGGTCGATTCCAGATTGCTTCATGGCCTGCTGGACGCACTCATGAACCTTAGCAGCTGGTTTGGTGCCAGCTGAGACTGCAACTGCTTTGGACTGATCGGCGAACTTATTGAAGAACGCCGCGGCCATTTGTGACCTACCTGCATTTTGAACACATGCGAAGATCACTTTCACTAGCAGCAAGCCTTCGTATTTTTCTCGATTGAGACTGGTACGGCTTCAGGTGTGACCGCACAGCACGAGGATTTTTCTTGGGTGTCAAATCTCGCATCTTCGCCATAGGTGGTCGCACTGCCGATAGTGTAAAAGCTCTCCCAAGCGATTCCCTGAGGATCGTGTACCCAAGTCTTATCAGATTGTGCGTAGCAACAAGTGGTCTGTTCTTGTTCCAAAATCGGTTGTTGCGCTTCTTTCAGTCGCAGCGAAATCTCTTTTAGGTCTTCGGTGTTTTCAACTTGTATTCCAAGATGATCTAATCCTGGCTCCCTGCTTCTTTTGGAGATCGCGAAGTTGATTCGAGGATCATCTAGCATCCACTTGGCGTAATCCTCTTTCTTAACCGTTGGATGTGCATTGAAAAATGTGGAGTAAAACTTTATCGATTGTTCTAAATCTGCCACAGCAACATGAACATGGAACCTTTTCACAAACACTTACCTCCATTGTCTGCGCAGCAGTTCTCCATCAGAAACGCGAGCAGCTGCTGCATGTGCTCGTAATTCGCCGAATAGATGATCGATCTGCTTTCGCGTCTTGACGTGATCAATTCTGCGTTGCTGAGCTCTTTCAAGTGGAACGACATCGTAGCTGGTGGCATTCCGAAATGGGTACTCAGATCCCCGGCAGCCATTCCGATGGTTCCCTTTCTCACCAATAGGCGAAAAATTTCCAAACGAGTTTCTTGCGCCAATGCTGCTAAGGAGTTGACTGCGTTCTTTGATTTCATATTTCCAATAATATCGAAATGTGGCGGATTAGTCAAGCTGCTGGGCTCCAATCTATATGTATAATTCCAAAATGGAAAATTCAGCTCCTGAATGTTGTCAAACCTGTTTCCGACCGCTCGCTGATGCTAGCTCGCCGCAAGTGACGCAGTGGATCACTGTGTGTCGCTGTGATCGTCCATATGCACCCAACTCGCAATTCTTCATTGCCGTGTGTGCGGATTGCAAAAAAAGAGTGGCTGCGAATGCGAATGGGAAAAGTCCAGATCTTTGCTGTTGTGCAGCGCCGAATCCTGTCAAAGTTCCAACACATTTGAAACAAGGCGAGCGCGAACCGGTGACGCTGGATCTCACCACAATCGGAATGTCGCAAGACAACTTTCCGTTGGATAAGTACATACCTATCGGAATTCTTGGCGAGGGACCACGTGCCAATGTGGTTCTCGCGAGAGATAAGCAACGTGGTACCAAAGTTGCAGTAAAGTGCTTCAAAAGAGTCGGACTACAGCTCAAGCCGACCTTCGAAAGTGAAGCTAGAAAGAACAAACAACTCACGCATGCAAATATTGCCAAACTCATTGATTTCGGATTCCATAATGGCAATGCACCGTATACGGTTAGCGAGTATAAAGACGCGTTCAATTTAGATCAGTATCTTTCGTTATTTGGAACACCAAGCTATGACGTCGCAGTAAAAGTTCTCATCGGTATCTGTGAAACCCTTATTTATGCGCAGAAGCAGAGCATCTTTCACCGAAATCTCAGACCGAGCAACGTGCTCTTCGTCGATGACATGAACTCAGATCCTTCCATTTCAATTACTGACTTTGCGTTTCCGAAAGTTCAAGAAAGCGAAGGACTTACACATGCACGCGACGCAATGTACATGTCAGGTGATGTGGCTCGCAACATGGAGTTTACCGAAAAATCTGAAGTCTATACGATAGGAAGCGTTGGCTATGCTTTGTTGACAGGTCGACCGCAATTTCTTGAAACCAATCCTAGTGAACTCAAAAACTTGCATGCCCTCAAGCTTCAACCGAGAATCTCGGATATCAAATTCGATAACAACAGACCGAAGGATCTCGATGAAGTTGTCGAAAGGTGTCTGGAGAAAGATCCAAGTTATAGATTCGAGTCCGTAGCGAAGCTTATGGAACGATTGGAAGTTTTTCCGAGACGTCATCAGATGAAGATTGACGCAGTGGCTTCGGCTAAGAAGAAGGCAAAGATGATGAGAATTGCTATTGCTGGTGTGGTCGTAGCCGCGCTTTGCGCAGTTGGCTACTTTGCGTTTTTACCGCACTGAACAAGCAAGTCTTTGAACTGAAGTTTTTGACGGATGCTACTTCTGCAAAACCATGCTTGCGAGTTTTCGCATAGGTGCTTTTGATTGTAGCCATGTCTCTTTTGTCATTGCTGCTTGGAAGTACAACAACATCGCAACAACGCCTGTCCACCCGGTTTGATGTGATGCACCCAGCCCTGCGCCATTATCGCCGTGGAAATATTCGTAGAACAGAATATAGTCACGCCAGTGTGGATCATTTTGAAACTTCTCGCAGCCACCAAATGTGGGGCGCTTGCCATGCTTGTCTGGAAGGAAGATTGAAATCATACGTTCCATCAAATCTTGGATGATTTCGAAAAGTGTGTGTTCTTTTCCAGAACCTGTCGGATACTCAATCTTGAAGTCATCTCCGTAATATGAGTAGTACATCAAGAGTGATCGCAGTATGAGGTAATTGACTGGAAACCAAATCGGACCACGCCAGTTAGAGTTGCCACCGAACATGGGGGTATTTGATTCAGCCGGAATGTAGTCGACGCGAAACTCCTCATTGCCGTAGTGGAAAATATAAGGATTGTCTTGATGGTATTTAGACAAGCTACGAATACCGTGCGGGCTAAGAAACTCGTTCTCGTCAAAAACGCGTTTGAGTATCTTGCGCAATTTAGTTTCGTCGCACACTGCCAGCATTCGACGGCCAAGATGGCCTTGCTCAATGGGCAGATGCATGTTGCTGCAGATTGCCTTTTGTCTTTCGACGAAACGCATCGCGCGGTCTTTGAATGTTGGAATATGACTGAATGATTCGTCTTCAAACACGACTACTGAGCACAGTGGCAGAAGTCCGACCATCGATCGCACTTTCAATTGCATCGCTTGACCGTCTGGTAGCCTTAAGACGTCGTAGAAGAATCCATCCTCTTCGTTCCACAGTTCGTCCCTGTGCACTCCGGGTCGATCCATAGCCGCTGCAATCCATACTGTATGTTCGAAGAACTTCAACGCGAATCGTTCGTAAAGCGGCACATGTTGCGCTAACTCGACTGCGATATTGAGCATCTGTTGGCTGAAAAACACCATCCAGGCAGTGCCATCGGCTTGCTCTAGGTGTCCACCTGTGGGGAGTGCTTTGCTGCGATTGAAAACGCCAATGTTGTCCAAGCCAAGGAATCCACCTTCGAAGACGTTGTGCCCTCGTGGGTCCTTACGGTTAAGCCACCATGTGAAGTTGATGAGCAGTTTTGAAAACGTATATTTGAGAAACTCCAAATCACCTTCGCCATTGTTGCGCTCGCGATCGAAAAGGTAGGCGTTGTAAGTTGCGAATGCGTGTACAGGTGGATTTACGTCGCCGAAGTTCCATTCGTATGCAGGCATCTGGCCGTTAGGATGAATGTAGTTGCTTCGCAGCATCATGTCGAGCTGGGATTTGACGAAGTCAGGATCGATCAAATAGAACGGCGCCGTATGAAACGCTAGATCCCATGCGGCGTACCATGGGTACTCCCATTTGTCCGGCATCGATATGATGTCGTCGTTGTAGATGTGAAACCACTCTTTGTTTCGCACTTTGCGATCGCAATGAATCATTGGCGTTACGTTGTGCTCTTGCAACCACAAGTGAACATCGTAATGAAAGAATTGCTTGCTCCAGAGCATTCCCGAAAGTGCTTGGCGAAACACGTTGAACCGTTGCTCGTCGTTTCGCAGTTTTTCTGGTGCAATGCTCAGATAGAACTCGTCTGCCTCGACTTTCCGTTTTAGGAAGATGTCGTCGAAATCTTCCATCGGTTTTTTGTGATCGGTGGTGCTTAGTCGCAGCCGAACGATTTCGCATCCACCGGCTGGAATTGTCAATTTGTAGTGTGGTGAAACTTTGGTTCCTTGTTCAAAGTTGACCGCATCTTTATCACCGGACACTACGAAGTCGTTGATGCCATCTTTGACGTACTTTGTTGCATTCTGCGTTCCAAAGATGCGCGCGTTATTTGTTTCATTTTCGGTGAACAAAAGTGGAACGTCACGATCGCATGAGAAGTAAAAATCGTCCAGTTTGCGATCTTCCGGAGCGTAGGTTTGATGCGTGACTGCTGCAGAATAGCCCGATCGTTTCGACGCCTTGATCACTGGCTTTATGCCGCTGCTATCTTCTCTGCACCAGGTGTTTCGGAATAACAGAGTCGGCAAGAGATCAATTGATGCTTCTTTGTCGCTCCGGTTGTACACACTAATCTTGATGAGAATGTCATCTACAGAAGCTTTCGCATACTCGATGAAAACATCGAAATACTCATCGTCATCGAAAACTCCGGTGTCGATCAGTTCGTATTCGAACGCATCGCGACTGCGCTCTCTGTTCCTCTCAATTAAGTCGGTATATGGAAAAGGTTGTTGGCAGTACTTGTACAGATACTTCATGTACGAGTGAGTGGGCGTGTTATCCAAGTAGAAATAGTATTCTTTGACGTCTTCTCCGTGGTTTCCTTCAGCATTTGTCAGTCCAAACAGCCGTTCTTTGAGAATGGCATCTTTACCATTCCACATGCCAAGGGAAAAGCAAAGGATTTGATGCTCATCGCTGATTCCTGCGATGCCGTCCTCGCCCCAGCGATATGCACGAGACCGTGCCTGATCGTGCGTAAAATAGGCCCAGGCATCACCGTCGTCGCTGTAGTCTTCGCGGACTGTTCCCCACTGCCTTTCGCTTAGGTATGGCCCCCATTTTTTCCAGGGTTGTGCATCATCGCGAGATTCTTCTAGCCGTGTTCTCTCGGCTGTTTCTCCGGTTTTCATGCTCCAATTACTCCTACTTCGAAAGAGGGGCGCCTGTCTGCTCATCTGTCAGACCGGGCGGGATCTAACTGGCTGAGCAAATAATCGGACTCGAACGTATAGATATATCAGATCTGAACCTTGATGTGCGCTTTATAATTACCGCTCAAAGGAGAATTTGTTGTGCAAGTAGAGAACACATTGCAAGATCGCGGGCTGTTAGCGGCAGTAGTAGTAGCGCGCGGCGTTGTTGTTGAACCAAGCAGTGAGAGTTTGAAGTCACTGTTGGAACGGTTGATTGATGAGCGCAAAAGCCAGGAGTTTCCTTCTGCTGAAATAAAAGAAGCGGTTCGAAGCTTGCTTAAAGGCGGTGGCTTTAAACCAAGCGGGCGCAACAAGCCAGCAAGCGAATATCTTGCTCAAGCAGCTCGCGAAGGGCGTTTTCCAATGATCAATAATCTCGTTGACATTAACAACTTAATTTCGCTCACAACCGGTCTTCCGATCAGCCTCCTTGATGCAAACGCCATTGGTGAAACTCTGATTTTGCGGTATGGCAGAGAAGGAGAACGCTATGTCTTCAATTCAGCAGCACAGGAAATTGACTTGGCTGGGTTGATTTGTGCGTGCGCCGGTGAAACAGACACGCCATTGGGCAACCCGGTTAAGGACTCCATTGCTGGAAAAATCAAAGAGAACTCAAGCAATGTTGCAGGAATCATCTACGCACCGAACAACGGCTCGCTGGCGGAAGTTGCTAAGGTTCAACTCGAAGAATTTGCAGATTTGCTTCAAACTGAAGGTCGCGCGAGCCACGTCGAGACATTTGTTGTTTGAGGACTGCATTGATCGATTCGATTCGTGAGTTAAAATAGTTAGCTCAATTCAGGAGGAGTTCACATGAGAGCATGGCTCATTGCAGTTGCAACCTTTTGCACTCTGATTTTTGTACCAACTGAATGCGCATCAAAGGACCTTGTTGCAGCCAACGAGGCTTCTGCGCCGGTCGTTGCTAAATCAACCGTCGCTGAAATCTCTGGAACCGTTCGAAACATTCTGGTGAACCAAGGCGCCTCAGTGAAGATGCAGATTACTCGCGAGGCGAACGGAGAATGGCGTGCGAAAGGCGAGTTTGACAATAAAAATCTATTCGGCAGATTCGATGTGGCGGGTCGTCCGATCTTTGTTCGGGATGACTATGTCTCGGTTCAGTTTAAAGGTGACATCGACTTTGGTCCGGAAGGCGGATGGAAGGTCGGCACAAGATCAACGTATGTTATGACTATCTGTCTGCGAGCGGCGGACGCTGATGGGGTCTATGACATAGGACTGCTGCCAAATCGCGACTATCATCAATATGGAACGATGACCCTCACGACAAGCAAAGAACTGTTGAAAGCTGAGCAAAAGGCACAGCAGAGCGAATAGCTCAAGCGAGTTAGCTCTGCCAGAGATATTTTTTCAGGTCAATGCTTTCATCGTCCCTGAAACGGACGCCCTCTTTTTCGAGCAATACCCTTTGAAGTTTCACTGGCTGTCCCCTTTCTGAAAGCATCCCCGTTTCAGCTTGAGTGCTTAATTTCCCCTGTGAGTTGATTACTCTATGCCATGGAACATTATCCGAATTGTATGCACTTTCACCTTTTGCATTACCCAACCCGTTAAGTGCCCAGCCAACGGCCGCGGCGCTCAATCGTCTATTCATGCGCTTTGATATCATTCCGTACGTGTAGACTTTTCCGCGTGGAATCATCCTAACGATTTCGTAGACTTGCTCAAAAGCGTTGAGTTCTTTTTTCTTTCTCGATGGTGTTTCGGATGTCGTTTTTGATTTCATGTGATTGTGTTGATCAATGAGACAAGAGCCACTGAAACAGTCCATCTTCCTCGAGCGCCATCGTAAGTGACGCGTGATCTACGCCGTTGAATTCTGTCATTATCGGGCTCGATCCGAGATCATGCAAATCGTTTACCAAGGCTCTTGTTTCGTCAATTGGGCATGGCACATCTTCTGTTCCTTGCAGAAACCAGATAGGAACATCCTTCACGTGCTTTGCGATATTTTTTGTGCGTTCCTTCACCACAAACATAGATGTGAAAAGTTCTTCGTCTTCTGCGGGCAATCTCGGGGGCGCCTGTTCGCCCATCCATGTGATACCGGGGGCGATGCATACAACTTTGTCAAAGGTCTGAGGGTGCTTGGCGCTTAGCCAAAGTATGCTAGAACCACCCATGGAATAGCCTACCAAGAATGCTTTGCTGGGTTTAAACCCAAACTCGCTTGCAGTCGCTTCGATGCAGTTGAAAACTCGTTGTTCCATATCTCCATAGAAGGCTCGATGTTCATAATCACATTGGGGAAATATGATTGGCGCCGGCAGTTGCAAGTTTTCAAATACGTGCGCATTTCCGGTGAGGGGTAGCCCGGGGTCATGCCCTCGTTCACCTGAGCCATGAAGAAAGACCACGATCGGCGTATTTTCAGTTGGTTCAAAATGATTAGGAGCAAACGCTGCGAACTCAAAGCCAGTTGCATGATCGCGCACGAGTTGAAAGGGCATTTAGGATTCCTCGGTGATCCATGAAAAGCGTAACGCGCGTATTCAATTCAGGCAATTGAATATAATTGTTTTGTTGCAAAGTTACCGAAAGGGCTGTCAGTTGGTTCGCGTTATTTTTCTTCTCTCGATTCTTCTCTTGTTGAGCGCACGCGAACCATCATTTGCGCAGGCTGCAGCTGAACCCCCACTCGATCCTTGCGAAGTGAAATCGATCACGAAGTTGGAAGATGCCGGCGTGAAGATTTGGTCGCCAAATGGTGAACAGTATCTGATCAATAAGAAAGACAAAAATGGCGACTACCAGATTTATGTAGGAGCAAAGTATGACGCCGAGCCAATCTGTATTTCGTGCAAAGACCTTCCCGGTGGACCAATCGGAAAACGTAATAAAATGCAGGTCGGATGGCATCCATCTGGACGCTGGATTGTTTTCGCGGGAGAGCGACTGTTCTATAACGAAATTTGGCTACCGAAACGATTACGTCAAGGATGGTTAGAATGTGGAATTTGGATGGATATATATGCCATCACAAGTGATGGCACGCGATGTTTTAAATTAGCGACCCCAAAGGGAGGTTTTACCGGTGTGGCGTTTACACCTGATGGCAAGCGGGGTGTGTGGGCAGAAGCTTTGGGAATGGCTCCCAAGGCTATATTCGGCAAATGGCAGCTGAAACTTGCCGATTTCGAAGAGCAAGATGGTCAGCCGCGGCTCACGAATGTGAAGGACATCACGCCAGCTGGTGCCACCTGGCTTGAGCCCGGTACCTTTTCTCCTAATGGCGTGGACGTGTCTCTTAACGCCGATATCGGATTGACTGATGCTCAAGGGCAAGACCAATACATTCTAAATGTGGATACGTTGAATTTGCGAAATCTGACGAACTCACCAAAGCAGTGGGACGAACATGGAGTGTTTTCTCCAGACGGCGCGAAGCTTTTTCTCATGAGTTCTTTTCCCTATCGAGACAAACCAAACTCATACAAAATTCTTGGACTAAAGACGGACTTTATGCTGATCAACAGTGATGGATCCGGCTTAAGACAAGTGACGCATTTCAACACACCAGGTTTTCCCGAATCGTACAAAGAGGGTGTCACACCAGCTGTCGGTGTGTGGAACAAGGACGGAACCGCGATCGATGCGCTTGTGTTGCTAGGCGGATCGCGCTTTCCGGACTATGATGTGTGGCGAATCGAATTCAATGGAAACTGTGGTTGCCGCTCCAGGTGAACGCTGATTAAAATGGGCATAACAAGCTTGTATCTGAGATCTCAAAATGTCGCAAAAATTCAACCCGCATCCCCCGCAGGAGTGATTAAGGATAGGTATTATGCAGAAACAACACAGATTTAAGTTTGTTTGTCACAAGCGATTCTATTCCTATGTACCAGCAGTGATCGGTTCACTCGTTGTCTGCAGCAGCACAATTGCACAAGATAGTAAAAACGAAGAGGCCGCTGCTTCGAAGCCACGACAAGGTGTCAATGCCATTTTGCAGCGAATGCACGACAGTCCCAAGAAGTTAGCAGATGGACAATTTTATGTTCCTGCGACGCTGACGACAATGCAGTGGGGTTTACTGCCTAACAAAACTTCTAAAGCCATCTTGACCGTTCCATCCAAAAGTGAACTTACTTTCGACAACTTGTCCTCGGAAGGAATGGTTGAAGATCAAGGTCGCGACCCAGTAAAGTTCTTCGGTAAGTTTGGAGTTAAACCTTCTGATGTTCTTCAAGATGCCATCGAGATCTGCGCATCGAACACCGAACACAATATGGTGACTGATGGACCACACATTATCATTGGACCGATCGCGGTTGAGGGTGCTCAACCGGGTGATGTTCTCAAAGTAGATATGCTTTCGTTGCTGCCTCGAGTACCTTACGGAATTGTTGGAAATCGGCATGGAAAGGGCGCACTTCCAGGTGAGTTTCCACAAAATGATGGTCCAAAACCCGGCGCAGATAAGGAACATCCTGAGCTTTTTGGTAATGTTTTTACTTTTGTTCCTATCAAAGATGTTGATGGCAAGTTGTATGGAACTGTCAGCAACAAATCCGGTAAGGAGATTACCTTTCCGCTCAACCCATTCATGGGAACAATGGGCGTTGCCCCCAACACCACAAATAAAGTTAATTCAATTCCGCCTTCATCATATGGCGGCAATCTCGATCTCAAAGATCTGACTGTGGGTTCTTCTCTGTATTTGCCAATTGAAGTACCTGGCGGCATGTTTTTCATGGGCGATCCACACTTTGCGCAGGGTGATGGCGAGGTGGCGTTGACTGCATTAGAAGCATCACTGCGAACAAAGGTTAGATTGACTTTGCTCAAGGCTGGAGACCCAAGTATTCCAAGCAAGAATCTTAAAGAGCCATTTGCTGAAACGTCCGATTATTGGATTCCAATTGGGTTGGATCCTTCGCTTGATGCAGCAATGAAAAAGGCAGTGAGAGCTTCGATAAAATTCTTGAACGAAAAGATGAACATGGATGACGCAACAGCGATGGCTTACTTGAGTGCTGCGGCGGATTTTGAGATCACTCAAGTTGTCGATGAAACCAAAGGTGTGCATGCACACATAAGTAAGAAGGACTTTGCCCAAATAAAGAGCGCGCACCAGGTTGAATCGAAATGAGGTGGTCCGAAGACAAAGCAAATGCCTGGTATAGGCAGCAGCAATGGCTGATTGGAGCCAACTTTCTGCCGAGTTCCGCAATAAATCAACTTGAGATGTTTCAAGCTGAGACTTTCAGTGCCGACGAAATAGACCGTGAACTTGGCTGGGCTGAATCCATCGGTATGAACAGTATGCGCGTGTACCTGCATGATTTGTTATGGCAACAGGACAAAGAAGGATTCAAGTCGAGAGTCGATAAGTATCTATCAGTTGCAGATAAGCATCACATTCGTACCATAGTTGTTTTGTTTGACTCGTGTTGGGATCCGGCTCCAATGCTCGGTCCTCAACGCCCACCGATACCAGGCGTGCACAATTCGGGATGGGTTCAGAGTCCAGGCGCTGAGGCTCTTGCAGATAAGAACCAGCACCCTCGACTGAAGGCGTATGTTGAAGGAATTGTCGGAGCCTTTGCTGATGACGAACGCATCCTGCTTTGGGATGTCTGGAATGAACCATGCAACGGAAACGCAAATTCATATGGCACGGTCGAGCTGAAAAGTAAAGAACCACTCGTGCGTGATTTACTTCCGCAAGTTTTCGCATGGGTGCGCTCATCGCATCCGACGCAGCCACTGACCTCAGGCGTTTGGATTGGTGATTGGTCCTCAACAGAAACAATGAGTGAGATGGCTCGTATTCAGATCGAGGAATCGGATGTGATTTCATTTCACAACTATAGTTGGCCTGAAGATTTCGAAATGAGAGTGCTGCAACTTCAACGTTATCGTCGCCCGCTCATTTGCACCGAGTATATGGCACGCGGCGCTGGTAGCGTATTTGATACCATTCTTCCTCTTGCGAAAAAGCATAATGTAGCAATGATAAATTGGGGATTGGTCGCAGGTAAGAGTCAAACATTTCTGCCTTGGGATTCATGGCAGCGCCCGTATGTGATCGAACAGCCAACTGTGTGGTTTCATGATGTTTTTCACAAGGATGGAACTCCATATCGCAAACGCGAGGTCGAGTTGATAGAGCACTTCGCGCGAGCTGGCGTTTCAACTGCCAGATAGCGGTGCTAGATTGCAAAGACTTGCTTAGCATCTTGGACTAGTTGTTCTGATGTGCATTAGGCTATATCTGATACATCTATAACTGTCGTGCCGGTTGCGCGCCGGTTTTAAGGAGCAAGCTTATGCGTCATCCTGACGTTCCTGAATCTTTGGATAGCTGGTGGATTCTCCATCGCATGTTTTCATTCGACCGCCGGTCTTGGGACCAATTGTCGAGAGAGCAACAGTCGGAAATCACCAATGAGGCAGTCTCTACGCTCGAGTCATTGAAGAAGAACGACGACACTGATGTCGGCTTGGCGCAGATGGTCGGACATAAAGCCGATTTTATGTTGACGCATTACAGCAAGGATTACGACGGCTTAGCCCATGCGCAAACTGTTGTTGACAAGCTGCGCCTTGCCGAATACTTGCGGCCACTTGGTTCATACGTTTCTATCCTGGAATTGGGTCTCTACGACGCCACCGCCAAAATTCATGCCACATTGGCTGAGCGAAATCTCAAGGCTGGCACTCAAGAGTGGAATCAAGCTTTTGATGAGCTCCTTGAAGCGCAAAAGAATGTTCCGCATCACTCAGGCAGGCTATGGGCTCGGATTCCGCAACGCCGCTACGTGTGCTTCTACCCGATGGATAAGAAGCGCGGAGAAGATGTGAATTGGTACATGCTTCCTTACGCCGACCGCCAGCGTTTGATGTTGGATCATGGCAAGATTGGTCGAACTTTCCACGGGCTGGTGACGCAAGTCATTTCCGGTTCGATCGGATTCGATAACTACGAATGGGGTGTTGATCTCTACGCTGATGACCCGATTGTATTCAAAAAGCTGATCTATGAGATGCGCTTCGATGAAGCCAGCGCAAAATATGGAGACTTCGGCGATTTCTACTCCGGTGTGCAATTCACGCTGGATCAGTTGTCGACTTTCTTGGATGGATCGGCCGTGCCGCAGTTGACTGTAAGACAGCCGGTTGAGGCTCGATAGTTTAGGTCGAAACGCCTAATCGAAACATTTTTGCTGGATTGGGAAGAATATAGGTAGCGTCCTATCTCCAGTCTGATGAGAAACATTGCCCTCAGTTTGATACTTGTCGTTGTGTATTCTTGCTCGTGCACGCTAATAGCGTTTGCTGAGAACGAGGAGAATACTCGCGAAATGCGTGCGATGAACAGTCGCATTGCAGATGATCCAAAGAACGCGAAACTGTATTTTCTGCGTGCCGAGTTGTTTCGCTCTTACTTGAATTATGATGCATGCATCGCTGATGCTACGCGTTCAATCGCGCTGAAGCCAACAAATGAAGCGTATTTTTTGCGCGCAACTGCTCAAAAAAACATTGGCAAGACAACTCAAGCAATTGCGGATTACGAACAAGCTGCGCTTTTGAATCCATTAGCGCAAAATACGTTTGCAGATCTTGGGGTTTTAGCAGCGAAGTTAAAAATGTACGACAAAGCTGAAAAGGCATTTGGTCAGTTGCTTAAGTTGAATCCTGGTAGAGCCGTCGAAAGAATGCGACGCGCGCAAATGTATCATGCGATGCACAGGAATAAGGAAGCTTTGACTGATGTGCAAACATGCCTTAAGGTTGATACTGATGGTGGTGGCAGAGTTCATGAGCTGCTAGGAAATATCTATATGGAACTTAAGCAGTATGATGAGGCGCTTAAGGCCTATGATTTTGCATTGACCAAGAATGAGTTTTTGCTGGATGTTCGTAAATCCAGAGCTGATGCACTAGATCATTTGGGAAAACACGAGCTGGCAAGCAAGGCGCGCAAAGAATTGGACGAGGATTTTGGTGAGGCGTTTCGCGAAGCGCCGTTTAGGACGAAGTCGAAATAGTAATCAACCATGCATCTTGAGCACTGCGATAGCGCAAGGCGCATTTCTCAGGATGAAGTTGATTGTGTGCCCGAAGAACAACGCTTTTCCAAGTTTTGGTTCAGCGCCAAGAACAATCAAATCTATGTCGTGTTGTTGTGCTGTGAGAATCGTTGCTTGCGCCGGGTGAGAACTCGTTTGCACAAGTACTGCTTCAAAATCAACATTCAGAGCCGACGAGAGTTCTTTCAGTGTTCCTTCAATTTCTTCGCCTATCTTATTCTGAATCTTCTGTCCACTTAGAGTGTGATCTCCATACAGTTCTTTCGCCTCTTCTTCTGCAATTGACAAGCAAATTACTTTTGCATTTAGCGATTTCGCAAGTGATATTCCAAACTCCCCTGCGCTTACCGACAACTCGCTTCCACTTACAGGAACTAGGACCTTCTTAATCTGGCGATCTACAGTTGGATCTGGTTCGTAAACGACAAGGACGCGCGTTGACGTTTCTTGAATGACGCTGTCGACCAGTGGTCCGAATACGTAGTTGGAATCCGCCTTAGGTTCATCCGTAGCCATAATCAACATGTCGTAGCCACGATTAGCTTCTTCCGCAATAGCTTCTATCGGTTTATCCGATTTCACCTTTCGCTTCAGCAAACTTACGTGCTTCTTGTCGATTACTTCAGAAATACTTGTGAGAGGTTGTTCTGTTTTTGAATCGCCTTTGTTTACCCAGAATGCGGTGGTTTCAATGACTTGCCTCTGCCCGATACTGTTCAGTAGCTTTGCGATAAATGTGTTTCGACCTCTTCCAGACGTCGGCCACAAAACACGCCTAACAGTTGCGAGAATGGTGCGAGACTGTCGCTCGTCTTGTTTGATACGTTCTTTTTCTTTGTCGGTGACTGTCACTCGCGCAATTGTGAACTTCATTAGTGGTGCTGAGATTGCAGTGGAGAATAGAGCAATAAAAATGACAATTCCCAGCATGTCGATCGAAATAATTTCAAGCGAATAACCTAGCATTGCAAGAATCAATCCGAGCGAACCCTTGGCGTTCGCGCCGACGCCGATGGAAAGTGATTCCCACGTACCTAGTCCAGTCAATCGTCCAGCTAACAGGCACGCTCCCAATTTACTAATCAATGCGGCTAATGAGAGTGCGATGGTAATGAGCGCCAGTTGTGGATCGAGTAGCGAGGTGAGATTAACGTTGAGTCCGGAAGACGCGAAAAATATTGGAGCGAAGAAGCCCATAGTCACAATTTCTAGTGGGCGGACAACTTTTTGGTTGATCACAGGTGACTGTGAAAGAATGAAGCCGGCTGCGAATGCACCTAAAACAATATGAACTCCGAGTGCTTGCGTAGTTGCTGCGCAAACCAACAGCAGAACGATCATGCTAGTGATCAAACCATCTGCGGTGGCAATGTGATCGTTTACCCAACGAAGAATTCCAAAGAAAAGAGGACGACCAAAGTAGAGCACTGCAAGGAAGCATACTGTTCCTACAATCGCAGTTAAGATCGGGTTGCCTCCCTGCTCTCCAGCACCTGACAGTACAACAATCACAGCGAGCAAAAGGCAGCAGAGCAAATCATGCGACAGAGATGTTGACATGATTAACTGTCCGATATCCATCTTCAGCATCTTCATGTCCATCAAGATTTTCGCCACAACGGGCACGGATGATGCTGCAAACACTGTACCGACGAACACAGCGAAGGCAATGCGGTGTGCGGGGTCACCGATCAATCGTTCCGGTAGAAAAAGCGAGCATCCGGCCCCAAGTGCTAGAGGTCCGATCAGTCCCAGGATGGCTAAGTAAAGCGCAGGCTTGCCTTGACGCTTCAACATGGATGTGTCTGTTTCCATGCCGGTAAGCAGCAAAAGGAAAGATACTCCAATCCATGAAATAACTTCGATCAGTTTTGACTGAGAGCCGTCGCGTGGAAACAGTTGGGTGGAGATATCCGGAAATAACAATCCGAAAAATGTTTGCCCAAGCAAAAGTCCCGCGAGAATTTGCCCAATGATTGCGGGCTGACCGAGCCTGACCAGAAGCTCGCCGCAAATTAGCGATGCCATCAGCAAAATGGCAATCTCTATGAACAACAGAAATACAGCATGCTCGCTTAGACTCGTGTTCGATTTTTTCGGCTTGGCTTCTTTGCTGGTTGAAGCACTGTGTTGAGTGTCACTGGAGGTAGTGGCAATTCCTTGTGCCTTTCGAGCTTGCAAAATGCCCTTTTGCAGTTTTGCCATCCACTCGAACGCAATAGACTCTTGTGTTCTATTAGTCGACGCCGCATCCAGTGAAGTTACACCACACACGACTCTGTTATCAAGAACGATAACTGGGACACCATCAATTCCAGTTCTGACTTGCAATTTCGATGGGTCGACTGAAGTATCTACGACCATCTGCTCTATGCGATCGCTAATTTGTTCGGCGCGATCAAATGCCGGAATCAGCGATGTGTTTGTGACGGCAAAAAGCTTGTCGGCGCCGATGTGCACATCGCAATATTCGACATCATAGGAAAAAACTGGTTCGAAGCAGCTTAAAAGTACTAAACAGAGCAACGAAATAATCGTCCAATGTATTTGACTACAGCGCTGTTTCATTCTCGGAATTGTAATTGGCTTCGGGAGTTTCAGCATTTTAGGTATCAAAGCCAATTCTCCCACATTCTTGAAACCATACAACTAAAATCGTTGTTTCATCTGAAGTTGGAAGTAATTTCGTTGGAGGTTTCTGCAATGGGCGTTCTCGATTTGGAGCCGCTCGAACAACGCGGACAAAATTCAAGGAAGCGACCTATGACGAGCTAACCAAGTCTCCTCCAGGATTTTGCCCTAAAAGAAACGGCATGATTTGGACTGATCGCGGAGTTGACCCGTCTGAAGATGTTGAGCCGCTTAAAGCTGTTGAGGACGAAATCTTTGATTGGTTGATACGATCAAAATCTGTTTCGATGTCGCGCTCAGAAGGGATTTGCTTGTGAGCACTTGCTTAAGTTGTTGGTTGGTCTCATTGCGGGACCGGGCGTCGAGTCACAAGAGATCGATTGGCGCAGCTCGGAGCAAATTCCTGAGGATTTTTATGCGTACTAACGGCTCGGAGACCTCTCCAGTCTTGCCGCCGTAGTTTCCACATTGATCTAATATCAAAAGCCTGAAACTATAACTGAGACTCTCTCAGGACAATATATGACGCGAGAATCGGACATACCGGTCTCAACTCCAGTCGAGACAAATCAGCTGAATGCTGGGCTTAACCTTGTCGAGGTTACCGGCATGGCATCGAGCCCTGCTGATTTGAGAGGTACAAAGCTAGACTTCAGACCGCAGCAAAACACTGCAGAGCTTCTTCTTGCGCAGGTTGCGATTCCGGTTGAGACTTTGCAGAGTCCCGCGGTTGAAGCCACCCAGGATCGCAACAAACAAGAGGAACGTGCGAAGCTTGAAACGCAAGTCAGCTCTCAGCTAAAGGGGCGCGACTTGCGGCGCGTTGTTAATGACATGAACACTTTCGAGGCACGAGCGACATCTGCCGGTGTGAGCGACAGTCAAGTCGCAGACGTGTATCACAACGTCTCAAGAATTTTGACAGCGGATGCAACTGCAGTGCTTCCTGAGAAGGAACGGTTGCGAATTGCTCAGCAGATAATCAGAAACGCAGCGAAACCAACGTCGGTCGATCAAGGCAAGCATGGCACATGCAACGTGGCAGTGGTCGAGTCTAGAACATACACTAAAAATCCCGATGCGGCTGCAAAGCTCGTTGCGGACGTCGCCACCACCGGTAGTTTTACAACTGATGATGGTACAACGATTACTCCCACTCGCCGAAGCCTGATACCTGACGATGAGTCAGGCCACAATCCACCTTCCGATGGTCAGCGGGGCGCAGCCAGTCATGTCTTTCAAGTTACTGCTGCGAACATTCATTGGCAAAGAAGAGTTGTTACACCAGATGGAAAATACGCAGGGTTTGGTAAAATCCAATACGAACAAATCCCCAGCAAGAGAAGCCGAGTCTCTGGTGATACTGGCGAGAGAGTGATGGACTACAGCATAGATCCGCCTCGCGAAGTCACTGATTACAAGCGCGGACCTTCGTTAAGTGTTTCGGATCTAACGGATATATCTAATCAGATTACAGGTAAGGCGGAGAAAGATTTCGTGGTCGAAAATAAGGTTCATGGTGGAATTGGAACAATTCATGTAACCTCTCCGAAAGAATTGGAAGATGCTCTGAAAAGCGGCACGGCCAGCATGCCTATGTTCATTCGAGTGCACACAGGAAACGACCCATTCTTGTCAGACTCCGGAGGCAACTTCTCAAGACAGCGAGGAGTTTGGCACGTTGTCTGCGTAACAGGATATGACCCTCAAACACGCAAGGTCTCCATCGATAATCAATGGGGCGCTCGCAGCGATAAAACGGTAGACGTGGCAAAGCTGTATAAGGCAACATTGGAGCCGGATACTGCTGAATGGAAGAAGAAGCACGAGTTCTTCATCAACGGAAGAATCAAACCGCCCATCGCTGCCGGTCCAATATTTTTCGAGCCAGTATTTGACGTTCCGCCAAGGTTTTAAATGGCTATATTCTTTGTGTCGATGGCATATACTTATGGTTGAGCAAAGATAGAGAGGAACATCATGGATCAGCTGGTTTTGCTGGAGATTGCTGATGAAGTCGCAGTCTTGACCTTGAATCACCCTGAAAAGAGAAACGCTCTTTCACGCGCGATGTTGGAGGCGTTGCTCGAAAACCTTTCTGAGATAGCAGAAAAGGAAGATGTTCAGGTTGTCATTTTAAAAGCGAACGGAACAGTGTTCAGTTCTGGGCATGACCTAAGAGAGCTGATTGGTCAAAGTGAAGAAGACTATGCAACGTTGTTTGCATTGTGCGTTGATGTGATGGAAACAATTCGAAAAATGCCGCAACCAGTAATTGCGCAGGTCCACGGTATTGCCACTGCAGCTGGTTGCCAGCTTGTGGCGAGTTGCGACTTGGCAGTTGCTTCTGAGAATGCGACGTTTGCCACTCCGGGTGTGAAGATAGGTCTGTTTTGTTCGACTCCCGCGGTCGCGTTGTGCCGCGCTATTGCGCCGAAGAAGGCGATGGAAATGCTGCTTACAGGCGCGCCTGTTAATGCGCGTGATGCAGAAAGATTTGGATTGGTGAATTTAGTTGTTGCACTCGACCAGCTCGATGCAACCACTATGGGTTTGGCTAAGCAAATTGCCTCGGCAAGCCATACCACACTAACCATGGGTAAGGGCGCCTACTACGAGCAGTTGCCCCTCGACTATCCTGCGGCCTATGACATTGCACGACAGGCCATGGTCGACAGTGCGCTTACTGATGATGCTCAAGAAGGCATTAAGGCATTTCTTGAAAAGAGAGAACCGAAGTGGAAGAAAGCTGAAGCGAGAAAGTCGTAGCTCAAACTCCGGACATACTTAAGACAGCACTTCCTTACGAAGCTCAGGAAACACTTTAGAAACCTTCTTCAATAAGTAATCGCCATACGTGCCTGTCCAGTCATGCACGCTGTCTTTGTCCCAACGCTCATTCCGATCATCTTTGAAATCGACGCTAATGCCTTCGATCGGTCTTACTTCTGAAAAAAAGTTCGGATCGAAGAAGAAGGGAAACGATAGTCGATCTCTCGTTGCTAAATTGCGTACGCGATGCGGCGTCGAACGATACAATCCGCGCGTCATTCTGTCGAGCATATCACCAATGTTGCACACAAAAGAGTTCTCGATTGGAGGAGCGCTTATCCAGCCGCCTTCGCTTTTGACTTCAAGCCCACCGCAATCATCTTGTTTAAGCATGGTGAGCAAACCGTAATCGGTGTGCTCTCCAACGCCCCATTGTGGCTCGGCCTCTTTGGGCTGTTCAACATATGGATAGTTGAAGATCCGAAACAGAATCAGTGGATCTCCTGTAAATCGATCTGCAAAGTAGGTTCCTTCAACTCCGAGACTCATTGCAATTCCGCGCATTAGCGTGTGCCCGAGTTGTGTTTGGGCGTCGATGTATTCAAGTATTGTCTCGCGAAATCCATCGATATTGGGAAACAGGTTTTTGCCATGTATCGGTGTTTCGTTTCTTACGAGTGGATTGTCAGATGAAAGTTCAGCTCCGAAGTAAATACCTTCCTTTTGATCTGGTTTTCCTGAAGTAAGTTCGTCGCCTAATGGAAAGTAACCTCGCCAGGCTCGTCCACCTAGTGACATTCGAATTGCCATCTTGGACTCTGTGTCTTGTGCAAAGAATCGGCGACTCAGCTCCTCCAATCTGATTTGGAGTTGTGTGTCGATTCCATGACCAACCACGTAGAAAAAGCCTTCTTGCATACAAGCATCGCGAATCTCGCGCGCCACTCTCTGTGTCTGCGTGCTGCCTTCAACGAGAGGTTTGATATCAATTACAGGAATCTGCTTTGTGCTCATTGCTGAGCTCCGTGTCAGCTATAGCGACAATAATACCATTGCCGTTAGTTTCGATTCATCTTAGTTGAACCAGACGGCGAAACCAGGAAACTGACTGCCGAATGCGTCACGCAGTTGGCGCCATGTATTGATCTTCGTAGTTGGCCCCTTTTCGAGGAATGGCTCGGCCGCGGGACCTTGAACCCATAGTACCAAATCCAGCGGTTGTGGTTCCAAAAACACTTTCTTCAGGTTAACACCCTTTCCATCAGCGTCTCGCCAGAATGCGATGAGCGTTTCGCCCTTCAGCAATTTATCAATCAGATCCATGAGATCACCCCAGGCAACAACCATCTCTTCAGTTACTCTCGCATTCGGAATAACCGCAACTTGATCCGGATTCGGCAGCCATTCGCGATCGTTATCCTTTTCGTCCATGATGAATTTCCAGGTCTGCCGACTCTGAGCGACCATGTTTTGCAATTGTTGATGTGCCGTTTGCATTCTTGCTGGTTCTGCGACTTTCCATCGAATCAAGTGAATCAATGCGATTATGTCGAGCACATCTACATCACTTCCTCCAAATCGCTTGATTGGTTTTCCAGAGTTCAAAAACTCATACGGAGAGTCTACTTTTGAGAAGAACATATGTGCATTGCAATTAAAACTTTCGCGAGAATCATAGGCGAGATAAACGTTACACATCGCACCGAGCAGATTGCAATAGCCGCGCAACCAGTGCACGTCACCGCGGTCGAAAGCAATGTAAAACTCCTGCGCCTCCTTTTCTGTGTAAGTATCTCTTGCTATGTGTTGGTAAATCCTCCATAGCGTTTCCTCATCTCCGACCTTGCCATCTCCGTTCAAATCCATCTTAATCAAGCCGAAATGTACAGGCAGTTTTACATCAGGATCGCTGATTGCTGAAAGAGTAGTTTCGGCTTGTGCAAAGCTATTTACGAGCGATTCGAAGACCTTGCGCAATTTTTCGTATGTCAACGTTTCGGGACTTGGGTTGGTTTTCATTGACAAGCTCACTCGAAGAAAAGGAACATTCAATCCTTCACGAGAAAGGTCACGGATTCCGTATCGATACAAATCCTGCGACAGATGCTCAATGCCTCTCAGAAATTGAAGCATTCCTAAACCAAAGCGAGTCTGATCGTCTTTGGGTCGGCGTTGTAGTTCGGCTATCAACGCCGTTTCACCGTTTGCGAGATCTCCCTCTGCGAGGTACTTCTCCAACAGCTTTACACCTGCTCCCTTCTTGGCATATGGGGGACCGCTCTTAGGTTTTGGGAGCGGCTCGACTTCGACTCTTTTCGCAGATTTGATCACTGGTTTTCTTATTTCTTGCGAACTGTTCGATTGCGCGTAAGCCACGTTGAAATTACTCAAACACAATGTCGTGAGTAAAAGACTGATCGCTTTTCTAAACCGCATTGATCCTCCTGCGCTCTTCCCTGCGACAAAGTATACGATCTATGGATTTGAAAGATTTCGCTACCTAGACAGTTTCGAAAGTGTTTGCTGTTTCCATGAGCAAAGAATAAACCGAATCGATTCGATTGCTAGTCTGTGTCTTCGCCGTGCAGCTTTTGCAAATTCAAACGAGCAGCCTGTTTTACTACATTCATATCGTCGTTCTTCGCTAGGCTGCGCAGAATGTCCGTTGGGCATGATGGGTTGGATGCGACGTTTATTCTTACTCTTACGTCATCATTTGCGTACTCTCTAAACAGTTCATCTGGCAGGCATGGATTTGCTGCCAGAGCCCAACGCAAAGGTTCATTGGTGGAAGCCTTTTTGTGCAGATCCATTATTATGTTGTTTGGCGTGTGCCGATTGACTGCCGCGATTGCTAGTAGCTCGGGCACGTTAGAATTCAAGAACAGAGTGAATAAATCTTCTGCTGAGTTGGCGACGCTAATTTCTCTCGACAGTTTGGGATTTATCTTTTCATACTCCAAACTGATCTGTTTAGCAATTACATCAATCGGCGAGTTTGAGTGCCGCGCCAGCATTCCGGCAGGTAGCTTCTTGTATAGTGTTGAAATCAGATGAGGCGGCAATAGCAGATTCTGCATGAAACTGCTCATCAGTTCGATGGTCTCCTCAGAATCTTTTGATGGATTGAGTCGATCCGCTGCCGAAGTGAGCAACTCTTCTGGTGCGTTTGGATTCATAAGTGCAGCACAGCGCACTTCGAGACTTGAATCATTCACTAAACGCAGAAGTGTACCCGCGCTTCTAGTGCGCAACGCGAGCACAAATCTGATGTCACTGACTTCGTCATCCAGGAGTCTTTGCTCATTTTTTTCGTAGTAGTCTTGTTGCAACCAGGCACAGGAGGCGATTTCTCTAACTTTAGGTGACGCATCCAGCATCAACCTTTCAAGAACCCCATCGCGAATTTTGTGATGTATTTCAAACAGACCTTCGCTTCCAATTGCTGCCCGTGCTACATCCCTTCTTTTCTCAACCGGACCGCACATCAACTTTTCTAACTCTTCAAGATTTGGTTCTGGTTCTTTTTCCGATTGTTGTTCGTAGGCTCGCCGAGTGCGCTCGTCATCCTTGCGATAGTCTTCTAACGTAGGCAGGACGATCTCTATATGTTCCTTCTGTACTTTCCTGTGAGCGACGGCACCGCGCACCAATTCTGACTGGTCGAGCGAAAGGGCATCCAGCACGCTGGAGGAAGTTGCTGGGTTCATTGCTACAGCTAAACGCAACGTTTCATCACTATCGAGTGAAAGCTTTTCCAGTGCAGTTTCACTGCTATTGGGATGGCTTGCTGCTGCCCAGCGGATGCGCTGATCTGTGTCGGATGCGAATACTTCCAGCAGCTCTGACGTGCAAGAGGGATGAACAGCCACTATGAACTTCCGCTTCTGATCCTTTGCAATTGCTGCCAACTGCTCAGCACTTGTATCTTTTCGCGACAAAAGTTTTCCGGCAAAATCTTCTTCTGACCCAACTTTCTTAGGTGGTTGGCGTGATTTGAGAAATAGCTTTTCGCCTTGATAATAAAATGCGCGAGTTCTGTTGAAGTCGGGGAGGCGACCATTGTCTTCGTCTGAATCGGCATCCCACATCAGGAGCGGCATTACCTTTTTGCATTTTGTAACCGCCTCTTCCAATTCTTCCGAGTTAAGTGCTTGATCGGCTGCATATATCTCGCATTGTTGGCGAGGATCGTTCGATGCCTTGTCATCTACAATTGCCACGCGCGCAAATAGTGTCTCGCCCACTTCGAATGAGTGGTCGTTGTATACCGTGTGCAGCAGCCCGTCTACAAACAAATTCCTTTCTACGAATATGGCGCCCCAAGAGAAAATGTTTTCTGCCCACATGTTGCCAAAACAAACGATTGAACCGGTTTGCAGACACGCGTAGTCGTCGTAACAACCATGCACGATCACATCGCCCATGACGACTAAAGAAATGTCGTTGCAAATGTCGTGAGGAATCAGCAGGTCACCTTGGTGTATGTACCACTCAGCAAACTCAGATTTCAAAGCGTATTTGATCAGAGAATCTTTCTTGCTGCGGTCGGCTAATTCGCTAAGTTGTTGTGGGGAAGCCGGTGTCAGGTTAGGCAGATATTCTGACAATCTGATCATGATGTATCCTCGAGTCGAGCGTCGCCACTACTCTACTCTAGGATACTTTTATTTAGGAAGCGCACTGCAACAATTCCAGCCTTTTCAAGATTTACAAGTTCTTTCCTTTTTTAGCATTGTCTCGTTGTGCAGTTTTGAATTCAGTAGATGCTTTGTCGAATCCATCACGTACGGACTCCACTGCATTCTCGAAACCTCTGGAGACGTGTGGCCATGCTTGTTTGGAGCTCAATTTCAGCTCGGCCATCTTGTCCTTTGCTGCCTGCATCTTTGCTTTTAACTCCGGTTTCGTCTCTGAGTTCCATTTGCTTTCTGCAGAATCGTTCATTTTTGCGAAGGCTTGCTCGAGGTTTTGAAACTGATTCTCGGCTTTATTCATCTGATTGGTGGCCCAGTTCTCGAACTGAGTCTTTCTTCCGAAGGTATTTCCCTTCCGTTCTTCAAATGCTTCGCCCAATCTTTGTTGCACGTTTTCCGTAGTAGTGTTTGTCGAACTCGTCTGATTCGTCGCTTGGTTGCTGCAAGATGACAAAGCAACAACCACCACGACCAATAGTGTTCCTATATGTGTTGTTTTCGCGTACATGGTTCAGCCTGCTTGTCTTAAAGAATTAGCAATATGTAGACTGAAAAATGCGAGTGCAGTTCCACCAAGTTCAAAATCGTTAAAAAATGGCTTGTCTACCGCAATCGGTAGACATCGTGAGCTTCGATTTCGGATGTCTTTTCATAGGCACTCAGAGCATCAAGAATCACCGGGTTACTTTCGATGAACGGTGCCATGAGCTTCTTTTGCACGAAAATCAGCTTCGGCTTGTTTTTCTTGATGTCGTCACTGTATTCGCGCGTCGCCCTTTCCAGCATGCTCTTCGCGAACTCTTGTTTGCGATTGTCAGTGCTCTTGATTCCGTGCAGAAGCACGGGAATGAGCATCCCATGCAGATAGCGTGAGGCTGGGCGCCGATTCAGTTGCAAGAGAGTTGGATAACCAGGTGCGATGAAAGGAGAGATGAACAAAATTGTGTCGTGCTCAGTTGTCTCTTGCAAAATTGGTTCATGGACAGCCAAAAGACCGAAGTGGGCGCAGGACCCTTTGAGCCCGATACGCGATAGCAAGAATGGTTGTGGATCATTTGAAATAAGCCGCTGAATTGATTGTTCCTGCCCTATTGCTGAAACCAGCGCAACTCCCACCAGGGCTGCCAGAACTCGGTGACATGTAATCGACATCTTTGCGGCAAAGGATGCAACTAGGTAGAGCAGTATGCCGATTTCGATACTCGCCAACATGAAGCCGCCGGTGAAGAATGGAATGGCTCGATTTATCCAAGCGTTGCCTTGCACAATGTAAATGGCATAGCTTGCGGTGGTGAGCCCGGCAAGTGGAATCAAGAGTGTGGAACGCCCTTGCAATATGTGCGCGCCAATGAGCGCAGTTACGCAAACGTACACAGAAAACTTGAACTGAAGAAGTGCCCCTGCAATGAGCGTTGGTGTAGAACTCACGAATGCATCATAGCCGAGTGAGTATGAGGGTATGATGAAGTCAAAGTAGCCGTGCCGTGCTTCTTCAGGCATGAAGCAAAAGTACAATCCATAAATGGCGGCCGCTGATAGGAGTACACCAATCTCAGGTTTGCGATACGAAGCGAAAACTCTTTGTTTTGCAAAGAAGGTTTGGAGGAACATTGAGAGTTCTGTGAACAAGACGACAAATACAAAGTGCGGTTTGAGGAGCACAGTGATTGCAAGTGGAACAGTCGCAAAAATGGCTTCTAAACTGGCGACTGGTCGCATCGTCCATTTCAACCATCGAATCAAAAAGAATGGAAGATATGCCAGAACAAATAGATGCTCTCTCTGTCCGAAGTCATTTAGCCTGGTGCCGAAAAGGAATGTCGCAAGCGTAAATCCGATTAGGAGTGGACAAAACAGGAAGCTTTCTGCGTGATGTCGCCTTCGCCATAAAATTATTGAAGACAACAAAGTACTGAGCACAAATGAGCCAATGACAAAAAAATTGAAGCTCTCGGATGTAGGAATTGGTAAGAATCGTGCAACCATTGCTGGTATCGTGTGCAGATAGAGTACTAGTGGTGGGTTAACGTCAAACAGGTCTACGTATGGAACTTTCCCTTCCAAGATCAATTGCCCAATCGCCATGAAGAATGCTGGATCTGGCGAAATTTTCAGCGGTTGGCGTATCGCGATTTCACTAAGTACTCCAACGACAAATACAACGACTGCCGTCGTGACAAAACACCATAGGCGCGCCGTCGTTCGATCGATTGGGTACGCGCATAAGAAGTTAGACTTTAGACCAAAATCCTTCATTTCAAGGTTGACTTCCTTCTGATGGTGGTGAAAGCCGATCCTTGCGAATATACGCATGGACTGGAAGTCTTGTTCCGAAAAATTCTAGGGGCTCAAGATTGACACTGTCGACTCGCCACGAACCGACATTTGAATACTCGACTTCGATTGAATCCAGTACTCCCGACTCTTTGAGTTTATCTCTCATCGTTCCATCTTCTATGAAAATGAGGGCGGGCTTTTTTACAGAAATGTCATGCTTTAGCAATGAACAAAGCTTAGTTGATTCACTGCGCTGCAACTCCTCCGGTGCATCAGCAAGACTGGCTATACAGCCCGAATCAAAGAAGCGATTGCAAGGGGAGCGATTGGCTTGAGGTGTGAGCGGAAAGGCAGGAAATGAGCGTTTTTGAAGAAATAGAATAGGTTCGCCTTCGTTAGAGTATTTCGCGACTAGCTCTCTGATACCGGTTACAGTGCCTATCGATGTGTTTATTTGATCGACTACTGTCCACGATTCAATTGTTGAGCGCTGTTCTAGCTTGTGAATGATAAACCAACAAGCACTCGCTGGAAGAAGGACTAGGAGCGCTGTCATTGCTGTTCTATTGCGACTTAGCGACCCTGCTAGGCCTGTTAGCTTGTCCCGTTTAAATAACCATGTGGACGCAACTCCAATTATTAGTGCTGAAATTGTAGTAGAGCTTCCCAGCATCAAAAGATATTGGCGAGACAATCCTTGTTGTTCGATTGCCGCGACCAAAAGTCCGCAGAAAAACACAATCGCGAATGGTGAAAGCAATGTGCATCTTTGTGAGAGCAACATTGCAACAAATGACAGAATGCTTCCTGGTAAGACAATGTCTCTGCGGTCAGGCGCGGCTAATCGCTCCACTGTAGTTACGTCAATGTGTTGCGTATTCCATGCCATTGTTGGTTGCGAAACATTCCAGAAAGTTTGGATCTGATTTTGGTTTGCAAAGAAAGCCATTGCAATGTAAATGAGGATGAATCCAAAGATACAGCTAAGTGATTCAGCAGCCAACCCGCGCTTTGCCTCGTTTGATTTTGAGAGGAGCCAGAAGATTTCTAGTGCAACTGGAACCACGATTGTCAGTGGATCGAGCGTCAGTACAAAGGCTGCGAATAAACCGGTAAGTACAGCGATTATCTGATTCGGTTGCTCGCCCTCACTACGCAACCAACGCAACACAATGTACGGCGCCAGTGCGAAAAACATAAGGTATTGCGGCTGCCCAACTTGATACAAAAGAATTGCGTTTGTTGCGGCAAGGGAGATTATGAGAAGCGGAAAGCATTGCCACTGTGGGTGATGTCTAAGTGGAAGGAGAAGAAAGCCGCATAACGTCGTGGAAACTAGCCCCCCTCCGAGCGCGCAAAGATTGAATATAAGCGTGGCAGGCACATGCGAGAATTGATTGATCATTGCGGGTACGAGAGCCGTGACAATAGTCGTCGGCCAATCGCTAATCAGGAAATCTACAAAAGGAGTCTGTCCGTTTATGAGAGCCCTGGCACAGACCAAATAGAGCGAAGTCTCTCCACCGATAAAGAGCGGGTGGCGAACATAAAAAGCGGCGACCATCGAGAAAATGAGGAGCGAGGCAACGGCTGCTAGAAAACTGATATTCGTGCGTGCCGCAATCGGCCGCGGTTCGTTCACACTCTTCGAAAGATTTTGGTTCACGGCTGCCAGTCGTAGGCTCAGAGCTTCATGCCTCTAGGATACCCCATCTTTTTCGTGAGAAGGCTTCTTTGTTGACTTCCGGGCTCGGGCGCGGGAGTCGGTGCTGTTGAGTAGCTGTCAGTAGGACGGCACGTTAGACAAGCCATTCGACATCCGGGAGTCGTAAAGAGAGTGGCAGGGATGCGATCCGTCTGCCTATTGGCGTCGTATACTTGATCTTAGTGACAATTTCACGTGTGTCGAACAGTGGATCAAACTTCTTCACCGATTCAAAAGGCTCTTTCGGAGATGGCGCAGTGCTTGCGTGATCGAAACGAACGCTATTTGGACCACTTGAAACAGTCTGGTGATGCATCGGACATACGTTCGTCTTTGCTTGCAACGATTCTCGATTCTGCTGCAGATGGAATGATTGTGCTGGATGAACAATTGAGGATTGTTATGGCAAACGCGGCTGCGGCGCGCTACGCTGGCTGGCAGTTGGAAGACATGAGCCGTGAAGAGTTGAGAAAGAACTATCGATTCTTTTGGGATGAGGGCAAAACACGAGTCGCCCCGGATGAAGAACCAATTGTAGTGGCAATGCGCGAGAAGAAGCCATACGAAATGATTGCGTATACAATTAGTCCGCACATTCCGGCTCCGGGTCGTTGGGTTAGAGCTCATGCGGCGCCGCTGATGAACGACGACAATCAAATAATTGGCGGAGTCACAGTTTTCAATGACATTACGGAACGGTTGAAACTTCAGCGTCAGCGTGACTCGCTTGCAGCATTGATTGTTCACGATATTAAAAACCATCTGGCTGCGGAGCAAATGTTTTTCGATATCTTGCCGCAATCTGAACGACTAGATTCAGAGTGTCTTGAGCTTGTCACCGAGCTTCGAGCGGCAAGCCAAAAATTCATGATGATCGCTGAGTCACTATTGGAGATGTTCCGCGCAGACTTTCTCGCAGATTCATTGGGAGAGAAAGTTTCGATTGTTCCTCTCGTTCAAAAAGCTGTATCAATGAGCGAGTTGGAGGCGTCGAGACACCACGTTCGAGTAGTTCTTGATTGTCCACAAGAATGCCCGTCTATTCTCGGATTGCCTAAGGTTATTTCTCACGTCTTTCACAATGTGATTCAAAATGCTGTCGAAGCAAGTGTTCATGCAACAGACGTTTTAGTGACGGTGTTTTTCGATTCCGAGTGCGTATTTATAAAGGTTGTAGATAGAGGATCTGGCATGAGTGCGGAGGAAGTCTCCAAACTCTTCAGCCCCATGCGAGCAGCTGGCTTCGAACAAAGAACAGGACATACATCAGGGTTCGGGTTGTATCTGAGCCACATGCTCATCGAAGGGCAGGGCGGAACAATGACATGTTCGAGTCAGCCCGGTGAGGGAACCACGATTACCATAATGATGCCCATTGCATGCTAATCGATTTCGAGTTGCCTATTTTTAAGAGATTGCACGTCGTTTCTTCAAATTCGATGATGGCAATGAATCTGGAGAAGAATAAATGCACAGTAATTCTGGAGGGAGACATCAAGTGAAGTTCTATCTGCCGAAAGCGCACTCAATAGTTTTGTCTTTCGCGGTATTGCAAGTGGTGACAATTGGTTTGAGCCAGCCGGCGATTTCCAGTAGTGCATTGCAAGCAAAAGTCGTCCTTGATGATGCAAACACAGAGCTCTATTCTCCAGCGTTTATTCCAAACTCTACTTCCATCGCAGTTGTCAGAAAAACTCATGAACCGGATGGACATGAGGCTGAATCTCTTTCCGAAAAAGAACTGGCGGAGATTTCAGATCGCAAAAAGACGAAGCCGCGATGGGCAGATCCTGAAGTAACTATCGTGACTGAAGATGGAAAAGAGCGGTTGGTTGTCGACAATGGTTGGAACCCCGAGCCGTCGGTTAAGGGGGACAGCATATATTACATTCGGCAGGTGAAGCCAATCAGTGGATTCCGTGTTTTAGCCGAGACTCAAGCCGGAAATTCCTTGTACGCGTATGATGTGGTGAAGAGAAGTAAGAAGGAACTTGTCGTCCCATCTTCCGGATACTTGGACGCGCCGATCGCAAGTCTCAAAGAAGACAAACTTGCGTATGAATTGTGTGATGCTACCAATGGTGCATGGGGCGGCCAGGTTGGCGCGGGTATTTTTGATTTGTCTAAGGGAACGTCAGAGATTGTTCTGTCACCTGAGAAACACTTCAAGCTTTTCGATTTGATTGGCTCAATGTTTTGGAATGGCCCAAATTTGATCGCAGTCAGAAAAGTGGCACAAACCGAAGGCACTCATCTCGCGGATAAATACACATGGGAAGTAGTCAACATTTCTAAGAAGACTCCGACGGTACTCTACACGAGTAAAACGCCAGTCGAATTAACCGGAGAATTTCACCCGACGGTTGTGACCAATGACGAGAAGTCTTTGCTGATTCACGATAAGGATATCGATAAAATAATTGATGTTGAAACCGGAAAAGTCTTAAGTGAATCAAAACCAGCAAAAAACGGCAAAAGTGCTGTTGAAGGCATGCCGAGCCCTGATGGAAAGTTTAAGGCCGCAATCTCAGGCAAGAATCTGGAAGTGACTGTCGCGGCCACTGCGAAAAAGATGACTTTGAAATTGCCTGGTGATGCACAAGCGATCTCCTGGTCCCGAGACTCTTCGAAGATTGCTGTGGTCGTCACAAAGCAGCGCACGAAAGATCAAATGGATGAATTTGATAGAGATTGTTTGCTTGTTGTAACTGTTCCGCCGCAAAAATAGATTCGCATAGAACTAATCTCTAGACATCGTGATTTTGAGCCGTTCCTGCTGCTCACTGATTATTCGCTTGACCTCTTTTGTGTTCTGGAAGTGAAACAAGGGCACAAATGAAACTCCATCCGAGTGTCGAATGATTACTATCCACATGATTCGGTCGATGCTTCTTACTTGGTTCCATCGGAGGCGTTTTTCTGCACTATCACAGTAAAGCGCAAGACCTTCTTCACCAACTCTGATTTGGTGCACAAATGACTTGGCGCATGCGCGATAGAGAAGCACCGCACCAAGTGTAATGGCAAGGGACGTTGCGATATTAGCCAACGCTGCAGGAGCAAGAATCGACTTGCTCGCAAGTACAGGTGTTAGAAAGGAGAATACTAAAGCAACCCAGATTGCGAAAAATGCAGCCTTCTGCCCTTGTGTTACCTCTTCTGGCGAGGCCGTGTTGAAGACATAGTTGTTGACTGGTTTTGGTACATTGCTTTGAATTTGACTTACTAATGAATCGCTATTTGTAAGGTCCTTTGATAAAAAGTATTGTTCATCATCTTTGAGTTGAAGCACATGTTCTTGATCGTCAACGCAATAGAAGTCTTTGATTTCTCCCCAAGGAATTTTTCTATTGAACCAGAAAGACTTTAGTCGAAGACCATCGCCTGCAACTGTGACTTCCACGCAATGTCGCAACTGTTTATTTGCACAATAGACGGCCAAAACAAACATCATCAACCAAACAACCGACGACATGCACGCGAGTGGATAGGCGGCGGGACCGACGCGCCAAATCATCATTCCGAGAAAGAAAGGAAGTGTCAGCAGAAACAGGACCTGCTGCCCGACAACGCGTTCCATCGATTTTCGCCATTTCTTGAGTGCGGCTCCTTCCAGTTTGTGCACTGGAGCAATTGCGGAAGGATCGAAGTTCATTAGGTCACCCATGGCGAACCCCACTATACGAAAACCGGGAAATTACATAGTAGGCGTATTTCTTGGAAACCGCCGATTCTTAACAATGCGTTAGCCTCTCCAGTTTGAACCAGATGGAGAATCTTATAGTTTGGTCGAACACCCGGAGTCCTCTGACCCAACTGCGTCCGCACGTGTTGAATGTTTCTGCCACCGAATATGATGGCAACATCTGCTAGTTGAAACTCAAAACTATGTCGACAGCTGCCCGTCGTCGAGTTCCATCATGGTCTTCGCTTGGTCCAACTCTTTCTGATTGAGCTGAGCCTTGGTTCCATAAATCTTCATGCGCTTCGGAATCTGCTTATGCAGTTCATCCGCTTTTTGATAGTGCTCGTCTGTCCATTGCTTTGTGTTGAATGCAATCACATTGCCGTTGGGGTCAGTCTGGCTTGGCAGCGCCGTCATTTGAGTCTGCCACTGCAAGATGTCGTTTATGAGCTTGTTGCCCGTCAGATTCTTTGCTGCTTGAACCACACCGGCTCCTGCGCCTGCGCCTTGCGCCGCTTCCTGCAACCTGTCGGTCACTTTGTCGCTTACATTAGTTTGGTCACTGCTTTGAGTCTTGTCGCTGCTAGTGTCTCTCTCGTCTACCATCTTTTTCAGCCTTCACCTGTTGAGCCATACTCCGATGCTACGCTAGCAGACCGCAACAGTCAAACAAAAGAGCCGGTCATATGGGGGGAAATCACCACTTTGAATCTAAATTGGTTGTAAAGTTTGGGGTGCGTCAGTGGCAAGGAACCTTTATGGTGCCTGGGTTTGGTAAAGAATGTGCAGCGTGTGAAGTCTATGAGTCCTTGTGAGGCAATGGTTTTTGGGTTTTGATGGCGGCGGCGCAAACTGAAATGGCTGATTTGAGGGGGACTGGCGGCAATTTTGGTATGGTGGGCACTAAGAAAATCGCTCTAGCCATACAGGCAATTGGACTTGCCTGGGATCGGGCATTAGCTTGTCGGTGCTCGCCCAGGCGAAAGAAGCCGACTATACGCCAGTTGGGGGCGATGACGGCGACACCCCCGGGATTGAGGCGTCGGCGCAATCCCAACAACCGTCAGGGCTTGAGACACTTGAACCGAGCGCACGCTCTTCAACCTTGGGAGCTGTACCAAGTCGCTTCGGATTTTGGGGCGCCCCGGCTGGTTGAAGCCGGAAAACTTGGGCTGGATGAACTGATTTACGCGATAGGAAGACCTGGACTCTTGAAAGGTGTCGGCTGACCGCACGGGTTGCACGAATCACCGTTAGGCAGTTGTTGCATCATTCAGGTGGATGGAGCGATGATTCAGGATTCGAGACAGCAGGAAGAAATGAAGCGATTGGCACCACAGGGAGTACCATTTTCCCAAAGTGTGAAGGTATTGCTTGCCACGCCGCTCGATTACGCGCCGAGAACGCAAGCGAACTACTTTCTTCTGAAGAAATGGTGGAATGGCGGGTGTTCATGCGCAAATCGAACACCTTCCCAACGGCGCACATTTCTGTTTGAAAGATTAGCTCTGACTTACCGCTGACAGCGAAGTGCTTTAAGTGTTGTGATGTTGTGACGATTTGCTTGAGAGAACTTTGAATTGCAGTAAACTGTAAAAATGGCTCTTAACGACGAATCGAAAGAACGAATAAAAACCCGACTAGCCAAGGCAATTGGGCATCTCAACCATGTTCACAAGATGGTGGATGAAAAGCGATATTGCATTGACATTCTAAACCAGTTGAAAGCCGTTCAATCTGCTCTCGATCGCACAGCCGAAATTATGCTCAAGCAGCACCTAAACACTTGCGTGGTTGAGGCTGTTCAAAATGACGATGCCGACAGAGTTATGGAAGAGCTGTGGCAACTGCTGAGAAAAAGCTCAGAAGATGATGACACTCAAGTTGAAACGGGAAGCTGCTGTGGTGGCTAACCCCCCACCGGGGATGCTGCTTGTAAATGGTTGAGTTTTTTTGTTCCATATTAAGAATTGGAAGCAAAGGAACATTCGACCATGCTCAAGCAAATTCGTGCTGTGGCTGTAGCGTTGAGTCTTTCGTCGGTAGCCGTAAGCTCGCCGGTGTTGGCTCATCATGGACATGATCATGGTCCGCCCTCTCCGCCGACTCCACCGACGACGAGTACGCCTACTGTCGCTCCAACTGCGGTGAGTGCGCCACCTCCTGTAATTCAGGCGCCACCACCCGTGGTTAACGCTGCGCCGCCCGCTTTTACGCTCTCCAATATCAATATCCAAATGCCGATTTTGGCACCAATATCCACAATTCTGCCAACCGATGTTTCGGGAATTCACGCCGGTCCGTACGCATCACAAACTTCGGACAAGCCGCTGAGTAAAGACGAAATTGCAGCGTTGATGAAGGCCGATGAGCGCTATAAATATACCGGAGAATGGTTGCTGTTTTCAGATGACTATGCAAACGCAGGCGTCGAGAATCAGGCAGCAAAGAACAGCCAACCGCAAGACAAAATAGCGGACAGCAAGGATGCTAACCAGCCAAAGTCGGCAGAAGATTCGAATGCATTGCAGAAAGGCCGCGTCATGTACGTCGAAAGTCCTTCGCCGAAAGTAACCGATCCCATGTTCATGCCTACCGAAAATGCGAAGTACTCGAAAGTGGACGATGAGCATATGGCCCTTCATGATGGTGCCGTGTTGGTTCGAGCGGGAGAACGCCCGGTCTTCGTCTCTGTCACAGTCAACGGTGAGAAGAACACTGTTCGCATTGCCGGCGGTGCCTTTGCTCTCATTTCTGCCTTCGACAGCAAGTCCGTTATCGTCAACCTCACCGACAAATGTTGCGGTGCGTTGATTTTGTATGTTCCTTCTTCCGAAAAAGATAAGCAACATTCGATCGCGTTGAAAACAGGGCAAATCGCAGAAGTTTATGCTCAGAACAAAATGCCGCCAAATTCAAACTTAGTGGCTTCAAAGATTGATTGTCATCGCCAACTCGAAAGTGGAATTGGAATTATCCTGAGTCAATGTCACTACGTTAGAACACTCAAGAAGTTCAATCTCTTAAGTGTTCTAGGCAAGCGTGACTTGAATAGAGTGCTGAAGACGGCCGCGGCAATTGCACACGTTCGAAACAACTAGCACGTTCGAGGAAACCAGCACACGTTCGGGGAAACCGGCGTCCTAACCTTGTGTTCCATCTCTGTGAAGCACTTCATCTACGGTGCCATCTGCCTTTAACGCAACGAGGTCGCCGTTCTTTTCGACTTTGAAATCGCCATCGGAAGTTTCGACCACTTTGCCTTTTTCGTCGTAACGGGTCCACTTTCCGTCTTCGCCTTTCTTCCACGTAGAATCAGGAACTTTGATTTCGGTCGGATTGCCGTCGGCATCGTAGGTGATTTTATTTGTGTTTCCGTCAGGATAAGTAATGGAAGTTGGTCTGCCCTCGATATCCTTAGTCATAGATGATTTGCCGTCTTCAGTGAATTCTGTGGACGAGCCATCTTTGTGCTTGATCATATCGACCGAACCATCTTTGCGAGTAGCAACGATGTCGCCTTCTTCAGTTACATGGAAATCGCCGATTTCGTCGTCGACTGGCTTCCCATCGCGCGTACGCTTCCATTCGCCGTCTTCGTTTTTCTTCCAAACTGTTCCGTCGCGTGCATCGAGCTGGCTGACTTTTCCATTCTCGTCATACGTGATTTTGTTAGTGCCACCATCCGGATAGGTAATGGATGTTGGACGTCCATCCATGTCTTTAGTCATTTGGCTGGTGCCATCTTTCCCATACTCTGTGGTGGAGCCGTCTCTATGTTTGATCATGTCGACGGAGCCATCTTTGCGGGTGGCTACGATGTCACCATCTTCGGTGACATGGAAATCTCCGACTTCATCGGCAACTGGCTTGCCATTCTTCGTGCGTTTCCATTCGCCGCTTTCGTCTTTCTTCCAAGTGGAGCCGTCGCGAGTATTGACCTCGGCAACGTTTCCGTTTTCGTCGTACTTGATCTTGTTGGTGGAACCATCTTTGTAGGTGATAGATGTTGGACGACCATCGATGTCTTTGGTCATCTGTGAATCGCCATCCTTGCTGAATTCAGTGACGGAACCATCTCTGTGCCGCACCATATCTGGTGTACCATCTTTGCGTGTGGCTATAATGTCACCGTCTTCAGTAACGTGGAAGCCGCCGACCTCATCGTCAACTGGCTTACCATCTTTGGTTCGCTTCCACTCGCCTTTGTCGTCTTTCTTCCAAGTAGAACCGTCTTTGGTGTCGACTTGTTCGACGTTTCCGTCCTTGTCGTACTTGATTTTGTTGGTGCTGCCGTCAGAATAAGTAATTGAAGTCGGGCGTTCGTGACTATCGGTCGTCATCTGGGACGTTCCATCTTTGCCAAATTCAGTTTTGGAACCATCAACATGCTTCACCGCATCGACCGAACCATCCTTGCGAAAAGCAACGATTTCGCCTTCTTCGTTTACTTTGAAATCGCCGACTTCATCCTTAATTGGCTTGCCGTCTCTGCTGCGTTTCCATTCGCCTGAATCGTCTTTCTTCCAAACAGAACCATCTCTTGCATTCAGCTGCGTAACGTTTCCATCTTTGTCGTAAATCATTTCGTTAGTGCTGCCGTCAGGATAAGTGACGGAGGTGACGCGACCATCAGCATCTTTTTGCACGCCGGGTGCTTTCTGTGCATCAACCGGCTGATTCAGATCACCTGCCTGGTTTTTCGCATCGCTGCCATCAATAATTTCGGGTTGCGGCGGCAACAGCTCTTGGGTATGCGGGTCTCTCATTCCTTCCTTACGCGCTTGCGTATAGTCTTTTGCACCTTGGGAGAGATCTTTCATCCCGGCATTCGATTCGACCTGCGCTGCATCAGGCTTCTGTGCGACCTTTTTGTCGGTCGCCTCTTGAACTTGCGTGTCGCCTACTTTGCGATTGTCGCCCATTTCATGTTCCTCAAAGACGCGCAACTGTGTGCGCTTAGTAAATTTCGAATCGGCCGCCAAACTCAGCCATAAGCATAACGCCTTTTCACTGTTATTTAGCAGGGAAATGAGCAAACTCCCGCGCCTGCTGGAATTGCGGGCTTTGGGTCTGGCTACGTATTTTGCCCAGTGCAGGAGGCAAAAGGCACAAATTGGTCACAGATGATCCATAGATTGGCTGCATCTACTCGTTTGGTCATATGTTTCCGAAAATCCACGATGGTAATGGAAAACCGCAAGGCGCGGGGCTAGAGGCTGAGGAAAAGTCTAGTCAGACTTTGAGCGACTCTGTTTATGACCAGTTTGCGGCTGATTTTGAGCGACTTTCCAAACGGAAACAGGAGCCTGCTTCGAAGCCTGGTAGTCCGTTTCTCTTTGTAGACCCGCTTGATGACGGGCAGCTTCGCGGCGAGCTTCACCAGCTTCAGTCGTTTGCGCCGCCAAAGCCACTGCGAGAAGCTTCAGGCGAAGACCGAATTGCCGGGATGCCGTCGTTTCTCGGCGGATTGTCAGCGACCGAGCAACCACCTATAGAGAGTGAACCGAAGCCCATCATCAGGGTTGCTTTCAACGAGCCTGCAGCCGGTCGAGAAGCCAAGCCTAACCAACTCGAGGTTCAACCGAGCAATATCGAAGCCAAGCCTGACAAGGCCGAGCCAAAGACGAACAATGCTGCGCCTAAGTCCGACAAGCCAGAAACAGAATCAGATGGAACAGTCAGACAAACACTCACGGATGGAAGCGTCCTGCGCACGAGACCAGACGGCGCAAAACTGCAATACCCCGACATCGAAGCGTTTCGGGCAGGTCATCCAAGCAAGGTGATTAATGCCAATAGTTCCTCAATTGAGATTGAGTGGAACGGCGACAAAATTGCGAGTATCAAGCATTCTTCTGGTGACAAGCATTATCAGATTTCAGACAATGTTTGGTCCGGCAACGCTACTTCAACTCGCGGTCAGTCTGGACGCGTCGAAGTTGATCCCGTGTCGGGAAGTCTTTCACGTACATATGTAGATGGACCAAACAAAGGAACGAAAGAGGTTTTTAAAACCAACGGCACAGTCGAGACGTACAACTCGGATGGAACAATGTCGACCGCCCTGACACTTCCGGATGGCAGAAAGTTGGAACTGATATTTAATCAGCAACTCGATGCGAGCCATTTGAAACTCTCTCAACCGTCAGCAATTAAAATTAGTGATGCAAAGGGAACAACAGTCCTGAAGCATGCGCAAGGCGATCGGTACACTGCAGGTGATACCACAGTCGGAAGGCAAGTTTCCATTTCTGCTGACGGCAGCTATGAATACAAAGAGCTTGATCGAAAATATTCAGTAAGGACAGACAGCTCCGGCCGCTCCGAAGTCGTCGGCGAAAATGGCAGCGCTATTTTGGTCAACGGAAAGGTCAGTAAGTACCTCCTTGCCGATGGTACTGCGATTGCAGCGAGCTACGATGCCACTGCGCCATCTGACTTATCTCAGCGTGACCAACGGGCGAAGGGCAAAGGCAAGTCGGCTCAACTGGACGATGGAACCTACGTTCGCGATGACCGCGGTCGCGTCGTCTCAACTGAGTCTTCCGATGGAAAGCTGAAGCGAACTTTCAAGTACACAGACACGGCACATCCGACGAAGTCGAATGAGATGACCGTAGGCAACACCACATACAAGTATCTCGGACCGATTACTTCGAATGGGCAGCCTGTAACAAAGGGCGATCTGGAAATGGGTAGCTGGTCGACCTACGACAAGAATGGCAGCCTTACCGGTAACTGGTATGGCTACAGGGGTATAAGCGAAAATGGTGTGTACACCGAATACAACTACGACAATAATCAAACCAAATCTGAAGGCGCTGATGGTGTCAAGCTTTCCGATGTTGAAATTAAACGACGCGAAGAGTCCGGTATCTGGTTCGATCTGCCTGGGTGGAAGCAAGAAGCAGCTGGCGGAAAATCTGCTCAAATACCAGACCGTCTAAGCGAAGACTCTGAGAATCGGC
>CAYZJR010000022.1:0-61652 GCA_964478655.1 uncultured Candidatus Obscuribacterales bacterium
GGAGTGACGTTGGAGCCCGGTGAGCTGAAAGGCATTGCTCGGGTGATAGTGGATGATGTCACTGCAAAGAGTGCTCTTTCATGGGATCGGTTCGTGCGGTTGAAACGAGCGGCCGAAGCCGCGCAACGGACCACAGCAAAAACAATACTTGATGCCGGCGGATATGACGGCGCTATAGCATTCTTTCTTGAAGGTGCATCAATAGACGTGATCGATCCGGCAACCACCGGAGGTTCAATATTGGGGATTCCGGCACTTGATTGCTCGTATGATACGGTTGTCGCCGTTGACGTGCTTGAGCACATCGAACCGAATGATAGAGCAAAGGCGCTCAGCGAACTTGCGCGCGTTGCGCGCAAGCACATTATCTTGAACTATCCATGCCGGGAGTCAAAAGAAGCGCAAGAACTGGCATTGAAGCTCACCGACAACTCACTCATCAGAGAGCATGTGGAGTGGGAATTGCCGGATACAGACTGGGTGCTGCACGAGCTTGCGAAATACGGTTATAGCGGCATGGTTAGTCCTCACACGAGCATTGCAGTTTGGCTGGGACAGTATGTGACACTAAATCTGGTGCCCGACGCAGCAAAAGATTTGAACCGACACTTGGTGGAAAATCACTCAGAAGAACCTACAAGCAAACCGCTTTACCATTTAGTGATTTGCCAGCGAGAGTTGGCGTTCACCGTAGACCGCGATGACTAGCAGTTCACCGATCCACATTGATTGCAAGTCATCTGTGTGTGATGGCACTGAGACGTTACTGCTCCCGCTCCAGCAGCAATACTTTTCAGCTTCGAGGTGTTCTTCAGGACCTTGGTATTCAGCAACGATTTTTTAGCTTTCTGATTCTGAGCTGGTTTCTTATTTGTCATTTCCGTTTCCTCCTCAGAAGTAAGTAGTAAGGCGTTGTTCACAGCTAACTCAACCTTACCGGTCGCCTGTGAGGAACTCGTGAGGCTCAGGAATTGAAGCTGGCTCTTTGGGAACAATCGGTGTGCTAGGCTAAATCTGGTTGCGCCGAAAGGAACCAATGGACTCAAAAAGCACTCAAACCTGGTCGCTAATTGTTGTGGCATATAACGAACGCGCCAGCATATTAAACGTCATTGACGGAATACACTCCGCGATGCAGCGTATGTCCGCTCCTGACTATGAAGTGTTGGTAGTGGACGACGGCAGCACTGATGGAACAACTGAAATCCTTCGCTCTCAAGTCGAGGGCACGCCTCACCTGCGAGTTCTTTATCATGAAAAAAATAAAGGGATAGGCGAAGCCTTGCTGACCGGCTATCATGCAGCGACGATGGAGAACATAATCACCCTTCCCGGCGATGGGCAGTTCGATATCGAGGAGATCTTTCCATTTGCAAACCTCGCGCCTCACAGCCTGGTTTCGTTTACGCGAGATTTAAAAGCGTTGCGCAATGACTATACGCCATATCGCAGACTACTCAGCAATGCAAACCGTGCAGTCAATCGGGTCTTGTTAGGTTTCGAGATTAAAGATGTAAATTGGGTCAAGCTATTCAAACGCGAAGATTTTGTGCAGTGCTTAGAATTAGCGCTGAGAAGTTCAATCGTCCTAAGCGAGATTTGCGCAAAACTTGTGTATCTCGGATGCAGCGTCATTGAGCCACCTTCGCGATATTTGCCTAGAGTAGGCGGCAAGGCTCGAGGCGCCTCCCTCAAAATTGTATCGATGGCTGCGAAAGAAGTACTTTCTCTGACGCTTGAACTTCAAAGATTCAAACTCAAACACCAACGGAAACAGCAAGAGGCCAAATAGCAAATTACCAATAGATAGACAGATCGCATAGCGACGTGGAGAATGCTCGCATGGTTTAAGTGTCCGTGCTATTAATGAGTCGGACATCGAGACGACGCCAGCATGTCAAGGTCCCATCCCAAATTCCGACACCTACGCACTAAAGCACGAATGCAAACCTCGACTGCGTGCAAAGTGCTGACTACGTTCCTGACAATCTCTGTGCTTCAAGTTTCGGCACCGCCAACTGTTTGCGCGCAGCAGGCAATCTCTCTTCAACCCATTTCAGAACGCCCTGTTGATAGCACCGTGCCTGGTACCGCACTGCCGCGCTATGAGGGGTTGATTCCAACTGACATTACAAATATGCCGAACACGGAGTTGCCGACCCCTCCTGGTTCTCGGGCTTCTTTCTTCTCACCCTGGCCTCCGGACTGGGCTTACAAACTACCATCAAATCTCTGGTTAAACACAGTCGTCGAAGCCGCGCAGCGGTATGACACCAACGTCTTTCAAACCAGATCTGGATATGTGTCCGACTACTCATTTCGAGTGCATCCGCGCGTGCAAGTTGGATGGCGAATGTCCAATCTCTTTCAACCGTACACCGAATACTTCCTGTTCAAGGACGTACACACAAGAGCGTACAACTTCAACCAGCCCACAAGCCAATCGGTTGCCGGCGGTGCAAAAGGTGCGCTGTGGACTGCATACAATCCCGATGACAAAGGCTTAAAGAAAACACTAGCCTATGATTTCAGGGCGCGTGTTTGGTGGTTCAATTCGCACCAAAGGCAGTACGACCTTATTCCATCGCTGATTTGGGAACAGGTTTTAAACTACAAAAGTAAGACGAATCACACGAAGTACGAACTCAGAGCATTGCTTCAACTTGACGAACGCAAAACGAGGACAGGAACAACACGAGAAATCGACCCATTTTTCAACGCAAGGCTCGTTCATGCAAGAGGCAAATGGCTCTTCAGCCCTGGTGTTACGCTGGCTCTAGACGTCCCGACTTACACGGGCGACAAGCCAAGATTGAAGACAGGAGCCGTTATCGGCAACCTGGAAGTTTCCCGCAAGCTGCCGGTGCCGAACCTCTACTGGTACGTGCAAGGACAGCCTATTTGGAACTTCAGCGACAAAAGCGTGCCCGGCTACAGTGGATTCAACTTCAGACTTTTCAGCGGAGTCAGAATGGTCTTTGACAGACCGCCTGTAACCCAGTCAGTGAGAGCTGCTTGGCAAAAACTGCGCCATTAGAAGCTCGAATTGCGCTTTCCTCTGCGATCTGAGATTGGACAAGTGCTATCCTGTGGCGGTCCCCTAAGAAGAATCTCGGACGTGGATCATATAGTAGGTTCGGTAAAAGTATTCGAGCACCTTCGGCTAATTGTGGGCATGGTGCTGAGCCTTTCCGTTGCCCGCCTATTGAACGGTGTAGCAAAGATTGTTGCACATCCAAAAAAGATTCCTATTTACAGCGTCCACTTGGGTTGGGTATTGGCAATGTTGCTGTTCCTGATCCACTTCTGGTGGTGGGAATTCAAACTGTCGATGGTTCAGCAATGGACGTTTGAAGCGTACTTGTTAGTTGTTCTTTATGCAGTTGTGTTTTTCCTTCTGTGTTCTCTTCTGTTTCCAGATCAAATGGATGACTACACAGGCTTTCAAGATTACTTCATGTCACGCCGCAAGTGGTTTTTCGGCATACTCGCATTGAGTTTCATCCTCGACATCGCGGACACAGCCCTGAAGGGAATGGCATACTTCAACTCGCTCGGGCTCGAGTATCCCATTCGAAGCGTGGTCTATATTGGACTTTGCGTCGCTGCAATGTTTGTCTCGAACCCGCGTTTTCATTTAGGCTTTGTAACCGCATCACTTGTCTATCAACTTTCATTCATTCTTCGGCTATATCACACTGTTCAATGAATACTCGCTAATCTTTACGGCAGTTTTGATTGCAGTACTTAACAGAAAAACAACCTGCCAACCTCTTATGCAACAAAGCGAGCCCAAACGTGGGAGAATGCTGCGGTATGTATTCTGTTTTTATCGACCTCTGTCCTCAACTCCAAGGATGAGTGCTTGGTCGGAAGGTTGAAAGTATATGAACAACAAACTCTTTATCGGCAATCTCGCTTATGGGATTTCTGACGCTGACCTCCAAGAGCTTTTCGCTCAATACGGAAGCGTGACATCCTGCTCCATCGCAAAAGACAGAGATACCGGCAGACCCCGTGGATTCGGGTTCGTAGAAATGGAATCGCAAGCTCAAGCCGAGGCCGCAATCAAAGCGCTGAACGGCTTTGAAGTCAGCGGACGCCAAATTTCGGTCAGCGTTTCCCAGCCGAAGCCACGTGGCGGCGGCGGTGGTGGCGGTGGCGGCAGACGTCGCTTCTAAGAAACAAGGCTAGCTTCGGGGTTCCCCCTCACGTGGAGATTTTGCGCTATGACTACAGTTTCTTGGGGCAAACGAGAACGCTATAGATTCGCAAGTTGCGGAGCACTCGCAGGCTGGGCACCACCTGCGGTATCAGCGGTCTACGCCATCACATATAAGCAAGAACCGGACAAAAAGCCGAAATCTCATACTGTCCTTTACTTCGGTGAATCGGAAGATTTATCCCAACAGTCGCCCATTCTGAAAAGAGTGGAGAGCTTTTGGAGAGAAGGTGGGGGAACCCTTGAAGAGTTGTTCGTCTTCGTTCATCCAATGGCCGGCTCTACCCAATATGAGCGCGTGAAAGTCCAAGACAGGCTGGTTACCGAATACCAGCCACACGTTAATCAAATGTAGTTATTAAAAACTATATCTGCCATATCTTAGCAACTTTGACACGAGTGGCGTGTGTGTGTCACACTGCTGCTTTACGACCGGTGCCGTGACGAAGGTTGTGCACCCACAGAGCGTTCGCAAAGGAACGCACCTCCGAGCGCCAAGCGCTCTTAAAGTAAGGATATTAACTTGACCACATTTGCAGAGCTTGGCTTATCCAAGCCAGCCGTATCTCGCGTTGAAGGGATCGGCTTTAAACAACCAACAGAGATTCAAGCAAAAACTATTGAAACGATTATCCACGGCTCAGACCTTATGGGGTCGGCTGAGACAGGCTCTGGAAAGACTGCCGCGTATGCGCTGCCGATCATTGAGCTTCTGGGAACAAAATCAAGAGCACACAAGTGTTTTGCTCTCGTAGTAGTACCCACTCGTGAACTCGCGCTGCAAGTTCAAGCGGAATTCAATCGATTCCTGGCGCCAGGCACGGCCAGGACAACGGCGATTTACGGCGGCTGCGGCTATGGCAAGCAGATCGGTGAGCTTCGCAAGAATCCCGAAATTATCGTGGCAACCCCTGGTCGCTTGTTGGACTTCCTCGATCAAAAGCTGGTCGATCTCTCCAAAGTACGATGCCTGGTTTTGGATGAGGCCGATAGGTTGATGGACCTGGGATTTATGCCGCAAGTTCGAAAAATTGTTGCTCGACTTCCGAAGGACAGGCAAACGGTAATGTTCTCAGCAACCTTCGATCAGCGCATCGAGCAGTTGGCGCATGAATACCTACGCAGTCCCGTTCGTGTCGAGGTCAAGAAAGAGCGGTTAGAACCAATTTCAATCGACCAACAGTTTCACCAAATCCAAGAAGATCAAAAAGACGCGCTCTTGCTGAAACTAGTGCAAGGAGTGGAAATTGGGTCGGTGCTCGTGTTTACGCGGACGCGCAGAAAGGCCAAAGTTGTGGCGCGACGATTGAGAGACGCGAATATCACGGCAAAGGAAATTCACGGAGATATCGCTCAAAATCAACGAGAACGGACACTCGAGCAATATCGCAAAGGACAGTTCAGCGTCCTGGTAGCCACAGATATAGCAGCCAGGGGTCTGGATATTCCAGCTATCACACACGTTGTCAACTACGACTTACCGCAAACACCTAGTGACTATGTGCATCGCATCGGCAGAACCGGCCGTGCAGGCCGCTCCGGCTGTTCGCATACTTTCATCGCGCAAGATGATGTGTACAAGCTTCGAGATATTGAACGACTCGTCGGCAGAACCCTAGTTGAACGTCCGAAAAAGACATCACCAGCCAAAAGTTCTGTTCGCCGCTTCAAACCGAAGTTGAAAGCTCGCGCTGCCTGGTAGCAGAGACCAAGGCTAGAACTCGACGAAACCCTTTTTTAGTTCGCTCAGTATTTGTCTTGCGATAGCTGAGTCCTGATGCCGTTCGAGCCGGGGAAATCCTCCCCAGTGAAAACAATGCCGCAGGTACTCCAAAAACGAAAGATCGCGTTCATAATGCAAGAGCTTTGGATCGACACCGAGAAATGGAAGTCGAACAGAGTAAGCTGCGCCGCCACTAACATTGATCTTGTGAAGGTAGTCGGGCGACAGAGAGACTTCAAAAGGATCTGCAATTTCCGGATGAATACCTTCTCGATGATAGTTGAACTCTTCAAGCTGAGCACTGGCACCGGCTGCAGACTCGACAAAGAGAGGGTCCATCTCCTCAATGTAGAATCCTAGATCAGGTGTGGACTCTCCACACTCGTAGTTCCACACGAAATCGACTCCACCCACGACCTCCCAAAAACTTCTCAGCGTAAGTGGGATTCTGTCTTCGATTGCATCTTCGATTGCCCGCATAAAGTCGTAATCTTCGGGTTCGGGTTTGGTTCTCAGAGCGCCGGTTAGCGATTTCCAACCTCGTTGTTTTAGCCAAGCAGCAACGACATCGACATTGTGCGCGACTCGACTCATAGTCTCAGCAGCAACTTCGTGAGCTTCTAACAGCAAGTCTCCATCAATCGCTTCAAACGATTTAAGCTTCGTCCATACTTGTTGATAGTCGCCGCCTTTGTATCGCGCGAGTAAATCACCAAGACGCTCGGAACTTACATTTACTTTCTTTGGAACCTCCTTCTCGATCACTTTCTCAATTGTTTTTTCAACCGATTCTTTGTCTGCGTACCTCAAGACATCACGAGCCATCATCCCTAGCTCATCATGCTTACGAAGACTCACACACAGTTCAATCCAGCGATTATCTTGTCGCAACCAGTGGGGCGCACGTTCGTCCGTCCAAATCGGCTCACTTGCAAATCCGGATGGTGCAAGCATTCGCAAGATCTCTCGCGGAATGGCTGTGCCGCCCGGCTGAGCCATTCGTTTATCGTCAAAATAATCGATGCAGAAATCAAATGCTTTTGTTGTCTTCTCATCGAAAATTGCACGAACCGCCAAAAATACAGAAAACGCATCGGAGTCTTCAATCAAATCCAGCAAAGCACCTCTCGCCTCGGGGGTGCCGATGACTCGCAGCGCGTTGCCGACTGACGATCGCGCATAGTCAAACGGGCAATTCCTCCAGAGTTCGGTAAGCAGTGGAACAGCGCTTGCATGCTGGGGATCTGCCAGTTGATCGACCAGCTCCTTGAACTCCCGAACGAATCCAAATCCGATTAGTGGTGACGGCTTACGTCGTTCGTCGTCAGTCATCATCGCCCATTGAGCGTGCGTGTAGCGCTCACGAGCAGGATACTTGGCCGAAAGAAGTTCGGACTTTTCAATCCTTTCTATGAGTTGCTTGGTAGACGGCTTGGACATTCAGTTATTCTCCCTCAAGCTTGACCCATGTTCCCGCGAACGCGAACAGAAGTCCACCGGCAAGGTACATCAAAGCGGCCAGTCCTAGCGTCTCTGCTATGCCGATTGATCTCGAAATGGCAACAAACGAGATTGCTGCCAATGCGTTGAAAGCAGAACTCACTCCCCACATCCAACCAACAACGCTGCCCTGATTTTCTCGGACAACAGACATCGCAAGCGCAACAGGAATGCCGCACAAAATCGACACAGCCGAGGAAATCGCAGCGCACGCGGCGATACGACCGACATGCGAAAGAGGCATCAAGGCTGCGATTGCGCCGGGCAACAAACAGAAAGCCATCATCATCGCAAAAAAGAGGGCAATGCCAATCAGAACGAACGTACCCTTTCGTGCAGGCAGGCGTGATGCTAAGAGACTGCCCAGAGAATACCCGGCAAGAACGCTCACAAGCGTTACAGCCATTGAATAAACAGGACCACCCACAAGAATGCTGAACTGTTGGATCATGCACAATTCGAAAAGAAGAAACGCGAAGCCGTAGAGTGCAAAGAATATCGCGGTGCCCAAGAGTGTCAGCAACCTCGACCTAGAAAAACCATTTCGAACTTTCAAAAACGGCAGAAACATAAGCAGCAACGCCCACACGGAGGCGCCAACAATTGCGGCTAGAGGAGCTGACTCCAACAAATCGCTGGAGAAGAGATCCGGATAACCTTTGCGAAGATAGTAAAAGTATGGTTTGTTGTCCGTCGTCGTCCAGACGTTGTATGGATATTTCTCAATCAGGTCTTGACGCGCCGTTCTATTTTGTGCAAATCCAATCTCTTGATAGATGGACTCGCTCTTATCGATGATCGGCGACTGTGGCAACTCGCGCGTGAATGGATCGAACAACACTGCGTTTCCTGACGTCGAGGCCCACTCGCGAAGCCGATCGACTTCAGGCTGCGTAAACGGTTCAGCCTTCATCAGAGAATCGACAAATCCAACTCCATTGGTGATGACCACCACGTGTCGCCATGGTTCTTTCTTGCCTGACTGTTCCAAATAATCCAAGTAAGTAATGAACAGTCTCAATCCTAGCTGAGGCGGCAAGAGTTTCCACTGAGTGAGAGACAATACGCCATTTGGCTTCAAGAGACGCATGTACTCCTTCACAGCATCAAGTGTATAAAGGTAGTTGTCCGTCGACGATAAGGCACCGGATGTAATGGCAGTCAGTGTGTCTACGCCACTTGCTTGAACAACGTCGTAGGTCCCGGAAGCCACGGTAGAACAATAGTGCCGAGCCTCACTGTTGAAGATGTTCACCTTTGTTTGTTCTGTGCTCTTCAGCCATGGTCGGTACAGCTCGGCTTCTGGGTCGCCTTCTCCGAGCAAGACATGCCTGTATGTTGCCGGATTCAACTCCACAGCATCGACTTGCCGAACACCAAAGTACTTAGCGACGATTATGTCGGCGCCGCCGCCTCCGCCGATGACAAGCGACTTTTCCACAACAGGATGCGCGATGTATGGAGCGGCAACAATTGTTGTTCCGAACATTTTTGCATCTTTGAGGTCGCATGTTGCTTTGAACTGCCTGGTATTCGCGCCACCATCCACAAGCACGATGCGCCCCTCGACTTTTGGCAGCTTTGGAAAATGCGGCCACCCCCACTCCAAGAATTCACTATCTGACAGCCCCGTGTGCGAAACATCGATGCGTGCAACGGAATTCCAGTACGTCTTTCGCCTTCCGCCAAACTCATTCAAGACTGTTCGGAAAAGATTGAACTCCTTTGCTGTTCGAATGTCGAAACCATACTTAGTCCACGCAAACATCGGGTAGTAAAGGAAGGCGCAGATAACGGCGAGCGACAGAACACTCCAAGCAGCGTGTCTCATCGTAAAGACTTCGGCATCTGCTGCGCGCAAAAGGGCAAGAAAAGCGACCATTCCAAGGATGGAGGCGACTGCGACGCTGCCATATCCGTTAAAGTTCTCCAGCAACAACGGCGCCACCGAGGCACCACAAGCGGCGGCAAGCAAGTCCAAGCAGTACACTGATGTCGGTTTCAAGGTTGCTCTGGCGAGTATTTGACTGATGCAGATTCCGCCGAAAAAGAAGGGAATGCTAAAGAGCAAGAAGTAGAATCCGATTGAAATTGCGCGCAGGAATTGGGAGACTTCGAAGTTGTATGGGTCAATTGGCAGCCAGCAAAACAGAAGCACTGCAACAGGCAGTAAGAGTGCATACAAACCGGCGCAAGTTGCTGAGGTTCCCCACACCTGTTTTCCAGGCTTCAAAAATACTTTAGGGAACAGATAGAGTGCCGTTCCTGCTGTGCCAAAACTGAGTATTACTGTGCTGATAATGACAAACACATAGTGATGGTGCACTTTGAACGCGATGAACTTTGTCAAAACGATCTCGACGATCATGGTTGACGCGGCCAATGCGCAAAGCGCGATGGCAACCCACAGACCCTCGCGATCTTTGCTTGCGTTAATGCTTTCCTGTCGCAATCATTGTGAAGGCAATGATGTGGCTGATTCCATACATAGCAATGTATGCACCGACCATACCGAGAGCCCACATTCCAAATCCCTTAGCGAATCCGACCTCGGGAAGTCCTGATTTATCCGGGTTTTCGATAAAGTTCAAGAGTTGCCCGACGGTAACTTTCACACCGCCAAAGAGGTTGTTCGCAATAATTGCGGGCGGCCAAATGAAACCCCAAGGAATTCCCCACCAGCCAAACAAAAATGTCAGCAGCGTATAGGTGATGAGAGTGCGCTTCTGCTCCGGAGTGCCCATCAACAAAAAACCTGAGCTTTTCTTCGACGTAAATAGAATGATTGAGTAGCACAATTCATATCGAGTGACGATTGACTCAGCCGTTACTCTTTCGCCGTTGTAAACAGCGGTACCATCCTTGATACCACTCACATTGTGGGCAAGCCAGTTAACGAAGGATTCCTCGGTTTTAGTTTCGTTCATATCACGCGACGCTCCAGAACCAACACCTACTTCATACCAATGGGAATCCGCTTAGAAACTGCAGAACTAGATAGACCGGAGATAGGGTTTCACCTAGGCCGCCATCGAGTTGTTATTGGGAAACTTTGCCGCTGCCAACAAGGTGTTGAACGACTGATTCTCTCCAGTCTTTGCGCGATACATTTCCGCCGCATACAACGAGGGCCACGCGTTCTCTTGGCTTGAAGTCGATCATCTTCTTGCTGACTGCAGCTACAGCAGTTGCTGCAGCTCCCTCAATCAGCATTCCTTCTTGATCTAGGAATTCGAAAATTGTGGCGATGATATCCGGCTCGTCGACGGCGACCCATTCGTCAACCAGCTCTTGAACCATTGGAAAAGTGAGAGAGTCTTGTTCGATCTGGCCGGAGATGCTGTCGGCAACTGTTTCCTGAGTCATCGTTCTGACAACGCGGCCTTGGTGCACCGATTGTTTCATCGTCGGCGCATTGGCTGCGACCACACCAACAATGCGAACATTCGGGTTGAGAGTCTTTGCTACCAAGCCGATACCTGCTGCCAGTCCGCCGCCGCCCACCGGCACTATGATTGTTGAAACTTTAGGAACGGCTTCGACTATCTCCAGACCCACCGTGCCTTGCCCGGCAATGACAAGGTTGTTGTTGTAGGCGGAAACGTAGTACCCCTTTTTCTCACCAGCCATTCGACGAGCAAAGATTTCAGTGGCTTCGAGGTCGTCGCCGTGTTGAATGATTCCAACACTATATAAGGTTTCTAGTTTGCGTCTTTTTTCCGGAGGGGCGTTGACGGGCATACATATAGTTACTTCACGCTCCGTCACTTTGCCGGCTTCCGCGATTCCCAAAGCGTGGTTGCCGATAGACGCTGTGAAGACTCGCGACATCTCTTTTTCTTTGCACCATGTCAATGCATTGAGCGCTCCGCGAAACTTGAACGAACCCGTAACCTGCAGGTTCTCAAGCTTCATCATGATTTCAGCGTGCGAAATATCGCTGAGCCACGTGCTTGTTTTTAGCGGGGTCGGAATCACATAACCCGACAAGCGTTTTCTCGCTACGAGCACATCGCTGACGCTCACTCTCTCTTCTGCCATTTAGCCTCTATCGCCGATTGGCATCGGCCACAAACACGGATATACGCAATACAACAGAATATCAGAGAGAACAAAAAACCCGAACCCCAGCGGTTCGAGTCCTAACTTACTCTATAAATTGATTGTCGCAAGAAAAATGGAGCGGGTAGCGGGAATCGAACCCGCGTGTGCAGCTTGGAAGGCTGCCGTTCTACCATTGAACTACACCCGCGTATAAACGATCCTAGCATATGGACCTTGGATTTTGGAAGGAACGCCCTGGTTGGAGGCGCGCGTGGCGCTGAAGCACTGTAGTTTCAGTGTGGGATTCCAATGAAGTCAGCGGCAACACAAAGCGATCTCAGCACGAATACAGAATCGACTCAGAGCAAACCTATAAAAGATCGCCGGAACATCAGAAGAAAACCTACTGACAAACGGCTTGGTATGCCGTTCTTCTTAGGTGTTCGAACACGGATGTTGCAATGCAGAAATGTGCGCATACGTTGTAAAAGGTAGAGAGCCAGAGTCGACTAGGCATTCTCCGGCATTCAAGCCAGTTCTCAAGATTAGCAAGAAATTCCCCGTCGACTGTTTACATGCACACAACTCTTTACAACCAAACCGTGAAGGTCCTCACTGCGAGGTCCTCTCCGGGTGCGCACTTGACAACATCCGCTTAACAATCGAAGGTTAGAGATTTCTGATAAATAGCGAAAACCACCGCTCTTAATTTGTCTTAGAGATCTTTTGGTGATACCGTACATATAAAGTTGGTTACAGACACAAAGTTAACTCATCCGAGGAGCGCTTGCTCTCTGGGTTTGAGATAATTTTGTTCATGCAGGTGTCCCCATGGCAACATCATTCAACTACCCAAGACCTTCGTTCATTCAAAGATTGGCATCAATGTCCGACCCACGTTTTCAGGTCATTTCGTCGAACGAGCCCTCAGTTCCGAAACGTTTGGTTCCACCTCACGTAGAACGGCTAAAGCCATATCAGCCGGGACGCCCCCCGGAGCAACTGAAAAAAGAGCTTGGTATTGAGCGATTTATAAACATGGCATCCAATGAAAACCCACTTGGCCCGCCACAAAGCGCTCTTGCAGCAATTCAAACCGCTCTTACCGATATCAATAGATATCCGGATATCGGCGGGACGAAACTCAGAGAAGCCCTGGCTTCTAAGTTCAATGTTCAAACCAACAATGTAGCCATAGGAAGTGGATCTGAAAGTATCATGGCAAACATCGTGCGGGCGTTTCTGCACGGTGATGACGAGGTTCTCACGTCACAAGGTACTTTTATTGGTCTCTATGTTCTAGTCAACGCCCAAGGCGTGAAACTGAATATGGTGCCACTCAAAGATTACCGCTTCGATCTCGATGCGATTGCCGAGGCCGTCAACGAGAAGACGAAGATCATTTATCTCTGCAATCCAAACAACCCAACGGGCACATCGTTTACACGCGATGAGTTCGAAAGTTTCATCTGCCGCATTCCAGAACACGTTCTCGTGCTGCTCGATGAAGCTTATTACGAGTTTTGCGCTGACGATCCCGAATTCCCGGATTCGATGAGCTACAGACTCGACAACGTTCTGACCTTGCGCACATTTGCAAAGGCCTACGCTATGGCAGGTCTTCGCTTAGGTTACGGGTTGGGGCACGAATACTTGATCGACTTCATCAATCGCATCAAACTCCCATTCGAGCCCAATATTGTTGCGCAGCACGCAGGACTCGCCGCTCTTGCTGATGATGAGTTTCTCGCCAAAACTCTCGAAAACAACAAGCAAGGGATGGAATACCTTACCTACGAGTTCGATAAGCTGGGGCTTCAACGCATTCCATCGAAAACGAACTTCATCATGGTAGAAACAAACAGCAAAGATCGCGTCTTGCAGGTACATGAGGGCCTGTTGAGACGAGGAATTGCCATTCGTCCCCTAATGCCTTTTGGCTTGCCGACTTGCTTCAGAGTCACTGTTGGTATGCCGGAAGAAAACGAACTGTTAGTGAAGGGATTGAAAGCGATTCTGTAACACCTGAGTCGCCAACAGCCTCTTCAGCACACCACCCACCACATTCACTGCCGCATGCGATCTAAAGACGATCGCATGCGGCGGTTGAGCTGTCGAGATTCGTTGCAGTTCGCGACAATCTCGATTCGTTCCAAACCAGCATAAATAGCCATTTTTGAAACGCCCGGATCAGTCAAGAGGAACACAAAAGACACTCTTAAAAACGACTCATTCACCACATATGGGGTCTAGAATTTTGCGCATAGAGGGAAACTTCTTCAATTCTTCAACTTAACTGGAGCGTGAATTATGACGACAGTTCTTAACAAGGTCAAAGTCCAACCAACATGGAATAAGGAACAAACCCAAGCTGCAACTGCTCGCATGATGGCCAACCAATTCCTGTCCGCGATGAGCGTTCTCGCCAAGCACGGCGAAGAAGCAATCAAAGAATTCGATCAAAATGTGCGCAGCCGCAAAGTCGAATACTTCAAATCGCTTGGCGTGAAGACTCCAATCGATCTCGTCAAAGCACAAGCTGAATTTGAAACCAACGTCTTCGGCAGTGAAATCGAATTCTGGGGTGACGAAAAGACTGCATACCTCAGCTACAAATCTTGCGGCATGTGGAATGCGATGCAAAAATACGGCAGCTTGTCGAAAGAGCAAGAAGAAAAAATGGGCGAGCATTTCCAAACTTGCGTGCAAAACACCGCACGCGAATTCGGACTCAAGGGTGAAGTGAAATTCGAAGGCGAAGAATGCGCCCTCGTTACTTACACCAAGTAACTCAGTCAACTTGATTTCAATCAACGATTGAACACATCTGACAATCTGACTATCTGAATCGAAAGGAGCGATCGAAAGGTCGCTCCTTTTAGTCTCAATATTCCAATTAGTCTTTCAATATTCCAGCGGCATCCTCAAAAACACCGGTAGTTGAATCTTCCAAAACCTCAACCAGGTTTTTCACTTTGGAAAATCCCGCGGGAACTGCAAAGGCAGACTTTGGGATTTCGTTTTTCTTGTATTCGACAGTGTCGAGTTCCTTTTGCCACAGCTTGCCGTCTTTATAGGAATAAACTCTGACCGGCACTCCAAGGTTTTCCGGCAATCGCAGCCAGGAGAGCATCATGTTCGAGAATTTGTCGGGTAAGACAATCTCTTTCGAGACCCAAATTCTTTGCGCTTTTCGAGGGTTCTTGTGGTTCGGCACATAGTAAACAGAACACTTAAGTCCGCCGACCTTTTCTTCTTCTCCAGTTAATTGCGGCTTTCTGTTCTTGTCACTCACATAACGCTCCCGCCACTCCTTGTAAGGGATTTGTATGAATCGCTTAGTGCGCACGTTCCAAAATCTTGCTTCGTAAGTCGGCACGGTCATTGAGAAAGTAAGGTTCTCGCCGCCGACTCGCATTCCTTCAGAGCAAAGACTTACCACCTGCCTACCGGCAGGGCTCCTCTGTTCCAGCGTCCAGCCCTTCGCTGCAAATGCCGGAGAGGCGACAGCACTAAAGCCCAAAACGACAGCAGCAAACACGACTGCAGGAACTGTGGCTTTTGAACGACAAGACATTTGGGTATACAAGGAGATGAACAGAGTCAACAGTCTTCCATTATAGCTACCCGGGAATCTGCATTGTCGCCTACCGAGAAGAAGTTGCGAGAACCTGACACGCCTGTTTTGGCAGAGCGCGTAAAACTCAAACAGCAGGCGGACTCGAGAAAGATAACGAGCTCTTCAGCCGAAGATGGCTCCGGTACCGTGTCTTGCACCACAGAAGATCGAGACGGCGCTTACACAATCGTCAACCGTCCACCCGAGTTACTAGACGGGGGCGCAGAACAGCTTGTCGGTCTCACCCTAAACGACCAATACGCCATTCTCGAACTTATCGGACAAGGCGGAATGAGCGCAGTCTATAAGGCAAAAGAGTTGAAACTGGGCAAGCTCGTCGCCGTGAAGGTAATGCTTCCCCACGTTTTGACCAACGAGAAAACCAAGCAAAGATTTCTGCTTGAAGCCAGAGCCACAGCTAGTCTAAACCATCCCAACATTGTCTCGGTTCATAACTACGGCTCAACCGAAGCGTTTCCTTACTTGGTTATGGACTATGTCCAAGGAGAGCCGCTCTCCGACTGGATTAACGAGCGGGGCGCCATTCCGTCCGAGCTGGCGATTCCTATTTTTCTGCACATCGTCGATGCCATGGCGCACGCACACCAACAAAACGTACTGCACCGCGATCTCAAACCCAGCAACGTAATGCTGGTTCACACCAGCAACGAGCAAGAACTGGTGAAGTTGGTCGACTTCGGCATTGCGAAGATGTTGCCGGAGCAAGGCATGGAGTCGATGCACCTTACACAGACCGGCGAACTGTTCGGAAGTCCGCTCTACATGAGTCCGGAGCAGTGTCGTGGCGAGACGCTCGATGTGCGCTCCGATGTTTACGCAATGGGCTGTTTGATGTACGAGGTACTTTCCGGCCAACCACCTTTGAGGGGCTCGTCCATCTCGGCGACCATTCTCAAACAGATGAGTGAGACTCCCGAACCATTCGAGTCTTTAGACAAGAGTCTCAAAGTTCCGCACAGGCTTGAGGCGATTGTCTTCAAGGCTTTGGCGAAATCACCTTCACAGCGCCACCAATCCATGTCTGAGTTGCGGCAAGAACTAGAGCAGTTTCACTTGGAGCGCACAGGAAATTTCTTAGGCACCTTACTTTCGCGCGCGCAGGTTTTAGCATTGAGAGTGAGCCCACTGGGAAAACGCGAACAGTACTTGCTCTGGACGATTCTGTGCCTGGCAGTCATCGTCATCGCAACGTCATCTGTCTTTCTGAACAGATTGAATACTTTTTCTTCAACACCACCGATGGTGGCACGACTAGATCCGCGATTTGCAGTTCAGCAAAAGACGGACTCGCCCAACGGCGAATCTACGAAAGCGATGCTCGCAATCGCAGCGCAAAAAAAACTGGCTGAGCGCTTAAACTTTCTCTATGCCCCAACCAAGTCGAGCACACAGTACGAGCGAGCCGAACTCTGGAAAACACTAGGCGATCAGTTAGCCAGCGCCAGAGCATACGACGAAGCCGCGGAGAACTACAGAAAGTATTACAACTACCTGTACACAGTGGATGGACCAACACAAGCCAATACCTTGATGGCTCTGCGAGCCTTGGCGCTATGTCTCTTTCAAGCCGGAAAAGAAGAACAGGCTCTGTCGCGCTTTAACGAGTTATCGCGGTTAATGCCTCATGACACCGCTGTGTTGGAACGCTATTTGCCCTGCGCAGTAGAACGCGCCAAGATAATGTACAAACTCGGGCACTATTCCGAAGCTGTGCCGGTTTTCGAAGAGCTGCTCAATTGGGTCAATCAGAAGAAAGTGGACATGCGAGAGCCGCAGTACGCGGCCTGCGCAGCACGCCTGGCAGAATGTTATCGATTGCTCAATCAATACGACAAAGCCGAGAAGTGGTATCGCGCAGCCGATGACGCCTGGGCAAGGGCTGAGTTCAGCAAGTCCGACGAACGCCGCATCGCATGCCAATATTACATAGCCGCGACACTGCTGGCGCAAGACAGGGTTCAAGAAGCAGCGGCGCAATTCGACGATGTCGTGCCTCGAATGAAAGCCGTGTTGGGCACTCGAGACCCGCTCTGCGCCATTGCTTTGCGGCAGCAGGCAAATGCACTCTGGCGAACCGGAAGTTACTGGGATTCGACGCAAGCATTCTGGACGGCTGAAGAGCTCCGCACCAAATACGGCACTACGTCCGAATAGGAAGTCTAAAAGTTCTCAAAATTTCGATGATGTCTAGAACGAGGATCTAAACGGTGCAACCGGCATGCCGTCGGCACCATAGAGGTTGCACAGTGGATGATTTGCCCAAGCGTAACGCACCATTGCAGGGTGAGGAATCGTATCGTTCCATACCTTTACGCTGCCGCCTTCAATCTCCGCTTTTGCCCAAACAAACTTTCTGTCCGGTCCGGCAATAGCAAATCCCTTGATCTCATTGCCTTTCACAGCCAAGCCGCGATCGGCATTGCGGAAGAACACACGGATTTCCTTGCCGTCGATTGTTTGCGAATCAAAAATCGGCGCCTTGTACTGCACTGGTTTATTGTACTGAGTCGCAAGAACGATGCGAGCCAAGCGATCTGCAATCAGTCTCTTGTCGGTGAAATGCCAATCCATCGTTTCCGGGTTGGCAGCATCGATTGCAATCGCCATCTGCGCTCCCGGTACTAGACACGCCTTTGCTTGCGCCTCTCTAAGCGCTGCAATTCCGCTTTCAGAAGGCACCGCATCCGGTTTCGATGCGGGCCCGAGTTGAACGAAGCAGAAGGGCATTGTTTCCTGACCCCAAAGCTTGCGGTACTCGCGAATCAGCGCAGGAAAATACAATTGATACTTTGCGGCTTCGCCTACGTTGCTTTCGCCTTGATACCAGAGAATTCCTTTCACTGTGTATCCTGCAATTGGCGCCACGAAGGAATTGAATACAGAACAAGCAGGAAGCCCTTTACTTGCAGAGTTTGGCTCGTACAGGTTTTTCGGAGGAACAGGAGCCGGTTCGGCACTTGCTTCGCCTTGTTGAGATTTCAACTTCCACTGCGTCATTTTCTCGAGAAACTCATCTCGAAGTGCTGCGTACTGTTTATGTGCGAGCTCAGATCGTTCCAGTTCTTTCTTACCTTCAACTAGAGCATCCAAACTGCGTTTCGTCATCCAAGATTCAATGCGCGAGTGCGGGCATGCGCACATGATCACACCGACAGGAACCTTCAACTCCTTCTCCAGCTTCTGCGCGACGAAGTAGCCAATTGCTGAGAATTGGCGTGCGGTTTGTCCGCTCGATACTTCCCAGAAAGTAGGCACATCACTTTGCTGTGCGTGGGTTGGTTCACCTTTGATGAAGCAAAGCCTGATATTGGGATTTGCTTTCGCATTCAATAGTTCAGCCTCGCCGCCTTCAACCGTCGAGACATTGAGCGCCATGTTCGATTGTCCCGAGCACAGCCAAACTTCTCCTACCATAACGTTCTTTATCGTCTTACTCGAATTGTGACCGGCGATCACCAACTCATATGGTCCGCCTGCGGGCTGCGGGTTGAGCGAAATCTTCCAGCGACCTTTAGCATCGGCAGAACAAGCCGCTTGCTGTGCTCCTAGTCTTACTCCTATGCTTTCGTTCGGATCGGCCGTTCCCCATACCGCCACGGGTTTGTCTCGTTGAACAACCATGTTGTTGCTAAAGATGCTCGGCACTTTCACATCTGCAAACGCTGGCTGATTAATGCCTAAATTCAATAAGAGCGCCGCCACGACAAGTAGTAAAGTTCTGGCGGACGATTTTAAACCCCGGTGCATCAACGTTTCAATTCCTTATCAATCATGTTCCAACTGTACAAACTTTCAAATAACTGTTTCGCCACGAGGTCATGTCCGGCTCGCGAAAAGTGCACTTGGAGGTACAACTTCTTGTCTCTGTCAGCCACGGCATTGAACGCCGGTGACAAGTCGAGATAGCGGAAACCTTCTTTTGATGCCTCTTTCTTTATGTGCGCTCCTTGAGTCGCGAAGATTGGATCTTCAATGGTTTTGGGAAACATCAAAACAGCAAACTGACCATTTGCAGCATTGCACTCCGAGTTGAGATTTTTGATCAATTCAATCATCACTAAGAATGCGTTGGTCAGTCCGTATTCCGGTTTTGGATGAGCCTGAATGCCGGCCTTGAAACCATTTCGAATGGTTCTGTACAACGGTTCATTGACGCCCAGATACAGATCGGTCTGCATCATCACACCGTAAATTCTGCTGTTTCGGCGAAGGAAGTCCAGCACCGGGTTCGGTTTCAACTTTTCTTTCTCCACTTCGAGAATCGAATCATCTTGCCGCAAGACGCCTTTTTCATCGAGAAAGAAGTATGGTCGCGGGTCATTGAACTTCTTAGAGGGATCACGCACGCTGTCATAGGCATCGTGCCGGTTGTACAAGTAAACGGTCAAATCCGGACTGTACTGCAAAACTTTTTCGCGCAACTTGACCAACTGCTGACCGGTTGAGTAACTGGCGCAAGCGAAGTTGAGCACCTCGAATTGCTTCGGAAACTTCGCATCGAGCATCGCTTGCAACTTGCGCGCATAAGTATCATCAAGCGCCACCTGCAACCCTTCTGTGGCTGAGTCACCGACAAAAGCAATTCTCTTTACACCTTGTGGTTTGGCGACTGCATGTTCTATATCTCGCTCGCCGACGCTATTGAACTTGTCATCGGAGTAGCCCTCCATGCGCCAGGTCACACGTTTGCCGGGAATGTGGACCATACCCATCTTCAAATCCGGCTGCAGATACTCTTGCTGACCGGCGTTAGCCAAGGCAAGGAAGCACTCTACGACGAGAACTACAGCAATCGGAAGCAGTGTCAGCTCTGCAATCAGCTTGATTGGATTTCGCTTGAACTGCTGTTCGGATGGCAGTCTGAGATCATCCCTCGTGAGGTTTTGCCGAGCATCAGATTGTTTCAATGCGGAGCTCATCGCGGCCTCAGAATTGGAAATAGATAAATGGAGTGACTTGTCCAGGCGCCAATCCGAGAATGATCAGCGACAATGTTGCATACAGTGCCACTTGCGCAGGTACCGAGCTTGCATACCAAGACTGAATCGGAGCAAAAACAGAAGCAGCCGGCACCGCTGATGGTGCGTCAGGACTTAGCGAAGCCTCTTTCGATTCTTGTTGTCCTTTTGCTTGTGGCGTTCTCAGATGGTTGATCCACAGGTACGTCAGGTACGCCGGCAATGAGACAACCAATGTGGAGGTCATCACCATGTCAATTATGTTGCCGCTCGGTGCCAAGACAAAGAGTCGTCCAGCCATCTCGAGTGCGTGGGGAATGTCGTCTGAACGAAAGATCAACCCCGCAAACGAAAGGAATACCCAAGTTGTAAACACGCCCGCACAGTGCCATGGCGCAGTCGCTCTGAGCTTGCTGAGAAACTGCGATCGACCGACAAAATCCTGCCAGTCCTTCGTGAGCACAAGACCGGCTCCGTGAAACGCGCCCCAGATCACGTAGTGCCAAGCTGCTCCATGCCATAATCCGCCGAGCACCATCGTTAACATCAGATTGAAACGCTGACGCCACGGACCCACACGCGACCCACCAAGCGGAATAAAAAGATAGTCTCTGAGCCAACTTGTAAGAGACATGTGCCAACGCCGCCAGAAGTCAGAGAGGTTTGCTGCAACAAAGGGCCAATTGAAATTTTCGGGAACTTTATAGCCGAAAAGCAGCGCAGAACCGCGACCAATATCCGTGTAACCGGAGAAGTCGAAGAATATCTGCAAAGTGAAAGCAGGAACAACAATCCAGGCATCAATGGTGCCTAAATCCTGCGGACTTGCAAAGCCTGCATTGACGATGCGGCCAATATTGTCGCCCAAGGCAATTTTCTTGAACAGTCCTTGTAGAACAAGTGCCATTCCTCGGTGGAAGTAATCGACTCGAAAGGCATCATTACGTCCCAACTGTTCCATAAAGTCCTGATATCGCTTAATCGGACCTGCAATTTGAGATGGAAAGAACGCCGCAAACAGTGCGAAATTCCGGAAGTTCGCAATCGGCTTGCCGCCTCGATAAATATCAACGATGTAGTGAATGAACTCGAAAGTGAAAAACGAAATACCGAGAGGAAGCAGAATGTTGAGAGTAAATGGATCTAGCGAAACCGGCACAGACAGCCAGTTTTTTACATAAGCCCAACTGCTGAAAAATGATTCGAGCAGAAAGTTGGCGTACTTATAAAAACAAAGGCAACCGAGATTGAAGATCAGTCCGCCAACAAGTATTCGCTTTTTGTGATTCTGAAATCGATCGATGGACGCGCCGATGAAATAATTCGCAACGGTGAGCGCCAAGATGAGCAGTCCATAAGCTGGAATCCAGCTCATGTAAAAGACATAGCTCGCCACCAATAGAAGGTTGAGCCGCGCCGATTTTGGTCCAAACCAATACAGCGCAACGACTAGGGGCAAAAACAATAAATACGTGAAGCTGTTAAACAGCACTGCGTGTTACCTATCGCTGGATTCAACCAGAAATCAAGTGCGCCTGATGATAACACCTTACAAGCTGTAAGACCTTGGATTCAGCTCAGTTTGAACGTGTCTTTTTGCACGTTTCGCCGCACACTTCGAGTGTACGTCGCACCTTGCGTTCCGCTCAGGTTTACAGATTGCCGCGTGCTGCTTGCTCGCGCTCGATTGATTCGAACAAGGCCTTGAAATTGCCTTTTCCGAAACCCTTTGCCCCTTTTCTTTGAATAACTTCAAAAAAGAGCGTCGGTCTGTCCTGCACAGGCTTCGTGAAGATTTGCAGCAAATATCCTTCGGACTCACGATCGACCAGAATGCCGAGTTTGGCCAACTCTTCAATGTCTTCATCGATTTCGCCGACTCGTTCAGGCAGCGCATCGTAATACGAGCGCGGCACCTTCAAAAACTCGATTCCCTGGTGATGCAGTTTGCCCACCGTATCGATAATGTCGCGAGTTGCAATGGCGATGTGCTGAACGCCCGGAGCCAGGTAATAGTCGAGATACTCTTGAATCTGGGACTTACGACGGCCTTCGGCCGGTTCGTTGATCGGCAATTTCACCGAACCGCTCTTGTTTGCCATCACCTTTGATACCAGTGCGGAATATTGGGTGCTGATGTCGGTGGCATCAAAATATTGATAGACGTAGAAGCCGAAAACCTTCTTGTAGAATTCCACCCAATCTTCCATTTTCGCGACTTCGACATTGCCGACGACGTGATCGACAGCAGCGAGTCCGACGTTGAAACTGGATTTCTTGGTCAACTCTTTGAAGCCGGGTGCAAATGCTTTGTAGTCTTTGCGCTCGACGAATGTATGAATCGTTTCTCCATAGGTGTAAATCGAAGCGCTCTTGTAGACGCCATTTTCGTCTTCCGTCACTTTCAACTCTTGCGCACTCTTTGCACCACGGGCGATGGCTGTCTCGTATGCCTTTTTCGCATCTCTGACTCTCAACCCAATCGTCTTTACTCCATCGCCATGTTGATGAACATGGTCAGCAATCTCGTGTTCTGCTCTGAGCGAGCCTGTGAGAATGAGATTGACATGGTCCTGCTTCAATACATAGGAAACTCTGTCGCGCTCTCCTGTCTCCAACCCGCGGTAGCCGACGAGGTCGAAGCCAAAGCCCCGATGATAGTAGTAGGCTGCTTGAAGAGCATTGCCGACATAAAACTCGATGTGGTCGAAACCATCGATTGCAATTTCTTCAACGGCGGCTGACTCAGCCGGCCGCTCCATTGTCTCCTTGACCATTGGCGCGTCCTCTCAAAGCACTGTGCAGCCTAATTGTACGACAGTTTTACTGCTTGCGACAGCACTGGTAATTCACTTACTCGCGCTTAGGTTGGACTTTATCTCCAGCGCTTCCTTATCGTTTGGACTGGCGGTGAGCACTGCTTCAACCAGTTCAACAGCTTCTGTGGACGATTTGTCCTGCTCCAGAAGCGCTCTTGCCAAGCCAGTCTTGGCAGGAACGAAGTCAGGAGCAGCTTTCAAAACCTTGCGATACGCATCAATCGCTTCCTTTGACTTACCGGACTTTCTCAAAGCTTCGCCAAGCTTAAACTGGTGCAAAGAGCTAAACTCGCTTCCTCTTACTGCGTCACGGAAGTAGCGCACAGACTCGTCTGTTCGCCCGGCATGATCGCAAATCTGACCTTGCATCATCGCAATCGTGGTCATCTTCGGATACTTCGCATTGAGATCTTCGAGCTGCTTGAGAGCCTCATCGGTCTTGCCTTTCAGCTCCTTGCGCCACGCGGCCAAACATTCATTTGCAATGACCGTCTCAGCATCCATATCACCGGCCATGAATCCATCGGTATTCATCGACAATGTGGTGTTTGCCGAGGGCGTGTTTTTGTTTTCAATTGGAACAGTTTTGAGTGTCGTCGGCGTGCTGACCCGAGCATTGCAGCCGGCTCCGATACATGCGATCAAGCACAGAGCCAAAGCTCGCAAACCACGAGAACTCATGAAATCTCCTCGGCAGTTGTGGCCGCCAATATCTGTCCAGTTCCTCAAGAATAACAGTTGAAGACCAAACTAGTGCAAAACAGGAACGTGTCCCATGCTGCGCATCGTCTTTGGTTCTCGTATCTTCGAACCGGAAAAATCACGATTGAGACTGCCTTCCGGCAAGGGAAGCGGCGGTGCGTCAACCGTCTCTTCGTGCTGGGTCAGAGCCGTTGCCGCGTAGTTATCTCTGGCCTTCGACATCAAAAAGCGAATGCGGCGGTTGACCTTGTCTAAATACTTTTCGGGAACGGCGTTGTCATAGACCAGCTCCACTAGCGTGTGGGCCCCTTTGTAGTAGTCGCCCTTTTTCTCGAGCAACTCTGACATTGCTACCCTCAAGAGCAAATCTTTCGGGCGTTCCGCCTTGAGGTGATTGAGCCTGGTGAGAGCTTCTTGCAACTGATTGTGGTCTTCGCAAATCAAAGACATCTGGTGATACGCCAGGTAATACTGCGGGTCTAACTCAGCTGCTTCAAGGTAGAGTCGGCATGCATCTTTGGGTTTACCGGCCCGACGCAACACTTCACCGTAAGCAAACTTCAGTTTGGCGTCGGCTGGATTATTTTCAGAAGCGGCTTTTGCGTGACGCAGCTCTTCGAAAGTCGGCGGTGCTTGGGTGCGCGTATGACTTGCAGCTGACGTTGCTGCATGATGAGCACCCGTGCTGTGTTCGGCGCTAGCGTGCGCAGCGGTTTGAGCGTTGGCCGACTGCGCCTGTGCCGATGCTGCAAAGCCAATTGCACAAAGTAAAGAAAGCGCTGCGTCAACTTTTGTTGGGACTCGCCGCATGTATCCGTGTTTCCTACTCTCTGCTGCCTTTGTGGTCTTCCGACTAATGGGCTGACAGTCAATGACTGCCCAAGACGCGGTTATACTCCCCGACTTTCTTCCATTTGTCAACCTCAAACGGCTCATCCTTTCCGTATTTGCAGACAAAAGTGCCCCCCCGAGCACTCCTGGCTGCTCTCAACCTGGTGCCCCTCTGCCGCGACGCTGTTTGAGACGCTCTCTACCGGCTCGCCGCCATCGAGCAGAACCCTCACCAGATCGCCAGCCGCCATCTTGTCAAGAAACAAGCGCGTCTTCACAAAATTCATGGGGCAGGCAACACCGCGCAGGTCTAAATCAAACTCGCTCATTCTTTCATGCTCATTTCAAACGTCCCATTCCTTCGGTTTTGTCCGCGCGGCCTACTTTGAGGCGTCAAAGCAGTCAGACGGATAACAATTATCAGGGTCAGGGCAGAACTCCGATGTTTCGTACCGCCGCCATTCTTTGGCAAAACAGTCCCTCTGGTGGATGTAGCCCTTTACACTGGTCAAAACTTCAAGCGGTGTTCGCTGCGAATCTTCCGCCAAGCAGGGCAGACAGAACATTTCATCCACATTGTCCAGCGCGAGATTGATGACCTGTTTCCGCAAACACAGGGTTGCATTGCATTTTGAGCAATTCTTTAACCCGCCTTCAACGCACATGTCACTTGATTGATTAGTCATTCAAAAGCCCACGGGTTCGGTGTTTGGGAACTCTACGCTGTTTACGCCGTAATATCACTGATTTATTTCTTTGAGATCAATATTAGATTAACTAATCATCTAAAGATCCGCTCACCCCAGATCAAGCTCCAAACACAAAACATCTAAACAGAAACTCCAGACAGGAACCCCGACCTTGCCGCCAGAGTTTGAGTTTGCCAATCCAAAAGAGTCGTCCGATCGCAATTCAATTGCGGCGGGCATTCAATGGCACGACCCGAACGAACGCCTGCAGTCGCCATTGATGAACATCGGCAAAGCGACACACACTGAGCAAAGCGAAGGAATTACCGACGGGTCTATTAGACAATTCGGCGTCGAGTTTGCCAGCAGCCTTTCAGCGAGCGTGAGCGGAATTGCAGCCCTTAGTCTCACGGCAGCGTCGCGAGGCAAAGGCTTGGCGTATACACTTCCAATCGCCATGGTCACAGGCGCGATTGTGAAATATGGAACCAAGCAAGGTCTCGAACAGTTCATTCCAGAAGAAGAACGCACGGCCAACGCCACAGATCTCGCATGGGGAGCCGTTGATGCTGTTGCCGGAGTTGGCGCGAGCGCAGCTGAGTCTGCGTTAGGAAAGGCATTCCTCAGAAACATCGGCAGAAATGCAATAGGAAGAGCCATCTCAGACGAAAGCGCCGAGGTTGCAGGCAAGCAGTTGGCAAGGCACGAAGTTCTTTCGACACTGCGTTATCACATCGCAAGAGGCACTGCCGGTGGTGCAGCAGGAAGTGCCATCTGGAGTATTCCTCATCGCGTGTCGGAAAATTGGAACGAATTGCAAACCAACCCCACATCAGGGTTAGCAAAGATTGCGCAAAGTACATTTCACGATACAGCAGTCGGCACTGCATTGGGTGGAACGATTGCAGGTGGTGGAACTGTCCTGTACAGAAGCAAGAGCCTGCTTGGCTACGCACTTGCACAAACAAAAGGCGATAAGGGCATCACACGCGTAAACCTTTATCACATCAACGATTTCCACAGCAACACAGATCAACTTCCCCTGCTCAAAACAAAATTGGATGAACTGCGCGGCGCCTCCAAAGCAGCCGGTAATCCTTCCGAATTCGTGGTGGCAGGCGACGTTGAGTCAGGGCACGTAAACTTCACCTACACGCAAGGCGGCAAAGTCGAAAACATCGCACTTGTGCAAATGGGCGCCACAAAAATGATACCGGGCAATCATCCTTATGACGCACCGGGTGGACTATTTGATGTTCCACGCTACCCTCGCGTGATGACGCCGATTCTCGCCGACAATCCGCAGGTTTCATTGATCGCGTCCAACATGGACGTTTCGGCATATCCGGAATATCAAGCCATTCTCAAGCCTTACGCTGTTGAAACTCTGCATGGTGGTAAAGGTCCGGTCACGATCGGTTATCCGGCGATGATTACCGATGAAGCCGCGATCGGAAACATCAAAATCCTCGATCCGAAACAGACTGCCGAAAAGATGGTGCGCGAGCTCAATTCGCAAGGCGTAACCAATATAGTTCTTCTCAATCACATGGGTCTCAATGAAGACATCGCCATCGCACAACATCTCATCAACAAGAATCTCAAAGTCGCAGGAATCATCAGCGCGCACAGCCATGATTTCACTGCGACGCCGATTTGGGTTACGGCGCACGGACCTTCAACCGTTCCCTTCCTCGGATTTAAAAAGCTGCTGCCTCAATCGCTGGTGAAATCAGCTACAGGCGGCGATTATGCAATACCTATCATGCAGGCGGGATCCAGCGGTCGCTGGCTCTCGGAGTTCAGCATCGCACTAAGACCAGACGGTGTCGCCGACAGATTCAGAACCGCGGGCACACTGCATCCAATCACGCATGAAATAGTTCCCGATGCAGCTTTGAAGGCATCACTCGACGCACAACTCGCTGACGTAAACAAGCTTCGAGCCGTCGAGTACAACGCCACGGCAACGAGAAACTACAGTTTGCGCGGCGCCCGCGAGCGCGAAACACCACTGGCAAATCTCATTGCTGATGCGATCTACGATGGTGTCGCGAAGCGCACCGGTGTGACACCAGATTTGGTGATGGTCCATTCCGGTGGAATCAGATCGGACATTTTTGCCGGAAAACCACTGACAAGGCTCGACTTGGCAAACGTGTTCATGAATGCAGGCAAGGTCGAAGGCGAGATAAAAGAGTTGGCTATGGTCAATATGACCGGCAAGCAAATCAAAGATGCTTTGGAATACGGCGTCAGAGAGCGAGTCACAGCGCCCAGACCAACGGTGACTTCTCGTGTTCGTTCACTCTTCTCCGAAGACTTGACGTCAGCATCGGCCGACTTGCCCGGAAACTTTGTACAAACAAGCGGCATGAAGTACTCAATCGATCTGAGCAAAACTCCGATGGATGCCACACAGTCAGGTAATCGCATCGGCAATATTCAGATTCGAAACAGTGCCGGCGAGTTTATCCCTGTAGACGAAAATGCCACTTACAAGGTAGTGACCAGATTCCACCCGATCGACAAATGGCATAGGTTTGGCTTGTTCGGACCAGGAACTTTGCAAGACATGCACGCACGCCAGGGAGTGCATCCTCTCAAACTCTCGCAAGTAGATTTGCTCGGTGACTATATTCAAGGCAAGACGCTTGATCCGCGGGTACACTCACGAGTGGAAGGCAGAATCCGAGACAATACTCCCAAAGAGGGCAGAATCCCGGTACGTGTTGGTGTCTCAGTGCCAACAGTTTCTGCAGTTCAGGCATTTTTCGAAGTGGACAAGAGCAACAAGAAGTAGCAGTCCAGTTCTACAAGATTCAAGTCGAAACCATCCGCTTAACGCTATTATTACCCTATGTCGAACAACTCAAGGGCAGATCGTTTTTTGTTCGCCGCATTTGCGGCTCATACATTTTCGTGGCACTTGTTTTTTCCAATTCATGCTAGTGCCCAGGCGCCTCAGACAGGGCAAGCACCCACGACACCGCAAGCACAACCGGCACCGTATGCGCAACCGGCACCATATGGGCAACCGATGCAATACGGACAGGCAGCTCCGTACGGTCAACCGCCCTATGGTCAACCGGCACCTTACAGCCAACCAGCACCCTATGGGCAACCAGCACCCTACGGCCAACCAGCACCATACGGGCAACCAGCACCGGGTCCACCCGGATATGGGCAGCCACCATATGCGCAACCATACGCACCGCCACCGCAAGGATATGCGCAGCCGCCAAATTTTCGCCCCGCTCCGCAAGGACAATCCTATCCTCAAGGGCAAGCAGCGCCGCCACAGTACGCACAACCAGCGGCCCTACCCTATCCTCAAGCAACATACAAGCCACCATCGGCGCCACCAGCAAATCTGAATCAGCTAATGCGAGACGGAAGAAAGTTTGTAGAATCCGGCGACGCAAAGCGAGGTTTAAACTGCTTCTTCCAATACGTTCGCATCAAGCCGAGCGATCCAATCGTGCACTTCTGGATTGGACTGTCATACGATCAACTCGATCAATACGAGGATGCAGTGCGCGCATATTCCAGATCGCTGCAACTCGCGCAGAAGCTCGAGATGGACTCTCCCGAACTGCGCATCAACCTCGGCAATTCACTGATGCGACTCAACTACCTCAAAGAAGCGATCTTCGATTACGAACGCGCAATCGAAATCGAGCCACGCAACGGATTGGCTCACCTGTATCTTGCCAAAGCGTTATTGCAAAACAATGAATGCGAGACAGCTTTCGAAGAGTTGACCAAATGCGGCGAGCTCGGAATCACCGACTCATCGATTCCATATTTGAAAGGACTGGCCTTGAAGGGACAAGGAAAGTCGGAAGAAGCGAAACAACAGTTTCAAATCTACATCGCAAGCAATGCCGGCAATCCACAAGCGCTAGAGTCAGCTAAATCAATGCTGGCGGAACTTTCAACCGTCAGCAGCAATACCAAGGTTCCGGCACAGCCTTAAGCAATTCACAGAAAGCGACTGAGATTTGCTTCATCTCAACTAGATGAAAGGTCCTTTTGCACAGGAATATGTATGCTTGTTCATTCGTTTCCGCAACATATATAAACCGCATCATGGTCAACCGCAGGCCCGACGTTCGCATAGAGACGGATCATCTGGGCGAAGTTCAGATTCCACTTAATAGTTACTGGGGCGCCAAAACCGCCCGAGCTCGCGAGCACTTGACGGTCAGCGGGCAGCGAGTTCACCCGCGACTGGTGGAGGCATTGGTCACAGTTAAAAAAGCAGCAGCTTTTGCAAACCACGAAGCAGGTCGCCTATCCCAACAAGTCGCGCGCGGAATCACACAAGTATGCGATGAAATCCTAAGCGGGCAATGGCGAGATCAATTCGTTGTAGATGCGCTTCAAGCTGGCGCAGGCGCCTCGCTGAATTCAAATGTCAACGAAGTAATAGCAAATCGCGGCGCGCAAATTTTGGGCGGAACGCCTGGCAAATACGATCTAATAGATCCGGTCAAAGACGTCGACAAAGGTCAATCCACGTCGGACGCATATCCAACCGCTATGAGAATTGCCATTCTCACAACATTGAAAGAAGCGGAGCCTGCTCTGTTCGATACCGAACGTCTACTAAGAAGGAAGGCTCTCGAATTCGAACGTGTCTTAAAGCCAGGGCGCCTGAATCTTCAAGATTCCGTGCCTATTACATTGGGTCAAGAGTTTAATGCTTACGGTTCGTCAATCGAACGTGCTGTAAAAAGAATGCGAGACTCAAGCGCCGGTTTGTTGGAAGTGAATATAGGCGCAACATATGTAGGAACCGGTTTTGATGTCGACTCCGAATACAGCAATCGAATGCTGGAGAAGCTGTCTCAGCTTTCAGGGTTAAAACTGAGAGCAGCCGACGATATGTTTAGAGCTACGCAATCGGTGACCGATTTCTTAGATTTCTCAGCATCTCTTCGCGGATTAGCAACGGATCTGATCAAAATTGCAAACGACTTACGGTTGATGAGCTCTGGTCCTAATGCGGGTTTCGGTGAAATCCAACTACCCCCGTTTATCGTAGAGCCATCGTCACTTTTACCCGGACATCTTCCGGATTTCTCTGCTCCGACATTGCCGGAATGCCTGCTGATGGTGTGCTATCAGATAACGGGGTACGATCACGCAACAGCATTAGCTGCTCAGGCGGGGCAGTTTGAAGCAAATCCGCTGACGCCGCTGATTGGCACAAACATTCTCAACTCGCTCGACATGTTGAAAAACATCATGACGCCCTTCAACCAAAGGTGCTTGAGTGGTATCACTGCTAATACCAAGAAATGCACCATTGCAGTGGAGGCAAGTGGTGCGACTCTAGCCGCTTTGAGCTCACAAATCGGCATCGAAAAAGCGCGCGCCGCGATCGATGACTCCAAATCATCAGGACAGGACCTCAAGCAAGTACTGTCGGACAGATCGCTTCTGTCACGAGAGGTCGCAGACAGAGTGCTTGGGTACAAATTCCTTACCAGTCCTGGTTTTACACTCACAGAAGAAATCACGAGCAACACCACTGGTAGTATCACTAGCAATGAAGTAGATTAAAATCGATCTCGAATAGTTTCATATAAAGAAATATGAAACTGTTTGCGCGGACTTCAACGGTCTTTTTTGGTTACCATATGAGCCGCTTAGGGAACCAGTTTCGGGAAGCCAAGTAGATATGCTGAGTGGATATCGATTCGAAATGATCGTCGGCTGCATGAGCGCCGGCAAGTCCAGCGAACTCATTCGACGCATCGAGAGAGCGCGCCTTGCGTACTTGCCGACAATCATAGTCAGGCCCACAACTGATACACGTTCGAAACCAAATTGCGTCGAATCGCGCAACGGACTGGCATCACAAGCAATAGTCGTAGAAACTCCAAAAGACATACTTAAGTATTCATCGCACGCAGTGGTGATCGGTATCGATGAGTGTCAGTTCTTCACCGAAGACATCGTCGAAGTAGTCCTCACGCTGCTCAGACAGAAAAAGAAGATTATCGCCTCCGGGCTGGATCTAGACTATCGGGGCAAGGCGTTTGGACCCATGCCCGAACTGCTAGCAATCGCAGATCGTGTCGACAAACTGCTGGCCGTTTGCCGTAAGTGCGGATCTGAGTTCGCCTGCAGAACTCAGCGTGTGGTTCATTCCAGCGAGCAGATTCTAGTGGGCGACGCCCAATATGAAGCTCGCTGCATGCACTGCTTTGAACCACCAGGTGAGTATCAGTTAAGGTTGGAGCTGAAAGAGCAACCGGAAGCTGCTGTACCGCAGATTATTTTGATACCGGAACTTCCCGCCCCTACGAAGTAAACAGCGTCAAAACGCCTCACCGCAGTGGCTTCGGGTGGCATTGGCTAGGAAACTGTCATAACTCGGCTGAGGGATAGACCGCGGATTTGGACTCTCAAATCCGGACGGAGCATTGTATTTCGTTACGCTCGCAAAGGCAGATAGCACATGCCTTCGCTGTCTTTCGGCTGCCCATGCCCGATGCAGCAAAATAAATAGCTGCTAATAATCGTTACCCCGTAAGAGGGATGGGAATTACACAGTTGGCTCCACTTGATGTTCGGAGAAACTGCCACATGAGCAATTTGAAGATAATGATCGGGCGTCTTTTGGAGAAACTCAGCGGAGGAGGCAAGTCTTCGTCTGATAACGATCAGACCCAGACTTTGGAAGGCAATCCCTGGCAAACTGACTTATACAGATTAGCCCGGGAACGTGGTCTCGAAGGGGAGTTACTCTCAAAAGACGAAACCGTAAATAGCCAATTACAGGAACTGATAGATAGCGTCAGCAAAGATACGAAAGTAACTAAAGATACGAAAGTAACTAAAGACGTCAAAGATACAAAAGATACAAAAGATGAACCGACTGATCATGATGATGATGCGGACACATCTGACAGACCCAAGCGGAAAAATTCCGAAACCGCAACGGATATGAAAGCTTGGTGGGGTCAAGCAGTTGCCACATGGGACCCGGCGGATGGCAAGAACGTTGACTCAGTTGAAAAGAAGATCCGCGGACCTCAATCACATAAGTGGTTCCATTAAAAACGTCCCCAAACACAAGCTCTTAGAGAAGCGAGCCCAACCGGAAGCCGTTTCTTCTAAGATTAACTCCCGGCTTCGAGTGGTAAGATGACCATAGGTCATTCACTTGAAGACCACGTCTCGCTCTCACGTCCGTCACCGTCGTCGCTTTGGGGACTCCTATGCTGTCTAAAAGATTAATGCTTTCGGCCTGCGCATTGCTGTTGGCATCTTTTGCCGTCTCTACAGTTCAGCAGCCAGCTGAGGCAAAAACAAAGGCTAAAGCTAAGACTACGACTAAGAAGCGCAAATACGTCGCATCAAAGAGAACAAACAGAGTCAGAGTGTCGCGTGCATACCTGGTGCCACCACCTCCACCGTACGCTCCATCGATTCTTCCTGAGCTTGTGGCGAATCCAAACGCTCAGATCACCACTGGCGAAACAGCTGAAGAGCCGGTCAATGACAAGCCTTACAGCAAGTACATCTATACGCGCAATGATAACGATCAGCCGCGATCGGTACAGCACAACAAGTACGTAACGACGTGGAATCCGAACTCTTAGGATCTCGATCTGGATTTGTGCAACTGGAACCAGTTGCCACTTGAGAACCGGCTGTTAAGTTCGGCAGCTGAGTGCGCTGTTTTTTTGCTTCGATTTCTTGTGGAACGAAGTATATAAGCGCGCAAAATCAAGACGCAAAACCCTTGCAGCTTAAGCGTTTTGGGGCGTACCTTCCTGCGCTGGTGTACTTTTTTCCACAAACCGAACCCAGAAAAAAGGACCCGTCGAGTCTCGAATTTTTCGATCGACCGAACTAAATGCGTTCGAGCACCATCGCAATACCCATGCCACCGCCGATGCACAGACTGACACAACCGTAACGCGCTTTTCTGCGCTGCAGTTCCAAAGACAACGACAATATCAATCTCGCACCTGTCGCACCGAAAGGATGTCCGATTGCAATGGCTCCACCATTGACGTTTACTTTGTTTCGATCGAGTTTCAAGTCTTTTTCACAGGCCAAATATTGCGAAGCAAACGCTTCATTAATTTCGAAAAGGTCGATGTCATCTTGTTTCAGCTTGGCCTTCTCCAACGCCAGAGGAATGGCAGGCACCGGCCCGATTCCCATAATTTCCGGCGGAACCCCTGTAACAGCCCACGAAATCACACGTGTGAGCGGCTTGAGACCTTTCTTTTCTGCTGTTTTTTCGTTGGTGACCACCAGCGCCGAAGCACCATCCACGATACCGCATGCGTTGCCGGCTGTTACAGTTCCATTTTTCTTGAACGAGGGTTTCAGCTTGGCCAATCCTTCAAGAGTAGTCTCCGGGCGCATGTGCTCATCGCGATCAACTATTGTGGTCGTTCCTTTCTTGCCAGGAATTTCGACTGGTTCGATCTCTTCTTTCAGCCGCCCCGCGTCTTGTGCTTCTTTCGCTCTTTTTTGCGAAAGTAGCGCAAACTCGTCTTGTTCTTCGCGAGAGATGTTGTACTTCACCTGCAAGTTTTCTGCCGTTTCGCCCATTGAGGTGTTCGGCAAGGTGTCACGAATGTCCAGCCCATCCCACATTTCCATATTGCCCATGCGACCGCCCCAACGTGCCCCCCAGCTGATGTAGGGTGTCATCGACAATGAATCCGTTCCTCCTGCTACAACAATTTCGGCCTGTCCGGAATTGATGAGCATCTCGGCCGTTCCCACCGCTTGCACTCCTGAGCCGCACAATAGATTGAGAATGAGACCAGGAGTTTCCTTTTTCATCTCAGAGCGCAAAGCGGCATGGCGAGCCAAATAAATTGCATCTTTGCTGGTTTGCAAAACGTTGCCCAAAACAATGTAGTCAACTTGATCCGGCTCAACACCAGATCTTTTCATGGCGCCTTTTGTGGCAGCAACTGCAAGATCGGTTGCCGTCTTGGAAGCCAATCCCCCACCGAAGGCTCCGAATGCCGTCCGAGCGCCGTTGACGATGACCAGATTGCTTGACATATGCTTGCTCCGTGATTGATGACGTGTTGACGCTTGCCTTTTACACAAGCTGCGCTTTTACGCATGCTGTGAACGACGACCACCTTCTCGGAGCCGTCCTGGCGAAAGGTCATTATATTGCCCCATTGCAACGTCGACGCAGAAACTAAAACAAGTATCAAGACATATAGAAGAGAGATATTGTTCAGCTAGAATTTGCTTCTTGTGCCTAGAAGCTTCTAAATAAAGGGAGGGCTGAACCTTGGCTAAGGTTGGAGTACCGAAAGAGATTAAGGACAATGAGTACAGAGTGGCCCTCACCCTTGCGGGAACGAGCGCTCTTGTATCCGAAGGACACAGCGTATTCATTGAGAAGAACGCTGGTGTCGGCAGCGGAATGAGCGACAAGGAATACGAGGCGGCAGGTGCCAAAATCGTTCCTGATGCAGCTGCGGTGTTCGAAAAGGCAGACCTCATCCTCAAGGTGAAAGAGCCACAGTCATCCGAAGTTAAGCTCCTCAAGAAGCACCACATTCTCTTCACCTACTTGCACCTCGCAGCAGCCCCGCAACTGGCTGTGGATTTGGCGAAGACGGGAGCGACCTGCATCGCCTACGAAACAGTGCAACTTCCGAACAATGCATTGCCTCTTTTGACCCCCATGAGCGAAATCGCCGGACGTCTGGCGACCCAAATCGGAGCCAACTATCTCGAACGCCCCATGGGCGGCCGCGGAGTTCTTCTGGGTGGCGTTCCTGGTGTAGAACCAGGTGAAGTCATCATCATCGGCGGCGGCGTTGTAGGAACAAACTCAGCCAAAATCGCAGTCGGTCTCGGCGCACGCGTCACCATTTTCGACCTCTCATTGGAAAGACTCCGCTATCTCGATGACGTGTTCAGCGGCCAGGTCAGAACGGTCTTCTCGGTCGGAACATACCTCAACGACCTTATCCCTCAAGCAGACCTAGTCATCGGTGCAGTCCTGATTCCCGGCAAACAAGCCCCAAGAATCATCACCAAAGAAATGGTCAAAAACATGAAGAAGGGCGCCGTCGTCGTTGACGTAAGCGTCGACCAGGGCGGTTGCATTGAAACCATTCACCCAACCACTCACTCTCAACCGACCTACGAATACGAAGGCGTTCTGCACTATGGTGTAGCCAACATTCCAGGCGCAGTGCCGTGGACATCGACAAGAGCGTTGACCAACGCCACTATGCCTTACGTGCTTAAGTTGGCAAAGCATGGCTACCAAGCCTGTCTCGACGATCATGCGCTCGGTCTCGGCGTCAACATCAAAGACAGCGAAATCGTGCACTCCGGCGTGCTGGAAGCAGTTAAACAGCCAGTTACGGCATAACCGCCCGCAACTGCCTAAAGTAGCCGCATAATCGAACACTAATCAAATCAAGAGGCGGAGCGCATATCTCCGCCTTTTTTTCATCTGTATGACTTGCTAACATATGCATGATTCAGAGGAACTGTCGCGTGTTCAAAAACATTCAAGAGCTGTTTTTGGCGTCGGCAACGAATCATCGCAAGCATTCAGCAATGCGAATGATTCAGTCCGGAACAGTTCGTGAGTACAAGTATCGAGATTTAGCCAAACTCACATATGCAATGGCTGCAAGACTCAGTCATTCCATAAGAGAGATTCGTGCAAATGCAAACACAAGTTCCGGTGCAAACACAAATATTCGAATCGCAATTGTCGCGGACAATCACCCCAACTGGGTGTTGGCCTGTATAGCCATTTTACGTCTGCGTTGCGTTGTCGTGGCAATCGACTCGCAACTGTCCAACGAAGACATTCTACGAATAGTTGAAGAAAGCGGCGTCGTGTTGGTCTTAGCAGGGCGCCGTCATCAAGTCAGACTGCGCGAAAGCACATTGAGTCGCCGAGTTTTGGATAAGCTCATCTTGCTCGACGATTTGGAAGACTCGCAAGACCGACTGCCAACCATGTTCAACGATTTGCCGGTGTCTCGACCGGACGATGACGCAGTCATTTTCTTCCCGACGCGCGCAACTGGAGACACCACCAGTAGTATTACATTTTCCCACCGCAATATTGTTGATGCGGCGCTTTCTTCTGCGCAGCACTTCGGTATTCAACCGGGTTATCGCTTTCTCTCTTTGCTCAGCCTTGCCAATCCGCTCGAATTTGTAATCGGCATGTTGGCGCCGCTGTGCAGCGGAGCAACCGTCGTCTACAGCCGCTTGAGAGGAACCAGACATCTTCGCGAACTGATGAAGGTGGAAAAAATTTCGGTCCTTGTCACCACACAGCAAATTACTCAAACAATGTTGAGCGACTTGGAAGCTACTGTCGAAGGGCTTTCAACACAAAGACGTTTGTGGTTGGCGGCATCTCGCGCGTTCGTTTCACTGGTTCCTGAACTCGGCAATGTTGTATTTCCGGATGTCCACCGCGAGCTCGGCGGCAACGTCAAATTCTTCATCAATACAGGACAATCTAATACACCAGAGTCGAATCAGCGTTTGCAATCATTTGGAATTCCGGTGTTGAACACGTTTTCAATTCCAGAAGCGGCTGGTCTTCTTGCAGCGGAAACTGTTTACTCGAAGAAACCCGCAAGTCGAGGCGTTCTGTTGCCTGGTGTAGATATTCGGATCACGAAAGAACTGAAGCGAGATCGAAACGGCGTCTTGTCGTTTCGTTCTAAACAGATAAGCAAAGCGCAATGGCTTGATACGCCATTTGTAGGTCACTTCGATCGGGATGGACACCTCATCGTCACGGGTCGCGTCGGAGATGCAATTATCACCTCTTCCGGACTGAGTCTGTTTCCCAAAGAGGTCGAACAAGAACTTGTGAAAGCACCCTTCGTGAAAGAAGCATGCGTTTTCGGACGCTCGCAACAGCACGGCGAAGAACCAGTGGCGGTAGTCGTAGCAAAACCAGGAGTGCGTGGAGAAGAAGAGCTGGAGGAGCGAATACTCAATCAAGTTCAAACTTGCATTGAACCGCTCAAAGCATTGTCGACAATCACAAATATCCAAGTCTGGCAGAAAGACTTGCCGAGAAGACTTGATGGCTCCATCAATAAAACAGAGGTGATGCATCGTTTCGATCTCAACGAGTGTCTCGATGGAGAGCGCAACGCCGATGATCCGATGCAAGTCGACTTTGATGAAGATGGTCGCAAGGTTTGCTATTGCGTCTATAAAGTCATGGACAAGAGCATGCTGAAAGGCAGGACGTTCGAGGCCAGTGCGTCGCTCTTTCGCCTTCGCTCAAATCTCTCAGACCAACTGGGGCTTGATTCTCTGGCTCGGTTAGAGTTGGCAAGCCGGCTCGAACAGGAGTTTGGTTTCAACATCGAAGCAGAAGCGCTCAACGATCTCGACACTCTTGAAGAACTGATTGCGATGGTAAAGCTCGAACAGTCGAAAGTCGAAAAGGCAGAGCTCAAGAGAATCTCTGACATGTCCGAGACAAGAGGCACCTCGGCAACGAGAACAAATTCAGGCAGACTCGCTCAGATAAAACTCTGGCCGGAGCGACCTTCCGACATACTGGAGGGTTCATTTTCGTCACCAATCATTGAGGCAAGTCGAAATTTCTTGGCTGTGACACTCAAATCACTGCTGTCCGCAAGCAATCGACTGGAGGTCGTGGGCGAAGAAAACCTTCCTTCCAAACCGCCATATTTATTGGCCGTAAACTGGCTAAAGCCGCACCAAATTGCGGCTCTCATTGCCAGCTTTCCGCAGGAGTTGCGCAAGCATGTGCGCCCTGTGGTGCCTGCCGACACCTACTTTGCGAGCCGAACCGCCTCTTACGTTTCTGCTTCGCTGCTGGATGCGGTTCCTTTTGATAGAACCGGAGACTTGGAAAGCGGCATAGATGAACTGTCGGAGTCTCTGGACAAGAATGCAGTTTTGATTGTGTTCCCCGAGATTGATGCGCCTTTTGCCGATGACTTGGGTCCGTTCAAGCCGGGATTTGCTCACCTGGCAATTAAAGCCCACTGCCCGATTGTTCCTACCTATGTGCATGGCGAATCGGGAATATTGCAACCGGCATTTTCTCTGCCATACAGCGAGCGCCTCACCATCGCATTTGGCGCGCCGGTAGAACCCATTCCCACAGATCGAACCCGCTACACACAGGCTCAAGCGCTGACTCGAATCGTCAGGGGACGCGTCGCCGAGTTGAAAGAAGGGTTGTTTCAGGCATCTACTTAGAGCATCTAGCCAGCCTAGTTAGATATAGATAGATATTTGCTCTTTCTGTGGAACAGAAGTTATAGAATTGATTTCACAGGAGAGATTCGGCGCTAAGTATGAACAAAGAATGGTCCAAGATGATCGAGCAGGGCACTGCTGCCTTTCAGCGGGGCGATCTCGATCAGGCAGAAGGGATGTTCAAGCAGGCTGTCTGGGAAGCCGAGCGGGATAAAGACGAGCTCTTGGTTGCCACGAGCTTGGACAGACTGGCTGAAGTCTACTTCGAGGGCGCGCGATACAACGAAGCAGAGCCTCTTTACCAGCGCTCGCTTGACATTCGCGAGCGCCTATTGCCTGCTGAAAACGAAGAGCTTGTGGGCAGTTTGAACAATCTTTCCGCACTGTATTTCTTCCAGGGTCGCTATGGGCTGGCAGAGCCGCTCTGTGTTCGCCTGACCGAAATCTACGAGCGGGTGCTTGGACCCGATGATCCCGAGGTGGCAACCAGCGTCAATAACTTGGCTCTGCTGTATGCAGCTCAAAACAAGTACGACGAGGCAGAGAGACTGTACAAGAAATCGCTTTCGGTGAAAGAAAAGGTGCTTGGTACGGGCGATCCCGAAGTCGGCGACATCTTTAACAATCTCGGCGCGCTGTATATAAGCGAACAACGCTATCAAGATGCGCAAACAGCATTGCAGCGTGCGCTTTCAATTCTCGAAAACGCGCTCGGCAAGGACCATCTCGACCTAGGACCGATACTTTCGAACTTAGTAACCGCTTTGCAGCAGACTGGGCAGAACGCTCAGGCCGGCAAGGTCTATGAGCGCTTGCTGCAAATAAAAGAGATCAACCTGGGGCCATCACACCCTGAAGTCGTCGATTGCATCAACAAGTTGGCTGCATCGCATCTGAGCAACAGTAAATTCGCTGATGCGGAACGGCTCTACAAGCGCGCAATGGCAATCAAAGAACGGTCTGTGGGCAAACAGCATCCCGAAACGGCACAGATTTTGGCGAACCTTGCGATGGTGTATCAGGCAGAAAACAAGTTCGCACAAGCAGAGAGCCACTTCAAAGAAGCGCTGCAAATTTGCGAACAGGTGGTTGGGCAAGAAAATCCGATTTTGGATTCAAGATTGTGGGACATCGCCTCGTTCTACCATGGCAATTCTCGCTTCTCGAAGGCAGAACCGTATTGGATGCGGCTCGTGAAGATTCGCCAGAAACTATTTGGCAACGAACATCCTGACACTTTGCTGTGCCAAGGTAATTTAGGAACCTGCCTCGTTCAGATGCAACGCTACAAAGACGCCGAGAAAATTTTCAGCGAACTGTTGGTGGTTCGCGAGAAAACAGTTGGTCCCGATCACGCGGACACCGGATTGTGCATTCACTATCTCGCCGAGATTCTAAGACACGACTCGCGCTATGAAAAAGCCGAGGCTTTGTATAAGCGTGCGATCGATATTCGAACGAAAGCGCTTGGACCGCAAAGTTTGGAAGTCGCGTCGTCACTCGAAGGATATGCTGCGCTTCTCACGTCCACTTATAGAGAAGCGGAGGCGGAACATATGAAGTCTTGCGCCAGAGCCATTCTCAATCACAGAACGCAACAGCCGAAGATGCCGACGACACCAAATATGGTGTAGATTACTGTGTCTTTTCCATCTGCGCGATTTGCGCTTCTTCTTTGCTGGCCTCTGTAGTCATAGACAGCTTCTTATACGTTTGAAGGAGCGACTTGTGCGCCTCCAAAAGCGTTGGGTAGAGTTCAACTGCTTTTTTGTAGCTATCTGCAGCTTCTTTAAGCGAGCCGGATTTCTGTTGCGCATCACCCATCAGAATGTATGCGGGTGCGTGATAAGGATTTAGTTCCTGAGCCTTTTTAGCCGCCTCAACAGCTTGAGCCGTATCACCTTTCGACAACAAGATTCGCCCAAGCGCAGTGTACGCTTTAAAAGACTTGTTGTAAGTTTCAATGGCTGATTTCGCCGCAGCTTCAGCCTTGGCAGGGTCCTTCGCATTGAGAATACTGGCTTGCTCTACGAGTGCATCTGCTTGTTGACTCGCACTAAGTTCCTTCGATGAGACTACGCCGGCAAGCAGTCTATCTGCGCCTTCGGTATCCCCTTTCATTCGCAGCGCTTTCGCTTTTAGCAGAATGTACAAGTCTTTCGGCTTCTGTTCTCCAAAACTTTCAATCAAGGAAAGTGCCTTGTCGTATCGTTTTGCAGCGATCAAAGTATCAATGAAGGCTTCTTTGTGCAGTTCCCTTTTTTCTGGCGGAAGCTTCTCGAATGTTTGCACCAGATTGTCGGCAGCAGCCGGAGACAAATCGCGTAAAGTCTTAGCCTGAGCCAACAGGTAAGTATCTTCAGCTTCTGTCGGCGTTCCCTTTGTTGATGCCAGCACAGCTTCAAACTGTGCAGCCGCATCGGCATAGCGACCTTCTTCAAAGAGAAGCGATGACAACGATCTCAAAATATCCAACTTATTGGGACCACCAGTGGTTCCAGTAAACTGCTGCAATGCGATTGCGGTTACGAACGCCGCCTCCGCTTGCATGTAGTCGTCAGTCTCGGCATAACAATAACCGAGCGCGACAAAGTCGGGAACAGAACTCGGATTTATGTTGAGCGCACGTGTGTATGACTTTGCAGCCTTGGCAAAATCTTTTTCTTTCACATACAAGTTGGCAAGCTGCCTGTGCGGCTCAGGATCGACTTGATTGAGGTTTCCAGCTTCGATGAATTCCTCGATTGCCTTGTCTTTCTTGCCACTTTCGAGCAACGCTTGGGCGAGTTGCAAATGCAACTTTCCGTCTTTCGGTCGCTTGGCGATAACGCGATTGAACTCTTCAATCAAATCGTCCCATCGACGCTCGTCTTGCAACACTTCGACCAGCTTCTCGTGCGCCAATTGATTTTCAGGATCTAGCTTCAACGCTTCACGCAAATTGTCTGCGGCGCGGTTGTTGTTGCCTGCAGCCAAGTTCATCGAAGCCAATTCGACGAGTTCGAATGGTTTGTCTTTGCCCAGCGCCACTGCCTTTTGCTGATCGGCAATTGCTGCATTCAGATCGCCTTGGTAGCGCCGGATCGTCGCCTTGCTTCTGTAGAATTTTGGCTCGTTCGGATCAAGCGCGATCGCTTTGCTCAGAACATCGAGCGCTTCTCTTAAACGCCATTGTTGTGTGTAGATTTGAGATAGGCGGTAATAGTTGTGCGCTTCTTTTGGAGCGGCTTTTACACCGGCAGAAGCAGCGTCGACAGCACCATCAAAATCGTTTCGCGACAGTCTGCCATCGATGAGCATGTCGCGAACCTCTTTCTGCGACGGCTCAATTGCCAGCGCGGAAGACAGCGAAGCATCAGCATCTTGGTACTCTTTCAGCCAGCGTTGCTGCAAGTAACCCAAGGTTCTGTATCCCCACGAAAAGTCCGGAGCAAGGGCTACACACCGCTGAAGATACTCGACAGCAGCCCCAGCGCGGCCTTGCTTTCCGGCGACTGCGCTTAGCGCATAATAAGCGAGCGCATCGTTTGCATACTCTTTCGGCATCTTGCCGAGCGTCGCCTCAGCGTCATCGAATTTAGCCTGGCAGCACTCGTGGAATGCTTTGATGATCAGTTGATTGAATGTAGGATTGGAACCTTCAAGCGCTCCAACGCGCTCAGCCTGCGCTTTTAACTCATTGCATTCACCGAGAAAGAGATAAGAGAAGGAAAGCCATGCACCATTGCGCGACGCTACTTTCTCGTATTTGGCGAGAGTTACAAGCTCCTTATTCGCAGATTTCCAATCACCTTTATTGACAAGCTTAAGAACCTTAGGAGGAAGCCCGGTGCCTTGACCGACAGTCGACTTCGACTTCGCGGCCTTCGGTTGCTTGTCTTCGCCTTTCGTTTTCTTCGACTTCGCGATTGCTGCCGTTTGACCGAGCATGCACAGCGACAGCGTCAACGCCAGCGTGACTGCCGATGCCGATAGTTTCCTACTCCTCATTTTTCTTTCCACCTTCATGCTCCCTCGAAAGCGAATGGGCAGCCAACTCTTCTTCCTTTTTGGTCGCCTCGAAAAGCGATAGCTGCATAACTTCGTCCATTGCCGGGATGTTGCGCAACTTCGGCCCATCAAGAATCTTACTCGCTACGCCTCGTTTTTCCATCTGATTGATAAGGTATTGTGCCCGATCGATGATTTGCCAAGGCAGTCCCGCCATGCGCGCGACTTGAACGCCAAAGCTCTTGCTGGCGCCTCCGGGAACCACCGATCGCAAGAACTCCACGTGACCATCGGCTTCCTTCACGAGAACCTGATAGTTGCAAATCTGCGGGAAGAAGTTCGAAAGTCCGTTTAACTCGTGATAGTGAGTCGCGAAAATCGTTCTCGCTTTTACTTCTTTAGCCAAATACTCAGCCACAGACCAAGCGATCGCGACACCATCATAAGTGCTCGTTCCGCGCCCAACTTCATCGAGCAAAATAAGTGATTTATCTGTCGCAGACAGACAACACTGAGTAGTTTCACTCATCTCGACAAGGAACGTTGATTGACCTTGAGTGAGGTCATCGACCGCACCGATTCGTGTGAAGATTCTGTCGACAAGCCCTATTGTTGCCGATTCGCAAGGAACAAACGAACCTATTTGCGACAACACCACAATCAAGGCTACTTGCCTAAGCAAGCTGGATTTACCTGCCATGTTAGGTCCGGTAAGGATGATTAGCTGATGATCGTCGCTTGCTCCCTCGAGCTTAGTGTCGTTGGGAACGTAGCGCCCCATCGGAAGGATGCGTTCCAAGACCGGATGTCTTCCGCTCTTAATATGAATGGAAAGCGAGTCATCAACGACCGGACGGACGTAGCGTCTTTCAATTGCGACTTTCGCGAGCGACAGAAGTGTATCCAGATTGGCCAAATCATTTGCCACCGCCAGCAGTGCCTTGCCGTATTGCGTCAAGGATTGGCGGAAGTTGGAGAACAGTTTGTACTCCAAATCAGACTCGTTCTTTTCAGCGTTGAGGATTTTCGCTTCGTACTCTTTGAGATCGGGCGTTATGTACCGTTCTGCATTGGTGAGCGTTTGCTTTCGGATATAGTTTTCGGGAACCAACGCTTGATTCGAATTAGTCACTTCGATGTAGTAGCCGAAGGTTCGGTTGAAGTTGACCTTCAAGCTCTTGATTCCGGTTCGTTCTTGTTCGTTTTTCTGGAAGTCGTCAATCCATGTTCGACCGCCACCGAGAAGCGAACGGATCTCATCGAGTTCGCTGTTGTATCCTTCGTTGAAGATGCCACCTTCGCTCAACTCGCGCGGTGGGTCTTCTTTGATTGAAGTTCGAATCGACTCAGACAAATCGATCAGTGATTCTTCGATCGCAGACAAACAATTCAGATAAGGACTGCTCGAAGATCCGAGCACAGCGGACAAATCAGGCAGCGCTTCGATTGAGCAGCGAATGGCGACGGCGTCTTTAGGATTGATTGTTCCTGAAGACAGCCTAACGGCAAGTCTTTCTAAATCGCTGAGACGACCAAGGACATCTTCGATCGCTGAGCGCAGTTCAGAACTTTCAGTTAACTCCTGCACTGCATTCTGCCTGGCACGAATGGCATCAACTTGCGTGAGCGGTTTCAACAGCCACTTACGCAACATGCGGCTGCCCATGCCTGTTTTGGTTTGATCGAGAGACCACAGAAGGCTTCCTTCGAAGGTTCGGTCGCGAGAAGTTTCTGTCAGCTCTAAGTTACGGCGAGTGTTGGCGTCGAGAACCAGATGTCCGTCGAATGTATAAGATGAAATACCGGCAAACTTGGGTCGTTGAGAGCCTTGAGTCTTCTCCAGATACTCTAGAACGGCACCGGCGGCCCCCACTGCTAGTGGCATCGACTGGCAGCCGAATCCTTCAAGAGTCGTCACGCCGAATACTTCAAAAATGCGTCTTTGGGCCGGTTCAAACTGAAAGAACATCGATGGGCGCCCACTGAAGCGATACTGTCCTTGCGCTGCTTCGGGGATATCGAGCACTTCGCGCGGAACCACATCGTTCGGACCCGGACGTTGAATTTTTAGAGGCGCGAGAATTTCCTTGGGATCTAATCTGCCCAGTTCTAGAAGCAGTTGATCTTCTGTCATCTGGCTGACGAAAAACTCCCCGCAAGAGGCATCGACACAAGCCAGTCCCCAAAGTGGAGCGCCGCGAAGAATGGCAATTAGATAGTTGTTTTCGCGGGCAGGAAGCAGGTGTGATTCGAGCACCGTCCCTGGTGTCAAGACCCGAGTCACCTGCCTCTCGACAGGACCTTTTTCTGCGCCGACAACTCCCACCTGGTCGCATATAGCTACTGAGTATCCCTTCGCCAGCAACCGGCTCAAGTAGAGATCGGCGGCTCTAAAGGGAACACCCGCCATCGGGCAGCGCCCTGTGGCATACGAGGGCTCCGGTCTACCGGTGAGCGTGATGTCAAGCTCGCGGGCGGCCACTTGAGCGTCTGAATCAAAGAGTTCGTAAAAGTCGCCGACTCTAAAGAAGAGCAAGGCATCCGGATATTGCGACTTTATATCCCAATACTGCCGCATCATGGGCGACAGTTTTGCACTACCAACCACTGCTTCTTCTTGCACTGAAGATTCCTCAAGAAAGAGACCGCAAACGTCAAATACTAAGAATTTGAGCCAATCGTCAATATTACAGTCTTAGTCGCGGTTGAGTTGATAAGCTTCTGGTAATATGGAAACCCATAACGTTGTTTGTATAGCTGAGGAGCTCGTTGCAATGAAAGTTAAGGAAACAGCCGTTTTAGTCTCGACTGGATTGCTGATCTCGTCAGCTCTTGCAACCGTCCAAATGCCGTCTGCATCGGCCAAGCAGTTCAATGTTCTAATCGCTGAAAAAACAGAGAAAGGCAAGAAGAACAAAAACGAAGAAGCGCCGAAAGACGCAGACAAGGACAAGGATAAAGACAAGGATAAAGACAAAGAGAAGGAAAAAGCTCAGGCGCCAAAACCAGAGCCGGTTATCGACAACATCGTCAACGTCACACCCGATCAACTTGTCGAGAAGCCAGCAGATTTCCTCAATCGCAACGTAAAATTCACCGCGCCGTTCTACGCATTTTCCAATCTGGCATTGGATTACAAGCCAGCCTTGAGGCCACAGAAAGAATACTTGTCTTTTTTGATTTTGCGTCAGGGGGGACACATTCCGTACTCTGAAATCAAGTTGGCAATGGCAATGCCAAAAGACCAAGATCCCAATAGCAAGCTGTTGCAAGCTCTCAAAGACGGCGACACGATTGAGATCACTGGCAAAGTATTCGCGACCGCTCTTGACGAGCCGTGGATTGATGTTTTGCGCTTGAAGAAGATCGCCAGCGCGCCGGAAGAGAAGAAGGATGACAAGACCGCCAAGGCTGACGATAAAGAAAAGAAAGACGATAAAGAAAAGAAGACCGAGCCCGTTAAGTAATTGACAGCACCGGCTGCCGGTTTCGCCACACACAGCCAACAAGTCCGACTGAAGAAAACTAGACTAGAAGCCCACGACGTGGTTAGCTAAAGAAGTCAACGAAGGGAGAGCGTAAAACGATGGTAACCGCTGAAGCATCTGCGCAAATTCGCAACTTGCTTAATGCCTTAAACGGGAAACATGGAATTCTTGGTTGCCTGCTGGTCGGTCGCGACGGCGCGGTTATCTCCTCTTCCTTGCCGCCCGATGTCGATATTGCCACCATCGGCGCCCTTTCTGCCACACTCTTTTCGAACAATGACGTCTCGATTCAACGCATGAACCGGGGCAACCTAATTCAAATGACATTGTTGACCGATCAAGGCATTTTGCACTTCCTCGAGGCCGGCGGTCATTTCTTGGTCGTGCTTACGGCTAAGGGTCAGAGAATCAACTTGGAAGGGTTGATTCGATCGGTCGAAGAACAAGGTAAGTCGCTGGGACGAGTTCTCGGCTAGCTAATAGTCGTTGCTGAGCTGGCTGCGAGTTCGTTAGGCACTTCGTTTGAATCGACTGTGACTTTGCGCGGGCGAAAATCGGAATTTTTGCTTGCCTGGCATGTCCATTTTTGAGTTTCGTTTTTTGTGGAGTGAAGTACACAAGCGCGGACGCGCACGCCCCAAAACGCTTGCAGTGCAAGCTTCTAAAACATTCAAACCTTGCGCTTATATACTTCGTTCCACAAAAAGAAAAAATCAAAAAAGCCCCCAAGAGGCTGCGTCGTGCAAAATTCCAAAATGGACTTCGGGTGGAATTTCACACAAAAATGCACATAAACTCACTCACAATGACAAGTTGCCGCTATTCAAGTAAGATTTAAATGAGCCTTTGTGCCGATTCATAGCTCAAATGCTCCATCTCACAGGGGGCGAGTGCGACATGAGCCGCAAGTTTATTACCAATATCGTTGTGGCCAGCCTGCTTTCTCAGCTGACATGGGTCAACCTAAGTTGCCAGCCGGCTGAGGCAGCCAGATTTGTCGACCTGTCCGGTAACTGGAGCGAAAAATACGTCAACGCTCTTTCAGATAAAGGAATAATTTCGGCAGAATCCGATGGGAAGTTTCGTCCAAGCGATCCTGTTACCAGAGCCGTTCTTGCTTCGTGGATGGTAAAAGCATTGGGACTGGAAAATCAGCCAGTCTCGTCCACTCCAAGCTTTCCTGACGTTAAACCAACAGATTCCTACTACAAGGCAGTCGAGATTATTCGCCAGAATAACTACATCGCCGGATATCCGGATGGATTCAGACCAAAGCAAAACATCCAGCGCGGCGAAGTAATCACAATTCTGGCTCGGGCTCTCAATTCTCCAGCACTCGATGATGGTTCAATCACCACAGAGCTTTCGAAATTTTCTGATAGTTCCAAAATTCCAGATTGGGCACGAAGCGGCATTGCACAGGCATCGAAAGCTGGCATTATCATCAACAATCCCAATTCGTCTGTCGTAAACGCAGCCACTATAGCCACTCGCGGCGACACCGCAGCATTGATCTCGAAACTCACCGACTATTTGACGCAAAAGCAAATCGACAACGCGACGGCGCGCGCGACGCAAGATGCACCGCCACAACAAGCGGTAGCACCACCGGCGAACCCAGCTGGATATCCGATTCCGGTGTCTTACGCGGGGGTTCCGCTCGTTGCGCAGGCGCCGCCGACGTATCCACCACCGCAACAACCCTACGCCCAGCAACCACCTCCGTCATATCAAGGACAGGTGTATCAACAACAAGGCTATCAAGGCGCCGCACAACAAGCGCCATTTGCAGCGCCGGGAGCCTATGTTGCACCGCAAGGTCCACCACCAGGTGCGTACCCACTGCAAGGGCAATATGCTCAACCGGCTTACGGTGCGCCTCCTACAACTTTGCAAGGACGAGTCGTCGTCGTCGGTGCCGGTACCAAGTTCAATGCAGCACTGAAGAACACGCTCAATTCAGGGTCAACACAACCCGGCGAACAGGTCGAGGCGACGCTATCATCACCGGTTTACTCGGGTGGAGTGGAAGTGGTTCCTGCAGGCAGCAAGCTGATAGGCAGTGTCACTTCGGTGGTTTCAGCAGCCAGATTCAAATTCGGTGCAAATGGAAAAATCGACATCAAGTTTACTGCTGTCGAAACACCAGATGGAAGAAGGTTTCCGCTATCCGCTTCAGTCGATGACACCCAAGTGAAATTGGTCGGTGGCTCAACCATGGGGCGCGTCGGCAAAGGCGCTCTGACTGCAGGAATTGGAGCAGGCTCCGGCGCCGCACTCGGCACAGCATTAGGCGCAATCGTTGGTGGCACGTCGGGCAGCAGAAGCGTCGGCAAGGCTACCGGGATGGGTGCTGTGTTCGGAACCGCAATCGGCGGCGGCATAGGCCTGGTGGGTGCTGGTGTCCGGAAGGGGTCCGAAGTGAGCCTCCCGGCGGGGCAACAGCTGCCTGTGCAACTCGACGAGTCGTTGCAAATATCAGCAGGAGCTCCTGCATATCAACCTCCAGCGTATCAACCGCAGCCGTACCCGCAGCAGCCTGCTTACGGTGCACCACCACAGTATGGCGCACCATATCAGCCACCACCGGTTCAACAACCAATGACCGGCGGCTTCTATCCGCAGTAGCCTGAAGTTCTCGCAGGCACGCCTGAATTAGCCGCCATAGCGGCGATCGCGTTGTGAGAATTCGGAAACAGCAGACTCGAAGTCTTCTTCGCTAAAGTCAGGCCAAAGGGTCGGTGTTAAGTAGAGCTCTGTGTAAGCGCACTGCCAGAGCAGGTAATTAGACAATCGCTGCTCGCCGCCTGTTCTGATAAGAAGTTCCGGATCCGGCATTTCTTTCGTGTAGAGGTGTTGCGAGATCAACTGTTCATCAATGCTCTCTACGCTCAAGCGGCCAGCAGCCACTTCAGCAGCGATCGCCTTCACTGCATCCGTGATCTCCAATCGCGAACCATAGTTGATTGCAACCTGCAGGCAAAGACCTGTGTTGGTGCTCGTCTTCTCCATCGACTTTTCCATCGACTTGCGAAGGTTCGGCGGCATTGAGGACAGCTGTCCGAGGAAGCGCAATCTTACGTTGTTCTTGCAAAGATCATCGAGTTCGCCTTTTAGTACATTGGTGAACAGCTCGAGCAAGTAATCAACTTCATCCTGGCTGCGTTGCCAGTTTTCACTAGAGAAGGCGTACACAGTCAAATATTTGAGCTGGCGCTTTCCGGCGTGACGCACTATTTTCTTGAGCGTCTTGACGCCTTCTTTGTGCCCCATCATCTTCGGCAAATGGCGCGATTCTGCCCATCTACGATTGCCATCCATGATTATGGCAATGTGCGAAAGCGGCAAAACATCAGAACTTGCGTTCGCCAACTGTTCTCTTTTTGCAAGCCCTTGTGATGATTTGGTCATTCTTTGCCAATCAGACTAGCTCGGTTTTCCATTTGCCATTTTAACGTGTGTCAGCATTGACGCCCGTTTTCTCTCACAAATTTTGCTTCAAGATAACGCCCGGCTTTCGAGCCAAGCAGCGTCAAAGCATCGCTGAGCCGCGCTAGTAGCACGTTCCAAGTTGCGTGGATGAACTCTTAACATCGCAACAAACACCAACAATTCACCGCACATGAATATTTACTCACCGCCAAGTCCCTACTGTAATCGTATAGACTGAATGACAGCGGGTATCAGCGCCGCGCTGCAGTGAGTCTAGCTGAAACGGCATCTGAAATTGTTTCTGAAACCAACGTATTTGATCGCGGGCGACGTTACCGATATCGATCTCGAACAGATGTGGAACGATGGTATTCGCGCATTCATTCTCGATCTAGACAGCACGATAATGGCTCCCAAAGCAGGGGTTCTGACTCCTGAAACTGCGAAGTGGCTTGCAGACGCTCAGTTGAGATTCAAGCTGGCGGTGTTGAGCAACAATAAAAGAGATGACTATTTGGAACTAGTCAGAAAGTCTCTCGACATGCCAGTTATCTTCAGAGGCGCGAAACCAAGAAGAAGAGGATTTATCGACTTGATGCAGCAGTTCGAGTTGAAACCCGAAGAAATCGCAGTCGTTGGAGACCGCCCACTCACCGATGTGTGGGGTGGGCACAGAGCGTGCATGAAGACTGTTCTGGTTTATCCGCTCAAAAGCATAGTGGAACCTTCCTGGAAAACAGCACTGAGACGCCTAGAGCGCGTGTTTATTCGGCCGTAGTTCGCCATTGAACGACGCTATTCACCGCTCAAACATAATCGATACGCCCTTTCGGCGCGACTAAATTGGCGGTTTTTCTCAAGCAACTCGCCCAAAACAAGAAGTGCATCTTTCCACGATCTGCGAAGATAGTTACCATGCCGATCATGATAACCCTTCGCCAGTTGGAGAATAGCTTCAGCAGAGATTTGAAACTGTTCCATCTTTTTACCGGCTCCGAAACACCCGGCGAGCTTAACCATGTCACCAAGAATCCTGTCGTCATACTTCGCCGGACGACTTTTGTCGAGCACAATCAACCTTTTGAAGACAACTGCGGCTTTGTCGTACTCCTTCAGCTCGAAGAGCACGTCTCCGTATGCATCCAACAATGAATCAGGCCAATCGCTTGCATGTTCCATGCCACCACATATGCTATCAATGGCTCGGTAGTGAGTTTCAGCTTTGCGATACTCTTTGCGCTTCCCGGCAATTGACGCAAGCCGAGAGTGCAACTCGACAGTACGGTCACGGACGGAATTTCGATTGCATGAGAAAGCAATCTCTAGAGCTTGCGAATATAGAGATTCAGCTGATTGAACAGCAGCAGATGCAACGGTTCCGTGCTGCTCCGGCTGATGAGTGAAGTCTGCAAGTTCCTTTAGAGCATCGATCTTTTCAATTGCTGTGCTGGCATTGGGAAACCGCACATCGAGCGCCACGATCCGTTTAAGCACTCGTTCTTGATCATCACATTTAAGCTGCTGTCCAAGTGCCAGTGCCAGTTTTCTCAAGACCGGGAGCATCGCAACATCATCATCTTTCACACCACGCAATTTTAGCGACGCGATCTCTTCTCGCGCCACCTTCTCGCCTATGCGACCGATGTCGCTGTTTGGATTGTAGCCGAACCGGGCTTCACTTCTCGGACAAACACAAGTGACAGCGACGACGGTCAAAACAGCAGCGGTCACAAGTTTTGCCGGTTTTGAACTTCGATCAACCATTGCGACCTCGCAAGGCATTTACTCGTTCCTGCTTTTGGATTCGCATGGCAAGCGTGCTTGCCCATCGAATCAAGTACCTCTTCTCTAACCCTGCCTTGGGACTCGCCATGCTCGGCAAACGAGCCAACCGCCCCACTGTCTGCAATTCCTTGCGTGCATCATCCATATAATGTTCAAGATCCTTTTGAGCAATAAGATCTCTGCGTTCCTGCCAAGCCTCATCGTAGAAGTGGCATGCCGCAAGGCTTTCGGCAAACCAAAGATTCCCGCGAAGGCGAGTTGCTTGGCGATACTTCCGATATGTCTGCAACACCCCTGGAGCATCGCCAAAGTCTAATTGAACCTTGGCGAGACTCAGAAGTGTTCCTACCTGATTATTCTGCGATGGCAAATTGAGCAGGTGTTTGGCTTTCTCATAAGACTTCGACTTGCAATAAGTCTCAAGAAGTTTCGCTTCCCAATCCGCACTGTCCAGTTTCCGCCGCTTGGCAAAATCCCTTGCTTGGAAGCACAACCGCTCTGCCTCGGCAAAGCGTTTGCTGCGAATTCTCGCAGACGCCAAATCGATCATGCAGAAATAAACGGAATACCCAGAAAGTTCTTTGTCACCTAACGCAAGCGAAAGCGCCTCCTCGAAAAGTGCCTCAGACTCTGATGGACCCATTGTTTCCACAGCATGTCCGAGTCGACACATGGTTTCTATCTCATCGCCAATCCCAGTTCGCTCGGGACCATGCAATTCCTTCTGAGCATTCAGCAACTGGCGCAAGACTCGCACGTGCTCATCAACCTTTCCTTCTTCGTCCAACACGCTCTCAAGACTGATAAGAGTCGGAATATACCGAGGATCAAGCGTCTTGAGGGGCGCGCGATAGATCTCCTCAAGTTTGTGCTTGAGAGACTTCTCCTGCGCCAAAAGGTTGTCTTGCCACACCCAAATCGGTGTATCCTCCGGTGGCATGCCTCTAAGTCCTTGCGCATTGCATGGAGATTGGACTTGAACCAGGGACAGCGCCAATAGCGATAGCAGCGAAAGGAACAGCAATGATGTTCGCCTGGTCATCATCGCGAACCTCCAAGACTTCTAAGGCTTTCAGTTATGAAATCATATCGGTTCTGCACTGCGTCCCGCCACCAGATCCGGTGCAACCCCCTGGCATGTTTTGCAAAGGCGCCGCTTGCCTTCGCAAGCTGTTCTGCACAAGCCGCGCCTCCAGAGGCAATGCGATTATTCCCTGCGTACTGTAGACGGGTCATGCCGCAGGCAAGGTAGTCTCCTCGCCTTTCTTGAAAGTCCGCCAAGTCGTTATAAGCATCTTGTGTCAAGGGACTGTAGGGATAGGCATTATTTTTTGCGTATCGCAACTGCCTTTCAAAATAGGTCTGGGCTTCGTCGAAATCGCCAAGTTTTTCAGACAGCCGCGCGATTTGCCCGCTGAGAACTGCACAGTTATACGAATCGGCTCCGTCTCTTTGCTCGTACATAGACAACACACGCAAGGCATAATGCTTGGCTTCAGCATAGTCACCACAATTGGTGCACACCCATGACAGATCACTCAATGTCGGCGTTAGGTCGAAACTGTCCTTGCCATACGCGCGTTCCTCGAGACGGAGACATTCAGAATATAGAACCTTAGATGAACGATACAAATTCAACCGATCAGTGCACTTCGCAAGGTCCCTCAACGCGCTGACCTGTCGAGGATCTTTTTCACCCAAATGGGATGCTCGAATCTTATTGAGATAGGAAGCTTTCTGCTTGTATTCGCGGTCTTCAATTTCTTGCGCGAGCGCCGAGTTTTGGAAAGCGCAGCACAACAGCGCGGCACCGATTGTCGCGCGGAACAATTTCTCGACAAAGCAACAGCGCCGAAACATCAGCGACTCCATGCATGTGCAAACCGACTTTTACACTGTTCTTCTTCTATCGAGATTATCTGAACGCCTAAGTTGGCGCACTGGTATTTACCCCAGATTTGCCGGGCTGCAATTGGCGAACACGACTCGAAATCAGAGCGAAGAGATAGGAACAGTCAAATGAATCTCGTTGCTTCCACTCGCCGTAGTCAACGGAATGAATACGTCAGCGGATGGATTGAGATCGTGTCCGGAAACTTTGATGATACCGCGCACTTCGCCATGAGCAGGAATGGACGCGGAGGGAAAGGAAACCTTCGCCTTACGATCCGGACGACCAGACATGCGCACAATAGCCTGTGCAGAAGAAGGGATACTGAGGCTTTCGTTCTGCTGATTGCGAAGAATCACCTTCAATTTGATGTCGGTCATCGAAGCGTTGACACCTTCAAGTTCAAGCTTCACAGCGCCGGCCGGAAGAGCGGATTGAACGTGGTTGTTGCCGAGGTTTGGCGGAGTCGCAGGAGCGCTCGGTGTCGGTGCCGGCTCAGGCAAGTCTGAAGGAGTCGCATAGCGCGGAGTTTCCGTTTGGAACATTGGTTGTGCATCGTTGGAAGTCAGCGAGTTGGAAGTGCTGCCTGGCACAAAGATCTTGCTTTCTGCTGCCGGTGCGCTCGCAGAGTTCGCGGATGTGGAAGTTGCGGTCTTGGAACTCGCAGTCGTGAAACTAGAAGTCGCAGAACTTGCAGGTGTGGAACTCGCATTTATGGACTTGCCCGATGTGGATTTTGGCGCACTCGTCGCGAAGCCCCCGGCCATGAACGGTTTCACGGGCGTCGAGATCGACGAAGGTGTCGAAGACATGAAGCCGCCAGCCATGAACGGAGTCGTTGGAGCCGAAGTTACAGGTGGTGTTTTAGAAGTGGCGAAGCCTCCGGCCATAAAAGGAGTCGTGCTCGCGGTCTCGGAACCACCAGTCATGAAACTAGGTGTCGCAGTTGTCGGCGCCGGTCCCATCATGAAATTAGGTGTCGATGACTTAAGGTCTTTAATCGCTTGGTGAGCTTGAGCAAGTTGCGCTTGCAGCTCATTGTTGCGAGTTTCTAGATTGCCCAAGCGTTGCATTGCCATTTGCAACTGGTCCGGCGTGACCGTTAGGGCACTCGCTACGGCAGGAGCTGTCGGCGGTGCGTCCGAACCGGAATTCACCGCTTGCGGTGGCGCTGTTTTGAGGCCCAACTTCTTGGAGATCGGTCCTTTCAACAATGAATAAACATTGTCGACATCATTTTGGTTGAACTTGGACATTTTGCCGCTCATGAGAGCCGGTGCCGCCTGAGCGCCCAATGCTGCCAATCCTGCTTTGTCGTTGCCGTTGAGCAACGGAGCCAAAGCCAAACCTGTCATAGAAGGTGAAGCTGTCGAATCAGCGGCTGAAGCTGCTGCCGTCGCTTGTGCCGAAGTTCCGGCACCCAACGCAGATGGCGCCGGGGAAGCTGCACTACCTGTGGTGCCACCCAGACCTGGAATCGTTCCCAATCCTGGAATCGAAATGGGTGGAACGTCAACACTGGAAGCGCTAGCAGCGGCGGAAGAAGCGCCTGAAGATGGAGCCGGTGACAGTGCCGCCGTCAAACCCTTGATCGCACTTTGTGCATTGTCTTCGGTAGTTTTCAGCTGCTGCTGTTGGACGAGCGAGAAATTGCGTAGCTGCCCGAGAAACCCGGCAATGGAGTTAACATTGGTATCACCAGCCATTTTCGGAGTTGGAGCAGACCCACCCAAAGCGCCGAGAGCCGGCGAGCCAATAACCACAGGTGGTGGCGCGATTGTTTTTGCCGGCGGAGCTTCCAGAAGCTGAGACGGTGATACTGCTTGCATCTGCGCCAGACTGCCGGCAGTTGCATGCATCGCGACAGGCTGTCCGTTTGCTCCGGCAACAGGCAACGCTTTTAGTCGCTGAGCCGCGATTGCATTTTTTGGATCTTCGCGCAAGATAAAGACGTAATAGTCATGCGCTTGTTGAATCATGCCGAGCTTTTCAGCCAGCTCTGCTTGATAGAGTCGATAGCTCATTTCCGCGGGGAACAGTCCAACCGCCTCAACCATCCGGTCGAACGCTTCTCGTGTTGCACCGTGAGAGTCGAGAGTCTTTGCCGCTTCATAAGACTTGATTGCTTCTTGGCGCGCCAAGGCGAGTTTGAAGCTGTGGCGAGCAGCAGGAAGGTTGGGGTGATTGGGGTCGATATGAACAACAGTTCTATACGAGGCTTGAGCCGACTTCAAATCGCCTGTCAGTTGATAGGCCCTGGCCAAGCCCAGATGCGAGTTGGCATCTTTAGGGTTGCGCGACACCTGACGCTGCCAAAGATCGAGCAAACTCTTCCCTGCGACTTTGTCAGTCGGGTCAATGACCAACGCGCGCGTCAGATTGGCATTCGCGCCCACGACGTCGTTGGTGGCAAGCCGGACAATTCCCATCTGCCGAAGAGCAACCGGAGAATCGGGGTTAAGTTCAAGCGCTTGCTGATACTCAGACTTCGCTTGATCGCGCTTCCCTTGCTTGTAGAGCGCATTACCCAATCCAATGTGAGCCTCTGTAGTCGACTTGATCTTAACTGCGGCGCGATATTCTACTTCAGCCTCGGCGTTCCGCCCTTGTGCTGAAAGTGAGTCGCCGGCTTTGATACGAGCCGCCGAAGACTTCGGGTCGGTTCCACTCTTAGTCAAAGCTTGGGCTAGCACCGTTGATGCCGCTACGTTCCCACCATCAATATATAAAGCCTCGCGCGCTTGCTTGGCGGCACCTTCGGCATCATTGGCTTCCAACAACCCTTTTGCCTTCTCAACCGTGGCCCGCACCATTTGCGATGACAGCTGCTTGTCTTTGGGAAAAGCGAGCATGTATTGCTTCACGAGATCCTGCGCCTCAGTCAGCTTGCCTTGCTGAATCAAGGACTCGACCTTCTGCTGGGCACGATCTAAAACATTGTTGGTTACCGGCGTTCTGGTTTTATCCATGGTCGTTTGAACAGTGGATGACCAAGAGTTGCGTTGCGGCGCACCAAAAGACGACGGCGAGGATTCGGAGTTGGAACGAATGATTGATGGTGCTGGTGGCGGCGGTGGAATCTTAAGACTGGAAGGCAGCAAACTAGGCGTCACTGGAGGCGGTGGCGGAACCATTCCATACTTTCCAGGCTTGCCGGAAGATGATGGAACAGGCGGAATGTACTCGCCAGTCGGCGGCGCCGCATCATAGAACGTGGCTTCCCGCCCGCCGCCCTGCGACTCGTAATCGAAGCGGCGCGGAATTCTGGAAGGGGGAACAAAGACATGCTTCACATGGCTGAAATCGGCTGCACGCGAGGGTTGCGCCTCTGAAACGCCAAGAGACAAGGCGACCAGAAAAGCAGCTCCTAAGGCCGCGTTGCGCCTATCTTTCAAGAAGGACTGTTTTACCTGTGCCACACCACTGCCTTTGCCCTCACCGGGCTGAGCTGTTCATTATTGATAAACAGCCAAAGGTATTCTATTCAGATCCCCTTTACAATCAAAGGGGTAAATTACGTGGTTGCCCCACCCTTATTCCTGAAAGTTTCAGCCGATTTGTTGAACTTCGCAACGTTTCGTGCAGAAACTCAACATTATGTTTACTGAAGGTAGCAGTGCAAAGCTCCTTCTATATATGGTTTTGGCGTACACTTGATAACCAAGTTTCAATACAAATCGCGCGCCGTTGTGGCAATTAGCACTGCCAATGCGTCACACTTCAATGTAGTAGAGCTTCATCCAATACTCGAGGATTGAGAAACGATGGTAACGTCGATAAAAGATCAAGACGCCGCACTTGCAGATCGAGTGAATCATCTGGTCAGGCAAGCCAGACTGGCAGCCGCAGTCTTCACGCAGTACTCGCAGGAGCAAGTCGACAAGATCGTCAAAGCGATGACCATTGCTGCGGTGGAGAACTCTGCGCTTTTCGCAAAGTCCGCGCACGAAGAGACGCGCATGGGCTTGATGGAAGATAAGCTGCTGAAGAACCTGGTGGCATCGGAGTTTCAATACAACCAGATTAAAGACAAGAAAACAGTCGGTGTGGTGCGTGAGTTTCCGGAAGAGAACATAGTTGAGATTGCAGAACCCATCGGCGTTATCTTGGGATTGGCACCTGTCACCAATCCTACCTCGACTGTAATTTTCAAAAGCATTGCATGCGCCAAAACACGCAACACGATTATCTTCAGCCCACACTTGATGGCTGCAGACTCAAGCAACTTGACCGCGAAAATTCTCTATGAGGCAGCAATAAAAGCTGGTGCCCCCAAGGGTTTCATCACCTGGGTGGAAAAATCACCAAGATTGCGGCGCGAAACTGAATTGATGATGACCCACCCGGAAGTCGATCTGATCTTCGCTACAGGTGGAACGAACATGGTCCGAGCCGCCTACAGCTCGGGCAAGCCGGCGCTGGGTGTCGGCCCGGGCAACACGCCAGTTTACGTTCATAAGTCAGCAGACATCAATTCGGCTGCAATGGACATTATCATCTCCAAGACTTTCGATAATGGCACGGAATGCCCGTCCGAGCAGACTCTCGTCATCGACAACGCCATCGCCGACAGCTTACTTTCCGAACTTAAACGACTTGGCTGTCACATTTGCTCTGCCGACGAAGTGCAGAAAGTCTCGGATGCAGCAATTGATGCAAGAACCGGCGGAATGAACTACAAGCTCGTCGGACAGCCCGCTGCCTTGATTGCGGAGAAGTCCGGATTCGAAGTTCCACAAAGCACGAAGATTTTGCTTTGCCCGCTCGAAGGCGAATTGCGTTATCACAAGCTCGCAGTCGAAAAGCTGATGCCAGTCTTGGGATTCGTCACCGTAGACTCGGTCGAAGAAGGGATTAACCGCGCACTGGACGTCAATTACGCAGGTGGAACCGGACACACCTCCGGCATCTTCGCCGAAGACGAAGACGTCATCGAAAAATTCACCACAGCCATCAATGCCGGTCGTATCATCGTCAATTGCCCTACATCGATGGGTGGACTCGGCGGCGTCTACAACAACCTCAACACCACACTCAGCTTCGGCTGCGGAACCGGCGGCGGCAACATCACCACCGACAACGTCGGCATCAAAAACTTGCTCAATTACAAGCGAGTTCCACGCCGCAAAAACTACACCATCACATTCCAAACCACAAAGAACATCTACATTAACCCCGGAAGCATCGAGCATCTGCGTGGACTCAAGACAAAGAGCGCTTTCATCGTAACCTCGCGCTCTGCATCTCGTCGCGGACATCTCTCAACCGTGTTGGAAAAACTCCCGCCCGATTGTCGCGTCGACGTCTTCAGCGACATCGGTGCAGAGCCTGACTGGAACACCGTTCAACGTGCTACCGCTGCTATGCGTCAGAACCCACCGGACACAATCATTGCTTTAGGTGGCGGCTCAGTCCTTGATGCTGCAAAAGTGATTCGTTTGTGCTACGAGTTTCCGACTCTCTCGTTGCAAGAAGCAGCAATCACCTTCTTAGACTTCAACCACAGAATCGTCGAGTTTCCAAAGGACATGAAGGTTCAACTCGTCGCAATTCCAACGACATCAGGAACAGGCTCGGAAGTCACTCCCTTCGCCGTTCTCAAAGACAACGAAGAACACAAAAAACTGTCACTCGTCGACGAATGCTTGATGCCGAACGTGGCTATCATCGATGCAAATTTGACCAAGTCCCTGCCCGCCGATATTACACGTGATACCGCATTCGATGCCCTCACGCATGCACTCGAAGCGCTTGTATCCTCCTTCGCCTCGGATTACACCGATGGCTTGGCACTGGAAGCAATCCGCCTGATTCTAGACTCGCTTCCGGAAGCGATTAAGAATCCCAATAACGTCCTCTGGCGCCACAAACTGCACAACGCCGCTTGCCTTGCAGGTATGGCAATAGGCAACGCCTCGGTCGGAATGAACCACGCCCTCGCCCACGCCTTCGGCGCCCGTTTCGACATTCCGCACGGAAGAGCAAACGCAGTATTCCTGCTTTCAACACTCGAATACAATTCGCGCATTCCAACTAAATTCGTCGCAGTTTCCAACTATCCAATCTGGATTGCCGACAAGAAGTATGCGCGAGCGGCGCAGTTCCTCGGACTAGTCGACGATTCCGCGACCAATGGCGATTCCAATCTAAATGAAACGCAGCGCGGCGCTCTGGCATTGCGGCGAGCGATCTATGACCTCGCCAAACAAGTCGGACAGGCAACAAGCATCTCCGAACTCGGCATCAAACGCGAAGATCTCGACGCAGCGCTGCCGGACTTGGTGAAAGATTCATTCCTCGACATGAGCTTGAAGACGAACCCGAGCTACCCTATGGTCAACGAAATGGTCGAAATATTTGTGAAGACGTACCCACCAAGGGAGCGCCCATAGGCGCGCTGATCCGTTAGTGAAAGAGATATTGGAGAAACCAATTTATGGCTGCTGAAGGAACAAAACAAGTGGAAGTCCACAAGATCGTTGGTGCCTTAGAACGAGGCATCGATTCCGCCGATCGCGTCGTAGCATCAGGAACCCACGACCTCACCCTCGACTTCACCGGATGCAGCTTCATTTCCGTTGATGGGCTGGAATGGCTCGAAGAGCTGTTGCTTAGAGCCGACTCCTCTCAAGCCAAGGTGAGATTCACCAATGTTCCGCCCACGATCTACAAAGTTTTCAAAGTCGCGCATATCGACAGCCTGATGCGAGCTTGCGGTGGTCCTGGACCGCAGACCGGACCGACCTGCTAAAGCGCATCAAGGCGTTTGAACTTCTAAAGTTGAACCATTTATACTTGGATGGTTCTGTTTGCGGTTTCCATGCATTTGAAGCTTTCGCACAAGGCACTGATTGTTGTTTTGATACCAGTTTTTTTCGAACTGGCATTTGTCTGCGTGCTCATAGGTTTGCTCAGACAAGCGGAGTACGAGACTTGGAGAGAAGGTCACTCCAAGGCAGTTATCGCGGACTCCAACGACTTGATCAAAGTCTTCTACGACAGCAGTATGGCATTGATGAACTATGCCATCACGCGCAACGTCAGATATAGCGAATCGTTCGACAAGATAAGCGAACAAATTCCGCACGTGTTGCGAGCGCTCGAGATCTTGGTCTCGTCGGACCCCACGCAAAGAGATGCCTTTCAACGAGTTCATACCGCGGGTTACGATGCATACGGAATGCTGAGAGATTCTCGCAAAAAGGTTGACGACACCGAACAGCAACTGTCACTCACAAGCGCATCGCACAGCAGGCGTGTGCTGCAGACACGTGTCAACGACCTGATTACAGAGATTCACAAATTCGTTCAGGAAGAGAAAAAAGTCGAAGAGTTGGCACCATATGCGCAGGCACGTTCGCGGCAGATGATCGTGGTTTGCCTTTTTGGTGGCATCGCGATCAATGTCGTCTTGGCCGTAGCGTTAGCCCTTCTCATCAACAAGGGAATTACCGAACGCTTGCAAGTGCTTATGCAGAACACTTCGCGACTGGTAAAGAAAGAGCCTCTCAATCCGCTGGTCGGCGGAACCGATGAAATCGCCCACCTCGACTCGGTCTTTCACGACATGGCACATCAACTTTCCGAAGCCGCCCGCCACAAACAAGAACTCGTTTCCATGGTCAGCCACGATCTTCGAAGCCCCCTGATGTCGGTTCAGGCATCACTCGCACTCTTATCTGTTGGAGCTCTCGGCAATCTTCCGGACGCTGCGAAAAAAGAAACAACGATCGCGGAGTCCAACGTAAACAGACTCATTCGGCTAATCAACGACTTGCTCGATGTGGAAAGAATGGAAGCAGGGAAGCTTGAAATCTTCCGCTCGTCAATCGCAGTTGCAGATGTTTTTGAGTCGGCACTAGATGCGGTGCACGCGTATGCAGAGTCAAAGCAAATCGAGCTCGTCGCCGAAACGACCGAAGCGAAGCTGCATGGCGACAGCGATAGAATCGTGCAAGTTCTCGTAAACTTGCTTTCAAACGCAATTAAGTTCTCTCCCGCCGGAAGCCAGGTCAAGCTTGTTTGTGACGAAAGTAATTTTGCCTACAAAGAGATCCGAGTCATAGATCAGGGGCCCGGTATCGCGCCCGACCTGAGAGAAAAGATTTTTGATCGGTTTCAGCAGGTGGGAACCAAAGAATCTAAAAGCGGCGGCACCGGTTTAGGTTTGGCTATTTGCAAATGGATCGTGCTTGGGCACAATGGAGAGATTGGAGTGAACAGCCGTGTCGGTGAAGGCAGTTGTTTCTGGTTTCGGATTCCAACTGCGGATTCTGGTTAGGAAGCAAATACCGACCTCCTAGAATTTGGCTTGCCGAAGACGCCGCGGGTAGGTCTTTTTTTGAGTTTCAAGTTGCCTGAACAAAGTATACAAGCGCGGAACAAACTGCTCTAGACAGCAACGCAGGCCTATGTTTCGGGGAGCGCTCGTCTGCGCTGGATTACTTTAATCCACAAACCGACTGGAAAAATTTTGACCCCAATTGCTGGTTTCGGAGCTCGGTTGTCAGCAGGCGGAAATTCAGGATTTGTTCAGAAGCGGAACCTATACTCATTGTCAGCGAGCAGCACGAAGGAAGCGAACCGCACAATTTAAGCAAGTGGCAAATCGAGGGGAGATGCCATCACAACTAAAGACTCAGCAGAACTCCTGACACTCTGCTGAGTCATTAGTTTTTGAAGCATTAGTTCTTGCT
>CAYZJR010000022.1:61752-74893 GCA_964478655.1 uncultured Candidatus Obscuribacterales bacterium
GCAGAACTCCTGACACTCTGCTGAGTCATTAGTTTTTGAAGCATTAGTTCTTGCTGCATCAGTTTTTGCTGCATCAGTTTTTGACCGATAAAATCTCGCGGCGAAGTCGCTCGCACTCGGCGATTTCTTTTGATTTGTCTTCCGAACTCTTTTTGAGAATTGTTAGAGCATCATCGATCGATTGTAATGCGATGACTTTTTTGCCTTGTTTCAAATAAACATTGGCGAGATCTTTCAGCGCTTCCGCCACATGCTCATTGTCGACTCCGCGCAAGCGTTTTCGCAGCTTCAAGCGTTCCTCATAAACCGATGCGGCTTCTTTCAACTCACCTTTGCGATCGTGCAATCGTCCAATTGTTCCAAGCAAATTGTCCAACTCTTTTGAATCGGGACTTCCTTTTGCAAGTTCCTCCGCTTGATTCAAAAGGTCGTATACATCCTGATGCTTTCTCTCTTTGATGAGAATGCGCATCAGATCATTCAACGAGATCAACACATGAATGTTACTGTCTCCGAATCTCCTCGCGACTTCCATTGCTTGCCTGGCGTGATGCTCAGCCACTTGAAGATTTCCCTTTTCGGTCTCGCTGAACGCGGCATCGTGAAGCTCGGTCCACTGCCTGAGAATTTCCGTCTGCTCTTGTTCCGCTCCTGACTCTTTGAGCATCGCTTCGATGCGACTGGCTTGTTGTATTCGATTGGTTCTCCGCAAGAACTTCGCATAGCCGCTTTGCACATGCTCGACAAACGACTTAGGAAGCTGATTTTCTTCAGCTGCCTGAAGAGCGCTTTCGAAGTGCTTTGCAGCAAATCCATCTTCATTTTGTGCATCGTATGCAATTGCAAGTCCATACAAACTCTTGACGTAGTCTTCATTCAGCAGCCAGTCTGAACTTCGGAAGGTTCCCTTCACAAGCGCTTCTCGATAGGTATTCACAGACTTGGTATAAAGATCAACTGCTTCTTTGTAGCGCTTTTGATTGACAAGAATTTCGGCAAGCGCACGATACGTGCGGACCATTTCTTTTCTTGTTAGCGTGTCTTTAGAAGGCGAAGTGCCCTCGTAGACTTTGACTGCGCGTTCAAGATACTTTTGAGCTTCGGGCTCGTTTCCTTGAGCTCTACAAACGGCAGCTAGTCGATCCAGGCTGATGGCCAAGCGGAAGTCGCTTGTTCCTAATGACTGAGCCTCACCAACGGCAGACGCAAAAAGGGTTTTTGCTGCATCTAGCCGAAGATCCCGAAAAGCTCTATCACCATCTGACTGATACTTCTCCCAAAACCGCGCACGATACTCCCTATCGAGGTGTCCGGTTGCGCCGCAGCCACTTATCATCGAGACAGCCAAGAGGACTCCTGGCAGTGCTGAGACGATTTGATATGTCGGTCGCGGTCGCATCTTCTTGAACGGATTGAACTATTCGCAGGCGGATGGATTTATCCGATTTGGACATCTAATCATGGCACGACGGCGTTGAAATGAAAAACTCGATGTCCAGAGATTGATATCATTGTCGTTCGGACAAGGACGGCGTATCTATGGCGAAAATACTTTTTGTTGAAGACGACCAAGACTTAGCCAACCGCATACAGCAATGGCTGAAGTTTGAAGGTCACATTGTCGAGCATTCCGGTGACGGACTGGACGCGCAAGAGAAGCTCGAATGTTTCAAGTTCGACATCGTGATTCTGGATATCGGCTTGCCGGGGCAAAGCGGCTTGGATGTCTTGAAGCGCTTCAGGGCAACTGGTGCACCGACGCCGGTTCTACTCTTGACTGGAAAGGGAGAGGTCAAAGAGAAAGAAGAGGGGCTGGATGCAGGCGCAGATGACTACTTGACTAAGCCGTTCGATGTGCGCGAACTATCTGCCAGGCTGCGTGCTTTACTTAGGCGCCCATCAAACTTCTCAGGAACAACAATGTCCGCCAGCGGAGTCACCATCGATACAGCGAAACGGCAAGTCTTGATTGGCGAGACGGAAGTCGAACTACAGCCAAAAGAGTTTTCGATATTAGAGTTTCTTATCAGGCATGCCGACAAAGTAGTAGGTACTGACTCCTTACTTGAGTATGTGTGGAGTTCGGAGTCTTCCGCTACGAGTGAAACGCTATACACACACCTCAAGAAAATTCGCAAAAAACTAGCAGCAGCTGGCGGAAACGACATCATCAAGACTGTGCACGGCGTTGGATACAAAGTCGACAAAACTTAGACTTCACAAAAACAACACGAAGACATCATGACTAGTTCACGCTGTGTCTTTTAGTCTATAAGTATCCCGCCCGTTTAAACGCTGTTCTCGGCAACCCTGTTTGTCGAACCCGAACTTGCGAATTCGGCTCAAAAGCTGAAGGTTGTAAAAATGCATAAACGCAAAAGAACTCGAAATGGTCACTCTATGGTCGAATTCGCGCTTTGCATGTTTGCCGTATTTCTGTCGATTTTTGGACTAATCAATCTCGTTTTGATTTCAGCAAGTATTGCAGGTGCCTATTTCATTACTACATACTCAGCCATTCAAGCCGCAACCCAAACCAACTACGACAGCGCTCTTGCAAGCGCAACAGCCAACTGCAATCAGCTAATGAAATCCGGATTTGCGACCTGGGTAAAAATGCAACCAGTTGGAGGTTTTGCTGGCTCCGGAATGAATCTGTATGTCGAAGAACGAGACACCACCGACAGTACCAGCCGCACGGTCGGTCCGAATACTCCGGTTCCTGCACCGATTGATACAACGAAAAAGGTCTATGAATTCACCGCTGACTGCACTTACGAAGTTGGTCCCTTCGTTAATATGTCGGCGTTTCCAGGGTTAAATCAAATCCCATTTCTAGGAAGAGCCGCCCGTTTGCATTGTTCGGCATCGCGAGCAGCTGAGCATCCTGAAGGTTTAACCGGTTACGGAACATTGACGTCGCTTTCAAAGACATTCAACGGGCTGCCGGCCGGATTTGAAATTGATGATAGCGGATTTGCACACTGGACGAACCCGAAAGACAGCACAACACAACCTGGAAGCGGAATCAGCTACGTACTGGTTCCTGACCGAGACGGAGCCGGTGCGTATCTTCTTGCGGTTTCACTCGATTCCTTTTCGACTGAGAATCCCAGAGACCAAAATATAAACTTCGTGGTGCAATTCAAGGGCGTTCATCTTACTGCATCAACCACGGGAATGGTCAATCAACTCGAATCCTTTTCTGCTCTGGACGCCACTGGACACGCCACATCATATACAGTTGATCCCGGACAAGAAATCGGAATTCGCAATCTTCTTACACTTAACGGCAATCTGCAAGATGCGGTCAAAAACCTCAAATATACACAAGGCGCCGGCTACCTTCCAGCAGTCGAAACAGGCTGGAACCACTTCTCAAATTGGTACGCACAACAGGCTAATAACCAACCGGCGATTGCAACGAATACAACCAGCGCACCAACAGCTATTGCTATCACGTCTCCAGGAAGAATTGCCGACACGCCAGTGCCGACGTTCGGAAACAACTCCTCTGAAACAGTGAGCCAACCTCTAAACAATAACTCGACAAATACTGATTATGGAACTCCCACAGTAGTCTCTGCAACGGCTATTGGTGTTGCTCCTGCTCGTTTCGCACCATAGTAATAGTTTCTTTCCAGACTCGCATTGGTTAAGCTATAGATTTAAATCTAACTGGCAGAGAGCGACTTGCTGCAATGAGAATCGAGAATCTGGAACGCGCTGTTTTGATCAAACGATACAAGCGTTTCCTCGCTGATGTGCAATTGCAGAATGGCGAGATTATCGTTGCACATTGCCCCAATCCCGGAAGCATGATTGGGTGCCAGGAACCGGGATCGCCTGTGCTGATTCAGAAGTCATCCGATCCCAAAAGGAAACTTCCTTACACGTTGAGCGTTGTCTGGAGTGGAGACGTGGCCATCAACGTCAACACGATGCTTGCAAATAAAGTAGTGGCAGAAGCGCTCGGCAGAAAGGAGATCTCTTGGTTTGAAGGCTACGCTTCGGTGAGACCAGAGGTTGGGTTTCGCGACAGCAGGTTCGATTTCTTTTTAAGTGAACACAGCAAATCAAAGAACGACTGTTTCGTTGAAGTGAAGTCAACGACTCTTGCCGATACGGACCAGGGGCTTGCCATGTTTCCTGATGCGCCGACTGAGCGAGGGCGCAAGCACTTGAACGCTCTGATGCATGCAGTGAGTGACGGCTATCGCGCCGTCCAGTTTTACTTGATTGCCAGAGCCGACTGCCAGAAGTTCTCTCCGGCAGATCACATAGATAAAGCTTATGGAGAAACACTCAGACAAGCTCATAAGGCAGGCGTGGAGATCATGGCGTTTGATATCGACATTCGAGTAGATGACCCTGAAGCAAAGCCACAATCAGGGTTTACAACGAAGTCTCTCTCGTCGAAAAAGACAATCACGCCTCCTGCAATCGCCGCCGACCTGGTCCTGCGAAAAGTGGTTAAGCTCGAAATTTAATGTGTTCCTTGCGGTTTTCCCCACTATACACGGTTGTCAAGCGCGGATAGAGTGTCAGTTATGGGATTAATAGTTCTTGTAATCCTGCTGTAGCACCGCTACTTGCGCCATGGACACAGTTTCATACGCCCCCGCAAGTGGCAAATAGTTACTAGATGGCTGGATTCCGCGACCCCTTGACAGGAGTTGCAGTTCTAGATCGTTCATCAAACTGAGGGTCTTACCATGGCAGAAGGCGAAGACAAACGTCGCGAAGCACAACCAAAGAATCCGACTCAGCAACCGGATTTGACTGGAGCTGTATACGAAGCATTCGGCGGCCGACAAGGGCGTGTCGGTGATCCCGCAATGACGTATCGTCCAGGTGGTCAGACATATAGCGACATGGTCATTGCCCAACAACAAGGCACTGGTCGCTTTTCTCAGCAAGAAGGCGACGTCATTCGCAACAATCAAGGCGGACAACCACCATATCGCGACGCAAAAACCGGTGATGGAACAACCCGTACTCACAACAACGGCTTGGTGGAGAAGTTCGACAAGAGCGGAGTGATAACTGAAAGACAGCTTCCAAACAAAGCCGTCGAACATTTCGAAAACGGCAAAATAAAAGATAGAGTCTATCCAAATGGTTACAGCCTCAAGTTCGACGATAAGGGGCGCCCAACAGAGGTCCAGACGCCACAAGAAAAAACCAAACTCACTTATGCCGACGACAAAGGAAAACTCGGCAGCTTCGAAATTTATAAGAAGGATGGAACCGGAAAAGAGTATCTAGCCGAGCGCGGCAAGCCTGGAGAAGGCGGCAACTGGGTTATCGAAAAGGCTCAAGGCGGAACACTCAAACCGGACGCATCAGTTCAAGGCGTGAAAAACGTCGAACTTGCGCCAGGAATGCGCCTGGAGTATGTCGACAAAGACAACTATCGCGTAGACAGACAAAGCGGCGTTGGTCTAAAACGCACTGAGAGTGACGTGTTGATGCCGGTGCGCGGAGCCGACGGCAAGTACTATCTGCAAACAGGTCGACCGATCACGTCGGAGAGAAAACCTGATGGCAGCGTCACCGACTATCAATACAGTAAACAAGTTCGCCAAGACGGCAAAGAGTATCAAACACTCAACGGCTATGTGGCGAAGGACAAAAACGGCAACATCACCGAAATGTCGGTGAAGAAACCGCAGATTCCGGGAGCGCCTCCGGTCGCCGACGAGTGGGTGACACTCAAAGCTCCGCCTGGAGGAAAGCTTGATCCCAAAGACGTTCAACGGATTCAAGACCTGACTAAACCGGGCAATGATCCGCGCTTGGTATCGAATAATCTGCAAACTCTTCAAGCCGAAATGCAAAACGGCAAACTCCCATTCGCTCGTGGAAACGACCGCGTAGTCGGAGTCAACTTAGACCAGTCCACCGGCGAACGCAGAAACGTAATGGCGAATGGCGATCGCGTCTGGCAGTCGACAGATGGCAGAACCTTCCGCCAAAACAGTGATGCTCGTCATGAGAAAGATCGCATTACCGTAACAGAAAAAGGTTCGGACGGTGCCGATCGCTTGATGCGCACAGAAACGAGAGACGGCAACAAGTTTATCTTCCACTACGATGCTCAAGGTAACGTTTCGCGCGTTGACCAGAAAGGTCCGGATAAACAAGAGCGTGGCGCAGACGGAAAGGTCAAGGTCGTGCCCGGAGCAGAAACAAGTGTTACTCGCCAAGGCAACAGCGACACATGGAAAGACGCATCCGGCAAAGAGTTCAAGATGAAAGTCGAGGCCGGCAAAGACGGTTCTGTGACGATGACCACCCTGGGAGCCGATGGCAATCCCACAGGCAAGAGCCGGTCAATGAATGCCGACGGAAGCGAAGTACACGGCAGCAAAGGCGCTGACGGCAAGATCAAACCGGAGATGATTCTAGGCTCCGAAGGCGTTTTCACCCGCGTCTCCTACAACGATAAGGGCGAGCCTACGAGACTGCAGATCAGCTATCCCAACGATAAGATCGAAGATTGGCAGTACGGACAGATCTCACAAGACGGCAAGATGGGCTGGAGAACTCCAGTAATCGAAAACGTCGTCGATGCTCAAGGACGTCCTCAATTCGATCAGCAAACCGGACAGCCGCTACGCAGAGCTGCTGTGGATGCACAAGGAAAGCAAGTCTACCGTTACTTCGAAGGCAAGGCTCAGGTAGGTCCGGACGGCAACATCACATGGACGAATCCGGCTGGTCAAACTGCGGTTGTGCGACGCAACGATAGACCGCTGTCAGAGGCTGAAGTCAACGCAGCAAAACAACGACAGCAGCCACAACAACAGCGTCGATAACAGCATAAATAACAGCGTCGACAAAGAAATAATCTAGGAAACTAGTTAATCTCAAAAGGCAGATCAGCCAATAGTGCAGCTCCGAACAGACTGAACGGTTCATCAACAGCGCGCGGAATCTAAATTTCAAAAAAATCCAGTTTCCAAGGGATTATTCCGCGTTTAAGACGTGAATATTAACTGTTGGAAGTGCAATTCCGAAGTCGGGATCCAGGCAGGGCAAATGCCCTCGCAGTATCTGCTTGCACATTTTGGAGGACGAGCGATGTTCAAAGGTGATTCAAAAAGACGAGCAGCAAGGATGCTTGCAATCGCTGTCACCATCTCGATTGTCGGAGGCAACCTTTCTGTTGAGGCCGCATTCGCGCAGAACGGCTCGGCACAAGGTGCGGCACAAAGAGCCGTGCACGGAAGAGCTGTGGCATTCCAACTGCCAATGAACGGCCAACTGTCCGAATCCAGCGGACCTCAAACCAAGTCGGGTGGGGCACCGGTTCCCGGAAACGGATTGATCATAGAAGAAGTTAAAGGCTGGAACGACGAACCAGGCATCGCAGCTTTGCCACCAAAAACGGTGCCACCTGCAGAAGAAACCAAGGCTCCAGCAGATCGCCTGAATCCAAATCCTATTCCTTTTAATATGCAAGAGGAACCGCAGGCCGATGAGACGCCGTCGACAAACAGTCAGTCGACATCGCAAGACAGCCCATCGACCGAAACTCAGCCCTCTCAGCCTTCTCGGCAGCCTGCAACTCAAGCATCCGAAGCACCGGAAAAGAGTAGCGAGACCCCAGCGCAAGCCAGCCAAACTCCGGCGCAAGGAACTGAAAGCCCAGCACAAGCGAATCAGACACCAGTTGCTCAACCAAGTGAGCCATTGACTGGCCAAGTTGAAACCTCGGTTCCAAAAGTTGAGACTGCACGCGAAGCAATCGAAGAAATTGAAACGGCTGCAGAATCAAAACCGGAAGAGGCTTCTGCAGTTCTGGTCATCGACAACGATGGCGACGAGCCGCAAAAAGCAGAAGTAGTTTGGAAAGAAATTCAAGATGAACCAGGCAAAACAAGAATCGTTAGCGGGGCGACGTTCCCCATCACTATGATGAGTTCGCTCAATAGCAAGACTGCAAAAGCAGGACAACCTATCGAAGCGAGACTCAACGTCGACATCAAAATCGGCGGCAAACTAATCGCGAAGAAAGGCGATCTCGTTCGCGGTCACGTAACAAATTCAGAACCAGCTCGCAGAATTCTCCATGCAGAACTTTCAACAAAGCGCTGGATGCGCGCCAATGGTGCGGTCGGACTACAGTTCGACGAAATTCTAAACTACAATGGCGAACACCTTCCGCTCGTTGCAAAACCGGCGCAGCATGCTCGCATCGTAAAGAACAAAGCCGAAGGACGTGTGCTCGGCGTCAACCATAACGGTGAAGTCGCATCGCCACTTTCAACGCAATTGAAACACCAAGCTGCTCACTTAGCAATCAGAGGCGCTGCCTCCGCCGGCGGTGTGTTCAGCTTCGGAATCGTTCCACTGGCATACGGCGTAGTCGGAGCAATGAACCCATCATTCGCGTTCTTGCATCCAGTCGGCACAAACGTTCCCCACAGAAGACTCAAGGGCTTCGCAATGGGCGTTGTCTCCGGACTTCCTGGCGGCTTCTTGATTGCCGACACGATCATCAGAGGACAAGAAGCAATTGTAAAACCGGGCGACCAATTCGAAGCTGAATTCAAGCAAGAGTTCACCGGCGAAGCGGCAACCGAAGCTACTTTGATACCAGGAGCAAGCTCCAAGGTTAAGGGCGAAGTTTTGACTGACATCAAGTCGAAGAAGAAGTAGGCAGGTTCCGAAGTAAATTACATCTTCGAAGCCTACTGAACAGCCACCTCTCGGGGTGGCTGTTCTTCATTCTAATGTTTTCAGTTTTCGTGCTTCAGTTTGTGCTTCAGATTTTCGTGCGAGGAACCTTCGCAATTAGGGTCCTCGCCGAGCGATTGATCAGCGGGTCGTTTTCAATAGCCTTACGGGTGGTGGCATCAATTCGATACAACGAAAATACCAAGTCATCAATCTCGTCTTGAATAGCCCACTCTCGATCATTTATTTGCTCGAAGAGATGCCTTAGATCTTGCGGTTGTTCCTTTTGTCGATTTTGAGAGGAACATTGAGCATAATCGGGCGAGTCAGGATTATACCGTTCCAATGTCATTGCAAGGTCGACGGCTTCCCGCGCCAGATTGGAGACTGCAGACTCGGTGTCTTTGTTCGGTTCATTAAATGGAAGCCTGCGCAAATCACCAATTTGAAAGTTAATTGTAGGATTGAGAATCGACAACATATAACGCACAAGAGTTGAATTGAGAAACCCGAGCAAGTAGTAGATATCCACTGCATCACTGAAGATCGCAGAACTTGCGATATCAAAAACAGACTGAGGACTCAGAAGGCGCGCTTTGAAATCGCGAGTTCCAATATAAGAATATGTGATTCCGGCCTTGAAGTAGAATTCCTCGCCGGGCAATTTAGATGATTGTCCGCGCGATGCACGGAACTCTCGAATGCGCTGCCCATCACCTTCCCATCGAAGAAGAAAGGGCGTCTTTCGATACCACTTCTTACCGCCGCCTTTGTCGTAGGGAACATACAAGTGCCGATCACTCTCACCAACCTCTTTGTGGTGCGCGACAAAGTATTGGTTGTTGCAAGTGAACAGTCCGTTCACCAGGCGAATTGCGCCATCGCCATTTTCCAGTCTAGGCAAGTCTCGGAATAGTCTTGCAACTGACGCCGGACACCAAGGAGCAATCGGTGCGCCCTCAATTGATGATGTGAGGAGGCGCATGTCGTATTCACTTATCGACTCGGATGCAAGAGCAGCAATTCCTTTTTGTTCCGCCATAAGTTTTTCGCTGCTTCCAAACATGCGCCAGTGTTTCACAACTCTGTCGCTGCGTTCCTTTTCGTCTGATTTTTGCGCAACGATAATCGCATTGTTCACCTTCTCTCCGGCTTTCATAGAAAAAGAACCAGAACCAAGCAACACCAAAGAATCAATTGCACACTCGCGCAAGAGGCTTTCGCGCAGCGCCTGATATCGTTGAATCGTCAGAAAACTCTGCTGACAAACCATAGCAAACCGCCCATCATCAGCCAGAAGCCGAAGACACAAATCAATGAACGCCGCGTACAAGTCGTAGCACGACTGTTTGTAGTGTTGACGCAGCAGTTCGCTTATTGATGCGGGGAGCAGTCTGTGGCTGAGATACGGCGGATTGGTTGCAATGAACGAAAACCGCTCAGCAAGCAATTCTTCGGCGGGTCCCTCATAGCCGTTAGCCTGTCTGAGAACAAGCCGAGATCGATCAACTCCAAGCAACAAGCTGCCGCACTCAACCGGATAACGGGGTGTCGCCGCTACGCAAAAGAGCTTGGGAAGTGGGAGTTCGGACAGCCCGCTATCGATATCTCGAGCCTTAAGATACAAAGCCGCCGAACACAGTTGCAGTGCAATCGGATCGATATCCAGACCAAACAAACGTTCCATGCAATCGGTCAGTCGCACGTTCGACGGCGTCTTCGACTGCACGCCGGTCGAACTGCCCACGCGCATCATGCGATCGAGAGCACTTACCAATATATGGCCGGCGCCGCACGCAGGATCAAAGAAAGTTGTCGAATGACTAGTGCTTCCATCGATCGCGCTTCCATCGATCGCTTCACTGACAAGAAATTCTGCGATCCACTGGGGAGTGAACCATTGCGTCAAAGTCGCAATATCACTCGCATTGGTTTGCGCCGACTCTTTCGGGCGTTCCTTTATATCGGCAATTGCTCCGACTTGGCTTTGATAACCCCAACCCGCCAGCAGTGGATCTCGGAGAAACTCAGACGCCGCTTCGTCACGCGCCGCATCGACCAATACGGCTCCGACTTGCGGGCAACGAGAGGCGAGTTCCGAAAAGCTATCAATTAGGTCGTTTCGGCAGGCTTTAGAAAACTCTGTCGTATCGATTCGAGGTCGCCTTGCTCTTTCGCCCTCATCGTCCAGGACGTTTCCATCGGCATCCATGACTTGGGCGATCAGGCTTTCGATGATCGAAGCTTTATATTGTTCCGGACAAAGCCCTCTCTTCGCCAGACTCAACACCAAAAGACCTCCTGACAGTGCAAGGTTGTTGACAGGCGCACTTTGGGTGTTTGCTCTCGCGCCATTGCAAAGCTGGCTTCCAGCCGCAATTTCAAGCCGCTTGAGCAGACGAGCGACGAGATTCAATTGGAGTCGATTGGCTGAAACCATGGATGAATTGGAAGGCGGTTTTTTAGCCATGGATGTCAGGGAACGAAAGAAAAAATCGAGGAGATTGGGAAGATTAGGCTATGTTTGCGGTATACAGGTTGTCATTTAGTGTATAAAGGCCTGTAATCGTACTGAATATTTGGGAGCTGTTCATGGTCAAGGCAGGGCTTGAGGACATAGTAGCCGCATCTTCTTCGATTTGCGACGTAAACGGCAAAGAAGGAAGACTGATTTATCAGGGTTACGACATTCATGATTTGGCGGAGCATTCCACCTTTGAGGAAGTCGTTTATTTGTTGTGGTACGGCAGACTGCCGACGAAGACTGAATTGGAAACGATCACTAAAGATCTAAAGGTCAACCGCAAGTTGCCTGACGACGTCGTCAAGGCAATGAAGGCATATCCAAAGAAAGCGTCGCCGATGGAAGTTCTCAGAACTACTGTGTCGCTTCTTTCCATGTATGACCCGGATGCGCAGGACAACGGACGCCAAGCGAACGTGCGCAAAGCGACTAGACTTACCGCGCAACTTCCCACAATCGTTGCCTACTGGGACAACATCCGAAACGGCAAAGAACCGGTCGCTCCGAAAGAAGACATCAGCATCGCCGCCAACTTCCTTTATTTGTTGAAGAACGGCAAGCTTCCTGACGAAGTCGAAACAAAGTCTCTCGACATCGCATTGATTCTGCATGCCGATCACGAACTCAACGCATCCACATTTGCCGCACGTGTTGCAGCTGCAACCGAAACAGACATCCACTCTGCAATCACTGCTGCCATCGGAACCCTGAAGGGACCCCTGCACGGCGGTGCCAACCAAGAAGTAATCAAAATGCTTCTGGATATCGGCTCACCAGAGAAAGTGCGCAGCTACATCGAAAAGATGTTCGAAGAGCACAAGAAAGTCATGGGCTTCGGTCACCGGGTTTATAAGACCGAAGACCCAAGAGCCTTCCACCTCAGAAAGATGTCCGAAGAGCTCGGCAAGCGCGCGGGCGAGTTGAAGTGGTTCAGCATGTCTCGGGAAATTGAAGAGCTTGTTCTGAAAGACAAAGGTCTCTATGCCAATGTCGACTTCTACTCGGCATCGGTCTATTACATGCTCGGTATTCCAATCGATCTGTTCACACCGATCTTCGCCATCAGCCGCATGTCCGGCTGGGCGGCACACGTTCTGGAACAGTATTCGAACAACCGGTTGATTCGTCCGCGTGCCGAATACACCGGCGCTTCGAACCTCAAGTACGTCGCGATCGATCAACGCTAGTTTGCTGAAAGAAGTCTAACCCGTTAGTGTCGCTCGAAGAGCGGCATATAGTCTGTGTGGGTGCAGACCGATGACCCTTATTCAACGCGCATGGGCAATCACAATTTTGCCGGCGGCAACTGGAATTATTGCTGCCCTAGTTTTGGGCGCGCTGTGCCTAGACATCGAAGCGGAAGCAGAAGGGCACATACGAAGGGTTCAGCAACTGACGTCGTATGCAAGACTCGGAGCGCTGTATCTCTCACAGATGGAGAGCTTGTTGTACTGGAGCTTTGCCGGCGGCGGCAAAGAACAACTGACGCACGTTCGCAGCCTGCAGTCGTCTGCAAAACTCAAACTCGCTAATGTGCATAACCTCATACGCGACGACAAAGAACTCACAGCAGTAGCCAAAGAACTCCTCGTTATCCATCGACAATTCGAAGACGCGGTCAATGCGCTGATCCCCGCCGAAACACCGGACAAACTGGTATTGCCCGTTGAACTCAAGAAAAAACTATTTGCCGACTACTCCCAAACGCGAAAGCCGTTTCAATCTATGTTCGAAACGCTTACGGCCAGGTCGGAAAAAACCGTTTCAGCAATCGAAAAGAAATCGATCAATGCTTCATACATAGTGGCGACCGGATTCTTAGTCAATTTGATTCTATGCGTCGCGCTTTTGCATTCATTCAGCAGGCACGTAGCAGGGCGAATAAACTCGCTGCAGCGAAGAGCCTTTGCTCTGACGACCAACAAGACTCTA
>CAYZJR010000023.1:0-18459 GCA_964478655.1 uncultured Candidatus Obscuribacterales bacterium
TCTTCGATCTTCAATATGGTTCATTCAATCAACAACGCTTTTGGTGGTTCGGACACACTCGAACCGAGAATGGCGTGGGATGCCGATGCACTAATGTTTGTCGTGAGAGAACCCTTCGCAAGCAGGCACTCACAAGCGAACATCGTATTCGGCAGCATCGAAAACAAGGTGAAACTAACGATCGAGTCGCAAATTCCGGACGGTGGCACCATATTTAGTGACGGAGTTGAGAGCGACTTTTTGCAGTTCAACTCTGGGACAATCGCCACGATCGGAGTCGCAGACAGACAGGCCCAATTGGTCGTGCCGAAGGTGCCAAGCAGTTCGCGTGCTAGTTCTTACTCGCGCCCGACTTCTTATTCGCATAGAAATAACCTGAGAGCTCTGTTTGCTGCTCAGGGTACTTCACGATAATGTAGCCGGAGAGTTGATTGTTCTTTAGCTCGCCTAACTGAACACGAAGACTCGAGCCGGCAGTCTTCAAAGAGCTGGTTCTCTCTCCGTTTTTGTAGATCACAACCTTGTGGCGGGCACTAGTCTGATGTGCAGAAACAGAGATTGAGCGCCCAGGAACGAGAGTTCCGTGGGGAAGGACTACCTCGACTTTGTTGTTTTTTCCATGCTCGAATGCGAGTGTTTCGCCTGAAAACGAAGCGCTATCCACAACAAAAGGCTCACCTTTGACCTTGCCCTGGAGCGGTTGGGATGGGAAGTGCATACGTGTGGCGTCGCCTTGAGCGGCGGCCGATGCGCTTGTTGGTGAAATTCCAGAGGTAGAAGATTGAGTAATCGCTGCCGCGGGTATCTGCGGTGTTGTGCGCTTGCGGGGCTCCCACTGATGTCTGTCGATCTTCCATCCACCGAGCTCATTGACTAAATACACAGTGCCATGTGCTTCTGCGGGAGTGGGCTCAGTCCAAGTGCCCATAACATGTAAGGTCATACTATTTTCAGACGTCTCGATCTCTTGCACGACATGAACATTTGGTGGTGCTTGTTCTTGAATCGTCTTGAAGGCTCGTTCTTTTTGCGCGCCTAAGCCCTGTATGAGGTCCAACAGCCCCTTAGACATGTGATGCTCGAGCTGAGGGCTACGACCTCGCGCCAACAAGCTGTAAAACTCAGCCACATCTCTACGCACGGCAGAGTCATCCGCACGAACTTGGTGAGAGCAAGCCTGGTAAAAGCAAACGCACCAGGAAAGAAGCATCGCAGTCGAAATGACACTTTTAGCTCTCATCGGTGAGCCTCCGACACTCGAGTCTCCACCACTAGCCGAGATGAGCCCTATTTCATTTTATACGGAAATTATCAGCCCGCGGGCATTACAAAGCTTAAAAATGTCAAGAGTACCCCGAAATCAAAAAAAGACAATAACGGGCCACCGGCGGTGGCCCGTCATCAAAGTCCGAAGGCATTTGGTTATTGGTCTATCTGACGATCGCTCTGGACAGCCAGAATGCGCGAACCTGTCTATAGGTCGCCAATACTTTCATTTTCAACGGAACTGTGGTTACCGTGGGTGCTGTCACTGGTGCGGGCGATGGTCCGATTACGATTGGTCCGCTCGCGAACGATGACGTTGCGAGGAAGCCCAAGCCTAGGGAACCAGCTAATACCGCTGACAAAACTAACCGTTTCATGTGCTTTCTTTACCTCCGAACTTCGGACTCCATTTAGTGCAGGCTAAATCTTCTGTCTTTCACTATGATAGAAGATAACTCCACTACTAAACCTTGACAATATAATAGCACGGTGGCGCACATTAAAAATAGTTCCCGCGCCGAATTTATCACATAGGGAGCCGTTCATTGTTCGATTTTATCCTCGTATTAGGTTGCGGTATCCTGGGGCTTCTTGCCCACGCCGCTAAAACCCGCTCATGGATTGAGTGGGGTCTTCGCAGTCTCATCGCTTGCGTCTGCGTATTTGAAGGCTTCTCGATTACGGCACAAACCAGCCAGCTCGGCAATGGGTACGGCACAGAAATTCTTACAGGCATGGCGACCGCCACGTGCGTCATGTTGTTCGTTCCTGTCAGAAAGGTCTTGTCGGCGGTACTCACCGCACTCGACGGCGTCGTCTCACTAAGAGCGTTGACCGGTCCGATTCGCCACAAGATGGGCTTTGTTCAATCAATAATGTCGATCAAGGTCTTTCAACCGTATTCGATACCGCATTTGGTCGGGCTCTTCCTTTATATCTCGACTTTCGCTTACTTCTTGATGAACACGGAAATGGCGGGATTCCAGTTTCCATCAATACCTTTACCGGTGCCGGTGACCATCGAGCAGCTGGTCTCCTACAACGGTTTGGGTCTGATTATCTTGTCATTCTGCGGAGTTGGCATCTTTGTGTCGCGCCGACCGAAAGAGGCAGCACAGCGGCTCGGTTGGGTAAAACCGACCCTGGCACAAGTTGGAATTGGGATTGGCCTGGTCGTTTTCAGCTTTGTCTATGACCTTCTCTGGTCTCTTTTCACTCACAGCACGGGCGGCGATTTAGCGTCAAAACTCTCTGCTTATAATTCGGGAACATTCTCGGTGGCAGGCGGATTTGAAGCGGCAGTGATTCTTGCACTTGCCACGGCCATCTGCGCGGGGATTGGCGAAGAAACCTTGATACGCGGCGCATTACAGCCTGTATTTGGAATTCTTCCGGCAGCCTTCCTGCACGGAATTTTGCACGCCCAATTCAGCCACGCGCCAGTATTCATCATCCAAGTCGCGATCTGGTCCTGCTGCATGGGACTCGTGCGCAGATTCACTAACACGACCACGACAATCATCGGACACGCCGGTTTCAACTTGGTGACGACGTTCTTGTTCGCCTTCAATCCGTAATAGGCGCTTAGCCTTACTTGCTGATGCGAATGATAATCTCGTCAGGACCAGCTTGATTCAAGCGTTCTCGAGCAAGGCGTTCGATTCCAGTGGATGAACGATAACTCGAAAGACCGTCGCGAAGCTCTTTGTTGACCTGTTCTGCTTCTTTCAGACCGTCTTTGAGAGCAATCGCTTGCTTGTGCAAAAAAGCTTGACGCTCAACGCTGCTGGCTACAGCTCTGCCTGCATGGTAGATAGCAAGCAACGTGATCAGCATGATTCCGACCTGCTTTGCTGCGTTTACTTTGCCTTTTGATGGTTTCATAAAACCGAAAATGTGGGGGCGGCCAAGTTGCACCCCCACATCATAGCTTCTAAAGAGCTCCTTCCCACTAAAAAATTTTAGGACTTGCAAAAGTAACGTTCCGATATATACGACGGGTACATTATCTTCGGGACTACAACTGCCACGCGATCAGGAACGGATCATGCAATTCTGATTCAGACTTTCCTCGTCATTCCAAAACGAACTAGCACGAGCGCTAGAACCTGACTTTAAATTGCACGCCTACAACTGAGGATACATCCTTGACCTTGGGCACATAGAGAGCGTTTACACCAAAATATTTGGTCTCATAAGTGGCCATCGGCATAGCCATTGGAAAGATGCCACCGTCGTTAAAGTAGTATCCATCGATTGCGCCAGCGGCGACACCAAAACTAAAGGGACCAGCATGCAATGGTGTGTAAGCGAGAGCCGCATAATGACTTGTGTTGCGAATGCTATTTCGATACTGACCTACTGCTACTGACAGATCTTTGTTGAACTCGTACTCGACTCCAATTCCAAAATTGTTTTCGTTGAAGTTCTGGTCACTATCAAAATGATGCGATACTCCGCCAAATTGAATCCAAACATTGTGAGGAAACTTCGCTTCGGCTTTCTCTGCGGCTTTCTCTTCAGAGTTCTCCCTGCCAGAAGCCGGCACCGCGGTTTTAAGCTGGGGTGTGGCATCCTCTTGCAAATGATCTGCTATCTGACTGACGCGATCAACGTGGGCTTCCCCGTTGAAAAATTTTGGTTTTGAATTCGAGTCCGATCCGACTGTAAGTCCATCCATCTCAACAAATCTCCAATAGCCTCGGATAGAGCCGAGTATGTAGGCACGCAACGGCATAAAGGAAAGAAATACCGAGTGACCAGTCTCAACCTACCAGACTAATGTGACTGTAACGTGGCTAAATGATCGAGGGATTCGTGTCACGCGATCGGTGTCCACGTGATGCGTGTCTTACCGCATATCACTCGGTTTCAGGCCTCCCAGCGGATCGTCCGTATTGAGTACTTCAAACTTCTTGCCGTCGCGACTTCTCAGAGCAGTTGCCTTGCTGATTCTGCCGTCATTTTCAACTGTGTAAAACTTTCCATCACCACCATCGACGGTGACAGTATTGTCTTCATTTATTTTGGCAACCTGCTTGCCTTTCTTATCGTAATAGTCACCGCTGCCGACGGGCTTCTCGGTTGCACCTACAACGGTCGTGGTTTTTCCCTTGATCTTCACGTCAGGATTACCGTCTTGACCGGGAATCGTGCGCTCAGGCATCTCGCTCTTCACGACCTTGACACCGTTCGGAAACTCGGCTTTGGTGTTTATGATTCCATCATCGCTGACCTTGCGATCAGTCTTGATACCAGCGTCCTTGAGTTCCTCACGGCTTGCTAGCCGACCTTGGAAGTCGGATTTCGCATCAGCGTACAAGTGAAGTTCAGGCAACATATTTTGAGCAACAAGATCATTCGACTTTGTTTGAAGATCTCGAGCAGACAAAGATGGGTCCTGACGATCTAAAGCGTAGTTACTAAGTGCGCCAATAATGCCTTTGGCATCGGCCGGCTGGTGTGATTCAAACTGTTCATGTTGTCCCATTTTTCGATCTCCATGCCGAGACAACCTATCAAAGAAACCTTTGAAGGCATCCCTTTACCATCCGCAAACGCCTTCATCAGGCGATGGCAGAACCATACCGGCAAGTTGTATCCAAGTTGTTTATGTGCGATGGCTCCCGAAGAAGAAGAGCCCTAAGCGCCTTAAGTTTGAGGCAAAGAGCTTAGATGGCTGCGGCGACGCCAACGCTAGGACTAGCCGCCCCGCACTTTCCCTCGAGTTCACCCAATACTCTTTCGACTTCGGCACGGAAGTCCTTGAGCACTCGGTCAGCGCGGTCCGGGCACGTGCACTCAGCATAGAGGCGCAGCAAAGGCTCAGTTCCACTTGGTCTAATTAACAACCAATTTTGTTCGTCGAGATACAGTTTCAATCCGTCAGAACGTCCAACGCGCGAGATCTGTTCGCCCGCCAATTGCTGCGGTGGGTTGGTCGACAAATGATCCATGACTGCACGTTGCGTCTTGATCGTGAGATCAAGATCGTCACGCCGCAGCACGAAGGAGATGCCTGATTCTTGAATCAGTTCCTTCCAAATGACAGAAAGCGGCTTCTTTTCATAAGCCATCATTTCAACGATCAACAGGTTGGCGAGAATACCATCCTTCTCCGGAATATGTCCTTTAATTGAAACGCCGCCGGATTCTTCTCCACCTATAAGAATGTCGCCTTTGCGCATTTCTTCGCCTACATATTTGAAGCCAACCGGGGTCTCAAGCGGAACACCGAGTTCATACTTCTCAGCCAAAAGATCGAGCAAGTGGGTGGTGGCAACGGTTCTTACGATGCCGCCCTTTTGTCCGCGATTCTTCACCAGGTGGCGAGTTAACAAACAAAGAAGTTGGTTCGGACTGAAGTACTCACCGGTCTCGTCAACGACGGAGAAGCGGTCGGCATCACCATCGGTGACAATGCCGATGTCTAGCTTCTTCTCTTTGACAGTGGCGATGAGTTCTGTGAGGCATTCTTTTTTCGGCTCGGGAACTCCACCGCCGAACAAAGGATCGCGCCAGTTGTGGAGCACGGTTACTTCGACGCCGGATTCCTTGAGGAGGCGATCGAGGTAGTCACGACTGACGCTGTAGAGGGCATCAAATCCGACTTTCAAGCCAGACTTGCCGATGCGATCGAAATCGATAAGTTTCTTTAGTGCCTCCAGATATGGTGGCTGAGGATCAAAGGTCGGAACCGGAACGCGTTTGATCTCGTAGAACTCAGGAATGTCGTTCAAGTGACTGGCAATGGCTGCAGTCACTTCATTAGTCGCAGGTCCCGCGAAGTGCGGAATGTATTTGACGCCGCAATACTCTGCCGGGTTGTGACTCGCCGTAAACTGCAAAGCACCTGCGGTCGGCTCGTATTGAGTAGCCCATGCGATGCAAGGGGTCGGGACATCACGACACGAGAGCTTCACTTCGATTCCCATAGAGATGAGGACTTGACCTGCTCTTTGTGCAAACTTGTCGGCTAAGAATCGAGTGTCATAACCAATAAGAACTGGTGGCTGCTTTCCGGACTGGTAATACGTTTTCTTGACGTAGACGCCCATGGCATAAGCTACGCGCTCTACATTTGCAAACGTGAATTGGTCGGCGATGATCGCTCTCCAACCGTCTGTTCCAAAAGTGATTGTGTCAGACATCAGTGTGTTTACTCCCTAAAGATTCCATGAGTTCCAAAAAAACTTTCCGAACTATTGACTGCGCATGTAGATTGAGACGTAGTCTCCTACCGCATCCCAAGCAGATCGTGCTTGCCCTTTACCGCGATAAACGGCCTCAACGGAAGCTGTTTTTGCCGGCCAAACATGCGTTGGAGACTGCTTCTTCAATGCCGCCTCCGAATCGAATTGTATTACAGATCCATCGCGACCATAAAATCTAAAGATGCCGCCAAAATGCAGCAATGGTTCCGTACAAGCACCCAAAGCCACTCCAACCGGTGTGGCCAAGCTTGTTTCAGGATGGAACCGAGTCATCATTCTGAAACCATCTGCAGTGAATAAAGCAGTCAAACCATAGAGCCTTCCACTTTCGTTTTGCAGCAGGCGCCGCTCACGGTGAATGCCTCGCACGGCATCGACGCTCCAGAACTGTCCATCGCTTTTTCGAATGCTCAGACAACCACTTGGGTCCACTGTCATCTGTTCGCCTTGTGCCATCAGTCTTCCGTTGGCATCGCGCACAACTACGCCGTGGCGATCTTTTTCGCCGTAGCTGTGAACCGTGCCTAGACGATCCGATCTCACAAACGAGATCAAGTGACCGGAGATGTTGTAGGTAAACGACATATAGATGCCGTTGGTAGAACGAACTTCTTTGACACGCCCCAGCATATCTTTGACGACTTCCGAACCGTTCGCGAATACTTCAATTCGTTCGTTGCCGCTTTCCAATTCGAAACTGGGTTGCTTGCTCGACAGACGCGCTGCCAACTGATGACGGCCGTGTCTGGCCGGTTTCGGCTTGACTGGCTGAATTCTGGGTTCGATCTTTACTTCCGGAGCTTCTTCCACGACATGTCCGAGACTCAACAAAAAGGTTTCAGGCTCATCGAGCATCGATGCGTCTTGCCCATCATCTCCATTTGTTCCAAACATCGTAATCGACAACGAATCGTCTATGTCAGGAGACTCTTCCGATGAGGATGGGGCATTAAACCACTCATTGAGCAGAAGCGCCGTGTCGACTCGCGGTTGCGCAGATGGTGTGAATGCCGATTGCTCGGGCACCTGCATAACGATTGGGTCTCCCACGGGTGGCGCAAATGATTGAATTGGCTCTTTCCAATCGACTCCAACCGGTCCTCTCTGATTTCGCACCTGTAGAGCCTTCGCGATGCTGCTTATTTCGTCGTCCAATCTCTTCACCATCGCAAAATCAGGAGTGCGTGCCGGGCTCAAGAATGAACGCTCTTTCTCTCTTGCCGCATCAGAAAGGAAATTGAGCAGTCGCTGCGCTTTGTGCCCGGAGATTTCCTCAGCCTGCTTCAGTTCTGATTCAGTGCGAGACAGTGATTGCCCCGCAGCGGGAGCTTGAATCAGTTCATTCGAAGCAGAAAAATTCGAAGTTGAGCTGGTGTAGGCGATCTGCCGAAAGCGTCCTTCTGGACGTCCCTGCGCCCGCAGTCGATGGCGAGGCCAATAGCTCGGCTCCATCTGACTAATCCCGCTGCCTCTCACGCATCCAGCACGCCGCGCGTACCAGCCAATCGCCAGTAATAATATCACTCACAGCCCCGAAATAAGCATGGTCGGCGCATCGAGAGATTGAGTAACTTTTGCTCAGCTATATGGTCGCGTCTCGGTCTCTAGCCAACCTCTGACCTGCAGAGATTCCGCCATTCGTATGCCTGTTGTGCGTTCGTCGTACATAGCAACGCAGAATTGACCCATCGTGATCTTGCCTTGGCTGAGCAAATATTCAGCTAATTGCAGCGATTTCATTTCCTTGTCGGTGACGTATCCGGCGCTCAAAATCAAATCAGAAACTTTCATATCGGGGAACGAATTCATCTGGTTGGAAAGAGCCTGGACTTCGGCCAATCCAATAATCTGAGCCGACTTCAAGAGCTCGACCAGCATCGGCAGACTCGGCTCCAATGGTTGAGTCTTTACCATCTGAACCGGCTGCGGTATCGGCGCCACTCCGACTTCTTCGATCATCTCGAAGGTTCCTTCTTCAGGAATGACCTTGCTTTCGATCAAAAGGGCCCTGACAACAATCATGTCGTGGCTGAGTCTCAACCGCGGCTTGCGCAGGATGAATCCGGCATCCAAGAGTTGATAGAACTCAGACTTATGCTCTTTGACATCATGCGAACGCAGGAACTTCTTGGCTTGACGGAAGTATCCCGCCAGCACCGAACTCGGGCTGACATCGCAATCGATCTCAAGTACTTGATAAAGGTTTTTGGGTCTCTCTTCAGATTTGATGGCAGGCAACAAATCGGGGAAAAGTTGGTAAAGCTCGCGCCCTGCACCGACGACGCCTTCGGTATCGTTTTCAGCCCAGCTCTGCCTAAGCGCCGCGCAGAGAATCTGGCTTTCAAGCTCTATTCGATTGGCTCCACCAGTATCAGCCACGCTGCTTCGACCAGCCTCCCAAAAACGCCCATTTCGACGGACTTAGCGAGCCGTCAGTTTTTCTCCACTTCGAAGGTCAGCTCTGTATGTCCTACTCTTATTTTGTCACCTGCTGACAAAACTTGTCTTTTCACTACAGGGTGCCCGTTAAGCAATGTTCCGTTTGTAGACCCCAGGTCTTCCAGCCAGAAATCGCCATCTTCGAAAGTTATCCATGCATGATGCCGAGATGTAAATGTGTCGTCAGGAATCACGACTTGATTTGACGGATCTCGCCCAATTTTTACCTTGCTGTTTTTGAGCGGAAATTTTTGCCCAGTCTTTTGCACAACGACAATGACTGATTTGGGCAGTGCGGTATCTCGCCCTTCTTCCGTCGACTTCAAATAATCGAGTTGAAGGCTCTTGAGATCAAGGTCAGTGACCGTCGCGCAGTAAACGCAACGTGTGCCGACAGGTGTAGGGCGTCCGCAACTCGGACAGGGCTCGGAATTTTCGGTCATGATTTACTCATGGTCAGCAAAACTCTCTCTCAGGTGTCTGAGACAGACGACTATTATAAGGGACCGAATTTTAGGCCGTCCCAAATCGATTTCACAAAGTCTCGAATTTCCTCTTCCTGACATATTAAGAACTGCCTTTTCGATCTTGAGATAGGGCAGTGAGCAGATCTTCTGCCCTTCTTACAATCGCAATTTCAGTTGATGTTGCGTAACCCCCCGAGACTGCAAGGGTATAAACGGAGTCGCCCTCGCCTGCGAGAATTTGCTTCTCGAGCGCCTCGGCTTGCTCATTGGTCACAAGACCGGCAATCATCATCAACTGCAACGCCAGATCATTTTCTTCATCAAGCGAAGTTGCCTTCTTTTCAATTTGCTGAGGAGTTTCGGCGGATTCTTTTATAGGTGGAACGGAAGAAACCTCGGCAGGTTGTTGAGGGGTTTCAACCGATTTCGCAGCTTCAGACTCTTTTTTTCCACGCATAGACGCAGGCGGAGTCAGGAACGATGGAGGCTGCGACAAAAACGATGGGGGCGGCGTCAGAAAGGACGGCTTGGAAATTATCGAATCCTGCTTTGCCGGTTCGGCTGCGGCAGGTTCGGGCTCCGACGCAGAAGCCACGGGTACGTCGGCCGACGAAGTTGCCATTGAAGAACCGGTTGCCTGCATCGGAGGACTCGCAGCCGACTTGTCTGGAAACATCGGGTTCGCTACTTCGACCGTTGCATACTTGAAATCGATTCCACCAGGACTTTCCGCCTCGGCAGTGGAATCTTCCTCGTCGAAAGAGCCTGCGTCGGGGTCTTGGTCTTCTGATGCATTGAAGGAGATTCCCTCATCGTCTTTTTGGGCGTTGAATTCAATGCCTTCAGCAGTAGGTGCTTGGGTGGGCGCGCTGGGTTCGGCGAAATGGAACTCCTCATCAGGAAAATCAAAGTCACCGGCGACAGGATTGGCTGACTGAGGTTCTGAGAGCAACGCTGCTTCCGGTTCACCCGGAGCCGATTCGCTTGGAGCAACGGGTGCAGATTCCATCGACGGATCTTCGCTCGGCGCAGATTCGATCGACGCGGCTTCCATCGGCGCAGCTTCAATTTCCGGAATAGGTTCGATTGGAGCCGGTTCTGTCGCCCCCAAGTCAATTGGCTCAGGTTCTCCCCAATCGAGCAGCGGCATGCCACCACCGCCGGTGGACTTAACGTCGGGCTGCGTGCTGACATTAGGCAGCTGAGTCCAGTCTTTTAGGGCAGGTTTTGCAGGTTCTGACGGGGCAGAGAACTCATCTTCAAACTCATCGTCATCAAATTCGTCCGGTGTCGCAAGCGGTGCCTCCGCAGTCGGCTGCGCCGGCGTCTGAGCGGACACCCTCGCGGCTTCAGCTGCTGCTTGCGCTGCAGCTTCTTCGGCCGCCGGAGCATTCGTGCGTTCACGCTGCCAGGCCTTCTCCATTTCTTCGTTCTGTGCTGCTTCTCTTTCCCGAATCTTCGCGCGCGCAGCTTTGACTTTCGCTTCATCATCAAGAAATTTTTTCAGCTTCTCGGCTTCACTTATGTTTCCTGCATAAGGACGCGGAGAAACTTTTGCCGGACTGGTCGCAGCAACACCTGCAGAGAATTCCAACTGTGGCGGCACGGGCACCTTCAGCGGTGTCGCGTCTACAATGATTCCCGCATCGGACTGCGGGCTCTCCGGCTCGTCCGGCTCCGGAAACCTTTGATGAGGAGCAAGCTGCGATTTGTCCGGTTCTTCAAGCTGTTGCGGTTCCGGCTCGATAGGAGGCTCTTGCGGCGCGTGCCCTAAAACTGACCTAGGCGTGTACTGCGCAACCGATTCTTCGGAAACGAATAGCTTAGATGGCTCGGACGGCGGCTCTTCCGGCGGCGGCTCCTCATGCTTTATCAATGCCGAAAACGGTTCACTGGATTGAGAATGTCCGACTGGCTCGTGAGCTTGCTGGTGAGGCTCATCTTGTGCCTCCTTTGGCATCTCCCAAATTTCAAAGGGAGACGAGAAAAGTTGCTCGGACTTCGCCGGCTCTGCTTGCTGTACAACCGCTTGCTGCGCGGAAGGTTCTTGAGCTCCCTGCGGAGGCGCCCACTGGCTGCGGGAACTTTCACCCTGTTGCAACGGTGCAGGCTGCTGACGTAATGCAAAATCTTCAAATTCAGAGTCTTGTCCGAACGCAGCACCAGTGTCGCCGACGGTGCTCGCTGGCATCGCGTCAGCGCCGGAGGTCTGCGCCGGCCAGGGTGCCATAAATGCGGACATGTTGGGTTGCGATGTGCTTTGAGCTTGAACATTCGCTTCCTGGTCTGCCCTCTTCAGAAACTCCGGCGACAATTGTCCGCCCAAAGAATCTGATTGCTCAGATTTCGATTGAGGCATCCGCTCAGTCGGTTCGGGTTGCGATTGTTGAGACTCTATCAGAGCCTTCTTCAATACTTCCGGAGATAAGGCCGCCGATAAAGAATCTGGGGGTTGCGATGCAGCCATGGCTTTCGCCAAGAGACCAGGCGACAACGCTGACGCTAAAGACTCACCATCCTGCGAAGTTTGCGCTTCGCTTGTTGCATCCGAAGCTCGCGCCATCTCACCAGAAGGTGGTCTAGGAGCCGAAAGCGGTGCATCCTTAACTGGCGGTCTGGGAGCAGCAAGCGGTTTGTCCTGTGGCGCTGCAGGCCTCGGAGCCGGCATTGCACCTGACTGTGCAGGGGGTCGCGGTGCCGATAGAGGACCTGTATTTGATTGGACCTGCCTCGAAGCCGGTTGAGAGAATTTATCGCCTTCCTCGCCCGTATTCAGGGGCGCGGCTTGCGCCCATTGTTGCTCAGGATTGGCAGCAGGTGGTGCCACCAATCGTGATGGCGAATGAGATGAGATAGGTTGAGCAGCCAACTGCAATTTCTCAAACTGCCCTGTCGCCTCGGACTGAGTTGCTTCAATGATTACATCGAGTTCGTGCTCGGTTACATAACCGGCGCTGATGATCAGGTCACGACAAGAAATGTTGGGAAACAAGACCATCTGATTGAGGATGGCTCGTGCTTCACTGCGTCCAATGACTTTGCGCGAAATGAGTTTTTCGAGAATTTCCGGGATTTCCGGACCGATTTGAGTTTCGTCTTTGGTTCGACCAGCTAAGACAAAGTTGCCGTCAGGTCCGATGATTCTGTTTGCTATGAGTTGCGCACGCAAGACCGCGAGATCGTGGCTTAGCCTAAGCCTGCTTTTTCGCATTACGATGCCGGCATCCAGCACCTGAAAAAACTCGGCCCTCTTGCGTCGCAGTGCGCTTCCCTTGTTTTCTCGCAAGAATCGGCGAACTGCATAGTGATAAGCCTTGCGTATCACCATTGGGCCTGCGTCGGGATTCAGTTCAAGAAAATTGTATAAGTCGGGCGGATTCGGATTTGAAGAATATTCAGAGACAAGGTCAGGAAAAATCTCATTGAGAATTCCTGCTGCGTTGACCGTTCCTACTGGGTCTCTCGAACTCCAGCTTTGGCGCAAGGCCATGGTCAGGATTTGACACTCCATTTCAAGGCGTTTCGCCCCGCTGAAATCAAGCACCACTCGCCATTACCCCAAAACCAAAACAGCTTCCAATACTAGTTTCCATTACAGTTCCAACTTCAGGACAGTTCCAATCCAATTAGTTTCAGAACTTCCCTATTTTCACCATAAAATTTGCGAATCGCAGCGATCTCGTCAGAAGAAGCGTGCTTCAGAAACTCCTTCAAAGCCAATAGCCGCTCATCACTTATCGCTTTGCTTGCGAAGGTGATGTCCGGAGACTCCATATCCGACGCTTGAGAGCGCCGCTCTTTGGTGCGGTCAGACTGTGGTTGAAATGAGTCGCCAGAGCCTTTGCTCGGATTAGTGCTAGCCAAGACGGTTTACCCAATCTCCTTTCTTGGTGCGCGCAATTGAGATTTATTAGTATTCTAATGCCAAAAAACCGCCTCGAGGCGGTCTTTCGCATTCAAATCTTAGATTGTCGATTGCCTTCTGCTGTCGAAGCTTAAGTCATCGTTTGTAGTGATGGGTCTACAGAACCTCATCAAACTACGCTGTAGCCACCTCCGCTGCCTCTCCGGCATCACTTTCCATCTTCTTGGTGCGGAAGCAATAACTGCAATACACGGGGCGGTACCCTTTTGGCTGAAAAGGAACCCGTGTGGGCGCACCACACTCAGCGCAGTTGACTTCGGCAGTCCTTGCAGGGTCCTCACCGTTGCGCTGAACTCTCATCAAAATGCGGCAGTTCGGGCAACGCTTGGGCTCGTTGACCAATCCTTTCGCACTGAAAAACTCCTGCTCGCCAGCAGAAAATACAAATTCTTTGCTGCAATCGCGGCAGTTTAATGCTTTATCGTCGAATGACATAGTCCTGAGATACCTGTTATCGGGGTTTTCCCTAGCACCCTAGTCCTATCCCTGGTCGGGCATACCTGAGTGCTATATCGCCGTAAATAATGGGCAACTGACTCATGCTATCACGCACTTATGTCCCATGGGCCCATCGAATGCCCTACTCTGGGGGTATTACCATAGAAATATGGCAATCCCCGTAGCGATCAGTGCCACACACGGCGCTTTGAGCAACATTTTATAAGCCAAAACAGCATAGTAAGCGGTTCTTGCAAAGTCGCCAGTTTTCAATTAGTTCGCATCACCCTATTCACGCACGATCCGCGCCAATCGCCAAACTACACGGATTTGAAACTGTGCCGCGACGCAAGTCAAGGCGCGCTTTTTGCGACTTCCATTCCTCTTTGCCTTGAGTATGCTGTTACGTCAAGCGGCACCGGCTCCCCACAAAAGAAGGCTGCGGCGGCAACCATTGCGGCATTATCTGTGCACAAATGAGCACCCGGATAGAATATTTTCGCCCTGGCTTGAGCATCGAATTTTCGGCGCAGGTCACTGTTTGCAGCCACACCCCCAGCTAAAACTATACGGGTTACCCCTAACTCCTCTTGAGCCATAATGGTTTTCCGCACAAGCACCCTGTTCACAGCGTCCTGAAAACTTGCCGCCAAATCTTCTATTGGCAAGGGTTGAGGGAGCTTTTCCACCGTCCTCAAAACAGCAGTTTTCAGTCCGCTGAAACTAAAGTTGTAGCCGACGACATTTCCTTCGGGAAATTTGAATGCCTTGGGGTTGCCGCTGGATGCTGCCTTGTCTACCTTCGGACCACCTGGATACCCCAAACCCAGAAGCCGGGCTACTTTGTCGTATGCTTCTCCGGCAGCGTCGTCTATAGTCTGCCCGAGAATTACTCCCCGTTGATACGATTCAAAGTGAACGATTTGAGTATGTCCGCCAGAAACCAGTAGAGCAACGAAAGGCGGCTCCAGATCAGTGTTTATGTAATTGGCGCAGACATGAGCCATGAGATGATCAACTCCAATTAGCGGAACATCCCAAGCCCAGCTCAAAGACTTGGCTGCAGACAATCCAACCAAGAGTGTTCCGATCAAGCCAGGACCTACAGTACATGCGATTCCGTCCAGTTGGTGCGGTTCCACTCCAGACTCGTTGAGAGCTTCGAGAATGACACTGTTGATGGTTTCAACGTGACTGCGCGCCGCAACCTCAGGCACAACTCCGCCGTAAACTTGATGAATAGCCGTTTGCGAGAAAAGTTTGCTCGACAAGAGCTCGCGACCGTCTTTGACAACAGCGCACGCAGTCTCATCGCAACTGGTTTCAACACCCAAGTAGATCATTTTGTTTGACAGGTCGGCAACCTTGCAACCGCTTTCCAGTAAGGTTGCCGCATCACTCCTAATTATTGTCTTGCAGCATGTAGAGCGGATACGGGCAACGATGCTCAGCGTAAACGATGTTCACAAATGAGCAAATTGCGTGCCCCGAAATGCAGCAGGATTCAAGTGCCCGAAACGCCCAATAATTAACCTTTTCGCCGCCCTGGATCCTACTGATTCCCTATTGACAAGCCCATTGTCCGAGAGTACTATTCTGCCATCTAAGCCTGATAGTGTGCCCACTTTACGGGAACAAAACATTCAGGCAGAACCCCGGAGACATCGGGGGTTCAAGCTTACTAAAATCGTCGCAATAGCCCACCACCTCATCTAGGTTGCAACGCCATGAACAAAATGCTGAAGTTCGCTCTCTCTACCTCGCTTTCCGTTTTGGCAACATCAATGTTGGCTCTGACGGCAAGCGCGCAAAGCGCAAACTTCAACTTAGGTGGCGGTGACTACGGCGGAGTCAACTTCGGACCGAACGGCCCGACCGGATTCTTGGGCTCAAACGGCGATTCATTCCGGTTCAATCCAAACGGATTTTCCGGCAACATCAGAACCGACAATGGAAATTTCGGTTTCAATACAAACAACGGAAACTTCAATTTCAACGGTAATGGTGTCAACTTCGGCGGCAACTTCGGTGGCCCCGGATTTGGACAATTCGGACAAACTGACGGCTTCGGTGGCTCGCTGCGTGCACCCGGAGACGGCGGCAGCGCCTACGCTTCGCAAGGCGACACTGGCAACCAGACAAACAATAACCGAAGGACCGGACAAGGTCCCAACGGAATGGGTGGAAGGTTCCGCAGTCCAGAAGCGTTCACCGACAAAAACAACTACTCACTTTTGGAGGAAACTTCAGTAAACCTGCTGTCCGAATTTAGTGTTGATCAAAGCCCTCTCCCCTCAGGCTCATTCAGCTACGGATTCAATACTTCGACCCCGCCAAGCGTTCCTTATATGGGTGTTCGCAACAGCCGCAGCTTCCCCAGCTTCGGTGGCAACCTTCCCAGAGTGTCAACGGGATCAGTAGATATAAATACAGTTAGTCCGTAACTTTTGAATGGGTCTTTTTGAAGGACCTTACCAATGTTCAAAAAGTTAGCCCTTGCGATCTCTTTCGTATCGGTTTTGTGCGCTACCCCCGCCCTCGCTCAGGGCGCGTTTTTCGATTCGTTTGATGGCGGAAGCTTCAATATGGGATCGAACGGTCCATCAGGATCGCTCTTTGGTGGCGGCAACAACGTACGCTTTGGACCGAACTACGCAGGCGGTTCGTTCAACACGGACTTCGGCCGCATTCGCCTAGACTCAAATGGCAACTTCGGATTCAACGGAAATGGTGTCAATTTCAACGGCAACTTTGGCAATGGAAATGGCAACTTCAACTTCGGTGGTTACGGCGACTATTTCGGAATGGGCGATCGCACAGACGGTTATCCAATTCCTCCAAGCCCCGGCTTGATCAGCGCGTTTCAATCACAAGGAGACACAGGTGAATTCGGCCGCAGTTCGTTTAGAACCGGCGCAGGACCAGCCGAATTGACAAAGTATTTCAGCGCACCAACTATGCAGCAAGGCACTGTCGGACTGCCCACTGGACTTGGTGGCTTGGCTCCTTGCTTCGGCTTGGGAAGCGGCTATCGCCCTGACTTCATGACCGGCGCCTCGCCGATTCCAATCCCTGGTTTCCCAGGATTCCCCGGATTTCCTGGATTCCCAGGTGGACCCAGCTTCAACTTCGGAAACGGAGATTTCTCCGGCGGCTTTAACAACGGCACCTTCTCCGGCAGCTACAACGGAGTTGGAGGTTCGTTCAATCCCGGCTCAGGCAACTTCAACCTGGGCGGTAACTTGCCCGGCGGTTTGCCAGGCGGATTCAATGTTGGCGGCAACGTCAACAATCTTCCCGGACTAGGCGACTTCGGAAGTTTCTTCCCATAAGTAGCTTTCGTTCACTCGCTGCTCACTCATTGCTCACATTGCTCACTCACACTGATACCCAACCCTCATACTCACTCATTTCTCGCTCGTTTCTTCATGCCTAACTCGGTTCTCTAGATCCAAACAACTGCACGCTCTCGTCCCTCCCAGGACAACCCTCTCGTTATGCTCGTCAAAGGTTGCACCAATGTTTTCAATCAAGACTATTCTCGTAGTCGCGACGTGCTCGGTATTTTCGAGCACGACGTGCGCTCCTGCGTTCGCCCAATTTGATTTCGGCAGCTTCATGCCTCCGGGCAGCACCATGCCTGGTGGCGGCGGATTTCCAGGACTTCCCGGTGGCGGATTACCTGGAATGCCTGGTGGTGGATTTCCCGGAATGCCGGGTGGTGGATTTCCCGGAATGCCGGGTGGATCGCGCAATCCCAACCTGCCATTCAATCCTGGCGCAACGACTCAAACTCGCGGAGCAAACGACTACCAGAACCCGCACCTCGCGCCAGGCTTCTTCGGATCTCGCAGCTTTGCACGGCAAGGACAAGCATCAGTCAGAAACGGCTTGCCACCCACTTCTATGGACAGCTTCGTTCTCAATGCCGAGGGTGCAGCTGAAGCAATTTACGGCGACGAAGGAACCGACGGTCTTCCGCCATACGACGAATTCACGCCAGAACATCGCATCAACATGGGCATTACTGGAATTCGCGACGCAGGTCTCACCACCGGACACGGAAGCATGTTGCCTCCAGCCTCAGGCGGCGACGAGTTCGTAGACACTGAAGGGTTCTCCATGTCGGGCGCCAACTATGGTGGCTTCCAGATGTTTGCTTACGGCTTCGGAATGCCTACTAATAACTCGTCGTTCCCCGGCTTCAATGGAACAGGATTCGCGCCCACCAACCCATTCGAAGATTTCTACAGTGACTTCGACTTCGGCAGCATGCTCGGTGGCATGGGTGATCTCTTTAGCGGCGGACAATTCATGGGCTCCTCATTCGGCAGCGGTATGAATCCAGACTTCGGTGGAGACTTCCTGTCTAATTTCACAGGAAACTTCAACCTAGGTAACATAGGTGGGCTGGGCAATCTCGGCGGCAGCTTCGGAAACGGTGGACTCAACCTCGGTGGAAACATTGGCGGAGTCAACTTCAATACCGGACCGATAAGCCTGCCGGGCGGTGGTTTGCCTTCGTTCTTCCCGTAACTTTCTCTCCCTCTTTGCTCTCAACCCGACCGAGGACCACATGTTTCAATCCAAAACACTAGTCGCGCTAGCACTCTGCCTCTCAATGGCTAGCCCTGCATTCGCCCAATTCGACATCGGCGGATTCTCACCTCCCGGCTCGATCATGCCAGGCGGCGGTTTGCCCGGCGGCGGT
>CAYZJR010000023.1:18559-53353 GCA_964478655.1 uncultured Candidatus Obscuribacterales bacterium
GGCGGCGGTTTGCCCGGCGGCGGTGGCATCCCCGGCATGGGCAATATACCTGGCATGGGCAATATACCTGGCATGGGAAACATACCTGGCATGGGCGGCGGTGGACTTTTCGGAGGCGGAAGCGGAGGCGCCGGTGGTGCCATGGGTGGAGACAGTGGAAGAAACCCCGGCAACTACTGGAGCGCCGGCAATCCACCACCACTACTTCCTCCTGTTATGCAATCGGGACGAGCGCCAAGCGGCATGCCTAATGTGCGCAATGGTCTCCCACCCGCATCTTTGGACAGTTTCGTTCTCAATGCCGGAGGCTACGCCGACCGCATCTACGGAGACGAAGGCGCAGAACACTTGCCGCCATTCGAAGAGTTCTTGCCAGAAAACCGCATCAACCAAGGTATTTTGGGAATCCGCGATGCAGGACTCACGACCGGACATGGAAGCATGCTTCCACCCGCTACAGGCGGAGACGAGTTTGTGAAAACAGAACCATTCACCATGTCTGGTGCCAACTTTGGAGGCTTCCAAATGGGAGCCGCCGGAATGGGCAGTCAATCCGGAAATGGTGGCGGAAACGGCAATAATGGTTTCGGATTCAACGGCGGACAGTTCTCCGGCAGCTTCAACGGAATCAATGGTTCGTTCAATCCCGGCTCAGGAACATTGAATCTGGGCGGTAACATGAACGGATTCAACTTCAATACCGGACCAATCAACTTTCCATAGATCGTCGACTACTTCAAAATTCCGAGCAGTTGCAGAGTTGGCTTTTCAAGCCAGATTGCGACCATTGTGCCGAGTGCAATCGCAGGAGCAAGTGGCAGCGTAGCTTTCCTCACGGGCTTTTGATTTGCCTCCTTGAAGTTATCCGACCTGGAGATGGTTGAGGAGTCAGAACGACGTAAGAAGCGAATTCTTAATATCCAGCACACCGCAATTACTCCATACACAAGAGCAAAGTATCCCCATGAAAGAAGGAGAAGAGATGGCCCAAGACACGCCCCGATAGCCATCATCAGCTTAGTATCGCCGCCTCCCATATTAGCCTTTGGATCTGGCAACACCATAACGAGCCAACCAAGGACGCATCCGCCGATGGCGAAAAGTCCCTGCTCTTGTCCACCTGACACGAAGTTGAAAACAAGCCCACCGATCAACAAAGGATAAGTTAACCAGTCATAAATCTTCCGCGTTCTGAGATCAATGCCAGCAGCAACGACCACCACGACTAATACCACAATCTGGATACTCGAAAGCGACACTGAGACTACTTCAAAATTCCGAGCAGTTGCAGAGTTGGCTTTTCAAGCCAGATTGCGACCATTGTGCCGAGTGCAATCGCAGGGCCCAATGGAAGTTTCGATTTCATCAATCCCACGATTTTTTGTTGGTCGTCAGCGGTGGCTTGCAGACCGTATGCAGCTGACTTGCCCATGGCATAGATTGACTTCATGCCCTTCGCCATAACCAGCATTGCCAGCAATGCGTAAATCAGCGCGAAGTACCCCCACGATAGAAGAACTCCTGTTGGACCAAGAAAGGCACCAATAGCCATCATTAGCTTCACATCGCCATAGCCCATCTTCTTTCGCGGGTCTGGCAACACCATCACAACGCCGCCCAATAGGCAGCCACCAAGCGCCATTAGACCTTTATCAACACCACCCATGGCAAAGTTGAGAATGATACCAACAAGCATTGATGGAAAGGTCAGCCAGTTGTAGATCTTCTTCGTGCGGACATCGATAACTGCAGCGACTACCACCACTGCCAATACCACAATTTGGATGACCGAGAGAGACATTAGGACTCCGCTAAACCTCTTTTTGAGGGAACAAGCCAACCAATTCAACCGTTCCGCACAATCAATCTATACCTCAGACCATTGCGATTGCATCGATTTCTATACTTACGTCTCTAGGCAGTCTCGCCACTTGAACCGTCGCCCGCGCAGGCTTGTGCTCGCTGAAAAACTCGCTGTAAACGCGGTTTACAACATCGAAATCGCCCATGTGAAGTAAGTAAATCGTTGTCTTAGCCACCTTGTCTAGCGATGATCCGCTGGCTTTCAGTATGTTCGACAGATTTGTAAGAACCAGTCGCGTCTGATCTTCAATCGACCCATGATGAAGCTGACCTGTTGCTGGATCGATAGGAATTTGCCCAGAGACAAAAACGAATCCATTGCACGAAATAGCTTGAGAATATGGACCAATCGCTTTGGGAGCAGCATCTGTCGAAACAGTTTGAAGCATTGAAGGTTCCTCAGTGTTGAAGAAGTACAAGCCGCAATGATAAAGGCTTGCCCAGGTGTCTGCATGAGATCACGGGTTCGAAGCCTTATGCAACCGGTTTCGCCAAAATGGTGTCGCCAAGTTGGGTGCCGGTTCTTTCGATGGTTCCCGATGGGAGCTCAAGACACCCTTCCGCCTTCGAAAAAAGAGCCGATATTCTATAGGGACCAATCTTCTCAACAACCCCCACGACACACATCGACTTGTCAACGAAAACGCAATCAATTTCGTAGGTCATGCCAATCATGTGAATGCTGTTGCATGGTTTGAGAAACAACCCCATCCCATCGTGCAATCTTTTTGTGCCCAGCAATCCTTGAAGCCGTGAGAAGAAGCTGACAGCAACTACGGCTCTTGACGCCAACTCCGCCTGTCTCGTCTCATTGAAAAAGGAATAGATTGCTCGATCTTTCATAGTTCCATCAATCAAAGTACCGATCGGGACTTTCCTTTAGCTTGGCGAACCCAGGGTCTTCCGCCTCATAGGCAGCTATTGCTTTTTGCCACTCTGAACCAGTACGCACAAAAAGTCCACTGCATTCCTCTTCGTCCAAAACCTTAGTCCATCCCGGTTTCAGAGACATCAAATTATAGGCGGCCGTGCCTTGGTCGACGAGCACAAAGTCGGCGGGCGCATTCTTTGTATCCAAGATCGCAGACCACGAGCCAATGCCGTCACGAAAACAGCGATTAGCAAGCATCGCCACATATGAGTAGACTTGCTCATCTCGTGTGTCGTCCGAAACCCGGACGTCAGGTCCGACATGATAAATCGAGAACATGCCCCAGTTCACATCTACAGCCATATTTCCCTTTGCGTGAATGCGCTTTAGCAACCGCATTGAGGCATACGGCACTTTCAGGGTCTTGATGATCGTGAGCTTGCTTGAATTGACCAAACTAACTCCAACCATAACAAGACACATCGCAATGCCAATTGCCGCCACGATGTTGGCCTCTCCTTTTCCGATTGGGCGCTCGATTTTCTTCGCTCTTCTGTCCCATAGATCTGCCAGATAGTCAGCGCACAAGATGACCGTGGCAACGGCAAACAATCCCATATGGCGCAATCCAATCAGGGGCGCCACTGCAAAAATGCACCACACACCAATTAGGGGCAAGTCTCGTTTTCTGCGAGTCAGAATGATGCTGGCAAATGCGCAGGCGGCGAACGCGAGATACACCAACCCCTCTGGTGATGCGATTCTTATCGGCTCCCACTCCCAGCCGCGCACTCTAGGCGCAAAACTAAACTGCATGACGTGCATCAAAACATCGACGCCATGCGGATTGAAAAAAGACGCCAACAAACTGGCAATGGCGACAATCCATACTGTTCCACACACATTCATAAATGCTGGCGCCGATACCCCTGCGGACTTGTTTCGAACCTTCAAGACGTGATGACCCGTCTCAAGGAACGCCCAGAAAAAGACAGTGACGATGCCAGAGAAGTAGGCACCATGAAGGTTAACCCAAAGCGCAAAAATTGGAGGTATGAAGAATGCGGCCTTCCTGTTGCCCTTTTTGAACTCGACAATCAGAAGAAGAACCAGTCCCAAAGCCACAAACGTAAATGCAAGAGCACGCACCACATGCAACCCGGGAACAATCAAAAATGTCGCCGGAAGCAAGACCAGGGCGCGCCCAACGACATCAAGCGTAGGATTGGTGCGTTTCAACACCCACCAAAGAATGGCGATCCCGGCAAGCCCGACTAGTCCTTTGAATGCAACAAGTCCAACCCAACCGGCATTCTGAAACATCCAGGCGAAAAGAGTTTCGCTCAGCCACTCGTGATCCAGCCAGTGGCATCCGGCAGTGAGATACGAATATCTGTCGGGCACAGACGGACTGCGTGCAGCCATGTAGTCGAGACCAAACTTGATGCGTCCAAAAATATCGACGTCTATCTGTGTAAGCCAGACCGCATAAAAAATAGCGCCCAATACAGCGGCTTCGATTCCTAGATGCGCTCTTGCTTTAGCATCACCGGCATCAGCGATGACGTCTGCCTTTAAGTCTCGCGCGTCGCCTGTCATCACTCCCCCGTGTCGTACTCATTGTATGCGCTTTGTTTGCCAAAACAAAACCGGCTCCCATCGTGAGGAGCCGGTCTGCAAGGTTCATTGTTTGGTCGCCTTACTTCATGCTCTGCATAATCGGTCCGATAGCCGTAACGATAGTCACGACGGCGGGACCAAGCATTGGAGCAAGAATCAAGGGCATAACGAAGATCATGATGACAGGCACCATCTTAACCGGCACTTTACCGGCTTCTTCTTCTTTCTTTCTCTTCAAGCGGTCACGAAGAGCATCCGCTTGCTGTCTCAACGGGTAGCTGATATCTGCGCCTTTCGCTTCTGCAGCGATGAGGGCTGATGCCATGTTGATTAGTTCGTCCACGCCGCATCGTTCACCCATTTCGCGAAGCGCGTGGGGTACTGATTTTGCGAAGATTTTGACGTCGTTGATCAACTGCGCCATTTCAACGGAAAGAATCGGACAGGACGTTGTAACTTCCTTCGACACTTTGTCGACCGCCATCAACAAGCCCAAACCGGCTTGGGCGCAGACGATGAGAAGGTCGATGATGGTCGGCAGTTCTCTCAAAATCTGATCTTGGCGCTTCTTCACACGACCGGCAAGGAAGAAGTTGGGAAGCAACCAACCTACCAGCGCGGCAGGTACGCTCAGAATCAATGCCAACGGGTTGGAGGTAGCTCCGACGAAACCGAGAATGAGCACCGAACCTGATACCAACGAACGCAAGCCGATGTAAATCGCCAAGTGTTGCGGTGTTCTGTAGTTCGCTTGAGTTAGCAACTGCACCGTACGTTTATCGGCAAGTGCAGGCATTACACTCAGAACGACCTCCCCAACCGTTCGGCACAGCAAAAGGAGTTGTGAGTCTTTCGGCTTGTCGGCTGCAGTTTCGTCTGATTCCTTTCGGGGACGAATTCTCACCTGATAGGCGTCGACATACTGCGTGAAGACCGGCTGCAGCACAAGCAGACCAGCCAGAACGACCGCGCCGAAAGTTAGAATTGCAAGCAAAGTAACGGACATCTATTAGACCTCGAACGTTGTCATTTTAAGGAGAATCCAGAATCCAACGAACTCCCACAAGACTAAGAGTATTAGGACGATTCTAGCGATCGGGTGGTTCAAGAATGGAACGATGTAACCAGGTGTAGCCAGATACGTCATCAGGGTGATGCCGTAAGGCAAGCATCCGATGAACATAGCAGTTGCTTTACCCTGCGAAGTCAAAGCATTGAGGAAGTCGCGAAGTTTGAATCTTTCACGAATTGAATCCGCGATAACAGATACGACTTCTGCGAGGTTGCCCCCTACGTCTTGGCTGATGAAGATTGCCTGGCATAGGAGTTTAAAGTCGGGAGCTTTGATTCTCTGCGACATTTCAGCCATGCAGTCTCTGAATGGCTTACCGAGTTGAAGTGAGATCAGTCCACGCTTGAACTCTGCGCGAATAGGCTCTGGAGCTGTTTCGGCGAGCACCTTGAAGCATTCCATAACGGGTGAACCTGCGCGAAGCGAGGACACCATCGTTTCCAAAACCAGCGGCAATTGTTCTGTCATGCTGGCTTGGCGTTTTCTTGCTTGCCAATTTATGTAAGCAATGAACCCGGATGCACCGATTGGAATACCGAGGACGAATCCGACAATCGACAATTCAGGAACGTTACAGAAGAAGATCAAACCAAACACAGCACCTGTGATGAGCGAAACGCAAATCCAAGTCATACGCATTTGATCGTACTTCGCTTCCATTCCAGCCAACGCGAGCACCTTCGAAAGGTAGTCGGTGCGCTGGGTAACGAAGATGCTGTCTTCTGTTTCTTCGTGGTGCTTTTCAGCCATGCGTCGCTTGTGCTTACCCAAGCGAGACACTTCATCGGCCCATTGGCTCCTGGTTGCCGCCATGACCATCAATCCGACGACCATGATGGCACCAAATACAATCATCCCTACATCGCTCATAGTTTAAAAACCTTAGATAGCTTGAAAACCCGGAAACACTCTTCATTTTCCTGCTTGCGCAGTGGCGAACCGTCAAGATTAGGCGAGGGCGACGCTCTCGCACCGCCCCACCCAATACTTCAAACCTCTACCGCAACCACTCCAGCTTGAACGGAACTGCTTCCTGTTCCAGCTGATCGAGGAACCTTGGCGGCAAGCCAGATCCCACGTGGCGGCACTTGAAGAATCCTCTCGGGTCGCGACCTTCGCGCTCCAGAGAGAACATTGTAGAGATAGCGATGGTGTCACCTTCCATACCGGTTATCTCGGCAACTTCTGTGACGCGACGTGTACCATCTTCAAGACGCCTAATCTGCACGATAACTTGAATCGCTGATGCGATCAGTTCGCGTGCGGCTTTCTGAGGCATTTCCACACCGGACATGAGAATCATGTTTTCGAGACGCTTCGTGCAGTCTCTTGGGTTGTTGGCGTGGATGGTAGTCATTGAGCCGTTGTGACCGGTGTTCATGGCTTGCAACATGTCGAACGCTTCTTCACCCCGGCACTCCCCAAGGATGATTCGGTCGGGTCGCATACGGAGGCAGTTGATAACGAGCATGCGCTGTGTGATTTGACCGCGTCCTTCAGTGTTTGGCGGACGGGTTTCCATTCGCACCCAGTGCTCGTGTTGCAATCTCAATTCCGCCGCGTCTTCAATCGTGATGATTCTTTCGCGAGGGTTGATGTGAGCGGACAACGCGTTTAGCAGTGTCGTTTTACCAGAACCTGTACCACCAGAGATGATCATGTTGATTCTGCCTTTTACGCAGGCTTTCAACACTTCAGCCATCTGCACGGACATCGATCCTTTTTCGACCAACTGACCGAGAGACATAATCGATGTACCGAAACACCGAATTGTGATTGTCGGTCCGTCGATGGTTACTGGAGGAATCGTAGCGTTTACACGTGAACCGTTCGGAAGACGGGCGTCCACCATTGGTGAGTTATCATCGAGACGTCTGCCTAGCGGTTGAATGATCTTGTCGATCGTTTGCCGCAAGTGTCGCTCGTTTTCAAAGACGACTGTTGTCTTTTCCAAACGACCGTGTCGTTCTACGTAAATCATGTTGACGCCGTTGACGCAAATATCGCCGACGGACGGGTCACGTAGTAGTGGACCAAGTGGACCGAACCCGAATACTTCGTCGAGCACGTTTTGAAGGAGAATCCCTTTCTCCATCATGGTCAAAGGCGCCGGGTCAGAGTTTACGATTTCTCTGATACGGGCTCTGACTTGTGCTTGCGTATCTTCAGAGATATTGGTCAAACGAGAAGTGTCCAACTCTCTTCTGAGCTGGTCGATAATGAACTTTTCGCGCTCTCTGATCAGCTGCTGGTTGGCTGAGAACTTAGCACCGATGTCTCCACCTGGTACTCCGCCTTCACCGCCGCCGTGATAAACACCCTCTTCCTTCGCGTCGATTCTTTCGAGGTCTGCTCTTGTCGGACCTTCAGACGCCGGAACGCCACCACCACCAGGTCGTTGTCCTGCAACGCCCGTTTGTCCGCCACCTGGTCGAGCCATTCCACTTTGACCTGCAGCCGGTCCGCTGCCTGGTCTTGCTCCAACCGAAGTCGCTTGTCCCTGCTGCGGTGACACACCCGTATTTTGCTGTTGAGCAGGCACCACTTCTGATGCCTGCCGCTGCCGGACTAGTTGTCCCATTAATGATGATGCTGGCCGCGCCGGTAGATTATTTTGATCGCGATCCTTTTTTTCGTCGCCCATTTAGTCCACCCTTATTATTTCCGTTTGCCGAAGATTGCCGGCAGCTTGAAGCCACCCGCTCTGTCTCCGCCATCTTTTGTCGTGAGAAGCAGTTGCTCTCCACCCGCGAGCCGTCGAGCAAGGGAATCCAATGATTTGCCGAGAGCTGTGTGCCCTGGTGCTATCTGACCCTGGTTGTTCACCCACTTCGCAGTCTTGCTGTCGTTGGGAATTTCATGGAACACCGGGTAGTTCAAATTGGCACGACACTCACTCAGTACGTCTTGCGGCAACCATTCTGAGCGGTTAACCACAAGAAGCAGCTTCTCTTGGTTGTAGTGCGCTTTGAAGGTGTCGAGACACTTACGAGCATTCAAAATGGATGCCCAGTTGTATTCCGTAATGACAAGGACGTGGTCCGCTAAGTCGAGAGTCGCGATAGCCCGCTCGTCGAGCAGGTTTTTCGGAAGGTCGACTACTGTGAATCTGAACTCTTGCTTGGCTGTGTAGAGAATTTCTTGAACCTGCGCCGCGTAAATATCTCCGATGTCTTCCAATTCCGGAGGTGCAGCGAGAATGCTCAATTTGTCGTCATATCTCGTCATGAGGTTGCGAAGATATGTCGCATCGAAGTTCGTGTGAGAGAAGTCGATGGTGCTCAAGCTGAACGAAGGCTCGAGGTTGAGGTAGTGAGAAATCATGCCGAATTGCAAGTCGAGGTCGACGATGCAAGTTTCGCCATACTTCCCGAGGTATCCAGCGATGTTTGTGCAGATCGTTGTCGCACCGATACCACCGGTGGGGCTAAAGATCGCAACAACTTTACCAGCGGCTGTGGATACTGATTCCGACTGGTGCTTGAGTTGAATACTTTGCACGGCGGCAGGTAAGTCTGTGCGCCAGCGCTCAGCATCAAGGAAGTCCGAAGCCCCGAGCCGATACGCGGTGCGAATCAACTCGGGGTCTGGAACTTCGTAGCTCACGAAGAAGTAGAGTTGCGGGAATGTTTCACGCAATTCTGCCAATAGAGATAGTCCGCGGACAGGAGCGGGACTTAGCTCGATCCAGACCAATTTAGGGTGCAGACTGCCGATCTGCTCTCTCGCCATACTTCCGGAGACCGTACTCACAAGAGCCAATGAAGGCTGGCTGTGAATCAAGTCTTCAATCGTTTGGCGTTTGTCCAAACCTGCGTCGCAAACAAGTAGCGTGGTCAGTTTCATAGCTTAAGCGTTCTCCCCCTTCTGCCGACAGCCCTTCTAGTGTTGTACCCACTAGAAGGACTTTTGTTCACTCAGTCTTCAAGCACTAGCTTTTCGGAACTGAGAGTACATCTTTCTTACTGCCGGACCAAATCTCGATTTCGTGTAGTGGCGGCGGTGGCGGTGCTGCCGCTGCGCCCATTGGGCCTCCTCCTCCACCCGGAAGGGCGGGAAGCGATGCATCCGGAGCGCCGGGCAATGGCGGTGGAGGCAGAGCTGACGGAGGTGGCAGTGAAGCGATATCCGTTTGCGCTTTAGGCGCTGGCGGCTTCGCGAAAAGTGATGTTACATCGACTGTGGCAACAGGTGTGTGATCCTTCTCGTTTCTCAAAGTCAGATACAACTTGCTTGCTGCGATCGATTTGATCAGTTTGCTGGAGTCTTCCGGCGACAGAGCAACAGTCACGGAGCTCGCAGGAACTGCGGTGGTTCCACCAGGAGCTTTTTGGAACATTTGTCCAACGGCGATCACTTCGACATCGGAGAGAATCGGAGCAACCTTAGTGGTTTCGCCGGTCCCAACCATGGAGATGATGTCTACGTGGCTCTCAGGAGTTACGAAACCAGCGACTCCAGAGTTGGTATCAACAGCGAATGTCACTGCTCGATAACCTTCTTTGAGTCTTGATTCGAAACCGAGAGAGATCCCCTGGGGAGCCAAGTCGTGTTGTGACACGATTTGTCCTTGCGAGATACCGTATTTCGCAACACGTCCTGCAGCCAATGATGCTGAAGTCAGAGCGTCTTGCGGGATTTTGCTGGATTCGATTTCCTTTTCTTCCAAGGCGTCGCTAGGAATTGTCTGGCCTTCAGGAATGTCCTTGATGGCATAAACAACTTTGCCCTTCGCGCTCATCTTGGCTTCCAAGTCAGCTTTCTTCTGTGCAAAATCCTTCTCTTGCTCAGATACCTTGCCGGTGACCATCATGGTGACCACGACTGCCAGACCAATGATGATCAGCAGCATTACAGCTGGAGGCATTCGAGAGAGACTTAAAAACAAAGCACGTAATGGGTTCATTACGGTTCCCCCTTCTTTCTAGTAGAGAAAGATTAACCAATTACTATTAACGCACATCGGCGATTCTGGGACAACGGCTGCCCCTGACTGCACTCAAAGTATTTTGTTCCCAGAGTGCAGTTTTTATTAACGCCGTAATCATAACGCCCCACTAGGCGCTTGATTTCCGGTTTTCGATAAAGGAAAAAAGATCTGATCCAACTGTTAATATCCTGACATCAAGCGGGTTAGCCAAGAGTTGATTTGAATACGAATTGCAAAGTTCTCTTGTCGACCGCGTTTAAAATCGCTTGAAAAGACACTTGAAGAGAGGCCGATAATCAAACTAATTAGTTGCGAGTTCAAGAAATTTTCGCTCGATGCTTGCCGGCAATGTGGTGGCCTTTTTCGCTTGTGTGCCAGTTCCCTGGAAAGGTTCGGTATGTGCACAAATTGAAGCCTGAAAAACCAGTGCACATAAGCATTTCCAGTGACACTTTTTTGCACATACCGAACCTCCCACGGTAAATCGAATGCGCCAAAAATAAGGTCCCATCAAGAATCTTCGGCAAACCAAGAGCTCCTTGCCTTCGTCTCAACTCTCAACAAGAAATAAAAGCAAAAAGCGGGAGACTGAGTCTCCCGCTTAATACTTTTGCTTTCGACCAGTTTTAGCTGGCGCCAGCCGCCGCTGATGACAAGTTGTTGAGCTGCGAAATAACAGCACTGAATGCTGCCGAAATCGCGGCTGTCAAGGCGCCGGATGTAATTGCGAACACCAGGGCTACAAGAATCGCTACGAACGCCAAGATAGCGCCGTATTCTGTAATACCTTGTCCTGACTCGTCTTGAATAAACCGGGTCATCTCACTCATGCAAACCTCCTTCGGGATTCATCTTCCAGGACGATACCAACATACACACGATGAAGGCATCTTTAAAGTGCTTTGTCGTTCTGGTGTTCGATTGCCTGGAATCTTATCGCGTTGTGTGAAGTTTAGTAACGAACCACCGTGCCACAACCTTTATACGACTAAATTCCTTAAATCACCTCCTGGCCGAATATACCCTACGTTTTCGTCTCACTAACAAGGGATTCCGAATCAGACCGTTCAGAATAGTTTCATTCTAGCTTGACAGCTATGAGGGGCACTAGTGACTTAAGCCACCAATTTCCCCATGTGGCAACCGCGAGATCAAATTCCAGATAATAATGAATGCAGTTGAGCATTTGCGCGGATTTCGATTGAAGAGAAAGCATGGGAAACAGTGATGGCTTGGTGGTTCGCCACGAAAAAGCAAAGGCGAATGCCAAGCAATTTTTACTCTCCGGTTTTGCAAAAGAAAAGGCAAAAACTTTGAGCGCCGAGCAAGCATGGTGCCCCTATCAGCCATCCGGAGGACCTTCAATCGAAGCTACTTGCTGGGCACTAATAGCACTCAGTCACGAAGTCGCTATAGATGAAGTGAGACTGATAAACAATGGTGTGGGAAACTTTCTAGTCTCTCGACAAAATAAAGATGGCGGTTGGTCAACATCCGCTGGAGCCGGCAAGTCAGACTGGAATACAGCTCCCGCCCTGCTCTCCCTTCGCGCGCTCGAATCGCCGAGCAAGTTTCAAAAGCTCGAAGAACCAACAAGGCACGCAGTAAAACGCTCCGTGCAAAAAGGTTTGGAATACCTTTTAGATAGTAGATCCGAATTTTGGAGCCCCGTAGCTCGGCTTCTGATGCTGGTTGCCAAAGGCACGAAGTCACTCGACTATGCGCGTGGATGGCCATGGGACCCGCACTGCTTCCATTGGGTAGAACCTACAAGTTATTCACTGCTCGCTCTGAAAATGCCGGAGCAACCTTCTCAAGGTCTCTATAAACATGTAATAGAACATGCAAATCAATTCATTCTTGAACACGTCTGCAAAGGCGGCGGATGGAACCACGGCAACGACATCACACTCGGCGCCTATCTTCCGCCATACAGGCTCACTACAGCTGAAGCATTGGTGGCACTGCAAGACGTAGACAAAAATCACAAAGCAATTCAGAGCAGTTTGAATTATCTTGCCGCTCAAGAATCAAGCGACAGTTCTGCAATCTCACTTGCATGGTCAATCATTGCAAGACACGCATACAACCAAGACCCGCAGAAAGAGCTAGCCTTTCTCATCGACCGCCAAAACAAAGACGGTTCGTTTGGGGTCAATTCGAATATGCATGTTACTGCAGTATCACTTATTGCGCTCAACACGATGAGCAAAAACGGTTTCGCACCACTGAAAATCAAGAAGGCATGACGCATCCATGAAACGTAGAGACTTTCTCAAAGCAACTGCGGTAGCGCTCGCTGCCGGCGGATGCACACAATCCAAGAAAACGATCTCACCCGAATTGACGGAGCCGAATCAATTTCAACTTGACCAACGATATAAGGATAAGTCTTCCGTCGCTATCGTTCGCGCAGAGTCTTACAACGAAAATCTTTTCGACTTACTCAAGCCGCATCTCGCCTCGTTCCCCAAAGAGGCCTTCTCAGGCAAACGGATCATTGTTAAACCAAATATGGTCGAGTATCGCGAAAACAATCTTGTGAATACCAACAAGGAAGTGGTCCGAGCAGCGATTCAATTTGCCGATTACATGGGCGCAAAAGAAATTATTGTCGCTGAAGGTCCTGGACACATGCGCGATACAGAGTTTCTGCTTGAAGCGATGGGCATTGGCCCGATGCTGAAAAAGCTGTCGATTCCTTTTGTCGATCTGAATCTTGATGATGTTGAGCCGGTCGACAACCAACACGGATTCAACGGCGTCAAGCAGTTTTATCTGCCAAAAACGATCGTCAATGCCGATTCTCTTATCAGCGTTCCCAAAATGAAGACGCACCACTGGGTCGGCATAACGGTATCGATGAAGAATCTGTTCGGCTGCGTGCCAGGTCGCAAGTACGGATGGCCGAAAAATCTCCTTCACTTCAAAGGAATTCCGCAATGCATTCTCGATCTTGTCCACATGATCAAACCGAGTTATGCACTGGTGGATGGCATCGAAGCGATGGAAGGCGATGGTCCGATAAACGGAACCATCAAGAAATCAAACATCCTAGTCCTCGGAAATGATCTGGCTGCAGTCGACAGCACTTGCGCACGCATCATGAAAATCGACATCGGACTCCTTCCTTATATACAAATGGCCGGCCGGGTCGTCGGCAACATAGACCCATCGATGATCGACATCATAGGTGAGCAACTAGAGTCCGTTTGCATGGACTTCGATAGACCACCCACTCTCAAAGACGCATCTCTGATGGCACTTTCGACACAGCAAGGAAGCTGACTATTCCTTGGCGCGGCTTCCAGGTTCGATTTGACTCAATTTGAAGAGTCGCATCTTGTATTGCGGCGCATAAATTTGATGTGAGGAACGGTTGTGATCATCGGTGACAGAGAAGGAAACGACCTTTTGCTTGTTCAACAAATTCTTCCATTCATCCGAATAGAGGTGCCGAAGATCGTTTGTCCGAGCCAGAAACGGTGAGAGGATAAAACCGCTGCGCAAGAGTTCGCTAGGCACTTTGTAGCTATGGGTGGAACCATCTTTCAGTTTGACATTGAGCACAGGTGGAAAAGTTCTGAAGAAAAGATTCTGCAGTTTGCCAGGCGCTGTAGGTGTGACATCAATCTCAACCCATACCACTGACGAATCCGATGAATCCTCGATTTCGACAGGCTTCCCAAATTCACAAATCGCTTCCTTGACCAACTGAGGTTCGAGTGGTCGCGCTCCACCGGTTTTTTTGAGCAGCAGAAAGTCTTGATTGCTGTCAGAAGGTTCATACCTCCGCAAAAACTCAAGCCATGAGACACCATCGTTGGCCGCCGGATACCAATTGTCCGGAGGTTCCATACTCTCAAGAATCAACCAGGCTGGAGCGTTCGGTCCAATGAGATGATCTGCGTTTTGACGTTCTAACAATTTCGTGTAGCTGCAATAGGACTGCACGACAGGTCGTGGTTGATATTCCATTCCGTTTGCGATCACCGTTGCGCAATTGATTGGATAGCAATCGGCACCGCCTTTCAATGCCGCTAGTTGAGCGGAATGCGGACCCTTCAGTTTTTCCATGAACTCTCTGTGCTTCGCCAATTTTTGTTTGTTGCCGCCGAAGAAGTCAGCAATCTTTGGAACATTCTCGATCGAGTCGAGGACTAAAGTCTTCACGGCAAATATCGGATACGAGAACCATTGAACTTTCAAATTAAGCGGAATGGTAGTGAACGTCATCAAAACAATGAGAGCAATCGCGCACTGCCGAATCCAGCGCCAGCCCTCCTGTTTGAGAAAGACTGGAAGAAAGAGCATGAGCAAAAATGCAAAATTCGACGGCGCAATTACCTGATGCCCCCAGTCTTGTCGCACATAGGCTGCTTTAAAGACAAGAAACAAGAACCCGGATGTTGCCACCAATGGCACTACCGTCCAAAATCTATATGTCGAGTACAATCGCGCACCGAGCAAGGCAAGGAATGTTCCGGCTGAACCAATAAAGAGCCAAACAAGCCACAAATCTTGCGGTTCTCCGAGACACATCGCTTCGCTGTGACCACGAGAAATCTCGAGCGAATTCACGATGTATTGTTTCAAAAGCCAGATATGCTGCCCGCACAAAACCCAGGCGCCGAGAAACACAGCAAGCGCCACGAGCGCAAGCAGCGGAAATTGTCTACGGCGAAACATTTGATCGAACGCAACAAGTGCAAGAACGAATCCATTGCAAATGAAAAAGGTGAATTTGACTGCCGCAACCAACCCAAGCAGCGCCGCACTCAACCATGTTTCTTGAGATGGAGTGCGGCTGCGCGCATCAAGACAAAAATACGAAACGATCATCAACGCCGCGGGAGCGAGGAAAAAGACATCGGAAAACACGGCCAGCGGCACGACCAACCCTGCATACCAAAGCAGCGCCATCAGTGGATTGTTGAAGAGTTTCTTGGAAATTCGGTAACAGATAAACCACTGACAAAGCGCAAACACTGCCCACAAGGCAAGTGTCCAATGATATGTCTGCGGCAAGAACGCTTTCGAATAGCAAAACCCAAGCGGTCCGAATGTAAAGGAGAAATCTCGCCCACACTGCGCATGCTGAGCGAGGAGATGATGCATAGCAAGAACCCATGCATTGTTAACTTCTTCGGGATAAGTGAACGTCGTCCATGGAAGCTGTCGCACCAAGACAATAAAAAGCATCAGTGCTGCGGCTACCGGCCAGTGAATCGCAAGTCGCAGTTTTCTGCGCTGCGTGCTTTCGCGCGAGAGTTCGCTCTGCTGCCTAGGTTCGCCCTGTTGCGCTGATTCGCTTTCAGTGGAACTCTCACCAACAAAATCGGGCGATTCGCGAAGAGAGTTGGGATGGTCTGCAAACTCTTTCTCTTTGCTCATTTCTCCGCCATACAGTTGATACGGTCAGGGTATCATACAGACTGCAGAGTTCGGCGACGGTTCGCTGCGAGTTCGCGGGAGACTTCTGATGAAACCCAATCCACGGCTCATGACGATCATGTATATCGTGTGTGCGGTCAGCGCTGTCTGCATTTCCGGCTATGTTCTGTACTTGGGACGTCAATATGTAGCTCAATTTACCGACATCGGTCAGTTCTACATGAACGCGAAGATGATGCTCGATCATGACTGCTCGCTTCTTTACAAGACGCTCCTGATTGACGGCCACGATAGTTGGAAGTTGTTTCCGGAAAACAATCGCCGCGTATTCACTTATCTGCCGCCGTTCTCTATGCCTTTGCTGCTGCCGCTCGGCTTCGTGCCGAAGCAATTGGTCATCGAGGTGTTTACGGCGTTTCTTTTCATTTGTATCGCCTCAGGCATAGCATTGCTGATCAAACTCTTTCGTTTGGACGTCAAACAATCCTGCGCACTAATTGGGGTAAGCGCACTATCTGCGCCAGTTTACGAGTCACTGCGAATCGGGCAGCTAGGTCCCATAATGTTTCTTTCCCTGGTGTTATCTATGGTGGCGCTCAAAAGAAACAAGCCATTCCTTGCCGGCGCAGCAATGATCGGAATGCTTTTCAAACCTCAAGAGCTTGCCCCATACGCGTTGTTTCTTCTCGGGGCTCGTCGCTACAAGCCAATCATTACCTTGTCGATTGCCGCCGCAATTCTTTGCGGCATCTCCTACACGCTAATCGGCGCAGATGGATTTAAGGACTACGCAGAACTTTTGTCTGCAATGCGTTCAAACGCGACGATGTCGGCGGAGATCACACCAACCATTCGAGGGCAGCTGCTGAAGCTGTTTCCCAGTTTCGCAGACGGCATCGGACTGATCGGCACAGTCATTATGCTAATTGGATGGTGCGCAATTTACTTGATTGGGCGAAGCTTGAAAGACTCACCGGAATGGTTGGAAGATGGCTTGGCCGCCTACATGCCGTTTGCCATCGTCACTGCTATGTACTGGCACTATTACGACATGTTGGTGCTTATGCCTGCGTTGATTGCGCTTGGCACCCGCAAATACTGGGCGCAGTTTCCATCAATCTGCCGAGCGATCTTACTGATGGGTGCGCTGTTTTTTCTCCTTCCTTTATATATATTCGTGCACTATTACTATGTTCTTGGAATGAACGGTCCCATCAATCCAATGTTCTGGACGTTACTTTCTTTCAGCATCTGCTGCCTATGCGCAGTGCTATGGAAAGACGCGCCCGAGAAAGAAGCCGAAGACGAGTTACTCGAAGCTGACAGCTAGCAAGAGACCAATGGCACAGAGTTTCTCGATGCATACGAGGTGACGGCTTTATCAGCTGAAGCCAGAGCAAGCGAGTTAGCCATTGCTGTGGCAATCAAAATTCTGTCCGCCGGATCGCCATGCATTGGGCCTGTGAGGAAACTACTTCTTATTGCGATCTCAGGGGTCATATCGACGATATTCAAATGGAATGCTTTCACAAGATTATCGAACCAAGCTATCGGCTCGACGCCCAGATCAAGCCTATTCTTCGACACCAACATACCAATTTCCCAGGCAGAAATTGGAGATATGCAGAGTTCACCGCGAGCAAACGCCTGCTCAATCAACGAACGTCCCTCTGGCTCAAAGTCTTGTCCTATCGAAAGCCATACAGCAATGTGGGTATCTAGCAGAATTGGACGATCTCGAGCTTGAAGCGAAGATGTCTGAACCTTAGTGCTCTTCCTCGGCATTCCAGAGTTCCCCAATCGGTCCTACAATGTCGCCATTTATTTTTGTCCGCCCTCGCATAAACCCAAATGGGAAGGTCCGCTTCTCTTCTTCAAACGGATAAATCGTGACGACAGGCTTGCCGTGCTTCGTCACTACCAATGGTGTCTTAGAACTCTGCACTTCGTCCATCAACTTAAGACATTTCGACTTGAACTCGCCTGCCGGAATCTCTTTCAATTTCTTCTTCATATCTAACGACCACAAGAAGACTCATTAAAATATTACCATAGTCACAGACTATGGTCATAATTCAAAAACAGAAGGGGCTTTAAGTCTGGCTCTTCTCTTCGTGGTATTCCTGTTCGGTGTTTACGTCCCAGACGTTATTCTTGTCGAGCACACCACCAATAATGTTGTCGACAGCAACCATTGCCGCGAGCATTGAATGGTCTTGGTTGTTATATCGGTGCATACCGTTGCGACCAACCAAAAAAAGATTTTCTACTCCGTCAACAAATTTTCGCAATTCGTCAAAGCGTTCGTATGTTCCAAAATAGCCTGGATAGGTCTTCGGCATTCGAACAACCATTGCATCGACAACGTCCGCTTTGTCGAGAATTCCGATTTTATCTAGTTCCATCGCGCCGAGTTCCTTGAGCTTCTCGTCATCCCATGTCCAGATATCATCGGTGTCATTGCAGAAATATTCGAGACCGAGCCAGACTTTGCTTGGGTCTGCAACCATATATCCGCCCCAGTTGTTGTAGATCTGCAATCGTCCAATCAACACATCAGACTCTTGCACATAGATCCAATTGTCGCGAATTAGCTTCTTACCTTGCGGCGTCTTGTCGAAGATTTTCAACTTGTTGACCAACATGCCGACAGCGATGAAGTCTCTGTAGATAAGCCCTTCGCTGACTTCTCGCACGTTTGCCGGGATTTCAGTGTCGAGCTTTCTGATGAGCTCTTTGATTGGCATCGTCGAGATGAAGTAATCGGCTTTGATATTCAGCTTCTCGCCGGTCTTTGAATTGGTCGCTTCGACGGCAACAACCTTGTTGCCCTCAAAAACCAGACGCTCAACTTCAATGTTCATGTGGATCTCAGCGCCTTTCTCCTTGGCGCGATGAGCAACGGTCTCCCACATATGACCTGTTCCGTACTTGGGATAAAGGAACTGCTCGATCAACGAAGTCTCAGTCTGCTTCTGCCTCAAGTCAGATGCGCTCGATACAATTTTGCGTGCCGCATGATACAACGCTTTCATGATCGACAGACCCTTGATGCGTTGCGCGCCCCACGCCGCGCTAATCTTTGAGCACGAGATTCCCCAGACTTTTTCCGTATAGTCTTTGAAGAAAGTAAGGTAAAGCTCTTTGCCGAAGCGATTTGTGATGAATTGTTCGAGGTTTTCTTCAGGCTTGATCGGGAAGGCAACCGACCACAAATAGCTGCAACCTATACGCACTGTGCGTACGGGACCAAGGTTAGTGAAGGTTTCTACCTTCAGGCTGATTGGATAATCGAAGAATTTGCGCAGGTAGTAAATTCGCGTGCATCGATCGAGCTTGAGCAACACTCCGTCATCTTTTGTAGGGTCGGGGCCGGCACCACCTTTGACTGTTCTGGACTTGTTTTGATACGAGATCGTGGCTTCTTCGCCCTCAGTCGCCTGCATGGGCATCATGTCAAACCACCAATCCATGACACGATCCGACTTAGAAAAGAATCTGTGGGGTCCGATATCTAGACGGTTCCCCTTATATTCGATTGTTCTTGCAAGACCACCAATGACATCGGTCTTTTCAAGGATGATTGGTTTGATGTTCGATCTGGTGGCAAGCTCATAGGCGGCAGTTAAACCTGCCGGACCAGCACCAATTATTACGGCCACTTGGGAAGTCATTAAAGCCCCAATCCACCCGCGAACAGTTTTAGAATAGCACGCCCGGCAACCCTTCGATTTTGGGAATAATCCACCTTAGCCGGAGGCTTCATATGAGCCATGACGAACTCAAAGAGATGGAGGAACGACGACTGGTAGTCGCTCAATCCGAAGGCGACTGCCAGAGCCAGTCTCTGGATTCCTCAGATGCTGAAGCGAGCTCCCGTGAGCACAGATTGCAACTCCAGGAGCTAACAGGACAGACCTTTGGCGGCCAGTATGAGATTATTGAACTACTCGGTTTCGGTGGAATTGGCGCGGTTTACAAAGCGAAAGACCATGTGCTGAATCGCTTTGTTGCAATCAAAACGATCCACCAGAGTCTAACGCCAGAGCGTTTGATGCGATTTCAGCGCGAGGGACAGATTCTCGGAATGGTCGTTCACCCTAGCATTGGTGCGGTTCATGGATTGGGGACTTCCGAATCAGACGTTCCGTATATGGTCCTGGAATACGTTGAGGGCGAGGTTCTATCCGACGTCCTGCGAAATTACTCACCGCTAAATCCAAGCTGGACGGTGCGAATCATTTCACAACTGTGTCACGCACTACATTTGGTGCATCAGAAAGGAGTCGTGCATAGAGACTTAAAGCCTGACAACATCATTATTTCGAAAGGCCCAAACGATACAGATTTTCCAAAAGTAATTGACTTTGGCATCGCTCGTCAATCTCATAGCGAGCAGCACCTGACGCAGCAAGGCGCAGTAATTGGCAGTCCGCGCTACATGAGCCCGGAGCAATGCGCTGGCAAGGCGTTGGACGCCCGCTCAGATCAGTACTCTATGGCATGCATTCTCTATGAGATGCTCAGCGGAGAACCAATATTTGCCGGGAATTCGGCGCTCGAATTGGCGAGTAAACACATGAGCGAAACTCCACCGCGTCTTCCTAAACAGTATTCACACCTTCAGGGAGTCTTGGACAAAGCGCTAGCAAAGGAGCCAGCTGACAGATACGAGACTATCGTCGAGTTTACAGAGGAGCTCGACACGAAATTTTACTTGAACCCTCGAAGGATGTTTCTTCATCATCCACACCAGATTGTGACATTGGCGAATAAGCGCAAATTGGACGGGAACGAAGAAAAGCTAATGGTTACATTTTGGTTGTTGCTGCTTGGGATTATTGTTTGTTCGATTATGTCATTAGTCTCTTCGGCATTTGCCCCTGCAATCAAGGGCGTATTTGTAGTCATGGCAGGAATTTGCTCGGTCCTTTGGCTATACGTTATGTTTACGAGCTTCTCGCAGCCGGCATCGAACCGAACAACGACAGACACCAAATCCGGTGCCTTCGCCAAACGCAAAGACCGTTCCTAAATCCGAGCACACACAGCTTACAGTGCGGCTTAGCTGCTCCAGCAGCTACTCACTTTGCGTCTTTTCGGACCATAATTACGGCCACGTCATCCGAGCACAATTCCGTCCAAGATTCATCCTTTCTCAATTCAGCTACAAGTTCGAATTTCTTGGGAAGGAACACCCAATCAACTTTGTACTTGTCCATGACTTGCTGCCAGCCATCACGGCAATGCGCAGCCTTGTCGTACTCAGCTATGAACTCAGCACCATACATATCGAATCGCGTATCAATAAATACTTTCGGTTTTGGATCGAAGGACCAAAGCATCATGTCTCCGAATTGAGGATGATTCAGCATATTGCCGCCAGGCATGTTCTCTTTCAAATACGCCAACGCCTTCTTCGGAACTGGCGCTCCGACGCCAGCCTGCGGAATCTCAGGTTTGACTATTCTGCTTGAGCAGAGATACGTTCCCAATAACGAGAGTGCCAGAACGAGGCACACATGCGTCAGAGGCAGCGGAACATACGGGCGGACAACAGATTCGGCAGTGGTAAACAACTTCGACCAACTGCCTAAAACAGTGGGTCTTGCAAACATTGGCGACAAAATAAATGCTGTTTCCGCTACCAGCGCAATGGTTGAAAATGCAACCACGCGCCGTGTTTGAAAGCCAAGATAGGCGCACACGAGACCGGTGATGATGCTTGTGAGTAGAAGGCGAAAGTGCCTGCTGTCGCGATTCGGATCGGCAATCATTCGCTTCACAGCGCCGAATGATGACACTAGAAAGATCAAGAAAAGAATAAAGAACGGATAGTAATTGTATTCACGCAGATCTGAAAGGCTGATGGGATGCGTCTCTATGATACGTTTGTTGATAGGCGAAGAGAACAGCGAGAACACAATGTAGTGCCACAGTCCGATGCCTTTGGGGTTTGCAAGAGTCGCAAGGGCAGCCGCCCCGAAGGTCGTAAGCGGAAGAAGAAGCTGAGGAGCTGAGGATGTTGATGGTTCCTTTCCACGCTTGCAGAGCCACACAATCGTCTCGCCGAGTCGCACTATCAAAAGAATTCCCAACAAGATCAATCCTGATGCACAGCCGCTGTGAAGGTTGCACCACATAATCATGATCATTGCTGCGACTAACGGATAGCGCCACTTCATCGACTGTTCCAATCGGAGATCAAAGATCAAAAGCAGCGTCAAACCCATGAAAAGAAACGAGAAGATCTCAGGTCGCGCAAGGCTTCGTACAGAACATGCAATCAGTCCCAGAAGAACAATTCCTGCGGCCTTTAGTGCCGGTGCACCGGTCTTTCCCCAGATTTTTAGCGGCACGACCAGAAACGCAAGAGTGAGAACGACGCCTACAAACATCAGCAACGCCATTCCGCCACCGAGCTTGTAGAGAAGATAGAAGACAACCTCGGTAAGCCATTGATACATCACAAATGGCTTGGGTTCAGCGAGTCCGAAGTTGTACGTGTACGAGTACGGGTCGGTGGCAGGAAGCGCTCCGCGCTCCACGATGTATTGTCCGAGCGCCAAAATCCAGCAAGTGTCAGGGTCATGAAAGCCGACACCACCAACGAAGAACCCGAGGAAGAAGCCGAAAAACAGAAGCATTCCAACAATGCAGCGACCACCCAAGCGTCCTAGAAATTCACCGACTACATCGCGAGCGGAGGCAGGCGATTCGATTTTGTCGTCAGAACCCATGGTTTCCCCAGACTTATTCCCACTCGATCGTGGCTGGAGGCTTGGAAGTTATGTCGTACACTACGCGATTGATGCCAGGCACTTCGTTAACGATGCGCGATGATATTGTCGCGAGCAGGTCATATGGAAGTCGCGCCCAGTCAGCCGTCATGCCGTCTTCACTTGTGACTGCACGAATGACGATTTGGTTTTGATAGGTGCGTTGATCGCCCATGACACCAACGGATTTTGTCGGCAACAATACGCCGAAGATCTGCCAAACTTGCCGATAGAGACCATGTGCTTTGATCTCTTCGCGAATGATCCAATCGGCTTCGCGCAATGTTTTTAGGCGTTCCTTCGTAACTTCACCAAGAACGCGAATAGCCAGTCCTGGACCCGGGAATGGGTGTCTCACGCGAATGCCCTCCGGCACTCCGAGCTCTTTCGCGACAAGTCTGACTTCGTCTTTGAATAGCTTCGCAAATGGCTCAACAAGCTTGAATTGGAGATCTGGCGGCAACCCACCGACATTGTGGTGAGACTTGATCTTGACGGCAATTTTTTCGCCGGTCTTTGGATCGATGCGCGTGCCGGAAGATTCGATAACGTCTGGGTATAGTGTTCCTTGCGCGAGATAATCAAACGGTCCTAGTCTCTTCGACTCTTCTTCGAAGCAACGAATAAACTCGACACCGATGATCTTGCGTTTCTCCTCGGGATCGGTCACGCCTTGTAGTTTTTCAATGAATCTAGCGCGCGCCTTCACGAAATTGATTTTGATCTTGAACTCATTTTCAAACTTGTCGACCAACCATTCTGGTTCGTTCTTCCGCATGAATCCTTGGTCTATAAAGACGCACGTCAGTTGATCGCCAATTGCTTTGTGGAGCAGAAATGCCAACGTTGAACTATCAACGCCACCGGAAATCGCCAGAAGCACTCGCTTTTCTTTGACTCGGTTGCGAATGTCTTTGATCGTGCTCTCGATAAACTTGTCCATCGTCCAGCTCCGAGAGCAGCCACATAAGTTGACGGCGAAGTTTTCGATTACTTTCAGTCCACCTCTTGTATGCACAACTTCAGGGTGAAACTGCACTCCGAAGTACTTCCTGGCTTCGTCAGCAATCGCGGCTACGGGAGTAGCCATTGTTCTGCCGATCACCTTAAAGCCGGCAGGCAAGACAGTTACGCTGTCTCCATGACTCATCCAACTGTCGATCGATGCGTCCATTCCAGCAAACAAGTCACCGTGATGAACGACCGTCAAAGACGCGCGTCCATACTCGCGGACTTCGGCAGACTCGACTGTTCCACCCAAATCGTGCGCCATCAGTTGCATGCCATAACACACACCGAAGACCGGTATGCCGAGTTTCCAGACCTCCTTGTCCAACTTAGGTGCATGTTCGTCGTAACAGCTGTTAGGTCCACCGGAAAGGATGATTCCGCTGGGATTGAGCCTCTTGACCTCCTGGGCCGAAGTACTGAAAGGCATTAACTCCGAATATATCTTCAACTCTCTAACGCGCCTGGCGATCAGCTGCGAATACTGAGAACCGAAATCCAGAATCAAAATACTGTCCTTCAATGCATCATCAGGCAAGACTTCTGTAGGTCTCGACGTTTTCGTTGATGTCACAATCTGTCTCCTCGGTCGGTCGCCGGCAACACTATCTTAGTGCTTTTGAGCGATTTGATCGAGTTGTGTGTATTTACTTCGGTTTGAAGCCCATGCCTCATATTTTAGAGCGAGTACCCCTTGAGTTGGTGGTGTCATCTTTAACGCTGTAGAGCGCCTCCATGCCGCTTGCTCTGGATATTGAATATGGTGTCCGCTATTATTAACAAGCACAAGGAGTGGTCCGTTATCTGCAACTACAAGAGAATTGCAGCAAGAAGACTCCCTACCTCAACAGTCAATGAGTTTTCAATCTCTAATTGTCCTATGTACGGGCTCGCAGTAAAGGACGCTAGGAATGCAAACATTGAGACCATACTGGCTGGCGGCGCTTGGTATTCTTTCGCTCTTAATGATGCGCATGTTTCTGCTTCCAGCAAATATCGTCAATCCGGATTGTGCTTTGTTTCTCACGACCGGCAAATTGATCGTTGAAGGAGCACGACCATATGTGGATTTTGTCGAATTGAATCCGCCTCTGGTGTTCTACATCCATGCCATTCCAGTTTACATTGCAAGACTCTTGGGCCTGCCCTTCGACACTAGTCTCTACATTTTCTGCATTTTTACGATCGCTCTGTCTCTAGTTCTTTCATGGTGCCTTTTGAGGAATGTCGAAGCCGAAAACGAAAGTACAACAACGCTCTGGTTCGGACCAGTCATCCTGGCATTCAGCCTGGGCAATGTAATCACGTATGAGTGGGTTGAGTTCGGTCAACGGCAACAGCTTCTAACAAACGCCCTTCTTCCGTTTTTTGTCTGCCGCTACCTGCGGTGGCAAGGCGAAAAAATTGACTTGGCGGTATCAATTGCCAGCGGACTGTTTTTCGGTGTAATGCTGTGTTTGCTTCCTCAGTACGTAATCATTCCGCTTGGGCTTGAGGTCTTATGGTTGTTGCGGCGTCGAATGATGAAACCGTTTTTCGCACCAGAAATTGGCGCCGCCTTAAGCGCAGTCGTTGGCTATGGATTGTTCATCTTTTCAAACGAATCTATTCGCGTGCAGTTCCTTGGCAGATTCATGCCTATGGTAAGTGAGGGATATGCTCTCTACAACTGGCCTTTCATGCTGCAAATCACGCAACTTATCGTAAGCGGCAGTTTACCCATTCTGTGTTTTGCAATCTTACTGGGACTGAAAAGGAAATTCTGGAAGCAAGGATTGATGCCTGAGATATGCGTATTTAGTCTTTGCAGTGTGTTCTCTCTTCTCTTACAAGGCAAGGCCATCCTCAATCAGACAATACCTTTGATGTTTGGTAGCTTGATGCTTATGTTGTCAATTCCCATGCTTGCCCCAGCGATTTCAAGCGCAGAAAAATCGCCCGCAAAAGAATATGCCGTCTCGAAGTTCAGACGAGTTTTTCTGACTGGTCTCATCACACTCGTCTGTTTACTTGTGCCGGTATTTGCCATGCCCGGATTGATCTCGCAGGACAAAAAATGGCGAGCCTTAACGGAGTCTATAGTCGCTGTGATTCAAAAGGAAACGAGGCAAGAAGATAAAGTCAGCATTCTTTCTCTGTCGCTACCAGACTCATGTCCGGCCCTTCTGCAAGCGAAACGCGAGTCGGGCAATCGCTACTTTTTTCTTTTTCCGATATTGATGATGCAGTATCTCGCAAAAAAACATGCCGGCACACCAGCCGCCGAGCGATGGCAACGAGAGTCGGAAAAGTTTATTGGAGAGCTGAAAGACGATCTCCGTGAGCACAAACCGCGCGTTCTCTTCATCCAAGAAAGTGTGCCTCCGGGAACGGGAACGAACACCACCGTCCGCCAATTCCTGCAGTCCAGCCCTCTTTGGCAAGAGGAGTTTTTAGACCGTTACGATCTTCGAGAGACCATCAAAGTCGGTCCCAACGAGCTGTCAGTATGGAGACGGAAGACGGCGATAAATTGATCAGCGGCTAGCATCTTGAGCCGCGGTACAAAAACTCAATCAAATTTGGTACTCTTGATCTCCAATCTCACCGAGCTGAAAAAAGCAATAAAGGACAAAGCCGACCAGGAAGCGATCGGTCAGGAGAAGGAATGGAGCGACTGAAGCTGGTCGTCTTGGCAGTTTTTCTCGACCGCGATTCAGCGGGAATCAAACCGTGGTATATCGCCTCATTAGTGCTCTGGCTGTGCCTTCTAGCCGCTCTGATGCGCGGGTTGACGCCTGCGATCGTTCATGACTGTGCGATGTTTCTTCACTGCGGACAACTCATTCTGGATGGGAAAGTACCCTATGTCGATTTGATCGATCTCAACCCACCGCTGGTTTATTACCTGAATGTGGTTCCCGCTTGGATTGCCAGAGTTCTATCGCAACCCGTTGTTACCACCTTCAATATCTGCGTCTGGCTCTTCTCGTTTTCATCCTGGGCACTCTGTGCAAGAATGCTTTCCTGCGCCAAAGACCATCGAGATCGCCATCTTTTTGGCCCGTTACTTTTGAGCATGACTTGCTTCAGCATTTACATTTGCTTCTGGGGTGACTTCGGGCAACGCCAGTATCTAGCGGCACTCGGCGTAGCTTGTTTCACGATCACAAGATGGCTCCGATACCAATCCATACCGGTGCCGGCACTCGCAGCGTGCGGCGCCGGTATCATATTTGGTGCGTCAATCGCACTGGTTCCACAGTATGTCCTCGCCCCAATGGCTTCAGAAGCCACAATGGCAATTCTCAAAAGAAAACCAGTCCGACTCCTTTCCCCTGAGACGCTCTCCGTACTTGGCGTTGGTATCATATATGCCGCGTCCTTTGCGTTTTTACCGGACTCCGCGCAAGACTACTTTCGCACTCGCCTGATACCACTTATCAAAGCCGGTTACGGATCCTGTGACACCAGCCTCCAGTCACTATTTCTCTTCCCCTTCATTACCGGTTGCGTGCCCATGTTTTTGCTCGCCATTGCAATAGCAATTCGGTGCCGCAACTCTCTTTCCGCGCCGCTGATTGCCTGGTGGGTAGCAGCGTTCGCCGTGGCAATTGTGCAGCACAAAGGTTGGTTCAACCATTACATACCTGCCTTTGTAGCGAGCTTCATCTTTTGCTCGGTGCAGTTGCAGGCAGCTCTGACCGCTTCGAAAGTAGCCTTTCTGCAGCATGAACTGCTCAAGCTTGCAATTGTTCTTCTGGTCATTTCTGGCTCTACCGTGACGGCCTTGTACTTAAAAAAGGACCAGGCAAAAGATGAGCCTCTGAAGACGATTTTGCAACATACGAGTCCGCAAGATAACGTCATGATGCTCGTTCCCGTGATTCCCGATGCCTACCCGCATCTTCTCATGAGCGGCCGGGGGATCGGCTCGCGATACCTCTGGCAGTTTCCAATTCTCTTTCTTGAGCAGGCAAAACCGTTTGGTATTCGCGATGGCTTTGACCCCGAAAAAGAGGAACGACTGGTCGTAAAAGAAATCAAGACGGACATCGAGAAGCTTCACCCCAAGTTAGTCTTCATAGCGACTAACTTTCGTGTGAATCCGGATCGGTGGGTAGGTTATTCATACTTCGAAAACAACGGAATAATCTCGGTGCTGAAGAAAGAGGGCTATGAGTGCATCGGTAATCGCAGCTGTTACCATTCAGATGCCATCGTGTGGAAAGCTGCGCGCTAGAAATCGTATTGGACATGACCGGTAGACTAACGATAGTGAATTCACTGAACGAGCCAACATGAGCGTAATCTATAGCGCCGTATGCCGGCTAGTCGGCAAATGCCTTGACGACTCAGCAATAGACGAGTTAGCAGACATTGTCGGCGAGTACCCGTTGCAGATTGCGGCCAACTCGAAAACAGGGTGCTACAAATTCACGCATGCAGGGATAACACTCGTTCTTGACGAACGAGAAAAGTGCTTTTCCGAAGCAATCTTGGATGCAACAAGCGGCAACCGCGCATTGCCTGCGCACCTCGAGTGGGGAGACGCACCAGATGTAGTGGAACTGAAATTTTCAAAATCCCCGATTTCATCGTCGCTGTCTAACGAACCATACGAAGACAAAGTCCTGTGGGAGACTTACACAATCGACAATCATATTTGTGCACGATTTGCTTTCAAGAAAGGGTTATGTCTATGCTCAATCACTGTCGCACAGGGCTCTGAGGAATCCGAATCGATTGAAATCAGCCGCGAGCTGCTGGTGCAAAACAGGAAGTATTGGCAGGAACTGTGAGCATAGCAGAGGTATTCTTCTCGAACTCAAATTCACTGCAAGTGTCCGAATAAATCTTTCTGGTCAAAGGGCGGAACACGAGCGCATCTGAGGCGTCACAAGACTCATTCACAAACGTGGGTTTATTCATGATGACACCTCGCCTCCAGAAGGTTGTGACCTTCGCGTGCATTTACTCGGCGACACTCGGCATACTCACAACTCAGTCGGCAAGTGCTTTCCCGCTGTTTGGATCAAAAGGAATATTTCACCGAAAATCGAACGAGTCCGATTCAAAAACATTTCAGACACAAGCATCCTGGTATGGCGGAAAGTTTCACGGACGTCCGACCGCGTCCGGTGAGATATACGATCAAAACAGCCTAACAGCGGCTTCGCCAGACCTTCCGTTTGGCACCAAAGTATTAGTTAAAAACCCAGCAAATGGAAAGACCGTAACAGTGGTGATTAATGATCGAGGGCCTTTTGTAGCTGGACGTGGCATCGATCTTTCAAGAGCGGCGGCACAACAACTTGGTATTACCGGTGTTTCACCTGTGATTTGCTACGCAGATAGTAGCGCGCCTGGCGGCTTCCGCACAGTTCAGGCGCAACGCACCAAATCTGGTGGCTATCGATTGGTATTCTCTCACGCTTTCAAAAAGGTATTTGCAAAAATCAAAAAATTCTTGCTGGATTAGACATTGAGAACTCCTCCTTTCCAAAAACGCACAATCCTGCAACACTATTAAACGCTTGTTTGCGCGATCTATGCAGCAACGGCGAAGGAGTTGGGAATGAATGCGTACATTTGCATGATTATCGGCAGCATTTTATTCGTCTGGACCTCAATCCAATCAGGTCAAGACGATGTCGCAAAAAACTGGCCAGCCTGCACCGGAACAGTAGCTTCTCACGAATTGCGCAAAGATGCTTTATCAAAGCGAGAACGTTTTTTTCCTGTGCCCCACTATCGATATTCAATCAACGATACCTCCTATGAAGGTGAAACCCTTAGCTTTGGCGCTCCCTCTGTGAGTAAAGACCTTGCAGACGACAAGTTGAAAACCTATCCCGTTGGCGGAAGCGTACAGGTACACTACGATCCCAAAAATCCAGAGAAATCGTGCCTTGAGCCTGGCGGGGCAAAAGAAAGCTCAGAATGGATGACATTAATTTCTGTAGGGATGATGCTAGTTGGCATGGTGATGTTCGGCGTCGGGAAGATTCGAGGTCGCAAAGCGCCTGCCGCATAAGGCATTCCTGAATTAGAATGTCTTGCATCAACCCTGCATCAACCCGTTGCGTTAACTTCTCGGGTCGACTGTCGATCATGCCCCAGGAAATCGAAAACAAGTCCGAAATCTGCGAACACTGTGGAAAGAAGAGACTTCGCGGCTCTTTGACACAGTGGATTTTCAGCGCTGACAGTTGCTCGTGCGCAACCCCGACGAAGGAAAGGGCGCTCAACGTCTGCCCTTTATGCGGGCGCAGACAGAAAATTAGAACGGGGACAATCACGCAGTGGATTTTCAATCACGAGCAATGCACCTGCAAAGCAGAGCACACACCGCTCGAAACCTCCTGCATTCCGGCCGATGATCTAATTGCAGGCAGCCCTTACGAATTCATCGGTATCGCAGGAACGGGCGGCGCCGCGACTGTCTACAAAGCGCACAGCAAAAAGTTGGCAAAATACGTCGCAATCAAAGCCATAACTCCATCGAATGATGATTTGTTCGATGCAGACAAGTTCATGCAAGAGGCAAAGGTCATTTCCAAACTTCAGCATCCGAATATTTTGGCAATATTGGATTTCGGAACAATGCGGGATGGTCGCTCATACCTAGTCACCGAGTGGGTCGAAGGCTGTTCGCTCGCCGAATACATCGAACGTTATGGTGTTCTCTCTACAAACGCGGCAGAAGAAGTCTTCTGTGCAGTTCTGGACGGTTTATCACACGCCCACCGCCGAAGCATCATTCACCGCGATGTTAAGCCGGGAAACATAATGCTTGCGAAGTCCGAACATGGTTGGATAGTCAAAATAATAGATTTCGGAACCGCTAAGGATACTTTGGGAGATCAATCACACACGCGCATCGAAGATCTTGCAATCAGCCCATTCTATGCGAGTCCTGAGAGAATCAAAGGCATTCCGGTAGATGACAGAGCGGACTTGTACTCACTGGGTTGCACTCTCTATGAAGCGCTCACAGGACGCCCTCCTTTCACAGGGAAACCGATGGTGGTGGCAATGCGCCACCAAAACGAGGCACCACCGACTCTAAGTGAAGGTGCTCGAGAATTGGTTTTTCCACAATATTTTGAGGATATAGTTTCCCGTCTTCTGGCCAAGGCGCCAGAAGAACGATTTGCAAATGCGATTGCGGCAAAATCTGCAATCAAAGCCAGAAAGCGACTTAGTCCGATCGCGCCAAACAATTCGAAAACGTTCCAAACTGATTTAGCTGAGCCGCGGTCTGCCATCACCCCTTTATTGTCGACCGTTCTTATCGTCAGCTCTTGCGTGGCTTTCGCAGCTTTATTTACCTATGCAATTTACACGGCCTTGTTTACGGACTCCGAACCCCTGCCTTTCCTTTCCAGACCTAACAGTACGAAAAAGAGGCACATCGATTCTGGTGTAGCAGGTTTCGACACAGTAAAATTAAGCCTCGACAATGGTGCCATCACATGGCAAGAAATTGCAGGCGACCAGCTCGACAAAACGCCAGACAGCATCGACTTTGCGTTTGTCAGTGTGACCGGTCCCTTTTCAGAGAGTGCTTTGCGCACGCTTTGCAAGCACAAAACATTGAAGGGATTGTCTGTGCAAAACACCTCTTTGACACCGAACTTACTAAAGATCGTGACTGACACAGCACCAACTCTGCAAGGTCTTTTTATTGGACAAAATCCCGCTCTAAAAGATGCCGATTTGTTGACCCTTGAGAAACTGCCAAAACTCAGGCATCTGTCTTTAGATCGAGGGACGTTTACAGACAAAGCGATCGAATCAGTGTTATATCTAAAATCGCTCAGGGTTCTGCAGCTTAGCGGATTGGCCAATTTCAAAGGGACGACTCTGGGTACACTGAAGTCACTTCCAGAACTCAAAAGTTTGGACTTGAAAAATACAATTTTGAGTACCGAAGGCTGGAACCAACTAGCATCATTGACCCAGTTAGCAGGATTAAATCTATCCGGAACAGGGCTGAATGACAAAACCGTCAAACCATTAAAGAAGTTGCAAGCCATTCGCATGGACATTTCAAGAAATCCGATAACAAAGCAGGGTTTGACGACATTGCTCGGAATCTCATCTCTCACGAGAATTTATGCAATCGATTGCAAAATTCCAAAAGTGCCAAACGACAGTGTCTATACGAGTACAAATCAAAGCGGTGTTATTAAACTATTGACGGATAAACCGATAAACGAACCCGGTAGCTTGCCCATGGCTTTAATGCGAGGATCTGGAGGAGACCCATGCTTACTACCGGAGCGAAAAACCTATGAGTGATGGGAATCTGTAGTCCAGTCATGCCGGAAACGCCAGAACAGCGCACAATCGCAAGTATAAGAAGTACTCTGCAAAAGAAACTCCGATTTCAGCCGGAGGCAATTGAAGTGGATTTGCTGCTCGATCAGCTGCAAGAGTCGATTCAATCACTGCACTCACGCTTAAATCTTTGGGAGCAGCGCATCAGAGAACTAATTGAGTGCCTGCCACTAGGCTTACTAATTGCGTCTCAGTCCGGCACCATTCACGGTGCCAACCCGGCGGCCTTAAAACTGTTTGATTGCCAGTCGTACTCCGCGCTTTCTCAGTGGACTATATCTGCGTTTCTAGAGCTGAACGACAGCACCTTATCGACGCCCGCATCGGTACGCCTTGATGGTGTAACAGGAAAAACATTCGAGGGCAACAATTTTGCAGCAGACATAACTGTGTGCCCCTTTATCTCTAACACAGTCCTAATTGTGGTTGAAGATGTGACGCGGCGTCGCGAACTGGAGATGATGAAAGAAGAGTTTGTATCAATGATCAGCCATGATCTTCGAACGCCTCTGACGTCGCTTCGCATATTTTTGGCTCTGGTAGCCAACGGTCGATATGACGACGACCTAACAAAATTGCACGGAAAAGCTGCCTCCGCGGAAACTGACACAGAACGCCTGATTGGCATGATCACCAGTCTTCTGGATATTCACAAAATGGAAGCCGGCAAGCTCAACATGAACCTTGAAACAACCAACTGTCTGTCGATCATCGAAAACTCAATAAACTCAGTTGCTTCATTAGCCGAGAATAAACAAGTAACTCTTGAAGTGACTCCTTTTGACGAGTTCTTAGCGGTTTCTGCCGACAAAGATTTCGCAGTGCAGGTATTGGTCAACTTCCTGTCAAATGCAATCAAGTTCTCTCCAGCAAACGCCAAAGTCGTGGTTTTTGTAGATGAAGACACCTACTTTGCAAAGATATCGGTCAAAGACTCAGGCCCCGGAATCAGCGACGAGGCACAGATGAAACTGTTTAATCGTTTTGAGCAAGCCGGCGTGGACGGCGCGCACATGAAGGGAGGAACTGGTTTGGGTTTGGCAGTCTCCAAAGAAATAGTTCTACAACATGGCGGCGAGGTCGGTGTCACATCGAAGCTAGGAAGCGGGAGTACTTTCTGGTTTACACTCCCTATTGTTTCGCTCCACGCACCACGTTGACTTCGAGGGCTCGGACTCTACTCATTAACAAAATACTCGCCAGTTACGGGATTCAAACCCATATTTTCCCAGGCGGATGTCGACTTGAAAGTAGTCACGATTGGCTCAGTCAGCCCTGGAACTTTGAGATTCATAAGCGGTGCCGTTATCAGCGGATAAATCGAAACATCCACGCTCAAATCAAGCACATAGAGGCATGGAGCATTGGCGCCATCAGGGAGCCAATCCTTTGGAATGGAACCAGGTTTGGTAAATGATTGCGCGATGCCGTTCAATTTTGTTGATTGAACTGTTAGAGCCAATCGCGAATCCCGCAGTGAAATTCCGCCAATTCTCTTCAAGCCGTCTGCCAAAAAAGAATTACTTTCGGAAATCTTTCGAGCTTCACTAAGAGATTCGGACATCGCAAGCTGATGTGCCCAGCTATCGACCATCAATACACCCAAGCCCCACCTAAGCGGAACCACAGCCAAATCAATCAAAGGCAAGACGACAAAACCGATGAGAAAGACGAAAGCCATGGTGAATTCGCTTATCTGGTAGCTTCCGCGCGGTGATCGCAATTTTGAATTCATAACGGCCTCGTTTCAATCAGGTTCAGAACATGCACCATTGGTGGAGGCAGTATCGATAGTCATCGATCCTGATTCAAGCTTACCTACAACCTTTTCCTTTACTCCCATTGCCATTACAACCTGCACCGCTGATGGGCAAATTGACATATTGCCGATAGCAGTCTGACCATCCTTGCGCAGCGGCAAGACAGCTTTAAATGTATCCGCGCGCACAAGCCGCATTGGAGCCGAGGTTCCCTTCACAGGTGCAGGAAGTGGCGAGAGTATAAAGTCCAGATCCGAATCTTGTCCTGGGAGCTTAAGATTCACATTCGCTTTGTAGTAATCCGTATCCCTTCCGACTTGGAAGTACGGTTGATTTCTATCGAATCCATACAATTCAAAATTGCCAGTCGGCGCCACCACATTCGATTCCACTTTCGTCAACCACCCCACGCGCAAATCACTTATTTTGCAATCGCCCGTGGACAATCCAACGATCGACAGACCAGCAACAGGACTGCGATCTACGTTATCCACCATTGTGCGCAACCGATCTATTGTGAGATTCGCGAATCGCGATCGCTCTTCATTGACGATCTTGATTGACTCGCGCGATTCCGCCAGCACTTGCTCTGCAAGTGGCTTGTAGTCTTCGAACTCTGGATCAGCTTCAGCCAGCATTTGCATCTGACGCGCGGAAAAAACCAGTTCACGAGAGCGACAGATTAAATTGTTTAGCTTTCCGGAATAGTCGTTTGCATTCAGTTGCTGTGCGGCCTGTAACGAAAAATCTTCCGCCTGATTCTTGAGCATTTTGTGGGTGAAGAACAGGAAGTAAACCCAAGTTCCTAAGCCGACAATTATGATAGCCATTGCCAAAAGCGCAGTGCACATAAAGAGCATGCTGCCTTTGTTTGGCCGCCGGCCACTGTTACGTCTCCATCTTGAGTTTACTTCCATGATCTTCGCCTCTGGCACGCGCTCATCCCTGCGCAGTGCTGATTGTTTAGCTGCGTATCAACGTCTCTTGAACCAATGAGAGAAATAGTGATAATACGCGCGTGGTTTCGGCTTGCACGAGCCTGGTTTCGGAGGTTTAGGAGGCGGCGTCGGCTTGGGAGGCGGCGTCGGCTTGGGAGGCGGCGTCGGTTTCGGGGGTGGCGTCGGCGTCGGCGTTGGCGTCGGAGTCGGCGTCGGAGTTGGAGTTGGAGTTGG
>CAYZJR010000023.1:53453-74117 GCA_964478655.1 uncultured Candidatus Obscuribacterales bacterium
GGCGTCGGAGTTGGAGTTGGCGTCGGCGTCGGAATCGGCGCCGGTGGCGGTGGCGGCGTGGTGCTGGCGCGCGCCTCTCCCGAATCAGGGTTTACCATCAATCCGGATTCATCCACCGCCTCGAAATCGTTACCCGTCAAGCGCTTCAGTTGATCCAAATCGGAGTTATTCCATCGAGGATCAGGAGCACCCGTCATAAACCAATTGCCACCGTTGTCTGCGCAGAACATTCCGTATTGTTTCAACGCAGTCAAAATGACACGATTCGTAGCCGAGTAGCTGGACATGTCGAAACTCGCTTTCAAGCGGAATCTCTGCCCAAGCGGCGGCCAACCATTGATCTGCGGACCAGCTCGATGCCTGCCCGGCCAGACATAACCATTTGTGCGCTGGCACGTAAAACGCAGAGCGTGTTTTATCACGCCGGATGCTGTTTCATCATAGTTCAACAAACCGGGAAAAAACGGCAAGCCAGCAGCATCAGTTGATGTCCAACCATCAGGACGCAGCGCGTTCGAATCGAGTCTAAAGATTGCACCAGAGCCGGCGCGAAAAGTTCCGTTGCCATTTGCATATGTTGAATACAACTCATACAAGACACCATTATCGGTATCAAGCATTAGCACATGCCGATCGCCACCGTTGCTTGATGCCCATGTTCCGCCCTCAATTTTGAGATTTGTGCTGACGGGATAAGGCGCATGATCGCTTTCGTCATCGTATTCAAAAGTTACCGAAGCCTTCGGTGCATTGCCCGGCACAACGTTGTACGGACATCCGAATGAATTGATGTCGTCACCTACATCAGGATGAAACCGTGTGGAACGTCCAATAGAATTCACATAATCATTTGATCTTGCGTCAACGGGAAGACTGTCGACCCGTGCGTTCCACACATTATTTGCTGGAAGAATATTGCGGCCATTTACGACTTGTTGGGCGTCTGCTTTGCAGGAGAATCCGATCAAACATATAGCTAATATGGAGAATCCGATTCTCATTCCGCCTAACCTGAATTTAGACATGAGAACCTCCTTCTGGTCTCACGAGCAGACGCTCTGCATCATGGTACCAAGACATGAAGTGATTAACTCACACGAAATGAGTGAGTTAATGTACTGCACGACTTAACTACAATCGTGCGTGACGAGATTGATGATGAGCTGATTTCAACGCATCAAGAGCACGTTGTGGTACTAAATCAGAGAAAGTCGCGGGACACGCTGCGACTCACAAACAACTTACCAAACCCCAGAAAGGCAGTCAAGGCGAGGAGCGAGCACAAAGCATATGTCCAAACTTAGCTTTCTTGTTAGGGTTAAGCAGCGCTAATTATCCTCAAAATAGCGCAACATCCTGCCTTCGCGAACACGTGGGCATAGTGATACCAAGGATGGTTCGAACAACGTTGAGAAGAATTTGTAACAAGAAATTTGTGTGATACCGCAGCCGCAAACGTGGGCAGAGTCTTCTTGTCGGAACCTTCTATATATTGGTGCATCATGGCAAAAACACACCTCGGTGTCTTGACTTTGCTCGCCGTATCCACAGTTTTGATACAAGGCGGCGGGCGCACTCCAGGCTCCGCTCTGCAGTATCGCGAGCGTCGCCCGTTGCCACCACAGGTAGTCGATCTCGCTTGCTACGACGACATTATCGAAATGAAAACGGAGAAGCTTCCGAACTATCTAGAATTTGATGGCAGCAAGCTTACACCTACAATTAGAGTGCGAATTTCGTATCGACTAGATACAAACAAAAACAAGTCAATCAACGAAATCAAATTCGAAGATCTCTGGTATGCCAACGGCAAGCCTGTTGGTTTGAAGCGCTTTAACCGGTTGGCAATCAAACAATTCGACCGAGTCGGAGTTTTCGTTTCCGCAAAGTCAGGCTCCATGACTGAGCCTGAAGCAGTCGCTTTAGCGAACGCGCTTGTGCGCGTGCGACTCGAAGCATCAATGAATCGCAATTTGCTGGTCACCGTGCGCGTGCCAAATGAAAAACTAGAAATTCTAAAGGCGGAGCTTGAAAAACAGAACTTCATCGCCTACGGAAAATCCGAGCGACCGCCAAAAACTCTAATCGCGCTGCCTCTTGAAACAGAAGTCGGCAGGCGTGAGGTGATGTGCTTTGTGTTGCATCGTTAAAGCAGTCATTTACACATCAAATATGAATGACCTGTCACAGTCAGTGCTTTGGAAACTCAAGACTCTTTGAGCGCCGTCGAACCTACGATGCTCAATGAAATCAGAGCAAAAATCAAAACGCAGTCGGCGCGTTGAGAACTTTGACGAAAAGGTCGTTGAAGTTAGCCAGCTTGAGCTTGTACGTAACCAGGTTCGTGAGCTCCGGTTTCCTCTGCAACATTGACCAGGTGAATTTGACCAGGCTCACGTTATACGCTAAGTCCTTCTTCAGAGTCTCTATCCGAGATGCGTCCCCCTTGGTCATCTCCGTAAACTTGATTTGACTCGCTATTAAATCAACCGAGGTAAGAAGGTCACTGATCTTTTTAGTCATCTCCACGGCTCCGCTCTCTACTTCCTTTGTACTTGCCGTCACGACTTGCAAGTCTCTCGGAGGTGGAACCCCTTCTTTTATTGCCGCAGCAAAAACATCCGGCGCTTGCTTTTCTAACTCTTGTATCTTTGCCTTGGCGTTGTCTACCGCAGTTTTAGCGCGCGTATACTCTTCGTCGGCACGCTTAAACAACTCATTCTGCGCGTTATAAGCGCGCAACTCCGCCTGATTTGTTCCGCGAGTCGGATCATACGTTACAGGCATCGCCTTTAATTTGGTTAGTTCAATATTGCGGTCTTCCGCCAATTTCTCAAGTTTGGGTCCTAAAGAATCAATGACTTTATTGCTATCCACAATCCCGACTACTATGTTCGCCACGTACGCATTCTTTAAAAAAGTCGGTGCGAGGTCCGAGATTGCTTTCGGGGTCTCAGACACAAAGTTACCTAGAAAATCGAACGATGGTCTCTGATTGATGTTGGATTTCGTCGTCGATGTAGCGACAGTCGTCGAGGTCGTCGCTGGCGTCGAGGTTGGCTTCTCGGTTGTAGTTGTCGTATTCGTGGTCGTATTTGCAGGGTTTGACTGTGCCTGCTTTGCCAGGCTTTCCAACAAAGGACCCATAGAACTAAATGATGGTTTCTGATTGACGTTGGACGTGGTCGTCGCAGTCGTCACTAAGGTATGAGTCGAGGTCGGTTTGTCCGTTTGCACATTCGTGACTTGAGTATTGCTAGGTGCAAGCAGATGCGAATTTTTGATGTTTGGAACTTGAATCGTTATGCTCAAGTTCGAAAAAGGCACATTGAATTTAACGGTCTTGTTCACAAGCTGATCGTAAGGAGTGATAGCAGGATTCGCTTGCAAATATGAGGGGAACTGCTGGGGATTGAAAATGTTCTGTATTTGCTGCTGTTGTTGCAGGGTTTGAAAAAAGTTCGGTTGTTGCACCTCAACCTGTGGAGTAGGCGCTGAAGGAGGCGGCGGTACCACAGGAGGCGGTACAGGATCGCCCTGACATAAAGCAGGAACGCACAACCAAACGCTGGTTGCGAGGATGCAGGTGGAGCTTATCCAGTTTCTATAGTTCATTTTAACCATTGTAGAGCACGCTTACACCCACTGCAATCGGACAATTTGCGCTAACCGTCCTCTTTGGCAGTGGATGCGGTGATGTGAGAGCTTTTTGTTTCGAAACGTTAGCAACCAACATTTGATACTCTTCTATCTTGCGATAGGAGAGATCATCAATGACTGAGACCGCAGTAATCGAAACCACGCATGCAGATGCAATCGCATCTGAGCTGCAACTAAGACCCAAGCAAGTTAGAACAACACTTCAGCTTCTTGCCGATGGTGCGACAGTTCCATTCATAGCACGCTATAGAAAAGAAGCGACTGAGTCATTGGACGAAGTCGCGATTGCTGCAATTCGCGATCGGCATGAACAGTTGAAAGAGCTCGACAAGCGCCGAGACGCCATTTTGAAATCTCTGTCGGAGCGAGAACTTTTGACTGAGGAACTGAAGAAAAAGTTGGATGCGGCGAAAACAATTACTGAACTAGAAGACATCTATCTGCCATTTCGCCCCAAACGTCAAACACGCGCGACTGTCGCCAGAGAAAAGGGGTTGGAGCCTCTTGCGATGCTTATTTACGAGTTCAAAACCCAAGCACCGGAGAAAGAAGCTCAAGCATACATTTCGGAAGAAAAAGGAATCAAGACCGTCGAAGATGCACTTGCAGGCGCCCGCGACATCATCGCCGAAATCGTGAATGAAGATCAGTGGGTGCGAACAATTACTCGTGACTACTGGATGAAGAACAGTTCTTTCACCTCCAAAGTTGCAAAAGGAAAAGAGACAGATGGAGCCAAGTTTCAAGACTATTTTGATTGGACTGAACGAACCGCAAACGCACCATCACATCGCATACTCGCACTCTTTCGCGGAGAAAACGAAGGCTTTCTCAAGCTCGAAATCGCGCCGCCCAAGGACGAAATCATTGCAAGAATCGAAGGGCGATTGATCAAAAACAAAGGTCCCGCAGCAGAGCAAGTCAAACTCGCGATTCAAGATTGCTACAAACGCTTGCTGTCATCGTCAATGGAAAATGAACTGCGAAAAGCAATAAAAGAAAAAGCAGACGCGGAAGCAATCGTCATCTTCAGCGACAACCTACGACAACTTTTGCTATCTCCGCCACTCGGTCCCAAGAACGTACTGAGCCTTGATCCCGGTTTCAGAACCGGCTGCAAAGTCGTTTGTCTGAATGAGCAAGGCAAGCTGCTGGAAAACGATGTCGTCTACCCCCACCAATCAGATCGCCAACTCGAAGACTCGAAGAAGAAACTGATTGACCTCTGCCGAAAGCACGCAATCGGCGCGATCGCGGTTGGTAATGGAACCGCCGGAAGAGAAACAGAATCTTTCGTCCGCGATACATTGAAAGGTTCAGGCGATGCAACTCTGGCAAAGATTCCTGTGATCATGGTGAACGAATCAGGCGCCTCAATATACTCGGCTTCCGAAGTCGCGCGCGAAGAATTTCCCGATCACGATGTCACCGTCCGCGGTGCCGTATCAATTGGACGACGATTGATGGACCCTTTGGCGGAGCTAGTAAAGATCGATCCTAAATCCATTGGTGTCGGACAATACCAGCATGATGTGGATCAAACGGCGTTGAAGAATGGATTGGACGATGTAGTGTTGAGTTGCGTCAACAGCGTTGGCGTCGAAGTCAACACTGCAAGCAAGCAGTTGCTGTCATATGTCTCCGGACTGGGACCGCAACTTGCAGGCAACATAGTCAAAGTTCGCGAAGAAAAGGGAGCATTCAAGTCACGAGACGAACTAAAGAAGGTTCCACGGCTCGGCGCAAAAGCTTTCGAACAAGCCGCAGGCTTTCTCCGTGTGCGCGATGCAAAAAACCCACTCGACGCCAGCGCTGTTCATCCGGAGAGTTACCACATCGTCGATGCAATCGCGCGAGATCTCGGTTGCACAATTCAAGATCTGCTGCGTGACGAAAACCTGAGAAAACGCATCGACTTAAAGAAGTACGTCACCGATTCAATCGGACTTCCGACACTCACGGACATTCGCAACGAATTGGCAAAACCTGGACGCGATCCTCGCGAAAAGTTAGAGCCCATGCAATTCGCCGAAGGCGTCACAAAGATGGAAGATCTCAAACCCGGCATGCAACTTCCAGGTATCGTAACGAACGTCACCGCATTCGGTGCTTTCGTCGACATCGGCGTACATCAAGATGGGTTAGTGCACGTTAGCGAACTTGCAGACAAATTCGTCAAAAATCCTGCCGACGTCGTAAAAGTCCAGCAACGTGTAACAGTGCGCGTTGTGAGCGTCGATATTCCACGCAAGCGAATTTCATTGAGCATGCGTGCACAATCGAGCGGACGCTAGCCTCTCTGCACTTCAATTACACGAATGCTTATCGGCAAGCATCGTATAAATGAGACGCTCTCAGGACAGCTAATCGAAATATGCCGAGACCATCCATCCATGGTTCGAAACGAAGACTTGGCAGAGATCTCAGCTGTGCTTGACAGACCCAAACTCTGATATTTGATGATTTTGACCTGTTCAATATCGTTCAACGGAATCGAGTACACCTGCACATTACGGCCGATTGTCGCTAGAATCAGGCGTTCGTTAGTGAGTAAATAAAATTTCTTATCAACCGCCATACAGCTGAACAGACCTATACTGACAGTGGCGCCTATCAGCAACAAACAAGAAATAAGTCCTGGATTGAGCTTTAAAATACCAAACATACTCCCCAAAGCTGCTGGCAACACAACCATTAGCAAAAGACCAATAAGCACAGACGTTCGCGCCCTGTCAGGCGGGCCTGGCACCTTAGCCATTTCGTATGATGAGCACCATCGAATAGTTTCCCCCGCAATGAGCTGTTCTGCCAGAGTAGCTTCCACATTTATATAGGAGCCCGGACTTGGCTGTCCTAGATCCAGTGAAGAAAGGCAATCCAACTGGGAGAGTTTTGGCAGTTTCACCGGCAACTCCGCGGGTTCTGCTTGCAACGATCGATCTTCATAATCGACATCCGTCGCATAATGTCCTTGCAGTTCCTCAGAACTTGCATCTCGAATAAGTCCAGCGCTCACAACGGGGCTAGGCAACAATATGACCTTTTCTTGGAGTGGCTTATCCAATCCGGGCACTTCACTCAAGGGCATCGAAAGCAATTCGCGCAAAACTTGCGCATATCGGCGAATTTTCTCACTTTCATGCGCATCCAATATTGCAAACGCATGCGAGTCTTCCGGGGCTACAAAATCGGAGTGCCTGAACAACAAGCAATCAGACCCCGCATCCATTCGCCTCCACAGCGAAGGATCTACTGCTAGACACTTCAGTGAAACATAAATCACCCACGCGCTGAAATTATCTAGCGACGCTTCGAAAAACGAGGAATTACGAGCCGGATGCTGGTAATTGCGATGACCTAGTTCAATAGCACTTCGTCCACTTAAGGATGGAACAAACATGCCGTCATAGTCAACGAGCCTTATCTCCGACTCGTGTATCAGTATGTTATCGTGCTGCAAGTCGCCATGAGAGATGCCGGCGCGACTCAACTCCAATGTCATCTGTTTGAAATAACCCGCCATCATGCCGAAGATCTCAGGCTCGTTCACCCTCTCCAGATAGTTCGCGAGCGTCTCACCTTCAACCCACTCCATTTTCAAAATGGGATACCACTCGCCGCGAACCTGTATTCCTTTCTTCTGATATTCAAAACCAACGGTGTACGGCAAGTCATCAGACAAAACGAACTTACTTATTTCCGCATATCGCTCTTCTTGTTCTTGAATGTTCGAAAGAAAACACCGCACGGCAACTTTTTTCTCATTGCACTCCACACAGAAGACAGTGGCAAAGGCACCAGACAGGCAGCGCGGAAGCCCTAATTTATTGAGCTGAATCCGTGCTTGCTGAAGTTCAGGATCCGCAAGACTAATTAGCGGAGACTGAATAGCTTCAGCATAATCTTGTGGTGACGGCCAAGGCATGAGAAGTTTGCTAAAACGCGGTGATACCTCCACGCTATACCCAGCGAGACATAACTCTTCAAATCAACCACTTCAATTAAAGAACAGTTGCAAGACAATACAAAAATATGGTGTCAGAGAATAAATGCATTGTTTGGTACGCCCAGAATATTGACCTTCCGCAGCTTCAAATAGTTCACGATTTTCTCTTCCGCTTTTGCACCGAAACTCCACAATGGAATTTCCATCTCATTGTCCGTTCCTTTCAAAAGCATGCTCGCTTCGTCACCTGGCGTAAAATATTCAGCTACTGTAACGTTCTTCAAGTCCATCTCTTCGCGGCTAGTATTACCGCTATCGGGATCAAAAGAAAATAACGAGATCACGTCACCGTCTATGAAAAGCTCGTGACGCTCACGACCATCTTTTATCCATTTAAATGTGAAAGCCAACAAAAACAATCCAAACCCGCAGCTGATCAAATAAACCATCGATCCAAAAAACCGATCGTATTCGAGCACCGAACCTGCAGCCGCCAAGGACAGCGTCAGCAGCGTCCATCCACCGACCATCGCTATCACCATCGGCAAAAGACCGCGTCGCGCACCATAGGGCTTGGACACAAACTTCAATTTTGAGCTAGTTGCTAATGCCATGACCGTTCTCCCTGGTCGAGTTCGAGTCCCGGCGTAGTGGACGACAGAAAAATCTCATGGTTCCGCAGGTTTTCAGCATTGTTAAAATTGACTAAGATGCGCCAATACTGATTGCCTCTAGGTTGGACAGCCATTGCCAACCAATTTCGCGCCTATAAGCGCACTCAGTCAAGGCGAAACGTCCACAAACCTGAATTTGAGATATCCTTAGAGCCTAATGAGCAGCTTGCCGATGCCAACCAACGAGTCCGAGGCGATGGATTTCACTCCGTTTGATGCGGAGGCGCATATTGCCGTCATCAGCCAGCTTGTGCACTTTTTGCGTTGCATTTCATGGCAATACGCCGGCGATATCGTCAGTACGGCAGGAACGCTTGGAAAGGCATTCCAAGCCGGTCGCTGCATGTTGTTGCTGTGCGGTTCGGGTTCTGAGCTGCAAACCTACGAGTATTGCGACCCAACGCTAGAGCCGCTCGCACCGATTTTTGATTCGCCTCAAGGCAAACATTTTGCCAAGCTCGCCACTCAAAATGTGGAACAAGTCATTGTCATCGACAAGCACAAGACTCAGTCGCTCTTTGGCGATGCATGGGAGAGTTCGTTCGAACCCATCGTGGCAAAGCTTGCGGCTAATGGCGGTAGGTTGTTTCCACTGCGCAGCCGTCCATCTGAACTGGGCGAAACCAAGAACTTCGGTTTGCTGATCGTGCAAGAGTCTCCTAGCCTTGTCCACTGGGGCAAATCTCAATGGAACACCGTCGCAATTGCAGCCGATTGCCTCTCACTTCTCATTGAGTGCGACGACCTAACTACCGCCCTCGAGGCTTATCGCCCAACAGACTTACTCACCGGACTTGCAACACGCTCGCGTTTCTCCGACCTGTTTTCACGAGAGTTAGAACGCGCAAAACTTTTCGGAGAGCCGCTCTCGCTAGTTCTTGTCGATATCGACCACTTGTCGCTCACCAATCACGCCCTCGGCTTCCCCTTCGGAAACGCTGTCATCAAGACAGTTGCGGTCGTACTCATGCAATGTATCCGCAGCATCGATATTGCCGGTCGGTGGGGCGGAGACAAATTTACTATCGTGCTCCCTCGTACAGACAATGAAGACGCAATGAAATTCGCTGAGCGCACTCGCCGTCGCGTAGTGCAAGCTCATCTGAGATTGCGCTCTGCTGCGATGGAACGCACAGGAAACGCATTCGGCGAAGGCGACTGGTTTCCTGAGTCGGCGAGCTTTGGGGTAGTTTCATTTCCTGAGCATGGCGAGGATATGGAAACGCTGATGATGCGAGTCGAAATGGCGCTGCAAATCGCAAAAGATGACGGAAAGAACACCGTCTGCACTTACTCCGGCAAGTAGAGTCATTGACGCATGCTTCCCTTTTCCGCACGCTCGCGCCCCACGATTCCGCTTTACGCACTGCTAGTCGTAGCACTTGCGCACTCTCACTGTTCACCCGCACACGCCACTTCAGTCGACCACAGCACAGAAACACCCGACTTGATGCAATCCGATCCTGAAGCAGGCTTACCCGACGGCGGCGAACAATACTGCGGACCCGTCGCAGCCATGAATTCAATGGTGTGGCTAAGTCGCCGAGGCTACTCAAAGCTTGCAATGCCTCAATCCGATCGGCTTGATGTTCAAGGAAAACTTGCTCTACAACTGTCTCAAGACATGAAGACAACAAAAACCGGCGGCACAAAAGTTAGCGGATTTCTCGCCGGAATCGAAACGTATGTATTGCGGAAAGGCTATTCAATAGCCAGCCTTAAGTATCAAGGGTGGGAGGAACATCAAAGACGATTCGATGGCGGCGCTGAGATACCGTCCTTATCATTCATCAAAAACAGTATGGACACTGCCAATACCGCTGTGTGGTTAAAGATCGGATGGTATAAGTATTTCCCCAACAAAGATGAGTACATTCGGTTCGCAGGGCACTGGGTCACGGTCGTGGGCATGGACAACGATTCACTAAGTATTCACGACCCCGCTCCACGCAGTGGAAAAATTCCCAGATCCGAACGCGTTTTCCTAATGCGACTGGCGCACGGCAAGGTCTCCACCGCCTGGAAAGGCGATCGCATCTACGATGCGAAAAATTTCTATAACCTCGGTGGCGAACTAAAAATCAAAAAGCGAGCAGACTGTGGCTTGCTCGATGGAGTCGCAGCCCTTACCCTCAAATCTCCGTAGACGAAAAAATCCAGGCGGAAAACATTCGAAATGATCGTGCGGTAAAAGCCCTGTGTCCCCGTCACCGTGCTACAATCCGCCGAACGAATTCTCTGGAAAGGAACCCCAAAAGTGCATCGCGAATATCATAATTGGCACAGCCCTGTGCTTGGTAGAAATATGGAACTCCTCACCTTCGGCCACGCCGGCGCCCGGGTTCTTGTGTTTCCAACATCTTGCGGAAGATTCTTCGACTGGGAGAATCGTGGACTGATCAACGCCGTAGAAAGACACATCGACAGAGGCTGGATTCAACTGTATTGCGTCGATGGAGTTGATCCGGAAAGCTGGTTCAACACCAGTGTAAGTCCACACGATCGAGCCAAACGCCACCTGCAGTATCAAGACTACATTATTCAGGAAGTCCTTCCGTTTACAAAATCGAAAAACGATAATGATTATGTGATGGCTATCGGAGCCAGCTTCGGCGCGTACCATTCTTTCAGCATTGCGCTTCGATTTCCGGATCACTTCAATCGTGTTCTCGGAATGAGCGGTGTTTACGACGTTCGCGAATGGACAGACAATCAAATGGATGACGGCGTTATTCGCGAAGGCAGTCCTTGCGAGTTTTTGAATGCATGTTACGACGAGAATCACCTCGACAAAATTCGCAAACTTGACATGATCATTCCGATTGGAAAAGAAGATCCACTCTATGACAACAACCAGTGGCTCTCGCAAATCATGTGGAACAAAGGCATCTGGCACGCCTTCCGTCCATGGGACGGTTTCGCACATGATTGGCCGTACTGGTACGAAATGATCCAAGACTACATCGGCGGACCTGACAGCCGAGGCTTGGAGTAGCTACCTGGAGTCGGCAAAAGACATTCAACCAAGCTTCTGCGCACCATCATATTCGGTGGCACAAACCGTGCTCTATGGCTGCCGCGAACGAAAGAATTGAAACGAGATAAGGCTGAAAGTTATTGAGTGGCGATTGCGGTCTACGAGCTATCTAACGCTCGGTGATACTGGGAATTGAATCGCAGGAAAGTCGCTTCGTGTCTCTGCCAATGCAAGGAATGGTCAAAAGATAAGGCATCCACTTTCCGCGTGTATAGATGAAGACATTGAGCGCTATCACTATCCAACTCAAGTGATAGCTCGGGTCCAACGATGCCAGCTTGTGGAGGTGAGTCGAAAACTCGACCACTGCTGCAAGGGTAAAGAGACCCATGTTGATCTCAGCGAAGGCCCAGAATACGGCGAAGGTCGCTGCGGTAATCAATCCAGTCGAGGCATAGTAAGGGTTGAGAAGGACAAGACCTGAGAACAGCACAAAATAAACGACTGACAGCCCGGCGAAACGATAGCAATAACGCTCAAAACTACGCCTGAGCTTGTATGCCTTGCGCGCCGGCACATTGGAACCGAGAACTTGCAAAGCCGCCATCCATTCAGGCTCTTTCGCTTGGGGATCTTTCAAGACCTCCAAAGCCCGCCTGGAAATTTCGTCTTTCTGCATAACCAATATCCTCGGCTTTTGCCAGATTAATTCAAATGGCTCAAGGCTGTCAAGACCACCAAAAATACTGTGATTGCCCGACGACAAACGCACCGCATTTAGTATCACCCCAACTCACTCGGCTCATGGGTGTGTTCCATCCGACGCTTCTTGTTGCCAGGCAACCTTCTCGGGCTGCTTACACGACTTTTTCACGTTGGCGCATGCAGGATATAACTGCTCCACCCACCTCACCCGTTTCTATAAACCGAGTCTTGGAGAACTGCTATGACAGACACTCCCGAACAAAAGCCAGCTCCAAAAGAGACTGATGCAGAGAAAGAAAAAAGCACGTCAAATCTACTGCTCAATCTGTTTGAAGGCGCATACCGCGAGCTCTTCATATTGCCAGTTAAAAGTTCAGAGCCTCCACCCGAGCCCAAGGTTGATCTGAAAACCAGCACGGAAGCCCAGAAAGATGGTGGAAACATTTTCGACAAGCTCGACTTTCCGCCAAAGCTTGAAATTACGGATGCGTGCTCTGTAGCGCCTTCATGGAATCCCAAAGGCGTGGAAGTCACCGTTAAATTTTAGGTTCATTGCCCGTTTTGTTAAACTTTTCGCCCAATCTGATACTTTTCGACCCGCTCTCCGTCTCAACTTCAAACGAAGCGGGGAGAAAGAGCAATGTTCGAAAAGACAAAAATGCACGAGATGGTGCCCAGCAATCTCGACAGAGTGCGCAAGAATACCGACCCAGACATAAATCGTCGCATTGACGCGCAGACCGAGCGCAACATAAGGCTTTATGCGAATCAACCACCGGCAATTTTGCAGGCGCGAATGGCTGAGCTTGAGGAAGAGTGGGATATTGAGCGGCTTTTGCAGACCAATGCATCGATCATCGCATTTGTCGGCACGCTGCTTGGTGCCTTCGTAAGTCCTTGGTTTCTGGTAATTCCGATGATTGTTACTGCGTTCCTCTTCCAGCACGCAGTGCAGGGTTGGTGCCCGCCGCTGCCCTTGTTCAGACGCTTGGGCAAGCGCACGCGCTCTGAAATCGACGCGGAGAAGTTCGCTTTGAAGGCGCTGAGAGGCGATTTCGCCGTGTTAGGTTATGACCCTAGAGAAATGGCAGACCAGGTCATCCAAGCGGTGAAATCATACGGCTAGGCAACACAACTCAAAAATAAGTGACTGAAGTCACAACTCCCGATTGATAAATGTTTCGGGACACTTCAGCTCACATCATGAAACAGTCTTTTTAGAGCCTATCGATTTCTGGGTATCTAATAGAGATACCTGGCATAGACTGTTCCGGTCTAAAATGACGTCATGACCTCCTCTTCCCTCACTGCAACAAGCTCGAAGTTCTATTACCCGTGGATGTTCGGGCGCACTTACGACTTGGCGTTTTTCTTCTGCCCGATTGTTCTAGCATTTGCTTGTTTTGCAGCCATTCAAAACAACCTCATTGCCCAAGGCGTAATGTTCATGGTGGTCACAAATGCGCTGGGCATCGGACCCATGCATCAAGGACCGACATGGTTTTTCTATCTCGACAGGAAAAATCGCGAGCACTGGCTAGGCGATTGGCAGCGCACGCTCATTTACTTTGCGGGGCCACCTATTGTTTTTGGGCTTTCAGTGCTGGGGTCGCTGTACGCACCTGGTCTCAACTATCTTGTCACGACGAGTTGGGGCGTTCAGCATTTTGTGCAGCAAAATTTTGGGATATTGATGCTATATCACAACAAAGGCACAGCCGAAGCGCTTCCGCCACGCAGCCTGATGCTGCGCAGTCTGTGGGCGCCAGCTTTCTTTTTCTCTGCAGTTTATGCCTGGAGGCTGATCTTCAAATCTCCGCAAGTTTGGCCGGCATATGCAGTCATTGCGGCGATCGGCGTCTGGGCGTTGTTTGAGATTTTCATTTATTTGAAGGAACTGCGCAGACAAACGCTGGCCGGCGCAAAGATCAATGTTCCTGCGCTTTTGTTTTGGGCGCTGTCAGTGTTTTACTTTGCACCCTTTGCACTTCTCAGTGTCGATGAATCCACCGCGTTTGTTGTGCCTGGAACACTTCACTGGGTTCAATACATCGCACTCAATTGGATGCTTGTGCGCTTCAAGTATGTCGAGGAACGCAAAGAAGACTTGCCACCAGGCAATCCGGTGTTTCTCATGATTTTGGTATCGCTGTTCTTCTATGGCATTTGGCTTGCAATAGTTGCAGCAAAGTATGGCGACAAATCTCAGATGCAGCTGATGAACGGCTTTCTCATCGGCATGTCGAACGTCCACTATTATCAAGACGCATTTCTTTGGAGATTCCGCGAAAAGTTTCAGCGCGAGTCGATCATGCCTTACCTGCTGAAAGCGCGAAAAGACCTTGGTGCTAGCAGTTCATAATCATCAGAAATTGCACTAACTCACGCAAACGAGTTCATCATGCGCAATATTTGCTGGAAGCACAGTGCGTGGGTTGAGGCTCTCCATGCCGCGCTCTTTCAACTGCGCTAGGTCATCTGATTTAAACAACCTTTGATCTCTTTAATAACTGATCATGCCTAAATTGGCTCACGGAGCCTGAAATCATGAGTAGCTGTAGCGTTTAACTATGCACGAACAGTTTCATTTTCACTTCTATTAAGAAGGGTCAAGTAACATTCTTGACAACATTGGTACCTTGAGCAGGTGTTGAGTTAGTAGGGTCATGGGGTCTACTTCCATTTCTCTTTTCAGAGATCGACTCCCACCTAACAAGCCTTCCAGCTGCTCGGAAAAGTCTCAACTCGGCGTTTCGCAACGCTCGATTTAGCACGCCCGGCCGATGCAGGCAGGCAGCGATTCAATGCAGTCTGGGCAGCCTGGGAAGTCTGGGCGGGGTTTTCGCAAACAGCGCGACCAGAAGACAGTTGCGCTAGCACGAATCTGATTAGACCCGGGACAACAACCAAGAACACAATCCGGAGAACCGATTGAGTGAAACAACAGATGTGGTCGAGAGGTTTAAGCGACAGTTCATGCAGCCAGGCATTGTAAGCGTCAACCAAGACGCTGATGGCATCACGGTTGTCGTCGCTACGCCGCTAACCGCGCTCAATCTGCCAAGTTGCTTCGAGAATTTCCGCGTTCGCGCGTTGCTGCCAGGTGCCACGCCGCAGAGCGTCACCGAGTGCAACGAGCTTCGCACAGGCACCGAGCCAGGTTCAGAAAACTGGATTGGCTAGTGCGCTCGAGTTAAGCAGCTTCGATCAGTGTCCTGTCTGGGGCGAAAGGTGGTGCGCCGTCGCACTCATCAAACCAGGCACGTTCGTAAACGTTAGTTCCATAAAATCCGAAAAGGAGCATTTGTGAGCCAACAAAAATTCACCGCGTCGGGGTTTGCCTTCCCACCGGCAAACGCGGTCATTCCCGACAGAACGCTTCCCACTCTTCCAGGTCACTTCAAGAACCTTTCCTGCGCTTTCCTCCACCAGGTCAAGGCGAATCCAACCAAGCAGTTCGCTGTGGATGGGACGGGTCAGAAGGTCACCTACGCGGAGGCGCAACTTCGCGCGCTCGCCATTGCCAGCTTCCTCAAGTCGCGGGCGAAAGGCGAGGCCGTGGGCATCATGATTCCGCCGTCGGTTGGTGGTGCACTCACCAACATCGCGGTCACGTTACTCGGCAAATGGGCGGTCAACCTCAACTACGCCGGCAAGATCGACGCAGTCGAATCCGCCATCAAGCAGTGCAACATCAAGGTCGTCGTCACCACCCGCAAGGTGCTCGAGAAGACCGGCTTCCAGCTCTCCGGCGTGGAGATCATTTACGTCGAAGACGTGAAGGACTCGCTGACCGTCACGGGTGACACCCGGTCGCAGCGGCTCAAGAAGCGGTTGAGCGTCTTGAGAGCGAAGGCATGGATCGGTCTGGCGAAGACCATGCCGAGCCTCCTGCTCAAGGGAGTGAGGGCAAAGTCCGGCGATGTCGCAGCGATCATGTTCACCTCCGGTTCCACCGGCGACCCCAAGGGCGTCATGTGGAGCCATGCCAACGTTCTCAGCAACGTCTGGCAGGTGACACACCACGGACGCTTCGGAGCCGACGACAGGCTCTTGGGCATCCTGCCGTTCTTCCACTCGTTCGGCTTCAACATGACGTTGTGGTCGATCATCAGCCTCGGCTTGTCGGTGGTCTACCATCACAGCCCGCTGGAGCCCAAGGCCATCGGTGGAATGCTGGGCGAACACAACGTCACCATCATGGCTTGCACGCCGACTCTGATGCGTGGCTTCTTGCTGCGCTGCAAGAAGGAACAGTTCAAGACCGTGCGATGGCTGCTATTGGGCTCTGAGAAGCTCCGTCCGGAGCTTGCAGCCGAGATCCAGGAGAAGCTCGGCGTGCTGCCGGTGGAAGGGTTCGGTTGCACCGAGCTATCACCGGTGGTGGCAGCCAACGTGCCGGAAGACGTCGTCACGTCCGACGGACGAACTGTGCCCGGCAACAAGATCGGCACAGTCGGGCGCCCCGTGCCCGGTACGGCGATCGCCATCGTCGACATCAACACGGGCAAGGTTCTCGGTCCTGGCAAGCTGCAGCCGGTGACGGCAGAGCAGATCGCCCGGTACGAACAGGCGAAGCGCGAAGCGCAAGCCGCCTGGGATGCCGTTCCCGAAGAGCAGAAGATCGAGTACCTCAACGCCGGCGAAATCATGGGCCCGACTCCCGTTCCGGAGCCCAAGCCGGAATGGTCCAACCAGGGTCTCATCTTCGTTGCCGGTCCTCAGGTCATGTTGGGATATCTCGGACGTGAGAAGGAAACAGAAGGCGTTCTCCAGGACGGCTGGTATTGCACAGGCGATATCGGCTGCGTCGACGAGGACGGCTTTCTGCACATCCTCGATCGCTTGAACCGTTTCGCCAAAGTCGCAGGCGAGATGGTGCCCATCATCCGGGTCGAAGAAGCCATCCGCGAAGTCACGGGCGTCAACGAGACGGCGGTGGTCATCGCCGCCGTGGCCGACGAGACTCGTGGCGAGAAGCTGGTGGTGCTCTACACCGACTTCGGACTCGAGGTAGGCGAGGTGCTCAACCGCCTCAAGGGCGTGATTCACGAGCTGTGGATTCCGAAGCCGAAGGACTTCCACCACATCGATGCCCTGCCGCTCAATCCGACCGGCAAGCTCGACATGGGTGAGGTGAAGCGTCAGGCGAAGGAGTTCTCAGCGGCAAACTCGTAAGACAAGAGCCTCGGAGGCCAGCGTCAGACAGCGTCCCAATGCGGCTCCCGCCGCATTGGGCGCTCTGTCGCTTCAGCATTCGGAGGCTTTTTGTCGGGTTTCCGAGAAAAAGCATATGTATAACTTAAACTGGCTTACGCCAAGCATCGCAGCGTGGGGAGTCGCTGCGATCATTCTTCTCGCGCTTGCGTCTTTCGTCTCCATTCGCGTCCGCTTCTGGCTGGCCGAAGGGAAGAAGTTGAAGGACACACCGGGGTACCAAACCCCGCACGTCACTTTGGTTGCGCGCATCATCAAGCAGGTTGTGACCCGCATCTTCATCTACCTCAAAATCGGCAGGTACATCGTCATCGGCAAGCAGAATCGCAAGTTTGCAGGCCGAATCGTGGCGATGGCCAACCATCAGATCGAGCATGACGCGGTTGTCGTGCCGAACGCGATGGGGCTGCGCCCGATGAGAGGATGGATGGCGGTCAATCAGATCGTAGGCGTTCGCGCACCGCTTGCGGCGTGGCAAGGCGTCATCGCCGTTCACCACGACCGCAATCCGATGGCTGCAGTCAAAGCCACGATCAAAATCCTCAAGACAGAGGACGAGACGTCGTTTCTGGTCTTCCCGCAAGGGAAGCTGATCAGAGACAACAAGATGGAACGCGAACAGTTCTTCGCCGGAGCGATGATGATCGCCCAGAAGGGAGCTGAAGGCAGCAAGCTGCCGTTTGCGGTACTTCCTGTAGGCGTCTACTACGACCGTGACCCGAGGCATGCAACGCTTCTGCATCGCAGCCTCAATTTCGCCGGATACAAGAGCTTCCGGACCTGGTTCGGCGAAGTCACTTACGGCGTCACAGTCGCCATCGGCGAACCGATTCTCATCAGTTCGCTTCCGGAAGATCGCGATGAGGCGATGGAGATCGTCTATCAGGCGATCGTGAAACTGTCTGCTGAGGCAGAAGCCGAAACGAAGCGGCGCCTCGGTTAACAAATTCCGGAGGGATGCGCTTCCCTCCACTTCCGTGCACGAGATTGTTTCTCGTGTGCAAACCACCGTGCGCGTTTGTCACGTGCACGGTTCCGCACGGGGGCAGCGAAATTCGTCGCTGCCCTCAGGACCATAAGGGATGCCTAGAGAACGGCTCCCTGCCCAGGAGAACTATAACAATGACACCCAAATTGCTCGCCCCCACCACCAGCTTCGGCATCGCTCTGCTTCGCAAGGAGCTGGCCGCCAACCCCGGCAAGAACGTTCTCGTGTCGCCGCTCAGCGTGACCTTGGCGCTCGGCATGACGGCCAATGGCGCGCGGGGCGAAACCCTGGACGGTTTCGTCAAGGCCCTCGGTCTGACGGGAACCGACGCGGACACCAACAACCTCTCGTACGCCAACCTCCTCTCCGCCCTGAAGCGTGAGGGTCTCGGCGTGCAGCTCGAGATCGCCAACGCCATCTACGCGCGCGAAGGCGTCGGCTTCCACGCTGCCTTCCTCGACGCCAACAAGAAGTTCTTCGGCGCCGCCGTCGAAGCGCTCAACTTCGATGACCCGGCCACGGTCGACGCCATCAACGCCTGGGTCAAGGCGAACACCGGCGAGAAGATCGACTCGATCATCAAGAGCATCGACGCCAACGCGATCATGTTCTTGCTCAACGCCGTGTACTTCAAAGGCGAGTGGACGACCAAGTTCGACAAGGCGCTCACCGCCGACCACACCTTCACCACCCCCGGTGGCACGAAGCAGCACCCGCTGATGTACCGCAACGGCGACTTCGCCTACGTCCGACCCGGCTGGCTCGGCGACTTCCACTCGGTGTCGCTGCCCTTCGGCGACTCGCAGTCGGTGCGCATGGTCATCCTGCTGCCCGCCGACGGCAAGACCGTGGAAGACGTGGTCAACAACCTGAGCGACCAGAACCTCAACCAGCTCATCACGATGACCCACGAGAGCGAGGGTCAGCTGTGGCTGCCCCGCTTCGAGATCGACTACGATGCTTCGCTCAAGGACAGCCTGAGCGCGCTGGGCATGGACCAGGCCTTCGACTCGAGCCGCGCCGACCTCTCCGGCATCCGTCCGGGCGCCGTCTTCATCAAGGACGTGAAGCACAAGACCGTCTGCAAGGTGACCGAGGAAGGCGCCGAAGCGGCCGCCGTCACCTCCGTCGAGGTCGGTATCGAGTGCGTGCGCATGCCCTTCCAGATGAAGGTCGACCGTCCGTTCGTCAGCCTCATCGTCGACTCGGAGAACGGCACCGTGCTGTTCGCCGGCGTCGTCAACGATCCGAAGAACCCCGCCTAAGGGTTCACTTGGTCTGAAGACCGGGTCCAGGAGCCGATCACGGGCGACCAAAGTCGCCCGTGGTCGTGCTCTTTTCCATTCCGCCTTTTGCCTGGCGGCAGTCCTTCTGCAAGTGCGCAAGAAAGGCTGCCGCGAACCATCCATCCCAAGTCAAATCAGACACAGTCTCAATCTCGGGAGTAGAACGCTCCCACAGGAGAACAAGTAATGAGTCAGCAGAACACCGCCCCGACCAGCAGCTTCGGCATCGCCCTTCTGCGCAAGGAGCTGGCGGCCAACCCCGGCAAGAACGTTCTCGTGTCGCCGCTCAGTGTGACCTTGGCGCTCGGCATGACCGCCAACGGCGCCCGCGGCGAGACCCTCGACGGCTTCGTCAAGACCCTCGGTCTGACGGGCGCCGACCAGACGGCCAACAACGCGTCCTATGCCAACCTGATCGCGGCGCTTAAGCGTGAATCGCTCGGCGTGCAGCTCGAGATCGCCAACGCCATCTTCGCGCGCTCCGGCGTCACCTTCAACAACGCCTTCCTCGACGAGAACAAGCGGACCTTCGACGCCGGCACCAACGTGCTCGATTTCGACGACCCCGCCACCGTCGACGCCATCAACGCCTGGGTGAAGGAGAAGACCAACGAGAAGATCGACTCCATCATCGAGGAGATCTCGCCGAACACCCTGATGTTCCTCATCAACGCGGTTTACTTCAAGGGCGAGTGGACGACCAAGTTCGACAAGGAGCTGACCGCGAACCACCCCTTCACCACCGCCGACGGTGGCACGAAGGACCACCCGCTGATGTACCGCAACGGCGACTTCTACCACGTGCGCGCCGGCTTCCTCGGCGAGTTCGAGGCCGTCTCGCTGCCGTTCGGCGAGTCGAAGTCCATGCGCATGCTCATCCTTCTGCCCAACGCCGGCGTCACGCCCGCCGATGTCGTCGACAAGCTCGAAGACGACAAGCTGCAGCGGCTGATCGCGCTCAGCTACGAGAGCGAAGGTGAGCTGTACATGCCGCGCTTCGAGATCGACTACGACGCGTCGCTCAAGGACAGCCTGATCGCGCTGGGCATGGACGCGGCGTTCGACTCCGGTCGCGCCGACCTCTCCGGCATCGCCGGCGGCCGCCTGTTCATCGCCAACGTGCTGCACAAGACCATGTGCAAGGTGACCGAGGAAGGCGCCGAAGCCGCCGCGGTGACCGCCGTCGACGTGGCGTTCGAGTGCGTCCGCTC
>CAYZJR010000024.1:0-28654 GCA_964478655.1 uncultured Candidatus Obscuribacterales bacterium
AAAGACTCTAAAGACGCGAGCTGCCTTGTTTAGCAGAATGAGGAAGCATGAGGAGGCTATCAAAGACTACACTTTGCTCCTCGATCTGAATCCTTATGATGATGACTTCCTTTTGCTGAGAGGCAACGAATACAGGAAGATGAAGCAGTATCAGAAAGCAATTGATGATTACAGTGAGGCAATCAGCTTGTCTCCTGAGTTTGCGCGCCCAAGCTACGTTGCCAGAGCTGAAGTTTATAGTTTGATGGGAAAGAAAGAACTTGCCGATCGCGATCGCGCGAAAGTTCATGAGCTGGACAAAATGCCTGCTGAGCGCAAGCTGTAGAATTACTGAACGCGTCCGCCTGATGCGACGTTCCAGACTGTTTCTAGAGTCGATTCCCTAAATCCGAATATTATTCGGTGGCAAGCGATTGTTGTATCGATGTGGCTTGGAACAATCTTCAAGCGATCGCCGATTCTGAGATTGGCGACATCATCGCCTTTGAGTGTGCCGTGCTCGTCACCTGCAGGCTCGTACTGCGCGTTGACGTTAGCTACCTCAGGCATTCCGTATTCAGTGCTCAAACTTTTCCATCCCGCATCGACTGTAGCAATGCCTTCCAACGGTTTGCTTATTACCGTAGCTAGGACATGAAGTGCGTTGCCAAATCTACTGCTTCCGATTGCGTCTCTATATGTGCGATCCATAAACACAAATGAGCCGGGTTGAATTTCGGTGATACCGTCAACGGAGGCGCATATTAATGATGTTCCGGTACCGCCTGTGGTTACGGTATTTATTTTGTGTCCTACATTTCGCAGGGCTGCAGCTGTGTCAACGAGTTTGCGCATTGCATCGCGCACCTTTTGTTCCTTCTGCTCCAGATCTTTCAACATTTGCAGATGACCTTCATAACCTTGGCACCCGATGATGCTAACGTTTGGAAGCCCTGAAACATAAGCAGCCAGCTCGACTGCAGGCTGACCGGGTTGCACGCCGGTCCTGTCTTGTCCTACATTAATATCGAGCAAAACGTTTGCGTTCACTCCTGTCGGCAGTGCTCGCGAGATGAGGTCGGCGGACTCTTTGCTGTCCACGACAAACTTGATACCGTCTGAACGCTCAATCAGCGATGCTGCCCACGCTGCTGTCACGGAGTGAGCGATGGGCGACGTGACGAGAATATCTTTGATTCCGCCCTCCAGCATGACTTCAAGTTCGCCGACTTTCGTCACGCAGATTCCCTTGGCCCCGGCATCAAGAAGCTTTTTTGCAATTTGCGGATTCTTTGCGGTTTTTAGATGCGGGCGAATGGTGACTTTTGATTGCTTGAACTCAGACATGAGCCTGGCAATGTTCGCCTCCATTGTGTCGAGATCGACGACGAGGCATGGTGTAGCGAGGTTCTCAAAGGTCATTCCACTTTTGGGAATGTAAAGGCCTATTTGGGTTTCGAATGAATCTGATTGCATTCGATAATCATAGCCGAACCGACCCCGAACACTACCCGGCGGGCAGTGGAGTGCCGCCGGGTAGTGGGGAGGAAAACACCGGAAGGGAAAGACCGGTGTCTCAGGTCGTGCTTGCCTTACACCAACGTAAGAGGTCGATCTTTCGTTTGACTTTCGAAACTAGCGGTCGAAATTAAATTGCAGGAATCGGGTTGATTTCTACTTCAGGTCTTTCTTGCGTGTATTTCAAGCCGTTGGATGGAGTTGAAGTGAATGGACCGTGAGTGCTAGTGACGACACTCAAACATGCCGCCATCTTGACGATCTTTTCTTTGATGTCCTTGTCGTCAACATTTTTGCTGCCGTGAATTTGTTTCAGCAAGTTGTTCTTTCCGAACAACGAAACTAACGAAACTTCGGAGCGAATGATGCTGTCACCGGAGGTGAGGTCAATGTTTTTGACGCGACGGCGGCCGACTTTATCTGCCGACATCGACTTCAACACTGTGTCGCCCTCGGGGCCGAGCATGATTTCCTGTCCCGCGTTGAGCTTGCTTTCGCGCTTGCCGAGGAAGACTTGAACTGTTCCGGTCCAGCGCTCATACAAACTGCGAACTTTGACGACATGCTCATCCTTGGACACAAGAGCGATCGCTCCTGGATTGACGGTGACGATTGCATTTGCGATCTTCACGTGAGTCGGTTTGGACGCGACGATCAGTGCCTCGCCTTCGCTTACGGTCAAGTGACCTTGCTCGACCAATACTTTCGAATTGGCCAAGTATTTGACAGTTGCACCGCCGGTGGAGACGGTGAGCATACCGGTCGATGGTGCAGTGGTTGGAACGGTCGCGGCGGAAGTCAGTTCACCAGTCGCGCCAATCAACTTCACGAGAGGAGAAGACACACCGTATGAGCGGTTTGATTGATCGTTCGAATCAGTGCCATTGATTTGAGTTGCCTTGAATTCAACTTCTTCCGCGTCACCTTTGAGCATCATCGCTGGTGCGCTTGATTCTGCACGTTTCGGTGTCTCAGCTTTGAGCGTTGACAAAGCATTTGTCAATGTATTGAGAGCCTTGTGCGGCAAACGATTCAACGACTTGGAAGGAGGTGGAACAACTGCAACCAAGTTCTGTTTGATGCGCTTGAACGCCGTTTTCATTGCTGTCGTCATTCCGGCTACGTCCCACTTGAGCAATGACTCTTGTTCGAGCAGTTGCGAGGTGGAGACGTTGGACATTGACACTTGCAATCCTTCAGGTGCTGCTGCCAGTGTCACCGGCTTGCGCGAGATTGTGTCGGTGGCTTGGAAGTCAGTTGCCGAAATCGATGAAGGCGCATATGCCAATTCTTGCCCGGAGCCGATTGCCATTGGCTCGATGCCTTTCGCCGTATTGAGATTGGCTGTGACATCGTTGGGTCCGAGAGCCGTCACTCGGGTTACACCATTGAATGTCTTTTCAACGATTGCTGCTGTTCCTGCCGGGACTTTGATCTTCGACGAACCAACATCAACGGTTAAATCCGAATTCCCTGCTGATGCGAGGAGTTTTCCGAATTTCAGTTTAACGACACCGTTGCTTGGTGATGCCAGTGTGGTACCAAGGGCGGTGACGATGAATGTGCCGTCATCCTGTTGGAAATAGAATGGTTCGCAACTGTTTGTCGCGACGACATAGGTTTCGCTGTCGTCTTCTGAGCTGTCTTTGCCGAGTTTGACCGGTGCGCACGCCAGTGGCGCGTTGAGCCAGGCGGCCTCGGTTTCGTAGATTTGATTGTTCGTTTTGTCGTTTTGGCTGAGAGAACTGTCGGTGTTGAAGTTGGTTGTGCCACCGCTGGTGACACCCAAACCGAGTCCGCCGCCAGCGCCGCCTCCGCCGCCTGGTCCGGGTCCGGGACCTGGTCCGGGTCCTGGTCCTGGAGGAATCGGTGGAAGGAGTGGTGCTCCGATGGCAGTAAACGTTGCACCATTGATAAACGGTGGGTCGAGCACTAAGATGCCGCCATCTAAATTGAAGACGTTGGCTGTGACGCCGCTGATGTCCGCGAAGGCTTCGATGTATGGTCCGTTTGTACTGTTTACCGTGTTTGCTGCACTGACGTCGGCACCGGCTGTTCCTGGTCGGTTTACGACCAATGCGTCCAGGTTGCCTGTCGATCCGTTTGCATAGAAACCGATCTTGCCTCCAGTGTAGTTCTGCACCGAGCCACCTGCAACTGGCGTTACACCTGTGCCGGTCAATCTTCCGAATGAATTGAAGGCGCTGCCGCTAATAAGATTGATGTCTTCGCCGGCGTTGAATTGTAAGTTGCCACCATACGCTGACATTGTCACATTGGTGCCGATGTCTATAAAGTTTGATGGAGCTGATATAACAATGGCGCCGTCTGTGCCGGTGCCAGCCGGCAGTACGGCAGTCGGATTTAGAGTTGTTGAGGTTCCAGCCTGGAAGAATGTGGCGACTGTTGGCGTCGGACTGCTGATAATAACTCCAGGTCCGGATGATGTCGAGCCCGTGGCGGTCAGAGTCATATTGCCGCCTGAAAACAATGTGATGGCAGTGACACCTGGCATTGAATCAGTGCCGTCGTCAGTAACTAGGCTGTTAGCGGTCAGGCTCATGTTTCGACCGGCGAAGAAAGTGCCTGTAACATCACCTGCAAGGATCAAATCGTTTCCGGAAGTCACTACCATGTCTCTTCCGGCAGTCGAGTCAATAAGGAATGACAAACCGATGCAACCGCAGCCGCCGCCTGGGATATTTAGGTAAAAGTCTTGTCCGGCAGTCCCTTGAATGGCAAAAGAGTCAGTTTGTATCGGAACAATTGTCGTACCGTCGCTGCCGATGTACCCGTTAGCAGCCGACATCTGTAAGAAACCGGCGGAGATAAGTGAGCTTGTATCAGTGGTTGTTATGTTGCCATTGGTTGACGTGAGGATGACATCGTTTGCGAGGATTGTTGAGTTTGGCTTGAGGTTGATTGTGCCATCTGCAAGTAAATCGAAGCAGCAAGATGCCCCTGAATCTCCCACGAGATTTACGGTGTCAAGTTCGTTGAGGAAGACGCTGGCACCCGCCGCGACCGCCGTCAGATCGGTAAAGTTGATGTTTACTCTGGTGATTGGTCCGAGCCCACCATTGTCATCGCCTATAGATTCTCCTGCTAAGAGATTTCCAACTGTTGCCGTGAGCAGACCTGGTCCATCAATACTGTTTCCTGCACTCACAGTCATGGTGTTCGTGGCGGTCACGTTAGCATTGAAAGTGATGTTGTCGGTTGAGGAGAATCCACCCGCAAGGTTGTCTAGAATCACATCAGTTGCGCTTACTGGAATGTCAATCTGAATCAAGTTTGCGGAGATTATGCTAAATGTGTCTCTTGCTTCTGCAGTGGCACCTGTTGCGCCTGTGATCGTCAACGCCTTGCCGGAGCCGGTATTGTCCACATATACATTTTGAGTGGTGGTTCCTGCGCCAGGTGTCCCGGCATTCACGAGAATTTGATCGACGTCTGTCAAGACATTTGCTGTGTCGGTGCCGATGCTGCCGCCCGTTGAAGTGAGACTAAGAGCGAATGAAGTGATTGTTGAGCCACTAGTGTCGGTGATGTCACCGCCGGCAATGAGTGTGAATTGATTGGCCGCACCCGAATTTCCCGCGATCTCGACGCCAGATAGTTCGTTGATGAATACATCTGCGACATTAGAGTTCGCCGTCAGATTCGCCACGTTGGTTTCGATCTTCTCGGCATCAGTACCGATGCTGCCGCCGACGGATTCGAGAATGAGGGTATCGGCTGTGATTGTGGGAGCTGGAAGGGCACTCGATCTCGTAATGTTGCCGTTTGAAATGAGACTGAATACGTCGCCGGGGTTCGTGCCGGCCGATGAATTCGCAGCAATGTTGATGCCATCACCTGCAGTGTCGATTTCGCTTATATATACGTTTTGCGCAGCATTTACAATGATGTTTTGAACTTCAGTGTTGATAGGCGTGGCGAATCCGTTGATGGAGTCATAGCCGACGCTGCCGGAGGTAGATTCAAATACTGCGGTGTTAGCGGTGACGGTGACACCGAAGGAATTCATTATGTCGTTTGCGGCCTTAAGGTTGAACTCTCCTGTAGCTGATGAGTTGTCGAATCCAAGCTCTACATTGTCTGTTTCAACAATATAAACGTTGCGGTTTGGTACAGGAGTTCCGCCACCTTCTCCGGCTTTCGCAACTAGGAATTCAGTGGTTGTCAGAATTGGGCTGATTACACCAGTGGTGTCGTTGTATCCGATGCTGCCGTCGGTGGATTCGAGAATTACGTCGGTCGCCGTAATCTTGGCCGTGCCGCTGTTGTTTGTGATGTTGTCTTTGGCAATGAGTTGGAAACAGCATCCAGTGCCTGAGTCCCCGACTAAGTTGATTGAGTCGACTTCTTGAATAGTGATGTTTGCGAGATTCGCTGGGTTGGAGTTTGCAGTGAGATCAGTGAAGTTAACATTCAATGGAGGTCCGCCGGAGAGAAAGTCTCCGATATCCCACTGAGCATCAAGAATGCCGGTGTGTGCTTCAAGCAGTGCGGCGCCGTTGATGTTATTTCCGGAAGTGAGCTTCAAGGTACCGGATGTGGTGTCTGCTTTCAGCGGACCGTCGAGCGTAATGCCTCCGGTGCCGCTGGAAGTGTCGATGGTGATGTTTGTTGCCTGTATCTCAGCCGCTGCATCGACAATGACCGATCCGCTCGAAATCAGGTTGAAATTATTAGTAGCTGACGAGTTTCCTTCCACTGTAACATCGTCGGCTTCTACAATGTATACATTTTGACCGGGTACAGGTGTGCCGCCACCTTTTCCTGCATTGGCCGTTAGGAAATCGGTAGCCGTTTTGATTGGATCTAGTTCGGTGCCAACGCTGCCATTGGTACTCTCAAGAATCACCGTTTGCGCCGTGATTGTAAATCCGCCGGTGTTCGTGATGTTACCGCCGGCTAAAAGATCAAAGCAGCAGGCTGCGGTGGAGTCACTAGCGAGATTGATGGAGTCCGCCTCATTGAGAAAGACATCACCAGCGGTGGCGTTTGCTGTGAGCTGATTGAAGTTGATGTTCAACCTGACGTTGTTGACGACGTCACCAACATCGAGACCGGCGTTCAAGGTGCCTATGTCTGCTATTAAAATCGCTGCAGGGTCGTTTGCGCCGATAATGCTGCCGCCAGCGTTTACATTTATCTCATTGAAGGCTTGAACCGTTTTGTTTACTTGGACGCTGCCTGTTCCACCTGCTGTAATTTCTACAGAACCAGCAGTGGAAGTGACTGCACCATCTATGGTTACATCGCCATCTGCTTCGGTTGTCAGACTTACGTCATTTGCAACTGAGATTGCTTGATTGACATTGATTGATGGCGCTGATGCACCGGCAATGGTTGTTGCAGTATAGGAACTGCCTGTGGTGCCCGAGACAGCACCTGTGTTGGCTATTTGATTCGCTGTTACGGACATCGTGTGCCCGCCTAACGCGACCGTGTTTGTGCCGCCGTCATATGTGCCACCGGTCAAGAATTGGAGGTTAAATGCGCCCGCTCCAGAACCTGCCACATCTATCGGAGTGTTGACATTGAAGTTTCCAGTGCTACCGGTGCGACCGACAATCAATGTATTTGTTGTGATTGCTTCGATTTCTGCGGTAGAAACGTTGAACGAACCGGCTACAACTGCGCCACCAATCCGCACATTTTGGTTAGCGACGGGTGCCAATGTGACGCTCGGCGTAGCCATTACAGTACCAGAACTTGCATAGTCGGCAGCCATAATCGTCAGCAATCCGTTGCCGCTTCTGATGTCTAAATTATTGGCTGCGGAGTTGGTGTCATAGTTGCCGGATGTGATGAAGCTCACGTTACCTATGTCAGAATCTGTGGTCAGACTCGCTCTTAGAGATATGCCGCCTGAACTCGTGGTGGAGCCAATAATCAGGTTCGGCGTGGTCACTGTATTAATTTCGGCAGGAGCCAGGTTGTAGCCGCCAGTTGAACCAATACGGATTTGCTGTGTGCCTACAGGCATAAGGGTTACTGTACTTGCCGCGCCTGTCGTGACGATCGAGGAGTTTGCCGCCAATGAGATGTCTGCTGACGATAGTCTTACATCTGAATCGCTAGTATTGATACCCGATAATTGCTGAAGAGATATGGTTCCGGTATTGGATATCAGGTTTATAGCTGTGCCGGTACCAGTCACTTTCGCACCGCTGGTTGCGTTACCCAGAAGGGTCAAGTTCCCGGTGGAGGTGATGTTAATTGATGTTCCATTGTCAATTGTGGATGCGGTGTTAAGTTGGAGTGCACCACCAGTAGTGACACTAGTATTTCCGGTTCCACTATTGGTGATTCTGCCGGACAGGGTACTGGTGCCTGAAGTCCCGTTGAGGTTGATGTCGGCGTCAACTGTTTCTATGAGAGACGCCGCTCCAGTTCCAATTGTTGTAGCACCGGTTACGGTAATTGGCGAACTACCAGCCCGTCCGTCAACTGTGCCGTTAACGGCCACGCTACTTGCAAGGGATTGAAAGGAAATGCCACCGGAAGTGTTGTTTGTTACAGTGCCTGCTCCGGCGGTGCTTCCATACGTGAGTGCACCATTGGTCTGGATCGATATGGTGGATGCAGAGCTACCATTGAGCGTTATGGCGCCTTGAAGCGTGCTAGCTGCTGTGCCTGAGGAGTTCAGACTTATTCCGGCGTCTGTTGTGGTTATGACTGATGTCAGACCGCTAGCAAGTGTCGTTGCCGCATTGACAGTGATCGGAGCGCCTGTGTTTCCATCGATTCTTCCGTTGACGGACACACTACCGGCGGACGATGTAAGCTGAATCGGAGCAGAACTCCCGGTGGTCCTGACGTTTGCGTTTGTTCCAACAGTCAGTGTGCCTGACGAAGTCAGTGTGATTGCTGATGATGCTGGTGTGCCGTCGATTGTGCTGTTGACAGTAAGCGCGCCTGCCGATGAACCGAGTTGAATGCTCCCACCGGTATTGTTCGTAATAGTGCCTGCACCGGCCGTAGTGCCGTACGTGAGAGCTCCGACAGTTTGAATCGTGATACCTGATGCAGTGCTTCCGTTAGAAGTAATCGTACCTTGAAGCGTGCTTGCACCCGTACCGGTCGAACTTAAACTGATTGCTGCATCAGATGTGGTAATGACAGAGTTGACACCAGCTGCAAGAGTCGTGCCAGCATTGACGGTTATGGGTGTGCTCGAAGTTCCATCCAGCCGACCATTGATAGTCACGCTATTTGCGTTTGATGTAAGTTGGATGCCGCTGCCGCCGTTATTGCTAATCTCTCCGGCACCTGCTGTAGTTCCAACAATTAGTCCCGCGTTTGTTTGAACGGAAATGCCTGCTCCAGCGCCGCCATTGCTGATTGTTCCATTAAGAGTGCTTGTTGAGGCACCCGAGGCGACCAAACTGATGTTTGCACCTGAAGTCCGAATAGACGAGGTGGCACCGGAATTGATGGCGTTGCCGGCTGTGATTGTGATTGGAGAGCCTGCTGTTCCGTTTACGGATCCGTTGACTGTGACAGTTCCATTCGTTGACGAAATTTGAATAGGCGCAGAAGCCCCATCGGTCTTGACACTCGCGTTGGTCCCGATTGTGAGCCCAGTGAATCCTGCCAGGGTAATAGGTGACGACGCAGAGGTTCCGTCTACCGTGCCGTTTACTGTGAGCGCACCGGCGGTCGAAGTCAGACTCGTGGTGCCGTTAGTGTTGTTGGTCACGGAGCCTGTGCCTGCGGTCGCTCCGTAAGTGAGGCCTCCGGCTGTTTGTATAGTTATGTTTGATGTGGTGCCATTGGCGACCACATTCCCTGAGAGTGTGCTTGCGCCTGTCCCCGTAGCAGTAAGTCCGATGTCAGCGCCGCTTGTCCTGATTACAGAGAGTGCTCCGGTACCAATTGTGGTGCCGGCATTGACACCGATTTGCGAACCGCCGGTACCGTCCAATGTTCCGTTTACAGTCACACTACCCGCACTTGAGGTTAACTGAATTGAACCGACGCTTGAATTCGTGATAGAGCCTGCGCCAGTTGCTGCAGCGCCTTGCGTCAAGCCACCCGTTGTTTGTATGGTTATGTTGGACGGACCTCCACTGGCAGCTATGCTCCCTGAGAGTGTGCTTGCGCCCGTCCCCGTAGCAGTAAGTCCGATGTCAGCGCCGCTTGTCCTGATTACAGAGAGTGCTCCGGTACCAATTGTGGTGCCGGCATTGACACCGATTTGCGAACCGGTAGTTCCATCCAATGTTCCATTTACTGTGACACTGCCTGCAGTTGATGTTAACTGAATAGCGCCGCCGCTGTTGTTTGTGATAGAACCTGCTCCAGAGGCCGCGACGCCTTGCGTCAGGTTACCGGCAGTCTGAACAGTTATGTTTGCGGTCGGTCCGCTGTTACTAATGCTTCCGGACAAAGCGCTGTTTCCGCTGCCGCCGGTCATAGTGATATTTGCGTTAGCGCTCTTTATGGAAGAACTGGCGCCTGTGGTGATGGTTGTGGCAGATTCGACGGAAATCGCTCCTCCGCCGGCACTAGTATCTACTGTGCCATTCACAGTAAGCGTGGTGCCATTGGTTTTGAGCAACACAGTCCCGCCAGCATTGTTAGTTATCGATGATGCGGTGCCGGTGGTGAGTGTGCCACCCGATATGGCCGAGATCGTGCCTCCAGTGCCTGCGATACTTCCGTTGAGTGTCATGTTGGCGGTAGACGCCAAGTTCAAATTCGAGAAATTGTTGATATTCGTTGTCGCGTTAAGAGTTGTTGTCCCACCGTTTAGAGTTATTGCGCCTACGCCACCAGTTGAGAGTGTACCGCCGGTTAGAAGTTGCAGCGTGCCACCAGTCGTGTTTTCTGCGGTGATGCTGCCACCGCCGGTAGTGATGTTCCGAAGGCTAATGCCACCATTTTGCAGAGCACCTCCAAGAAGTGGTGCACCAGATAAGGTACCATCTACTCCTGAAATGTTCGCAGTATTTACAGCGCTGACAGTAGGGAAAGGAATAGCCGATCGAATGATTACATCGCCTGTTCCGGATGTTCCACCGCTGGTGTTGATCGCGGCCATCTCTGTTGTTCCGACAGCATTTTGTGCGACCAGCGTTACATTGCCGTTGGCTGCACCCGTGCCTCCGGTGGTTATGGTCGCAGCATTGTCGATGTTGATGTTGCCGTTGGCACCAGTAGTGGGATTCTCAAATGCAACGAGTGTAACGTCACCGCCTTTGCCTGCGAGCCCACTCGTGTTGATAGAGTTGCCAGTAGCCGTTAATGCGATGTTGCCGCCTGTCGTAGAGGCTCCTGTGATGCTTACAGATTGATTGGGAATTACCCCTGAAGTTGTAAACGCTGCCCCCGCAACCATTACGACATTACCGCCGGCACCGCCCGCTACAGTCGTGTTGATGCCACCAGATGCGGTTACATTGCCGCCGGCAACAGCGACTAAAGGACCCCCTGAGGTCACTCCGTTTGCGGCGGTCAGATTGAGGTTTCCGGTAGAGGTGAATGTTGGATCGCCGGTCGCGACGAAGTCGCTGATAGTCAGATCATTTTTCGAGTGCACTACGATGTTGTTTGCAAAAGTAGTGACATCCTGACCCAGATTGTTCACATCCACAAACAAATTGCCGGCGCCGGAGTAGAGATTGATCTCGCGAGCCAACAAGTCTCCGCCGGTGACGTTTAGGTTGGCAGCTTCTGCGAAGGCGGTGCTCCTCATGTTGATAACACCATTGAGCGCTTCTATTCGCCCGTTGAGGTTATTCACCATCAGATTTTGCATCGCTTGTTGAGTTGCGATGTTGATATTACCCGTGGTGGCTGCTAGTAAACCGGAGTTAACTAAGTTGCCGAGGTTGGCCGTGAGGTTGAGATTCTGCGCCATCATTGTTGCAGGAGAGAACCCGGCAATCGATTGGTTGATGATGGAACCGCCGGCATTGATGTTCAAATTGCCGAGTGCGGAGATTGTGCCGTTGTTCACGACACTGTTGAGAACATTGAGAGTGAGGTTTTGTGTCGAGAAGACGTTTGTGAGATAGCTCGACGCCGGCAAAATGCTGGTGAACAATCCGCCTGGTCCAACATTTAACGAACCGAGGTTAAACATGGAGCTCTGATTGGCAATAGTGTTGCCGGAAAAAATCGTTCCGCTTATTGAAGTGGAGCCGGTGACGATAAACGGGTTTGAAGAGGTGAAGTTGAGTGAGTTGAGGGAAACAGCAGATGGAATCGTCAATGAGGCGAGATTGTTGAGGGTTGTCGGCAATACTGTCGCAAAACCGCCGGTGGCAAACCCGCCCGCATCGAGGAGAAGATTCTGAATGCCGTTATTCTGAAGAACTTGGGTGACTGCTAGATATTGGGCTGGGGTCAGCGATTGACCAGGGTTGAAGGTGACCGAAGATCCGCCGGTGACTGCGCCGTTGGCCGCTATAGAGCCACCGACCTGGACGTTGACGGGATTCGCTGCAGTGTTGGCAATACTGGCATTCGAGGAGGTCAAGTCGAGGTGCAGCCCGGCAGAGAGGTCGGGCGCTGACGCGGGCGCCGGTGTCGACGGCGCGGTCGTCGTCGTTGTAGTCGCCGCCTGTGAGGCGTCTTGAGCTAGAGCTGGAACCATGCCCTGTGCGATCACCTGACCGGCAGCCAGAGCAGCAGATACCAACTTAACAGTGCGACGTCTCAGCGGGGATTGCGGGTCTAAGTCATCCACCCACGATTCCTGGTCTGAAATATTCAAAAGGGACTCCATTACCGGATGTTCCGGTCTGCCACCATCTCCAACAGCTCAACAATCAACTCCTATACAGATTTCTATCACTTAAAGGGGTGATTGACAAGGCTCATCAGGATGTTTTGTATCACTCTTTCGGGTGTCGCAGTTTAATGGTTGTACTCGATATCCGTTATGGATACTGGAATTCGCCACTTTCACACGATAACCATTTAGAGTGAGCAGGAGCAGCAAACGTAACCGGTTGTGTTCGGAGAGTGTGAATGTACGTTTGAAGTGGTCATAGTTACAAGTGTTGACCATTGCAGGGCGGGCACCGTCCGCGGTACCGAAATAACTGCCCGAAAAATGTTTCAGCTGACTTCATTCGGTTTAAACCTCCATGTCCAGCGGCGCTCGACAGTGAATCAAAGCTATTCTTGGTTACCACCAGGAGATTGGTGCATCTAGGTCGCTGCTAGAAGAGGACTGCTTCAGTCATGTCTGAAGCGCACCTGGTCCGTCTGCAACCAACTTACTGCTAGTGCGTGAGGAAATTGTGAGGGATGGTGAAGGGCAGCCATTCGGTGGGGGTTTCAAAGGATGAGTTTCGGGGTATTTAGAACTCGGCGATCCCCGCAAACAGCGAGATTATGGCAATTTACGAAAGTTATATCCGAGCAGGTAATCCAGCAACTCCCGTGGAAGAACTTCGGGGGCTCATTCGTGAGGCCAGTGCACGCATTAAACAGCGACTGGCCGGCAATCCGAGCACTCCTTCCGATTTGCTCGAGCGTCTTGCGACTGATGACGACCCGGAAGTGAGAGTTGCTGTTGGACGTAATCAAAATACTCCCGTAGAGATGCGCGAGCGTCTGGCTGCTGATGAGAGCCCGCAGGTTCGCTTTGGCATGGCCGGAGATCCCGATATGCCGTTGCCTATACTTCATCAGTTGGCTGTTGATGACAATGCTTACGTACAAGATCGTGCAAAGCGCACGTTAGAAGGACTGGCACTGGAAGATGCTTTGAAGGCTGCTGCATTTGTCCACTACAGTGGCGAAGAAGGTCGCCTCGGCGAGATTCTAGAGAAGACCGGTTTGCTGACTGCCACACAAGTGGAAGACATCCTTCAGATTTCGAAGCAGAATGGTCTGCCGCTCGGTCGCACAATTGCCCAGTTGAGAATTTTGTCGCGACCAATTATTGTGATGGCATTGGAAGCGCAGGTCAAAATTCGCAAGCATGAGATCACGCTGGAAGCCGCAGTAGCTGAGCTTCGTTCGAAACTCCGAATGGACTAGATTGGAATAGCGTCCTAAATGATGCGCATCATCAAAATAGTTTCGCTCGCCCTAATAATAGGGTTGGCGGCGGTCGCTATGTATGTTTATCAGATGTGGAACGAGCTGAGTATTGTCTACGGCGACGTGGCTGCGCCCAAAAGAGTAGTTGTTAAAAATGGCATGACTACTGAGCAAATATTGACGGAACTTGCTGAGGCTGGGCTCCTGAAGCGAAGTATGCCACTGAAATTGTATGTAAAACTTAAGGTGCCTACCATCAACATTAAGGCAGGAACTTATACATTTTCGAAAGCAATGACACCGATTGAGGTGCTCGATCGCTTGCAGCAAGGGCCCGATCAATTGCCTAGGATTACCATTGTAGAGGGCTGGACTCGATGGGATATTGCCAATGCGATGGCTGCGTCGCCTGCGCTCAAAGTTAAGAAGAGCGATGACGTTCTAAAATTGATCAAAGATACGACGTCGATTCGAGATCTCGACAAAAATGCGGATAGCCTTGAAGGGTACATCTTTCCGGACACGTATTTTATTGCGCCTGAAAACAACGCCAAAGATATCATCGGTGCTGCAGTTCGGCGTTTTAAGGAAGTGTGGAACGAGAAATTCGCACAACGCGCGAAAACGGTTAACCTGACACCCCATCAAGCGATCACTATCGCATCGATCATCGAAACCGAAGCAAAGCTTGCTGACGAGAGACCTATTGTTGCTTCAGTCATCTACAACAGGCTGAGAAAGAAGATGAAGCTGGGCGTGGACTCCACGCTGGTTTACGCATCAAAACTTGCCGGAACTTGGAAGTATGATGGCATCGTCTACCAGAGCGACATTGACAGGAAGTCTCCGTATAACACTCGTCTCAATTTTGGATTGCCGCCAGCGCCGGTTGGAAATCCCGGTGCCAGCTCAATAGACGCTGCTCTCAATCCCCGCAACACCGGCTATTTGTATTACGTTCGAAATCCTGATCGCAATGACGGAGCTCACAACTTTTATGTCAGTGAAAAAGACTTCGAAGTCGGTGTGCAAGCCTTGCGCGACTGGGAAGAAAAACAGAAAAAAGCGGGCAAGCGCTAGGCACGGAGCGGTCGAAGAATGGCGCGTGCAGGCGCTCCATCCGTTGCGATCAACTTCAAAGGCAAGCATATGAGTTCATATGTTCCTTCTGCAGCACCACTTAAATTGAGCCCTTCAATGATGGCTGTTTTCGCGGACAGCAATACTTTGTGTGTGGTGGAGTCATCGTGGAAACGCTGAACTGATAAGTAATCCACACCGATAGTTTGGATACCATTGTCTACGATCCATTGCGCACCATCGGCGGTGATTGCTACGAAGTCCTTGGTGAACTCATGTGTGTCGTTCTTCCAGAGTTCCGAATTACTTGTCTTGAGCAAGAGCCTGGTCGTGCCTTTGGGCATCGGAATTGACGCTAGCTCGACAGCACCGATTGATTTGGCTGCCGGCAAATGTGCGACATACGCGTCGCCTACAAACCGCTCCAGCGGAATTGAGTCGCCGGAGCTTCCGTCCTGCAAAAAATGCCATGGTGCATCAATGTGCGTTCCTACATGCACGTCGAGCTGCATCGCCGAAACGTTGCAAGGGTCGCCTTTGTCGAGATGAGACTCTTGCCACAGCTTGAAGCCGACGCTGCCAGGCCAGGTCGGCATGCCATTCCTTACATTTACCGATATATCGATGATGTCGCTCATGTCGCCTTGTTGGTCGTTGAATCGAAATACTCTAGCATTTGTTGGGCGGCGCTCGCCGTGCGGATTGTCAGTAGATTATTCTTATATGTTGGATGAGCACCAAAAACTGCAGGCTGTGTCTGCGCGGAGAACTCCTATGGAGAAAACGATAGCCGAAAGGAAGGCATTGGAAGATCGCAACAAACCGCTGCGTGAAGACGTGAAGGCGTTGGGCGTCTTGCTTGGCGAAACCATAAAAGATCTCGAAGGCGCTGAGGTTCTCGAGTTAGTCGAGGCGTTTAGAAAGTTGTGCAAGGCCATTCATGCTGACCCGACTACGGGCGACAGTAAGTTAAGAGAGGCGAAGAGCCTTGAAGAATTGAAGTTGGAACTGTCGGAACTTATCGACAAGGTTGATCTAAATACGTCCGCGAAGATTATCAAAGCGTTTCTGTGTTACTTTGATTTGATCAACATTGCAGAGCAGAATCATCGCCTCAGAAGAAAGGCGCAGCGCGAGTCTGCCGAGCCCAATGCAATTCAACCTGAGTCGCTTGATAGTTTATTTGAGAGTTTGCGCAAGTCGGGTGTGTCCTCGAAGTCGCTTGCTGAAACGTTGGCCAATCTCGATATTGAAGTCGTCTTTACAGCTCATCCGACAGAAATTACTCGGCGAACTGTCTTGTTGAAGCAGCTTGATTTGGCGCGTTGCCTCTATGCGCAAGATCATCCACCGCTGACTCACCAAGACCGTCAGGAGATAAACTCAGATCTTCGGTCTGTCGTAGAGTCTCTCTGGCTGAGCGATCACGTAATCTACTTTAAGCCATCGGTGATGGACGAAGTTAAATACGGGCTCTATCACTTCGATAACGTCGTTATGGATGCGGTTGTAGCAGTCCATGAAGAGCTGGTCGAAAAGCTCGATGGACTGTCGGAAAAGTACGGTGGGTTGATTGCAAGCCCCAATACTCGCGGTATCAATTTCATAAAATTCGGTTCTTGGATCGGTGGTGACCGCGACGGTAACCCGTTTGTGACGCCTGAAGTAACGATGCGGACGCTGATTCTGCAGAAGCAAGTCATCTTGAAGCGCTACTTGAAGGAGTTGGAACCTCTTTTCAGTGAATTGAGTCACTCCCAGAACCGCGTACCTGTGGCTGCGGAACTTGCAGCCTCAATTCAGGCAGACGTGAAGCTAATGCCTGATGTTGTGAGCAGAATTTCCGGTCGTTTCAACTTCGAACCGTATCGGCAAAAACTTTTGTTCGTGCAGCAGAAACTGAGAAACACGCTCGAACTCTTCGCCGACTCGAATGAATTGAATGTGGACGACCTGGCTCGTGGACACAAGTTTGCTGAGGGAACGTATTACAAGAGTTCCGACCAGCTCTATGACGAGGTGGCGCTGCTAAAAACCAGTCTGGAGCAAGCAGGCTGCTCTGCGAGCTTCAAACGCGTGAACCGTTTTCTATACACGATCGACATTTTCGGTTTCCACCTCGCGAAGTTGGATTTGCGTCAACACAGCAGCAGGCACTCGCAAGCTCTCGACGAAATTACGAAGAACCTCGGCGTTATTGAGTTGGGATACGGTTCGCTCAGCGAAGAGGAAAGATTTGAATGGCTCTGCAATGAGTTAAAGTCTCGGCGTCCATTGATTCCCAGTAAACTCGACTTCAGCGCTCAAACGAATGAAACAGTCGAGGTGTTCAGAACCATGGCTCAGGGCCAGGAGATCTTCGGTGAGCGGGCTCTCGACACCTACATCGTGAGCATGACGCGCAGCGCGGCCGATCTTTTGTCAATTCTTCTTTTCGCACGAGAAGCCGGTGTCTTCGACGCAAAATCGGGTGGCAAGCAACGGATAAGTGTTGTTCCATTATTTGAAACGATCGAAGATTTACGCGGAGCACCAGAACTGTTCGCCAAACTCCTGAATGTTCCTATATATAGAGAATATTTGAAGAGCCGTGATGACCTTCAAGAAATCATGATCGGATATTCCGATAGTGGCAAAGATGGTGGCATCGTTACATCGACCTGGGAGTTGTACAAGGCGCAGAAGAAGCTTGTAGACCTCGCCAAAAAGACAGGAATCAAACTGAGACTCTTCCACGGCAGAGGCGGAACAATCGGAAGAGGCGGCGGACCTACACACAGAGCGATTTTGGCGCAACCACCAGGCACGGTGTCGGGACGGATCAAAATCACCGAGCAAGGTGAAGTGATTTCCTCTAAGTACGCATTGCACGGCATTGCGGTGAGAAATTTCGATCGACTAGCGGCAGCAGTGATTGAATCGACTGTGAAGGAAGCCTCCAAACATACAGACGACACTGAGGATAAGTCCTGGTACGAGATCATGGAGAAGTTCTCCAAGTCCGCGTTCAATGCATATCGAGCGCTCGTCTATGAAGACCCGGACTTTGTCAATTTCTTCTTGCAGACAACGCCAATCAACGAGATATCCCGCTTGCGGTTGGGGTCACGACCCTCGCGCAGAACCAAAGGCAGTAACTCAATTTCTGACTTGCGCGCCATTCCTTGGGTGTTTGCATGGACTCAAAGCAGATTCTTATTGCCGGCGTGGTATGGGTTTGGCAGTGCCTTTGATGGTTGTGTGCGAGTGAAGTCAGAAAACCTGCTGCCAACCCTGCAGAGAATGTACGCGAAGTGGCCGTTCTTCAACGGTTTGGTGGGCAAAATTGAAACTGCTCTTTCCATTACTGATATGGACATTGCCTCGTACTATGCGAATCAACTTGTCACGTCTTCAAAGCTCAAAGAAAAGTTTCTCACTCGTGTAGTCGATGAATACAATGCATCGGTGCGCGCAGTGTTGGCAATCTCGGGTAACGGCGCCTTGCTCGAAGAGACTGAGTACTTGAGGCGTTCTATCGACTTGCGCAATCCGTATGTCGATCCTATGAGTTATCTGCAGGTGAAATTGTTGAAGCAGTTGCGACGGCGCGACGTGCAGGAGCAAGAAGAGACGAGACCACCGATGGTGCTTGGCGAAGAATCCGATCGCGACGAACTGCTTGATGCCGTTTTGATGTCCATCAACGGTGTGGCTGAGGGGCTCCAAGGGACAGGCTAGGCGATTCAGCCCTATTGTTTAGATGGCGAAGTCGCAGCTTCGATTTTGTTCTTCTTCAAATACGCAGCAGCTGCATCGCTCAGCAAGTCGCGATGCATTCTCCATTTGTCGTCAAAAAAGTGCTCTGCCATTTGCGAATCCAATATGTGGGTCGCCAGCAAATCCAGCGCACCTTCGCGATCGTCTGGACCTTCGAAGTAAACTATGCGGCCGCCTTCTTGGGGTTCACGCAACAACTTCAACCAATATTGCATTTTCGTATGTTGTTGACGCGGCATGTGACCGCTGTTGATGACTACATACATAGAGTTCCACTCGTTTGCTGTGAGGTCGCGCTTTAACTTAACGACTGCTTGATCGAAGGCTCTCATATCGTCAAACGTCGCATCAGAAGCGTTCTCCATGACTTTATATCTCATGTTTCTCGTGAAACCTAGAAGCTGTTCCGCGCTAACTGTTTGCAAAGCCAAGACCCAATCGATAAATGCAATCGTCTCTGTCGCAATCATTTCTTGCCTTCTTAATGAGACATCGATGCCATCAACAGAGCCGCGGTGTCCTTCTAGTTCATCCAGAGCCTTAGTAATTTCCACTTTTAGCGCCTTGAGGCGGTCGGAAAGTTCGGGACTGAACTTTTTATCGCGGTGGTTAAGCAATGCCACAAACACGGCTAAAGCGCCGTGATCAATGGTTTTCAGCTGTGTATACCGCTCAGGCAACCAGGTGTACTCTTTCTCGGTGCCTTTGTTGATGAGTGTGATTTTGTCTGTGACTATCAGCACAGGTCCGAGCTTTTGCCGTATCTCGGTTTTCGTGGTTGCATACCACTGCCCAAAAGTCTGATTGAGTTTAAGTAGGTCATCCGACTGCGGAGTTTCTTGAGCGCGTACGTTTGGCGCAGAGGCAATGAAGACCATTGACAAGCAGACCGATGTCGAAATCAGGACCTTATTGAAATTCATTAGTTCCTCTTTTGAAGCCAAGCGGCGACTTTGTCCACGAAAGACCACTTAAGATTGTACGAAATTGGAAAAACTCGCTTCAGTGCTTGACCTTTTAGCCGCGTTGCAGGAACATTGACGGCTATCGGGTGGCGTCAGCCAGCCAACCGACGTTTTGGAAACTTCCCTGAGACCTTTCGATGCCGATTGTTGCCGCTGATATCTTGGCCCTTAGAGGCGACCCGCTTGGTCGGGCAATAACTGATTACCTTTTCGAGGAAGACCGCTCGTTTAGGGAGTTTATTGAGACTCTTGTAATCACCGTCTGCACTGCGCATGGCATGCCTGAGTCGCAGATTAGGCGCAATTGGCAGAAGAAATTGCGTGAAGATGGCGTGCATCTTCGCATAAAAGCCGGAATTCCGGACGATCCGACTGGTTGGATGCAAGTGCCAAGTGTTTGGACTTACGTAACGGACATGAGCCGGGGCAATGCTGCACAGGCTTTGGAGTTGAAGCTAACCAGACCACACACCAATCGATGCATTCAGGAAGGGTATGCATTGAGAGTCGCAGTGTGTGAGGACTTGAGCGCGGACTCTCGAAAGACTCTGGAGAAGCGGCTCAACAAGGCGTGCACGGACATTAATAAGGCGTCGCCGCCTGTGCATGTGTTGGGGGCAAAAGAACTGGCGGAACTGTCAAATCGTTATCTCTGCCTTGATCTTGAGCGGTGGCAAAAACAAGTATTCGGGCAAGTCAAAAAGTTTGTCGAGGTTCCTGAGTGGAGACCGGTGCTTGATGCTATTTCGAAGCATGTCGATTTCGGCAAACCGGTCAGCGAAGTAATCCTTACATTGTTGGGTCCTTCCGGAACCAGCAAATCAAGGCTCGTTCTAGAGGCTCTTCGCGAGGCGAAGGAAGTTCAGCCGTTGGTTCTCTACACACGCAATCAATACGAGGCGGTTCGAATCGCTGAGATGTTGGCGCGTAACTCGGAACATAAAGCGATTTTGGTAACCGATCAGTGCTCTCGGTTCTGGCGAGGCAAAATTCAAACTTGGCTAAACGCACACAGCGACCGGGTGCGAGTTATTGCAATAGAAGCGGCAGAGGCGACTTCGGCAGACCTGCCGCACGGACCGGAGCTGGAAGTGCCGCGCATGTCCGATGAAATCATCGAGACAATCCTTGAACTGAATTTCCCACGAGTCTCGGCAGCAAGGCGCCAAGCCTATGCAAAGCTGGCAAAGGGCTCCGTTGCACTTGCCGCTGATTTGAGTCTGAATGCATCCAAGTTTTTGCCTCGTGGCAAAACCGTGCCTGAGAGCATCGTAGATTACTTGCAAAAGCGTCTTACCGAAGAAGAAATCATAATTCTGGAAGCACTGAGCTTGGTGCCTCGATTTGAGTTCAAGGGGCCTTGGAAGGCTGGACAAGCCTTCTTTTCTAACCTCACCGGTATTCCAAGTCAAAAATTCGAAGAAATTGCCGCCACGATGGTGGCGTCAAATGCATTCCTCGATCGCGCAGGTTGGTTTTACTACGTGACACCGGAAGTGGTGGCGCAGGCGGCCTTCGACTTGGCGTGGGAACGCTGGGCAAAAGGCGATGTCTACTCATTTTTGGACTGGGTCTCAAAAGAGTCTAACGGTTTGTCCTACTCACGCGTGGAAAGCAGCAGTTTTCCGCATGTTAGACATACATACTACCTGCACTGGGCACGTTCAATAAAACCCGAGCAGCTCATGCAAGGACAAGTAATCGAGAGACTTTCGAACCTGATTACTGAAGATCCCGAATCGTTCATTCCGGTATTGAAGGTGCTCTTAGAGTACATCGGAAACGACCGCTGGCAGGGTTTCCGCAAGCTCACCACCGGACAGAAAAACATCACCGACAGAAACAGGTTGATCAAACTTGGTCGATCGCTGTCTGCCTATGCCAAGTACTTTGAAGATGGCGAATTCATTTTGCGTAAGCTGGCGCTGTCAGAACCAGAGCCCACAGGCGCGACTGAGGCATGGCAGAGACTCTTTCTAATAGATAACTCGGGAACGCCGCTTGCATTTTCGAGACGATATTGGTTACTCGAATCGTTGTTTTCCGGTGAATCCGACGCGCAACTCGATCTCGCATGTGGAGGTCTCGTCGCCATCCTCAAGGCTGCCGCCGGCGAGCCTCGCACCGACAATGTAGAACCACCGTTGACGATCAGCAACACAGAGCCGCCGATGCAATGGATGCGATCTCAAGCCGAAAGAAAAGCAGCGATCGATTTGGTTCTGACGCAAGCTACCAAGCTCGCACAACAGAAGGGTTTGAAGAATCTGGCTACAGGGTTGCTCAGTTGCAGCGGTTTGATTTTGAAAGAAGGGCTTCTTGAACCGCTAACCAAGCTGTTTGAAATGGTGAAAGAAGATAAAGTAGTCAGCGCTACTGTAGTTGCAGCAGTGCGAGACTTCTTGCACACTGCTCAGCGAGACGGTCAGAACGACGATTATGTGAAGCAAGTTCGCTCGTGGTTGGACAACATCGAGCCCAAGGATTTGCACGGACAGTTGATGGCCCTGCTTGGTGTTTCCGTTGCCAACGAAGAGTCTCACGCCGAACACATGATGCGCATTAAGAGCATGGCGGAGAAAGTATTCAAAGAGAATATTTCTCTTGAAGGTGAGTTGCGCTGGCTCTGCTCAGAGAGTGCGAAACATGCCTGGTTCTTTGGAAATGAGCTGGGTGGGCTCGACAAAGAGAATCGATATCTCGAGATGTTTTGTTTGGGCAGCCTTAAGTCACTTTCGGCGAATCTTGCCAAAGGCTACATTTTCGGCAATGTCACAACGCACCCGGCAAACGTTGGTCGCATAAACCAGCAATTGGATCAACTTGAATCACAGTCGCCATGGCTTGCGCACAAGCTAAGTGTTTCGACTCGCCGACAAACACGCGGCTTAGAGAGAACCTTGAAGATGGTCGATTCCGATCAACTTCCACTTCAATGTTTGGATGTGTTCATTTTTGGTGACGATCCGCTATCCGAAGACGAATTTCGTTTGGTCTTCGATCGAATCCGCTCTGCTGCTGCGGCGGGTAAGGTTATCGCGAGCCAATTGGGATTGGAACTAATCGCGTCGCGCCTGACACAAGAAGAAGCGACAAGAAGCCGAAGCATCTTCTCACAAGAGGATGTGAGGAATGGAACAGTTGAGTTTTTGATGTTGCCGACCACAACTGAGTCGGCGATTTTGACTTCGACTCATAAGTTGACTCGCATTCTATCGAAGTTGGCAAATATTTGCCCCGAAAATATTGCTGCTGTAGGGTTGCAATGCTTGATGGCGAGCACCGCTGAGACTCCCGAGTTGGAGAGCGAATGTATTGATGTTCTGATTTCGATTGCAGAGCGCGTTCCAAATTCTGTGTTTGCAGAGTTGGAAGAATTGTTGATGAGTGACGATCGCAGTTGGCACTTCCGAACCGCTCGACGCGAAAGGCTTTTCCAGCATCTTCCCAACGACGCCGCAATTTCTTGGGTGAAATCGAAGGGACACAACCTTGCACGCAAATTGGCTTGGCACTTACCTATTCCATATGTAGGCGAAAAATCGCGTGCAGTCGTGCCGCCTCTCACAGAAGCGGTCCTGACTACATTCTCCCAAGACGAAGATGTTTTCCAGAACTTCTGCGCAGGCACACATCTTGCGCGCACCGTAGATCAAGATCTTTCGGCGCAAGACAATGAAGTCAAACAAATTGCGAAACTATGCTTGAGCAGCCCAATTCAGCGAATCAGAGAATGGGCCGAATGGCGTCTTGATGATTCGCCGGCAGACATTCTTTCGTCTGCCGATCGCGCGCGCCGCAATTAGTCGATCCTCGACGCTCTAATGAACCAAGTCACCTCTGATGGTGTCTTCGTATCCTAAATGAATTAGATATTTTGACGCAAACGGGTCAACGTCGAGCAACGATCCGACTATCGGTCTGCGAGGCTTGATTATTCTCAGGCTGACTTCATCGGGGTGACGTTGCCTCTTGCCGTTGCTTCCCTTGCAGTTCTCGTCGTTTAGTGTCATGAGGGACAAACCGCGATTGTGTTGATGCACAGCGGCGATACCACTTCTTGCGGAAGCATCTAACATGATCTCAACACTTCGCGTAAGCAACTCCACAATTGAAGTCGGGCATTCCGATTTCATTGAAGGCTCCACCAAAACAGCAAAAATTTCGCGCGCCCCAAGTCTGATGGCATAGTGAATTGGCGTATTGCGCACTAATCCGCCATCAATCCACAATCCCCCACCTCGAATTTGCCTTGGTGGGAACAGCAGTGGCAGCGCCGATGAGGCCATGAGAATGTCGACCAGATCTTCTTTGGTTTCCACTTCATCACTGGTGATTAGTCTCGTCTCAAGGCTGCACAAGTCAGTAGTTATGAATCCTGCGCGTGTTTTGCTTGCCTTCAACTTTTCGAATTCAATCTCTCTGCGCAAGATTTCTTCCAGAGGAGTGGCATCGAGAAATCCGAGGCGCTGTCCGAAGATCATTCGTCTCAAATGAGACGCATTTGGAAATCTGAACAACTCTCGAACGCGTGTCGTTGTCCACAATCTCTCCAACTGTTCGATGCTGCCTTGTGCTATTCCAGTGGCGTTTATAGCTCCGACGCTGGTGCCAAACACATAGTCGAAATGAATTTTGCGTTCCAGCAAAGCTTTCGCCACACCGACTTCGTAGGCTCCTCGCGCGCCTCCACCTGAGAGTATCAGGGCACGACTGACTCGCGCCTCGTTTTGACCAACGGCGATTGGCTTGGGCTGTTCCAACCCAACCTCATTTGGTTGAGGACATGGATTGTCGAACGGTCGAGGGGCTGAATCCATCGGCGTTACCCGGAGTACAACAAGGTGTAGGTTCTGCGCGTGAAAGAGATCTCGGCTAGGCTGGAGGATCTCCTACTACCATATTTACTACAAGTCGACGAAAACCGTAAATACCAAGGGCTTTTCGCACGAGGAAGATCTACTGCGTCGGACTAATCTTTGATGGCGTGCTGCAGAGCTTCATTCACCAACGGATACTTGAACTGAAACCCCTTCTGCTCAAGCTTTTGGGGAATGACCCGACTGCTGGAAAGCAACAACTCGTCCGCCATCTCGCCCATCACCAATCTGGCTGCAAATGCGGGAAGCGGCATGATAGTTGGTCTTCCGAGTGTCTTGCCCAGTGCCTTTGTGAACTCCAGGTTGGTAACCGGATTCGGCGCAACGATGTTGACGGGACCGTTGAGCTCGACGTCGGTCAGACATTTGACTATAGCGGAGACGACGTCATCGAGCGCGATCCAGCTCATGTATTGTTTGCCGGAACCAATTTGTCCGCCCGCTCCCATTTGAAATGGCAGCAGCATTTTTGACAGCGCGCCGCCTTTAGTGCTGAGCACCACGCCGAGCCGAAGATTGACAACGCGAATCTGATTTTTTTCGGCTGCCCGTGCCTCAGCCTCCCAGTCGCGGCAGAGATCTGCGAGAAAGCCTTTGCCAGGCGAGCTTTGTTCGGTTAGGAGTTCGTCTGCGCGATCACCGTAGAAACCGATGGCAGATGCACATATCAACGGCGGCTTTGAGTTGGAAGTCTGGCTGACAGTCAGGAGATCTTCAGCCAGAGCTCGAGTTGAGTCGATGCGGCTGCTTCGAATTCTTGCCTTCTGTTCGTCGTCCCATCGACTTGCAATGTTTTCACCCGCAAGATGCACAATTCCTTGGAGCTCTGAAAATTGCCGCAAAGCCTCTTCGTGGGCGGCGAGATCCTTGTCGCGCAGATGGGCATTCCAATATATGGAATCTGCTCCGCCTGCGGACTTGTCTCTCACTATGCGAATTGGCGAGTGTCCCAAAGACTTCAACTCTGCCAAAAGTGCAGACCCAACGAGACCATGTGATCCAGTCACTGCAAACTTCAAATCCGTTCCTCCCAGGATCTTTCTAGCTTAATCTCTTGGAATGTGTTTGCCACATAGAATATGAGGCGGAAAGTTTGTTTCGTCCATGGCAATGCACGTGCAGCAAGAAAAGACGCGATTCCGATTTCGAACTTGCGGAAGAGGCCGTTAAGAAGCTTGCAGAACAAGAGAAAGCACTCAGCGCCAAGAAAGCGTGACTATGAGAAGAATCTGTTAATTTCAAAAGTATCAAATAAAGGAGAGGAACAATGAGAGTAATGGTTATGGTCAAGGCATCGAAGGGCTCGGAAGCCGGAGAAATGCCGTCAGAACAATTGTTGTCGGAAATGACGGCCTTCAATGAAGAATTGGTGAAAGCCGGTATCATGCTCGCTGGCGAGGGCTTGGCACCAAGTTCGCAAGGTTATCGAGTTCGATTCTCTGGAAAGAACAGAACAGTAATCGATGGTCCTTTTGCAGAGACGAAGGAACTGGTTGCCGGTTATTGGATCTGGCAAGTCAAATCAATGGAAGAAGCATTGGAGTGGGTGAAAAAATGCCCGAATCCAATGAATGACGACAGCGACATCGAGATTCGTAGAATCTTTGAGATGGAAGATTTCGGCGATAGTCTCACGCCTGAGTTGAAGGAACGAGAAAAAGCTTTGATTGAAGCCACGCAGAAACTGAGCAAATAGCTGCCTATTTACGCTGTTTTGGCGCGACCGCGGAAACTGATCAAACTCAGACCGTTGAACAACACAATTAGCGTGCTTCCTTCGTGCAGAACTACAGCTTGGCTGATGTTCACCCAGCCGAAGATCGATGCCAAAACGAGGATGCCGCTGACACCAAGTGCGATGGCAAGGTTTTGACGAATCTTGCCTGTCGCTGCTCGGGAGAGTTCGACAGCAAAAGGCAATTGCTCCAATCCTTTGCTCATTAACACGAGGTCTGCTGTTTCCAATGCAACGTCCGAACCGGTACCTCCCATGGCAATACCGACTGATGCAGCAGCCAGAGCTGGTGCGTCGTTGACGCCATCGCCCACCATAGCCACGCCGCCGCCATTAGCGAGGGTTCTAAGAAATTTCGCTTTATCGTCCGGCATTAGCGGTGCACGCGCTTCGTCAATTCCGATCTGTTTTGCGATCGCCTTTGCGACAGTTTGGTTGTCTCCGGACAACATAACACTGCGTTCTACTCCGAGCTCTTTAAGAGCTTTCAGCACTGCAGGCGTTTCTGTGCGGACAGTGTCGGCGATGCCGACGACGCCCAAGAATTTCTCTTCGTATGAAACGATGACGACAGTTTTGCCATCTTCTTCGAGCTTGGTGACACTCTCTTGAATGCTTGCAGGTAGCCCGCGCTCCTGTTGGAACAGTGCAGAGTTGCCTGCCCAGACCGATTTACCATCGATGACCGATTTCACGCCTTGCCCATGAACTGCTTCACTTCTCTCTGCGGTTGTTAAGGAACAGCCACGTTTCTTGGCACCGTCTATGATGGCGATGGCAAGTGGGTGTGAGGAATGTGATTCAGCGCTTGCAGCTATGGCCAAAAGATTATTTTCGGTTACGTCCGGCTCTGGTTTTACTGCCACTACGCTTGGCTTGCCTATAGTGAGCGTGCCGGTTTTGTCGAACGCAATCGCATCGACTTTTCCAAGCGTCTCAAGGTGTACGCCTCCCTTAATCAGCACGCCACCCTTTGCCGCTCGTGCCACCGCCGACAATACTGCCGCAGGAGTTGCTATGGCGAGGGCGCAAGGTGAGGCCGCAACCAGTAAGGAAATACCGCGCAAAATTGCTTCTTTTAGTGGAAGTCCAGTCATCATAAGAACGACCGCTAAGGCAGGCGCCGCCAATAGAATGATAGGCACAAAAGTCCTTTCTAATTTTTGAGCGAACTTTTGCGATTGTCCCTTGTGTGCCTCTGCCTCTGACACCATGTCTACGATTTTTGCAAGCATAGACTCTGAAGAGAGCTTCTTAACTTCAACTTCAAGCGCTCCGTCAGTATTGATGGTTCCAGCAAAAACGTCGTCACCAGGACCTTTTGCAACGGGGACGGATTCGCCCGTAATGGTTGCTTGGTCGAGTGATGAGTTGCCCGCACGAATGGTTCCATCTAATGGAACGCGATCTCCCGGGCGAACTACAACGATGTCGCCGCGTTTTACTTCTTGAACAGGGACTTCGATTGTCTCTGCGCCTTGCTTTACGATCGCCATTGATGGTCGCAGCTTTCCTAGCTCTTCGACAGCGTGCCTTGCTTTATCCATTGCGCGATGTTCCAGCGCATGACCAAGACTAAACAAGAAAAGAAGGAACGCACCTTCAAAGTATGCTCCAAGGAAACCGGCACCTATTGCGGCAAGAACCATAAGAGTTTCGATGTCGAAGATACCGGACTTGACTGAGTTGAATGCCGCTTTGGCTGGAAACAATCCGGCGCAGATCATGGCAACCAAGCAGATGATGTCGCCTATTCCATCGGTTCGACTGACGAACTGATGATAAGCAAAACCTGCAGCAAGCAGCACGCCTCCAGCAATGGAAAGTGGCATTTGCAGAAGAGGCGCGAGACCGCCCCCGTGAGCATGGAAGGAACACGCGTGCCCTTTCGAAGGTTCTTCCAAGTCATAGCCCAGCGCTGTTACGCGTTTGTCGATCTCTTTCGTGGTGGTTGCTTCGCGATCAAACTCCACGACTAATCTTTCTGCTGCGTATGCGACGTTGGCTGTGAGAACCCCAGGCATACGCCCCAGTGCGTGCTCAATCATGTATCCGCATTGCGCAGATTCCATGCCGCGCACAAACCAAGTACCTTGAAGGTATCGTTTTGAAATTTGAGTACCGATTGTGTTTATTGCTTCGCGAATCTGTGGAATTCCAATTTTGGCTTCATCAAAGTGGATACAAATTTCCGGTTGCGCACCGTCTCTGCGAACGTGTACATCGCCAATGCCCACAAGGTTTTCGAGAGCTCTTTCAAGCTGCTCAAAGCGACCGAATTCGTCTGTCTCTCCAGGGATAACTACTTCCAACTCAAGCTGGCATGCACTACCTCCGGTTTCTGCCGCGCGTGTCTGAAGTGCGGCTTCTCGTCTGCGCTCGTCGAAATCTATTTTTTCGTGATGGTGGTGATGACCACCGCAGCCGTGCCCATGCTCGTGGTCGTGATCATGGTCGTGGTCATGACCATGTGAACACGCGGGACCATGCACGTGAGCCTTGTGTTCATGTTTGTGTTCGTGACCATGTGAACATCCAGGGCCGTGGACGTGTCCCTTTCCCTCGAGCTTGTGTTCATGTTCATGCTTATGGTCGTGCTTGCAGCCGGGTCCGTGGACGTGTCCTTTTTCCTCGAGCTTGTGTTCATGTTCATGCTTATGGTCGTGCTTGCATCCGGGACCGTGAACGTGCACTTCCTGCTTGTGCTCGTGTTCGTGGTCGTG